>NZ_JBFTST010000003.1:0-508197 GCF_056400165.1 Rhizobium sp. 01L410
CAACGCCATCCGGCGGATGATGTTTAAAAGTCCCATGTGGATCACTCCGTTGCCCCCGCCGCTCGCCGCATTGGGGGAAGGTTCACATGGCTCAATTCTCAATGGAAATTATGCGCCTAACCGGCTCAGTTCTGCGTGGAAACCAACACGGGGCGGCAACCCCGGCCTTTTTCGTATCATCCTGTCACACCTGCGACAGAACACCCCGAATATGAGGGTGATGCGAAACTGAAATCAATCCGCAAATTTGTGGAAGCTGTGGACCGCAAGATATTCCCAACGTATTGGGACTAGGCCGTTTTTCGTTTTCCACAGCAAAATATTGTTGAAAATCAGCCTGTTACTGCGGCGGCGTTAAGACATTGTTAATGCTGTATTTTGTGCGGGAAAAGTGCGGGATTGCAAGGTTCGAGCAACGTAAGTCGTCGCGCACCGCAAGGAATCACAAAGAATATCGACCACGATTCGGGTTGAAATTGCCAGCCGATCGCTTTCACTAGGCGAGCTCGCCACGTTTCCCCGGATCGTTTCTCACCATAGCTCGCAATAATCGCTCCGATGACTCGTCTTCGACATAGATCTGATCGCTTTCAGCCGACCTAGCGCGGCTCATCTCTTGCTCAGACGCAGGCAACTCAAACACCCTTGATACGAGCCGCCTCGCGAGCCGCCTTGATGTCGATCGACTGGGCTACTCCGTCAAATCAAATGCCGCAAGATCACTTGGCCTGGTCATTGTGTAACTGTTTCGCCACCATTGTGGCTTGTCGACTTCCTGCAGCTTTGCCAGCCAGGCCTCCAAATCTTGCCCGGTCGGCGGGGTGCCCTTCACATAATAGCAATTCAGCATCTCCAACTCCGCCGTTGGCGCGCCGATAAATCGCGTCCCACTGAAGTCACAAAGCTCAATTTTTGAGGTGGCGAATGTCTTGGCAGAAAATTTATCGAAACTGCAATGCGATATCGAGCACTTATAGTAGTAATCGCGTTCCAAGAGGGACGCGTACTTGCAGTTCACATCGATGAACCGGGCGAAGTCATCAATATTCTTCAAAGTAAAATTGCTTATCTTACCTCCGACGTACTTGTGTGACGCAAAGCCTCTTGCTCCCTCCCACTCATAATTGGGATCATCGGACTCAAAAACTGCTTCGATTTCGGATTGAAGACCGATGTGAAGCCCTTTTGCCAACGTCCGGCGAGCTGCAAGACAGGCATTTCGCAAGCTCTTAGTGCGAACATGGCGCAGGTAAAAGTCTGCCAGAAGGTTCATCGCTTGCAATGAAAACTTCCGTCGTTCATCGAGTATGAGGATCTCAAGGGTCGCTATTCCGCCCAACGCCTGCGCTTCACGTTCCTTATCGCCCAGCATTTTCGCACCCTCTTGAAGGAGCTTAGCTAGGTTAGCCTCGTCGTTGGCATCGTTGTTTCTGATCTGTTGGCTGACCTGAAGCCGCTGCTGCTCAAGCTGCTGGCGCTGTTGTTCAAGTTGCTGGGTATTTAGGACACCTCGCCAAGCCACGGTAAAGAACGTGACCAGCGCTAAGAGCGCTCCGCCGAATGGTGTGAAGGCCTGGGCCTTTTGAACCATGGATGCATTATCGCCTGAATCGATCACCCACAGAGCGGCAATTGAAGCTACGATGACGGCTATGATCATTGACGACAAGGCAAGAGCAAACCACGTTTCGTGGGTGATTGCTGGACCCTCGCTGATCCGATTTCTCACCTTCTCTTCGTTCTTACCCAAATCCGTCACTTTCGAGCACCTTGATAGACGCAATCCCGTCGATTGCGATAGTTGGAGGGTTTTTGCTGGTGCAAAGGGGGTGTGAGGGGCGAGTGCAGGTCAGGCCTTCTTTTTCGCTGGCGTCTTGGATTGCCCCGCTTTCTTTACTGCTGGCGGCGGAGTTTCGATCTTGCTCCAGTCCCAACGTTCGCCCTCGGCGGCTTCGCGCCTCACCAGGCCGTAGCCGTAGCGAGAGGCGATCGAACGCACCTTGTCGAGCAGCGCCTCGTCATATCCGTCGTCACCGGGCTTTGGAAACGTCTCCGGATCTGGCGATACCACGTCATCGTCATCGCCATTTGCCGGCAGCAGTTCGACCTGGCGGCGTCCGTCGTCGAGGTGGTGAATCTCGGCGATCGACATACCCCGCAGCGCCCTCACCTCGTCGAGGATGGTGCCGAGCGTGCTCATGATCGAGACGCCGGGTGTCGGGTGCGACCTCAGGTGATCGCCATACGAGAGCCCATAGTCCCCCTCACTCGGTTCGGGTGCTTCGGCATGCCGCGACAGATGCTCGTCATAATCGAGCGTATCCTGAAGACGCTTCAGGATCTCTGCGTTGATAGACCTGTGTCCGGCATTCGCCGCAGCCTCGATGCGAGCCTTAAGCGTTTCAGGAATGCGCAGTCTGAAATGAGGATCTTCTCGGGCCATGACGCACCTATGACGCACAATCACCTTGACATCAATGCCTCACCGTGCGCTATATCTGATAGACGCACGGTGCGTCACGGAGGAATTCTTATGACATCTCGCACTGCCGAACGCCTCCTGATCCGATTTTCGGAGGGGCTCAAGGCACGGATCAAGGAAGAGGCAGAAAAGAACCACAGGTCGATGAATGCGTCCAACTTGAGCGCGCACTATTTGATCCACTCGAAATGAAAAAGGGAGAAGCGGCTTAGGACCCGCGTCTCCCTTTGAGATCAACATTCTGTCTAGGAGAATGCCGAAATGCGCAAACAGATTAACGCCAATGCCAATTTAGATGCAAGCGGTATCGATAAGGGCATTGTGATTGACAGCATCGACGACATGCATACCGCTCGAAGCTACATCCACGCGATTCAGCTGATGGCAAACGGGCTAAGCATGACGCCGGACCCGAAAGAAGACGCCAACGCGTTTCTGCTGGTCTCGATCCAGGCGATGGATTTCACGCTCAAGGCCTTGAACACTCTGCAGGAGGAAGTGAATGGCGCTCTCGAAGCTTCACACCATGGATAGCGTTGCCGAGGCACTGCATGTGTCCAAGCGCACGCTTCAGGACATAATCAAGGACAAGCCCTTCTACCGGCAGGTGGGAAGGCGCAAGGTGTTTACAGACGCTGATTATCAAGCGCTGGTGGAGTCTCTTTCATGCCACTCAAACTCATCCCGCCAGGCCGGCACGGAAGCCCTAACTTCTACATCCGCGGCACCATCCGAGGCGTCACTGTTGACGAAACTACAGGCACTGACGACCGGAAAAGGGCGGAAGAAATCCGCATCCGCAGGGAAAGCGAGATCCTCGACCGTCGTATCCATGGCATCCGAAAGACAGCGACGTTTCTTGAAGCCAGCGTGATGTATCTCGATGCTGGCAACTCTGCCCGATACGTCGATAGGGTAGCCAAGCATTTTGGAATGACGCCGCTTGCCGATATCGACCAGATCGCGATCGACCAGGCGGCGGCCAAGCTCTATCCGAAGGCGGGACCCGCAACCCGCAACCGGCAAGTTTACACGCCGATTTCGGCGATCATGCATTTCGCCGCAAGTCGCAAGATGTGCGAGCGGCCTCTCATTGAGCGACCGAAACAGCCGAAAGGTCGCATTCGCTGGCTGACCAAGGAAGAAGCCGACAAGCTCGTCCAGAATTGTTCTCCGCACCTCAAGCCGCTAGTCATGTTCTTGTTGCTGACGGGCGCCCGAATGTCGGAAGCGCTCTATCTAAACTGGCGCGACGTCGATCTCAGCCGCGCCCACGTCCAGTTCATTGATACGAAGAACGGCACCGACCGAGGCGTTAGCCTTCATCCTTCTCTCGTCGTCGCTCTCGCCAATATCAAACATCGCGACGGCGCCGTCTTCCGTCGGCCAGATGGACAGCCTTACGAGGTGAAAGGGGATGACGAAGGCGGTGGTCAGATCAAGACCGCATTCAAGGGCGCCTGTCGCCGCGCCGGCATTGTGAACTTTACGCCTCACGATTGCAGGCACACCTGGGCGACGTGGCACTACGCCGCCAACCGCGACTTGCTGGCGCTCCAGAAGCTCGGCGGCTGGAAGACGGAGAAGATGGTGCTGCGCTACGCGCATGTGAACGTCTCCAATCTGGCGGACACGATCAATGCTATCTCTTGGGGGAAATCCGGGGGTGGCAAAAGCGTAAAGCAGAAAAGAACAAGGAAAACAGCATGATGCAGAGCGATAAACGCGACCTTGGTAAGGGTGAGGTCGGTGGTTCAATCCCACTCGGCAGCACCAGTTTTTCTTCAGTTAATTCACGCCCCCCGCTTACGCCGATCCCGCACGGTCACCTGGAATGTGCCGTCGCCAACATGAATGGCGGTACCGCTCCAACAGAGCAATTTATCAAGTTTCAGACCTCCCCCTTTTCTTTGACTTGTTGCCCCATAGTTAAATCCCTGTCGCCGAAAGGCTTTTTGGATAGGAGTGGGGATAAATGGGTGCTTCGATACTGATCGGTATTCTGATCACGTTTCTCGTCATCATTCTCGTATTGTACTTGGTTCAACGCCTGCCGATCGATGGCCGCACACGGCAGATCGTGCAGATTATCGTGATCATCATCGGTATCGTGTCGCTACTGAAATACCTAGCTGTCTTCTAGGATCCGGGGGCCCGGCTTTTGCCGGGCCACAATTCCCGCACGGAGCAAGGCCACACGTTCGCCCTCGGCATCTCCTCCAATGTGAGATGGCCGATCTGGCCAAGTTCAGTTCAAATCCCCCATTGCGACCAATGAATAACCCGCTAATATACTCTCAGCACGAGCCTTTCGGGAGGAACACGAGGGGCGTTGTGCGCGTTTGGCGTAAACACTGGAGGAATACGCCTATGGCAACTGACAGATGGGATAGTCCGGTCAAGGTCGGCTTCGAGGATACCGATGCCCGTACCGTCAACGGTCCGTTCGATGCATTGAAGTGCCTTGCCGATCTCTGGCCCGCGGCGCGCGGTCTGCGCTATCTGAAAGCCCGCAGCACCTGCCGTGCAGCACTCGATGGCCGCAAGACGGCGGAAGAGGCGCGGCTGGAGTTTGTGGCGGCGGCCGAAGAGGCGAAGCTCAGGCTTCACTGACCAGCGGCGGCTTCAGCGGGAAACAGCGACCCTGACGGCTGCGTGCCGGAACGGGACGGCTGTTTATTTTCATTTAACCAACGGTGAAGGACGGGCTGGATAGCCCAAGTATTGACGTTGCGTGCCGGCGCAGGCCAACAATAAAACATCCGCAGCCATCATGATGATGGTCAGAGGCTCGTCACCCTCTGCTTATGCAGACGAGCCTCGAACAGAGATAATTTGCGGAAATACTTCGGGTATTTCACGCTTTCAGCAGCCGGTATCGCTCTGGCTTTCGACTTCCACATAGCCGACGCCCATGATCGTGCCATCAGGTGCGCGGATGAAGGACGGCATGTAATGCGCCTCGGCCGGCTGGCAGGCGACGGTGCTGGTATATTCGTTGAGCGCGATCTGATCCTGCGGCAGAGCCGAGTAATAATCGACATCGGTTTCCAGAGAGGCGGCTGCGGGAATGGCAAATGCGGCGGAGGCAATGAAAAGGGCTGGAACCCCCATACGGATAAACGTCCTCATGACTCTCTCCAGCGTTGAAATCCGCCCAATCAACCCTTGAAGGGCGGCTTTGGTTCCCCGCTTTTCTTCGCACGATTTCACGCGCACTTGCCGGAACTTTTCGGGCAGCCGGTCTGTTCAATAGGGTTGAGAACAACGTGGCCGGACGAAGTAGAATTAATCATGAAAACACTGATGCTGATCATCGTCGCGCTCATGGTGGCATCCGTTCTCAGTATTCTCGTCATCAAGCCCTTCGAGCAGGGCGGCAGCAACGATGACACGCCGCCGAAAACGATCCAGCAGCCGGAGCCGAAGTAACGCGCCGCCCTTCCCCCGCGCAAATTTCGAAGCTCTCTACTTGGCGAAGCGGATCTTTGGCGCATATCAATGAAGGGGTCGAAGGGGGCAACTCTCATGTTCAAGGTCATCGTTCCGGTTTTCACCGCCGCCGCCATGCTGGTGGCCTGCGGCGCTGCCGATAGTGGCGCCGGGCCGACGCCTATCCCCGGCAGCCTCACCTATGGCGGCCCTGCCCGCTCCAAGCTGACGAAATCGCCGCCCGGCAGCTATGTCTATAACAGCTTCTACAATTCCAGCGGTCAGAAGGTGCAGGAGACCTATATCCTGCAGCCGGACAGGACGCTGAAGCTGACGCGCCAGGAAGTGGTTTCCGACTTCGTCTACTGACGCGCGCTTGACAGGAATCACTATCAAGAACATTCAAGGAACGTCTTATTTGTCCGTGCCGCTCTGCCGCGCGGGCGCCAACCGGACGGCTGGATGTATCTCGAGAAGCTCAACCCGCAACAGCGCATGGCCGTGGAGCATGGAACCCTCACCGAGGGGAGCCATGTCGCGGGACCGCTGCTGGTCATTGCCGGCGCCGGTTCCGGCAAGACCAACACGCTGGCGCACCGTGTCGCGCATCTGATCGTCAAAGGCGCCGATCCGCGCCGCATCCTGCTGATGACCTTCTCGCGCCGGGCGGCCTCCGAGATGGCGCGGCGCGTCGAGCGCATTTGCGCCGAAGTGCTCGGCGCCAATTCCGGCATCATGGCCGATGCGCTCGCCTGGAGCGGCACGTTTCACGGTATCGGCGCGCGGCTGTTGCGCGACTATGCCGATCAGATCGGTGTCGATCCGGCCTTCACCATCCACGACCGGGAAGACAGCGCCGATCTGATGAACATCATCCGGCACGATCTCGGCTTCTCGAAGACCGAGAACCGATTCCCGACCAAGGGGACGTGCCTGGCGATCTATTCGCGGGTGGTCAATTCGGAGGGTGAGCTGCCACTGGTGCTGCGCGATGCCTTTCCCTGGTGCGCCACCTGGGAGAACCAGCTGCGCGATCTCTTCGGCGCCTATGTCGAGGCCAAGCAGGCGCAGAACGTGCTCGATTACGACGACCTGCTGCTCTACTGGGCGCAGATGGTGGCAGAGCCAATGATCGCCGAGGATATCGGCAGCCGCTTCGACCATGTTCTGGTCGACGAGTATCAGGACACCAACCGGCTGCAATCCTCCATTCTGCTGGCGCTGAAGCCGGGCGGACAGGGACTGACCGTCGTCGGCGACGATGCGCAGTCGATCTATTCCTTCCGCGCCTCGACGGTACGCAACATTCTCGACTTCCCGGCTTCGTTTACGCCTGCCGCCAATATCGTCACGCTCGACCGCAATTACCGCTCGACGCAGCCGATCCTGGCGGCCGCCAATGCCGTCATCGACCTTGCCTCTGAGCGTTTCACCAAGAACCTCTGGACGGAGCGGCAATCGGCCGAGCGGCCGCGCCTGGTGACCGTTCGCGACGAGGCCGATCAGGCGCGCTTCGTCGCTGACAAGGTGCTGGAGAACCGCGAGGAAGGCGTCAAGCTGAAGAGCCAGGCGGTGCTGTTTCGCGCCTCGCATCACAGCGGCGCGCTGGAGGTGGAACTCACCCGGCGCAACATTCCCTTCGTCAAGTTCGGCGGGCTGAAGTTTTTGGATAGCGCGCATGTCAAGGACATGCTGGCGGCATTGCGCTTTGCGCTCAATCCGCGCGACCGCGTAGCCGGTTTCCGGCTGATGCAGATCCTGCCGGGCGTCGGCCCCTCGACGGCGCAAAAGACGCTTGATCACATGGCCGCCGATCCGAGCCCGATCCAGGCGCTTGCCGAACTGGCCGCACCGCCGCGCTCGGGCAACGATTGGACGGCTTTCGTGTCCGTCATGCAGGAGCTGAAGACTGGCAAGGCCGGCTGGCCGGCCGAGATCGGGCTGGTGCGCGAATGGTATCAGCCGCATCTGGAACGGCTGCACGAGGATGCCTCGACGCGTCAAGCCGACCTGCTGCAGCTCGAGCAGATTGCAGCGGGTTATCCTTCCCGCGAGCGCTTCCTGACGGAACTGACGCTCGATCCGCCGGATGCGACCAGCGACCAGGCCGGCGTGCCGCTGCTCGACGAGGATTACCTGATCCTTTCCACCATCCATTCGGCCAAGGGGCAGGAATGGACCAAGGTGTTCATGCTGAACGTCGTGGATGGCTGCATACCATCCGATCTGGCAGTCGGCAGCAGTGCGGAGATCGAGGAAGAACGGCGGCTGCTTTACGTCGCGATGACGCGGGCCAAGGACAATCTCGATCTCGTCGTGCCGCAGCGCTTCTTCACCCACGGACAGAATGCGCAGGGTGACCGGCATGTCTATGCCTCCCGCACCCGCTTCATCCCGGCAACGCTGCTGCAATTCTTCGAGGTCTGCGGTTGGCAGCAAGCGAAGGCCGAAACGGCGGCCAGCCAGCAGGCGCGCCAGGTGCGGATCGATGTCGGCGCACGCATGCGCGGCATGTGGCGCTAAAGGGCCAAGGGCTCGACGCGGCCGAAAAACGGCGCGAGGGCTTCAGGGCCGACCGCCGAGACATCCGCCGGTTTCCATTTCGGATTGCGATCCTTGTCGATGACGGCGGCGCGGACGCCCTCATAGAAGTCGGGCGTCTTCAGGATCTGCATGCAGGCAGCCAGTTCCCGGTTCAGACATTCTGCCAGGCTGGCGCTCGCCCTGCCCGCCCGCAGCAGACGCAGCGTCAGCTTCAGGCTGGTCGGCGAGCGTTTGGCGATGACGGTGCGCGTCTCGGCGGCGAAGGCTCCATCCTCTGCCTCCAGTGCCGCCAGAATGTCCTCGACGCTGTCGAAGCGGAAAGCGCGGTCGATGATCGCCCGGTTGTGCTCCAGATGGCCGGCATGGGGATGATTGGCGAGATGTTTCAGCATGGCATCGACGGTGGTCGACGACGATCCGACTGGCATGCGGGCCAGCGCATCGATCATCTCGGGCAAGCGGGCGGAGGCAATCTTGACGTCGGCAAGCCCGGCATAGAGCGCGTCCGTGGCATTCATTTCCAGGCCGGTCAGCCCTGCCCAGGTGCCGGTTTCGCCGGGCATGCGCGGCAGCAGCCAGGTGGCGCCGACATCCGGAAAATAGCCGATCCCGGTTTCCGGCATGGCAAGCCGCGTGCGCTCGGTTACAACCCGGTGGCGGCCATGCGCCGAAAGACCGACGCCGCCGCCCATGGTGATACCGTCCATGACCGCGATGTAGGGCTTGGTGAAATTGGCGATGCGATGGTTGAGCGCGAATTCCTCACGCCAGAAGGTTTCAGCCTCCTCTGAGCCCGCAAGGCCGCTCTGGTGGAGAGCGCGGATATCGCCGCCGGCGCAGAAGCCGCGCTCGCCCTCTCCTGTGACGACGATGCTTGCAACGGCAGGATCGGCTTCGAACTCGTCGAGCGCCGCGTCCAGCATGCGCACCATGGTCAGCGTCAGGCTATTCAGCGCCTTGGGACGGTTGAGGCGGATGATGCCCGCGCTGCCGCGCCGTTCGATGAAGACTTCCCGGTCGGATGTTTTGTGCATGGTCACCGCGCCTTTGTTGATCAGATATCAATAGACAGGCGCGGCACTTCGTTCCAGTGGGATCAGTAAGGCAGCATCGCGTGTAGAGGTTCCTGGCCGATCATCAGGCCGTCGCGCTGCAGCGCATAGTCGATCGCCGCATCGAGCTTCAGCGGTCGCGAGAAATGGTAGCCCTGCGCCAGCCGCACGCCCATCGCCCGAAGACCGTCGGCAACCTCTTCGCTCTCCACGCCTTCGGCAACCGATGCGATGCCGAGGTTCTGGCAGAGATTGGCGACGGAGCGGGTGATGTTCATCGAACGGATATCGCGATCGAAATTCATCACGAAGGCCTTGTCGATCTTCAGCTTGTCGAAGGCGAGACGATGGATGTGGCTGAGGCTGGAGAAGCCGGTGCCGAAATCGTCGAGCGCGATCGATATACCGGCGGCGCGCAGGACGCCGATCACCTGGTCGGCCGTGTCGAAATCGGAAAGCAGCGCGGTCTCGGTGATCTCGAACTCGATACGCTTGGGATCGACGCCGGAGCGATGGATCATGGCCAGGAGAGCCATCGACGTCTCGTGGTCGCAGATATCGCGGGCCGAAAGGTTGAACGACAGGCGCAGATGCTCGGGGATCTGCTTCAGCGCGTCGAGCGCCTGACCGAACAGCACGCGGGTCATCCGGCCGATGACAGCCGTGCGCTCGGCGGCTGGAATGAAGGCATCCGGGCTGATGCGGCCGAAGCGGGCACTGTCCCAGCGCGCCAAGGCCTCGTAGCCGACGACGCGGCCGCTCTTGAGCTCGATGATCGGCTGGTATTCAAGCGACAGCTCGCTGGCGAAATCGTTGGCCTGCAGTTCGAGCTCGATCAGGTAGCGCTGGGTCAGTATCTTCTCATGTTCAGCCGAGAAGAATTCGACGCCGCCGCGGCGCTTGCTCTTCACCTGATAGAGCGCGAAGTCGGCCTTCTCGTAGAGATCTTCGGCGGAGAGATCGCCACCCTCGGGATAGACAATGCCACAGGATCCGGAGACGCGCACCGAACCGTCGGGAATTTCGAAGGCTTCGTGAACGGAGGAGCAGAGAGCCTGGCCGAGATCGGCGGTGGCCCTGCGGCTGATACCTTGTGGAAAGATGATACCGAACTCATCGCCGCCGAGACGGGAAACCACAGCCTCGCTGCCGGCAAGCGCGGTGAAGCGGCGCGCGGTTTCCTTGAGCACGAGATCGCCCGCCGAATGGCCGAAGATATCGTTGACGGGCTTGAAGCCGTCGAGGTCGATGATGCCCATAACCGGCGGCTCCTTTGGCTGCTCTTGCAGAATGCGCTCCAGCGACAGGAAGAAGCTGCGGCGATTGGCAAGGCCGGTCAATTGATCCTGAAGTGCGTTGCGGCTGTTGACGAGGTTCAGCTCATGGGCTTCGGCCTGCTTCTTCTCCAGCTCCTCGGTCATCTGCACGAGACCGGCGAAATTCTGGAAATAGCTGTTGATCACCCGCAGGAACGGAAGGATCAGGAACAGACCGCTGACGGCGGTGGCGATAAAAACAGGATTTCCTGACGACAGGAAGGTCAGCACCATGGCCGTGAAGGTGATGACCGTGGTGATCATCGCCGCGACCGGCAGGTGCATGAGACAGAAGACGCAGGAGATTCCCGTTACAACGAGGAAGTAGGCGATCTGGCCCTGCTGATAGGCATTGCCGTAGCTGTAGAGCGCGACGGCCCAGGCGCCGAAGGCGATGGTGAGGATGCAGGAGCCGGCGATCGTCACGCGCATCACCTTGTAGGCGCGTTCAGGCGTGACGTTTTCCTTGCCGTTGATCTCCCACCAGCAGAGGCGGAACAGGCAGGCGACACTGAGGCCGGTCGGGATATAGAGCGACAGCCAGAGCGGCGCGGTCTTGATGTGGGTGATCGCGACAGCCAACGAATTGATGATCAGCAGGACATAGAGAATCGGGATCTGTGTCGACAGAGCCTGAAACTGTGCCATCAAGAACTTCGGGTTGTCTTTTTGCAGCCGTAGCGAAGCGATGAAGCTTTTCATTGTCCCTTTTCCCTTGGCCATAAAACAGCCAGAGAAAGCTTGATTTTTTCTTATTTACGCCGGAGCTAGCCCTCTATCCTCAGACAGATGGTAAACATCATGTTAGCGCGATCAGAACGATGCGGCGGCGAGTTCGCGGTAGATGCCCTGAAGATCGCCGACGCGGCGCTGGGTCAGTTCCAATTCCCAATCAAGCGCGCTGCGAACGATAGTTTCCAGCGAGTCATGCTTCGGAACCCAGTCGAGCAGGCGTCGCGCCAGCGTTGCATCGGCAACGACGCTGGCGGAATCGCCCGGGCGGCGTGGCGCCATGTGAATCTTAAACGAGTGGCCGTGGACGCGGGTGACCATGTTCAGCACATCGAGAACGGAATAGCCCGAGCCGTAACCGCAATTGGCGACCAACGAACCCTTGCCCTTGCGCAGGTGCTGTAGCGCCTTCAGGTGCGCCTCGGCGAGATCGGTCACGTGGATGTAGTCGCGCACACCGGTGCCATCATGCGTTGGATAGTCGATGCCATAGACGGCGACGCTGTCGCGCTTGCCAAGAGCCGCTTCGCAGGCGACTTTGATCAGATGCGTCGCGCCATTGGTGGACTGGCCGGCGCGACCCTCGGGATCGGCGCCCGCAACGTTGAAATAGCGAAGGGCCACGTAGTCGAAGTCATAGGCTGCAGCCGCATCGCGCAGCATGAACTCGGTCATCAGCTTCGACTGGCCGTAGGGATTTTCCGGATTGAGGCTGGCGGTCTCCTTGACCGGATCGGAACTCGGCTGCGGTCCATAGACAGCAGCGGTCGATGAGAAGACGAAATGGCGTACGCCGGCTTCGATAGACGCGCTGAGCAACGCGCGCGTCTTGCCGGAATTGTTATCGTAATAGGAGAGCGGATCTGAAACCGACACCGGTACGACGGCCGAACCGGCGAAATGGATGATCGCCTCGATGTCGTTTTCGATGAAGATCGTCCGCAGAATATCGGGATCGGCAACATCGCCGAGATAGAAGCGGGCCGCAGGCGCAACCGCCCAGCGGAAGCCGGTCGATAGGCGATCGAGCACGACCACCTCTTCACCCGCCTCAAGCAGTGTCCAGACCATATGGCTGCCGATATAGCCAGCGCCGCCCGTCACCAAGATTGCCATGTCCCGCATTCCCTGTTTTGTCGCACAGGGGCATCAGACGGATTTTACCTTTCGGATTCTCTTATCAAAGGCCCGTTTTGGGCCGTTCCGGCGGGTAAGTTTGCGGCTGTGGTTAGAGGCCGATTTCGGCTTTCGCTACAATTTTATCGAACCGGCCAAACACGGGGCAGATGCCCGGCTGATGGCGCCGGGCATTCCGATCTCAGCGGCTCATGATGTAGTCGCAAAGACGCTCGGCGGCGGTGCGAACCTGGGCCGGATCACGCAGGAAACAGGCGCGCAGGAAGAGTTCGCCGCCCGCGCCGAAAGCCGCACCCGGCGCCAGGCCGACACCGGTCTTGTCGACGATATCGATCGCGGCCTTGCGGCTGTCGGTGATACCGTCGATCTTCAGGAACGCATAGAGAGCGCCATCGGGCTTCAGCGTCTCGACGCGATTGGTGGCAATCAGGGCGTCGCAGAGGATATCGCGGGCTTCGGTGGCCTTGCGAATGTTGACGGCGACGAAATCATCGCCGTGGTTGAGCGCTGCGACGGCGCCCTTCTGCATGAACTGCGCAACGCCCGAGGTTGAATACTGGATCAGGTTTTCCAGCACCTGCCCGGTTTCCGGCGGGCCGACGATCCAGCCGACGCGCCAGCCGGTCATCGACCAGTTCTTAGAAAAGGAATTGACGAAGAAGATCTTGTCGCCTGGTTCCATGACGTCGAAGAACGAAGGCGCGCGGCCGCCAGCGTAGAAGTAGCGGGCATAGATCTCGTCGGCCATGATCCACAGGCCGTGCTTGCGGGCGATCTCGAGAATCTGTGCCAGATCCTGCTTCGTCGCCGTCCAGCCCGTCGGGTTCGACGGTGTGTTGACGAAGAGGCCCTTGGTCTTCGGCGTGATCGCGGCTTCGATCCGGTCGAGATCAACCGCCCATTTGCCGCCTTCGAACTGAAGCTCGACGGCCACCGAACGGGCGCCGGCGATTTCGAGTGCAGCTGCGATATTCGGCCAGGCGGGCGTCAGATAGGCGATCTCGTCGCCCGGCGAGGTCATCGCCTGCACGGCAATCTGGATCGCCTGCATGCCGGAACCGGTGACATAGAAATGTTCCGGAGAGAGCGTCACACCGAAATGACGGCCATAGTAGTCGGAAAGCGCCTGGCGAAGTTCGGGAATGCCGCGCTGCCAGGTGTAGAAGGTCTCACCGGCCGCCAGTGCATCCATCGCCGCCTTGCTGATAAAATCAGGGGTCGGAAGATCGCCCTCACCGACCCAAAGGGGCAGCAGGCCTTCGCGGCCGCGGGCGTAATTGACGACTTCGACGATCCCGCTTTCGGGTGCCGTGACGGCGCGCGGGCTGAGGCTATTGACGATCGACATGCAGGTCTCCGGTTTTGGCCTTCATAGAACAAAACCCGGCGCAAATCCCAATGAGAATGCGTGATGTCACATCGATTTTCGTGATGGATTGAGCCCTGCCTGATAGCAGGGCTCAAAGGCGCTGAAATCAGGCCGGACGCTTGGCCAGAAGATCGCGGATCTCCGTCAGCAGCGCCACGTCTGCCGGCGGCGGCGCGTCTTCCGCGGCCTTCTCCTCGTTACGCTCGATCTGCTTGCGCAGCATGTTTACGGCCTTGACCATCAGGAAGATGATCCATGCGAGGATGAGGAAGTTGATGAGGACGGTGATGAAATTGCCATAGGCAAAGACAGCGCCCTGCGCGCGGGCGGCAGCCAGCGTCGGAGCGTTGACGGCCGATGAGAGACCAATGAAATAGTTGGAGAAGTCGAAGCCGCCGAAGATGGCACCGACGATCGGCATGATGATGTCGTCGACAAGCGACTTGACGATACCGCCGAAAGCGCCGCCGATAATGACACCGACCGCCAGGTCCATGACATTACCGCGGGCAATAAACGCTTTGAATTCGTTGAGCATCCGATCTGTCTCCCTCTGATGCGCACTCACTGACAGTCCGTGCTTTATTAGCTACATGTCCGCCATAATTATTCAATTGTTAATTTTGAATAACCACTTCTTCCGGCGTCTTGGACTTAAGGTCTAGACCGCCCCGATTTCCAAAGGCGGGCATTTCCCCTAATCTCCGAAACTCAAGGGGCCTGGCGAACAATTCGCCGGTGGAGGATCGATGCTTCCTGGCTGGGTCATAATCGCGTCTGCCTTCGGCTACATGCTGCTGCTGTTTGCCGTCGCGAGCTATGGCGATCGCAAAAGCCGCCGGCTTGGCACGCAGGAAGGCGGCTGGCCCGTTGTCTATGCGCTCAGCCTGGCGATCTATTGCACGTCCTGGACCTATTTCGGCGGTGTCGGCCTTGCCTCGCAGCACGGCCTCGAATTTGCCGGGATCTATATCGGACCGATCGTGGTCTTCACGCTCGGCATGCCGCTCCTGCGGCGGATTATCGAGCTTGCCAAAGCCGAGAAGCTGACGTCGGTCGCCGACTTCATCGCGGCGCGCTACGGGAAAAATTCAACCGTCGCGACGATCGTGGCACTGATATCGCTGGTCGGCGTCATTCCCTATATCGCGTTGCAGCTGAAGGCGATTTCCAGCACCGTTTCTGTTGTCGTGAACCCGCAGGATTACGGCATCGGCAGCGGCAATCTCTACTTCCTCGACCTGCCGCTGATCGTCACCCTCATGCTTGCCTGTTTCGCGGTGATGTTCGGCACCCGCCACACGGATGCGACCGAGCATCAGGACGGGCTGATCCTCGCCGTCTCGATGGAATCCGTCGTCAAGCTCATCGCCTTTCTCACAGCCGGCATCTGCGTCATCTGGTTCCTGTTCGACGGGCCGATGGATCTCTGGGAGAAAAGTGCGGCGAACCCCTTGGTGACCGCGGCGCTGGATTACCAGACGCCGATCAGCCGCTGGATCGTGCTGACGCTGCTCTCGGCCTTTGCGATCATCATGCTGCCGCGGCAGTTCCATGTGACCGTCGTCGAAAACAGGACGGCCAAGCAGCTGAGGCTCGCGGGCTACCTGTTCCCGCTCTATCTCGTCGCTATCAATCTCTTCGTGCTGCCGGTGGCGATCGGCGGGTTGCTGACCTTCGGCGGCGCCGGCAATGCCGACCTCTATGTGCTCTCGCTGCCGCTTGCCGGGCAAATGCCCGTGGTGTCGCTGATCACCTTCATCGGCGGCTTCTCGGCGGCAACCGCGATGGTGATCGTCGATTCCGTGGCTTTGTCGATCATGGTGTCGAACGACATCATCATGCCGATCTTCCTGCGGCGGAAGCTCGCCGGGCGCGCCAGCCAGCGCGACGACTTTGCCAAGACGCTGCTCAACATCCGCCGCAGCGCCATTTTCGCCGTCCTGCTGCTCGGCTATGCCTATTATCGTTCGACCGACAGTACGGCGGGCCTCGCCTCGATCGGCCTCCTCTCCTTTGCGGCGATCGGACAGATCGCGCCGGCGCTGTTCGGTGGCCTCGTATGGCGGCGGGCGAATGCGCGCGGCGCGATCCTTGGGCTGACCTCCGGCTTCGTCATCTGGTTCTATCTGCTGTTCCTGCCGTCGCTCGGCGGGCCTGATTATTCCTATATCGCCAGCGGGTTCCTGGGTTTCCTGTTTCCCGGCACGACGGTTTTTACCGCGCCGGATGCCGACCCTCTCGTCAACGCAACCACGATGAGCCTGCTGGTCAACACGGCTTTCTTCATCGTCGGCTCAATGACGCGCAATGCAAGGCCGCTGGAGCGCATCCAGGCGGGCATCTTCGTCAAGCGGCAGTCGCGCTCGCAATTTGCGACGCGCGGCTGGAAAACGCGGATCAGCGTCGGCGATCTGAAGGCCGCCATCGCCCGCTATCTCGGCGAGGAACGGATGCAACGCTCGCTTGCCACCTACGAGCAAAGCTCCGGCCGCAAGCTGGAAGACGACCAGCCGGCCGACATGGCGCTGATCCATTTCAGCGAACAGCTGCTCGGCAGCGCCATCGGCTCGTCTTCGGCAAGGCTGGTGCTGTCGCTGATCCTTCAGAAGATCGAGGATGCGTCGTCGGATACGGCCTGGCTGCTCGATCAGGCCAGCGAGGCGCTGCAATATAACCAGGACATGCTGCAGACGGCGTTGTCGCAGATGGACCAGGGCATCGCCGTCTTCGATAGTTCCAACCGGCTGACGATCTGGAACCGGCGCTTCCGCCAGCTGCTCGACCTGCCTGAAGATGTCGGCCGGGTCGGATTTCCGCTGTCGGAGATCGTCGCCATTCTCGGCCAGCGCGGCGACATCCCGGCTGCCGATCTGGCGCAGACCGTTCGCCACTTCCAGACGCTCGACAAGCCGTTCTCGCTGGTTCTCGGCGGCGGCGACAGCATCATCGAAGTGCGCTCCAACGCCATGCCGGACAAGGGCATCGTTGCTACCTTCACCGACATTACCCAGCGCGTCGAGGCCGACAGGGCGCTGAAGCAGGCGAACGAAACGCTGGAGCAGCGCGTTGCCGAACGCACCGCCGAGCTGACGCGGGTCAACCATGAGCTCGGCGAAGCGCGTGCTTCGGCCGACGAGGCCAATATCGGCAAGACCCGCTTCTTTGCGGCGGCCGGCCACGACATTCTGCAGCCGCTGAATGCCGCGCGGCTCTATTCATCGGCGCTGGTCGAGCGCATGGCGCAATCCGACAACGGGCCGATCGTCCGCAACATCGACTCGGCGCTTGAATCCGTCGAGACCATTCTCGGCGCCGTGCTCGATATCTCGCGGCTGGATACCGGCGCGATGCGGCCGCGGCTGACGACCGTGCCGCTATCGGATCTTCTCCAACGGATCGAGACCGATTTCGCGCCGATCGCCCGCGAGAAGAAGCTGAAGCTGGTGGTGATGCCGACCACGCTCAAGGTGCGCTCCGACCCGAACCTGTTGCGCCGCCTGGTGCAGAACCTCGTCTCCAACGCCATCAAGTACACGCTGACCGGCAAGGTGCTGGTCGGTGCGCGCCGGCGCGGCGACAAGGTGGTGATCCAGGTGATGGATTCTGGCATCGGCATTCCGCCCTCGAAATTCCGCACCGTCTTCAAGGAATTCGCCCGCCTCGACGAAGGCGCCAAGACCGCGACCGGGCTCGGGCTCGGGCTTTCCATCGTCGATCGCATCGCGCGCGTTCTGAACCATCCGGTGGAACTGCACTCGACGCATGGCAAGGGAACCGATTTCCGCATCGCCATGCCGCTCGACACGACGAAGCTCGGGGCAGCGCCGGTTGCGGCCGTCAGCACTGAACGTCAGGCACAGACGCTTCGGGGCCTGAAGGTCCTCTGCATCGACAACGAACCGAATATTATCGAGGGTATGCGGCTTCTGATTTCCGGCTGGGGCTGCGAGGTGCAATCGCTGGCTTCACTCGCCGAAGTGGCGGACTTCCACGCGCCTACACCCGACCTGGTGATCGCCGACTATCACCTCGACGACGGGACCGGCATTGCCGCGATCCTTAATCTGCGCCATCGCTTCGGCGCCGAGCTTCCGGCACTGCTTCTGACGGCCGACCGGACGCTCGAAATCCGGGCGGAAGCCGAACGCCACGGGATTTCCGTGCAGCACAAGCCGGTGCGCCCGGCGGCACTTCGCGCCTTCATCACGCAGATTTCGGGCCAGAAGCGGGCGGCCGCGGAGTAAAGTCTCCACGGAGAGCCTGCCTGCCGGACCGCCGTCGTCATGCGCGAAAACGCAAGCGCGGCGGTTGTACAAAAGATCGCCGCCGGTGCCCGCAATGGTAGGCTAATGCAAAAGGCTGAATTGCAATAGCGTGCGATCCATCGCCTCATTGAGCCGGGCAACAATCTTCTATCCTCATCGAACGGGTCCGCCCTGGACCCCTGGCAAAGCTTTGGTTCCACATATGCGCCTGATTGTCGTCAATGACGTTTCTGTTGTCCGGGGTGGCGCCACCAAGGTTGCCATCCAATGCCTGGAAGCCTGTGTCGATGCCGGGGTCAACTGCACCTTCTTCGTTGGTGACGACGGGGCGGGGCTGAAGGAATACGGGCTTGATGTGCGCACCATCGCGCTCGGCGAAAAGCCGCTGCGCGACGGCCCTGCGATCGCCAATATCTTCGACCGGCATTTCAACAAGCGGGCCTATGAGGCGCTCTCGGGGCTGCTCAAGGAATCCATCGACGAGACGGTGGTTCATGTTCACGGCTGGAACCAGATCCTCTCGCCCTCGATCTTCCACGCGCTGTCGCAGAGCAATGCGCGCGTCATCATCACCGCCCATGACTTCTTTCTCAACTGCCCGAATGGCGGCCTGTTGAACTACAAGAGCGGCGAAATCTGCGGCGTGACGCCGATGTCTCTCGGCTGCCTGACCACCAATTGCGACAAGCGCAACTATCTGCACAAGCTCTGGCGCTTCCGCCGAACGCTGGCGCAGGCCGGTGTCGGCGAGGCCTTCTGGGAGCGGATCGAGGTGATCCTGGCGCATGAGAACATGGAAGCCTATCTGACGCCCGGGCCGCTCAAGCATTTCCAGACGCTGCGCACGCCGACCGAACCGCTGACCCGCCAGCCGACCGAACCGTGGCTGCGCGAGCGCATCATGTTTCTCGGCCGCATGACCTGGGAAAAGGGCGTGCGAACGCTCGGTGATGCGCTGCGGATGACCGGCCAGGCCGCGACATTGATCGGACGCGGGCCGCTGCTCGAAGAGATGCAGAAGACGCTGCCGCATTGCTGGGTGCCGGGCTGGCTGGACGATGCCACCGTCGCCAGGCTCGCCGGCGAGGCGCGCGTCTTCATCATGCCGTCGCGCATGCCGGAACCCTATGGCCTGGTTGCCGCCGAGGCGATCATGAGCGGGATACCGCTGATCGTCAGCAGCAATGCGCTGATCTCCGAAGAGATCGCGGCGAATGGCGCCGGGCTGGTGTTCAAGAGCGGCGATGCGGCCTCGCTCGCCGACGCGCTCGGCAAGGTGAAGAACGACAGTCTTGTCGAAAAACTAACCGAGGGCGCCCGCGCCTTCGGAAAGAAGATCGCGCCCTCCCGCCAGGAATGGGATCGGAAGATGATCGCGATCTACACGGGGGAAAATGCCTTTCTTGCGGCCTAGGAGGGATCATGGCGCGTGCATTGGTGACTGGGGGATGCGGCTTTGTCGGCCGGCATCTTTGCGAACGGCTGCTCGCCGAAGGATTTGATGTCGTTGCCGTCGACCTGATGAAACCGGGCACCGGCGCGCTGCCGCCATCGCAGAGGCAGCTCGCCAACCGCCACTACACTTTCCTGCAGGAGGATTGCCGCAGCTTTTTCGAGCGCAGCACCGAGCGCTTCGACTATGTCTTCCATCTCGCGGCCCTTGTCGGCGGGCGGATGACGCTGGAGAACCAGACGCTGCTGGTTGCCGAAGATCTGGCCGTCGATGCCGCGCTCTGGCGCTGGGCGGGCGAAAACCGGCCGGGCAATGTCGTCTATTTCAGCTCGAGTGCCGCCTATCCCGTCTCGCTGCAGACCTTCGAGGCGCAGACCATCCTCTGCGAAGACATGATCTCCTTCGACCGGCCGATCGGTGTGCCCGACCTCAGCTACGGCTGGACCAAACTGACCGGCGAATTCCTGATGAAGCTCTATGTCGAGCGCTACGGCGGCCGCGCCGTCGCCTACCGCCCGTTCAGCGGCTATGGTGAAGATCAGGACCTCGCCTACCCCTTCCCGGTCATCTGCCGCCGGCTGATCCGCGAACGCGGCGCCCCCGAAGTCTCCGTCTGGGGCAGCGGCCATCAATGCCGCGACTTCATCCACATCTCCGACTGCGTCGGCTTCGTGATCGAGACGATGGACGCCATGACCTCGGGCACCAGCCTCAACCTCTCGACCGGAGACGCCACCTCCTTCATCGAACTCGCCGAACGCATCAGCCGCCAACTCGGCTGGTCACCCAAGGTGAGCGGCACCGCGAGCCGCCCGGAAGGCGTGTTCTACCGTTGCGGCGATACGGCGCTGCAGCGAGCGCTCGGGCTGGTGCCGAAGGTGAGCCTCGAGGAGGGGATCAGGCGGTCGCTGGAGTTTCATCGGGAGATGGAGGTGATGGCGTGAGGCGTGATTGTAGCTGAACGACTTGGCCCTATTTGGCCTTCAGTGTCTCAAGCAGCGCTTGCGCTTGCTCGCCTCCCAACTCAAAAATGAACGGCATTGAACACGGTGCCTGCAATACCGTCAGCAACTGCGGCTCCAGGTTTGGGACAATGGTTGCACTCGGGCCACGAAGCGGTGGACGATCTGAACCAGATCGCCTTAGCGCGATCACAAAAGGTCCGGACGGCATCTTTTCCGGCTCGCCAAAAGTCGAGTTATCCCATGTGGCTTCGATGATCTCCGGTGCCTGACCCTGGAGCACTTCTTCAACCTGAATTTCGAAGCGGGCGTAATCGGTTATGAAGCCGGAAATGTTTGACAAAGAGTCGCGAAGCTTCGAGGGCTTCATCTTAGCGACCATCTGCCGGTTACGCTCTCTCGCTTCCGGGTCGAGAATAAGCCGATAATTGGCTACGCGGCCGATTACGACGACATCGGCATATTTCACATCGCTAAGCGCAAGGCGTGCGACGCTCATGCAGGCAGTCGCGGAATTTACCACAAAGAGCGAGCTGAGACTTATGACAGCCGCCATGCAGGCGCTTCGAATATTGGTCGAGAGATGACGTCCAGCCGGTGTCATTTGGTTCCATTTCCTTGCAACGCAGGCGATCAATTTCTTGGTAGATTTTGGCAATCTTTCGTCCGCGCACGCGGAACTATGATCAAAAATTGAATCGTCCATAGCACCGTCATTTTGAGATGCGGGAGAGCCGAGGCACCCATCAACCCCTTGTTAAACCTTTATTGACCATAATCGCCGCTTAAGGCGCGGTATTGTAGGCGTTCACCGGACCTCTGCTGCCTTTGTTCCCGCGTAAGACGGAGATGGTCATGATGGAATATGCGGCGGAAACGCGGGTGGTTGGGGAGCGCGAGGGGCTTGGCTTCCTTTCGGCGCTGGCGCGGCGTGCGGCCCGGGCCCTTGTGGCTGCGTTTCTGGCGGTGCCGGCCTTTCTCGGCTCCGAGGTTGGCGCGGCGGCCGAAGACCGAGCGCTGAAACTCTATTTCACCCATACCGGCGAGAAGGCGACGATCACCTTCAAGCGCAACGGCAAGTTCGATCAGCGCGGGCTGACGCAGATCAACCGCTTCCTGCGTGACTGGCGCCGCAACGAGCCGGCCCGCATGGATCCGCGGCTGCTCGATCTCGTCTGGGAGGTCTATCAGAAGGCCGGCGGGCGCGATTACATCCATATCGTTTCCGCCTACCGTTCGCCCGCCACCAACAACATGCTGCGCACCCGCTCGCGGCTAACCGGTGTTGCCAAGAACAGCCAGCACATGCTGGGCAAGGCGATGGATTTCTATATTCCGGGCGTGCAGCTTTCCAAGCTGCGCGGCATCGCCATGCAGATGCAGGGAGGCGGCGTCGGCTATTATCCGAAATCCGGCTCGCCCTTCGTGCATCTCGATGTCGGCCGGGTGCGTGCCTGGCCGCGCATGTCGCGCCAAGAGCTGGCGCGCATCTTCCCGAGCGGCAAGACCATGCATGTGCCGGCCGATGGACGGCCGTTGCCGGGGTATAATCTGGCAGTCGCCGAATACAAGAAGCGCGGGAGCGTGAAGACCGTCGAGATCGCCTCGGCCGAGGACGACGAGGATACGGGCAGCAGCGCTACGCTTCCGAGCAAGCTGGCGACGGCGCTGGTGCCGACGCCGCGCAGCGTCCGGCGCGAGATCCCGATGCTGGCAGCAGCGCCAGTGCCGGAAAAGCCTGCTCCTGAAACCTTCACCAATCTCGCTTCGCTGAGCGTGCCGCTGCCGGCATTCCGGCCGGGCAGCGAGAAAGCCGCAGCACCGATCGATCCGGTCCAGACGGCGTCGATCGATCCCGTTGCCATCCGGCCCGAGATCCGTCCCTCCGTGCCCTCCTTCGGCGCCAGCGCGCTTGCCTCGCTGAAGCCGAGCTCGATGCCCGGCGCCCGGGCCGAGCTGATGGCGGCATTACCGATGGCGAAGTCACCCGAGCTCAATGGCGGCGTCTCCGCCATCTCCGACGAAGCGCTGATCGGCTGGGCGCTGCATGGCAACGGACGCGAGCTCGGCATGAGCGCGCCGCGGATCATCCGCCGGGCGATCCTTGCCGATCAGAGCATGACCTACGAGGTCATGGACGACGAAGAGGAAACCGACGAAGCCGAGTTCGATGTTGACCGCTTCGGGTCCGATCAGGCAGGTTGAGGGGATGGGCGCGGAGCAAGCGCCCGCCTGCGCCCGATGACGGCGCCAGCCTGAATGGAGTTTGAGAATTGAGTACCGCTTTCGTCAAGGAAGAGAGCGCGGAAACGGCTGCAGAAACGCATCTGCCCGACCGCCCGATCTCGCCGCACCCGAACCTCGTCACCGAAGCCGGCCTGAAGGCGCTGGAAGAGCAGCTGCAGGTGGCACGCGAGGGCGTGGAAGCCGCCGCGGGGATCGAGGACGTCAACGAGAAGCGACGGCAGACGGCCATTCCGCTGCGCGATTTCCGCTATTTTGCCGAGCGCGTGCGCACCGCGCAGGTGATGCCCGCTCCCGCCTCCACTGACATCGTCGCCTTCGGCAGCAAGGTGACCTTTAGCCGCGATGACGGCCGGGTGCAGACGTATCGCATCGTCGGCGAGGACGAGGCCGATCCCAAGGCTGGGTCGATTTCGTTTGTCTCGCCTGTGGCGCGAGGGTTGATGGGCAAGGCTGTTGGTGATCTCGCGATGGTGGGCGATCAGGAGCTGGAGATTACGGCGATCGCTTGAGGACGGCCACGAAGGTCGTCATCCTCGGCCTTGTGCCGAGGATCTAAAGAGGCCCTACGTCAGCCGTTGTACCCTGTGTCACCCTTTGCAGATGCTCGGGACAAGCCCGAGCATGACGACGTTTTGGGCGGTGCCTGTCGCCTCTCTGCCGATGAGGCGGCTTACGCCGCCTCCTTCTCTCCGCGATAGGGATCAAACCGGCCATAGAAGGTCTCACCCTTGGCGGCCATGTCCTTCAGCAGCGGTGTCGGCTTGAAATGGGGGCCGTAGCTGACGGCCAGTTTTTCCGCCAGTTCGACGAAGGCCTTGGCGCCCATGCCGTCGATATAGCTCAGAGCGCCGCCGGTATAGGGCGCAAAGCCGAAGCCGAGGATGGAGCCGACATCTGCCTCGCGCGGATCGGTGACGATGCCTTCCTCGACCGTGCGGGCGGCTTCCAGCGCGATGGTAACGAGGAAGCGCTGCTTCAGCACCTCGATATCGAGATCATCGGCCTTCTTCTGCGGATAGAAGCTCTTCAATTCCGGCCAGAGCGACTTCTTGGCGGGCTTCGGCGGGTAGTCGTAGAAGCCCTTGGCGTTCTTGCGGCCGAAGCGGCCTTCCTTCTCGACCATGCGGGAGACGAGCTCCATGTGGCGCGGGTCGATCGCCTTGTCACCGAGATCGGCGACGGTGGCCTTGAGGATCTTCAGCGACAGGTCGATCGCCACTTCGTCGTTCAGCGCCAGCGGTCCAACAGGCATGCCCGCCATCTTGGCGGCATTCTCGATCATCGCCGGAGGTACACCCTCGATCAGCATGTCGTAGCTTTCCGACATGTAGCGCAGGACGCAGCGGTTGACGAAGAAACCGCGGGTATCGTTGACGACGATCGGCGTCTTCTTGATCGCAGCGACATAATCGAGCGCCACGGCGAGCGCCTTGTCGCCGGTTTCCTTGCCGAGGATGACCTCGGTCAGCATCATCTTCTCGACCGGCGAGAAGAAGTGGATGCCGATGAAATCGGCGGGGCGCTTCGAGTTCTTGGCGAGACCGGAGATCGGCAGCGTCGAGGTGTTGGAGGCGAAGATCGCTCCATCAGGGAGCACTTCCTCCACGGCCTCAATGACCGCTTTCTTAACGTCCCGATCCTCGAAGACGGCTTCGATAACGAGGCCGGCATCCTTGAGATCGGCGTAATCGGCGGAGGGCGTGATGCGGGCGAGGATCGCGGCCGCTTCATCCTGCGTCAGCCGGCCCTTACCGACCGATTCCTTAGCGAGGCCCTCGCCTGTTGCCTTGCCCTTGTTCGCCGCGTCCATATCGCGATCGATGAGCGCCACCTCGAGACCAGCAGCAGCCGAGACATAGGCGATCGAGGCGCCCATGAAACCAGCGCCGACGACGCCGATCTTCTTCAGCTCTGTCTTCGGCTGACCGGCCGGGCGGCGGGCGCCCTTGCCGAGTTCCTGCATCGAGATGAACAGCGAGCGGATCATCGAGAAGGCTTCGGTGGTCTGCAGCACCTGGGTGAAATAGCGCTGTTCGATCTTGAGCGCCGTATCGAAGGGTACCTGAAGACCTTCATAGACGCATTTCAGGATGGCAAGCGCGCCAGGATAATTGCCCGCCGTCTCGCGACGCAGGATCGCCGGAGCGGCCGGCCAGAGCTGCGCGGACGCCGGCGTCCAGATGCCGCCGCCCGGAACCTTGAAGCCCTTCTCATCCCAGGGGGCAACCGGCTTCAGACCGTCCTTGATCATCTGCTTGGCGGCCGGGATCAGCTGGTCCGCCTCGACCACCTGATGCACGAGGTTCATCGCCTTGGCGCGCGAGGCGGTCAGCGACTGGCCTGTCGTCATCATCTGCAGGGCGGACTGCGCATCGGCAAGGCGCGCGACACGCTGCGTGCCGCCAGCGCCCGGGAAGATGCCGACCTTGACCTCGGGAAGCGCGATCTTCACCGATTTGGCATTGGAGGCCACCCGACCATGGCAGGCGAGCGACATTTCGAGTGCGCCACCCATGCAAGTGCCGTTGATCGCCGAGACCCACGGCTTGCCACATGTTTCGAGCTTGCGGAACAGACCGGTCATGCGGCCGACGAGATCGAACAGTTTTTGCGCGGCGGTATCGGGATTGGCGGCCTTCTCGTCGTTGTAGAAGGTGAACATCGCCTTGATCATCGACAGATCGGCACCGCCGGAGAAGGACGACTTGCCGGAGGTGATCACCACGCCCTTGACGGCGCTGTCGGCGACGGTGGCGTCAACGATGGCGTTGAGCTCTTCCATCACTTCGGTGGTGAAGACGTTCATCGACTTGCCGGGCATGTCCCAGGTGACGAGGGCAATGCCATCGGCATCGGTGGCGACGGTGAAATTGGTGTAGCTCATCGTCTCTCTCCCTTAGACGCGTTCGATGACGGTGGCCGTGCCCATGCCGGCGCCGATGCAGAGCGTGACCAGCGCGGTGTTCAGGTCGCGGCGCTCCAGCTCGTCCAGCACGGTGCCGAGGATCATCGCGCCAGTGGCGCCGAGCGGATGGCCCATGGCGATGGCGCCGCCGTTGACGTTGATCTTGTCGTGGGCAATGTCGAAAGCCTGCATGTAACGCAGCACGACGGCGGCGAAGGCTTCATTGAGCTCGAACAGGTCGATATCGGCAAGCGACATGCCTGTCCGCTTCAAAAGCTTCTCGGTGACATCGACGGGGCCGGTCAGCATCAGCGCCGGGTCGGAGCCGATATTGGCGAAGGCCTTGATGCGGCCGCGCGGCTTCTTGCCGAGGCTCTCGCCACCAGCCTTGGAGCCGAGTAGGACGGCGGCGGCGCCATCGACGATGCCGGAGGAATTGCCGGCGTGGTGGACGTAGTTGATGCGCTCGACTTCAGGGTGGGCCTGGATGCCGACAGCCTCGAAGCCGCCCATTTCACCCGGCATCTGGAAGGACGGGTTCAGCGAGGCCAGCGCCTGCATGTCGGTACCCGGGCGCATGTGCTCGTCATGGGCCAGGATCGTCAGACCATTCTGGTCCTTCACCGGGATGACTGAGTTCTTAAAGTAGCCATTTTCCCAGGCATTGGCGGCACGCTTCTGGCTCTCGACGGCATAGGCATCGACGTCATCGCGGGAGAAGCCATATTTGGTGGCGATCAGATCGGCCGAGACGCCCTGCGGCATGAAATAGGCCGGAAAGTTGACCGATGGGTCCATGAACCAGGCGCCGCCGGACATGCCGAGACCGACGCGCGACATGCTTTCGACGCCACCGGCGATGACGATGTCGTCAGCACCCTGGGCGATCTTGCCGGCCGCGAAATTCACCGCATCGAGGCCCGAAGCGCAGAAGCGCGAGATCTGCATGCCGGGCGCGCGGGTGGAATAACCCGCTTCGAAGGCAGCCGCCTTCGGGATCACTGCGCCGGCATCCATGACCGGATCGACGCAGCCCATGATGATGTCATCCACGGTGCCGGTGTCGAGGCCGCTGCGGTCGCGGATCGCTTCCAGCGTCTTGGCGGCAAGGCGCACGGACGGCACTTCATGAAGCGAGCCGTCCTTCTTGCCGCGGCCGCGCGGCGTGCGCACGTGGTCGTAAATGAATACCTCGGTCATCGTCTCATCTCCCTCGCGGCGCCTAGCGCCGGGTAAACCTAACTCCCTTCTCCCAGCGGGGAGAAGGTGGCCCCCGAAGGGGTCGGATGAGGGGGCCAGGGCTCGGCCTGTTGGCCGTTCGCGCTATCGCGCTCACCCCCTCATCTGTCCTTCGGACATCTTCTCCCCGCTGGGGAGAAGGGAACGCCTATCAAAATGCCTCGGCGGCCAGTTCCATCATCGTGTCGGCGCCGGTTTCGATGCGGGCCTTGCGCAGCGCCGTCTCGGGCATGATACGCTCCATGTAGAACTTGCCCGTGACGAGCTTGTTGTTCAGGTAGTCGGCACGGGCGCTATCGCCATTCGCAAGCGCGTCTTCGGCGGCCTTGGCCATCTTCGCCCACATGTAACCCAGGACCACGAGGCCGAAGAGGTGCATGTAGTCAGTCGAGCCGGCACCGGCATTGTCGGGCTTGGCCATGGCATTCTGCATGAACCACATGGTTGCCGCCTGGACGTCGTTCAAGCCCTTCTTCAGGTGCTTGGTGAAGAAGGCGAGCTTCTCGTCGTTGCGGTTCTCTTCGCAGAAGTCACCGATCTCCTTGAACAGCGCCATGACGGCGCGCCCGCCGTTGAGGCCGAGCTTGCGGCCGACGAGATCGAGCGCCTGGATGCCGTTGGCGCCTTCGTAGATCATCGCGATACGGGCATCGCGGACATACTGGCTCATCCCGTGTTCTTCGATATAGCCGTGACCGCCAAAGACCTGCTGGGCCATGACGGCATGGTCGAAGCCCTTGTCGGTCAAGACACCCTTGAGGATCGGGGTGACCAGACCGAGGATATCGTCTGCCGTCTGGCGTTCCTTGTCGTCTGCGGAGCGGTGGGCGACATCGGACTTCAGCGCCGTCCAGAGCAGGAAGGCGCGGCCTGCCTCGTTGAAGGCGCGGATGGTCATCAGCGAGCGGCGGATATCCGGGTGAACGATGATCGGATCGGCCTTCTTTTCCGGCGCCTTGGGGCCGGAGAGCGAACGGCCCTGGATGCGCTCGCGGGCATAATTAACGGCATTCTGATAGGCGATCTCGGAGATCGACAGGCCCTGCAGGCCGACGCCAAGGCGAGCTTCGTTCATCATCACGAACATGGCGTTGAGGCCGCGGTTCTCGGCACCGATAAGATAGCCGGTCGCCTCGTCATAGTTCATGACGCAGGTGGCGTTGCCGTGGATGCCCATCTTGTGCTCGATGGCGCCGCAGGAAACGGCGTTGCGATCCCCCGGTGCGCCGTCTTCCTTGACGATGAATTTCGGGACGATGAAGAGCGAGATGCCCTTGGTGCCTTCAGGCGCGCCCTCGATGCGGGCGAGCACCAGATGGACGATATTGCCGGTCATGCCGTGTTCGCCGGCGGAGATGAAGATTTTCTGACCCGAAATCTTGTAGCTGCCGTCGCCCTGCGGCACGGCCTTGGTGCGCAGCAGGCCGAGATCGGTGCCGCAATGCGGTTCGGTGAGGTTCATGGTGCCGGACCATTCGCCGGAAACCATCTTCGGCAGGTAGGTCTGCTTCTGCTCGTCGGAGCCATGGACGAGGATCGCGGCAATCGCGCCCTGGGTCAGGCCTGGATACATCATCAGCGACATGTTGGCGGCGGAGGTATATTCGCCGACGGCGGCGTGCAGTGTGTAGGGCAGGCCCTGGCCGCCGAACTCTTCCGGCACGGCAAGGCCGGTCCAGCCGCCCTGGCAATAGGCGTCGTAAGCTTCCTTGAAGCCTTTGGGGACGGTCACGGAGCCATCGTCGGCGCGCTTGCAGCCTTCCTGATCGCCCGAATAGTTCAGCGGGAAAAGCACCTCCTCGGCGACCTTTGCGGCCTCACCAAGAATGGCCTCGATCATGTCAGGCGTGGCGTCCGCGAAGCCCGGGAGATTGTTGTAACGCTCCAGACCCAGCACGTCGTTCAGCACGAAGAGCGTGTCGTTAACCGGGGCCTTGTAGACTGGCATCGTTCGAATTCCTCCAATTCGCAGACCGGACCGAGACCGGCACATGGCAGTGTCTTACAAAATATTGACGTTTGCGTAAACGTCAAATTCTGCATTCGCGCGAATTTGTGAAGATGCCGAGGCGATCCGGCTTCAACCTGAAAGCGCCGATACGTCAGTGAAGCTCGGCCGAGAGGGCGGACTGCCTGCGGATCACGTCGCTCATGGCTTTCAGAAGAGTGGAAAACTCCTCGAGCACCAGACCGAAATAGGCGTCATCCGTCTCCGCCAGAGCGCTGACGGAGGTGCAGGCGTTGAAGATCAACTTGTCGAGATTGTCGTTGCGGTCGAAGACGCCGTCGCAGAGATCGTCGTCGCGGAGCGTATGAAGCTCATCGACGATCTTGCGGATCAGCGAGCGGCGCTGCCAGCGATGCATGTTGACGATGTTTTTCTGCGCATGCCGGATTTCGGACATCAGGTCTGTAAACAAGAAATGGTCCCCGTGAGCTGGCTCACCATATCCGGCTTTTGTAACGCTATCGTGTGAGCCGCGGGCGCAGGCAATTTGCCATCAGCTCCTGCTTCGTGGCGAAGTGCCCGAACAGCTGAACGAGCTCGCGCTCCTGCTTCTTGTCCAACCCCTGTTTGCGGGCGAAATCGCTGACGCTCCACACTTTTCTGGCATCGAGCAGCGAGGTGATCTTGGGGTCGATATGCGAGCTCATGGGAATGCCCTCCTTCAAGCCGTCATATCAACGCGGAAGGCAGGGCCGGAGTTCCTGCTGGACACCGGTTTTTGAGCGTTATTCTGACGCAGGCAAAGCGGCAGCGAAATGTGTGATCACGCCCCGCTAAAGGCGAGCCTTCAGGCGCTGAGCGCGGGCTGCGCCAGCGGCGGTGCGGCCTTGGCAAATTTCTTCGCGCCGGCAACACAGGCAACGACGGCGAGCGTTGCCGCCAGCATGCCCCAGCTGACACTTTCCCCAAGCAGAGTTGCGGCGAGCACCAGACTGAAGAACGGCTGCAGCAGCTGCAGCTGGCCGACCCCGGCGATGCCGCCGAGCGCCAGGCCGTGATACCAGAAGATGAAGCCGATCAGCATGCTGAACAGCGAGACATAGGCGAGACCAAGCCAGGATGGGTTGCTTATAGAGGGAAGGGTCTGAGGCATGGCCACGACCGAGAGTACCAGCATGAGCGGCAGAGAGAGGACTAGTGCCCAGGAAATCACCTGCCAGCCACCGAGCTTGCGGGAAAGCCGCGCGCCCTCGGCATAACCGAGACCGCAAACGATGATCGCGGCAAGCATCAAGAGATCGCTTGGTGATATTGCGCCGTCGCTCTGGATCAGGGCGAAACCGGCAACGATGGCGCTGCCCAGGCAGGAGAACAGCCAGAAGACCGGTTGCGGCCGCTCGCCGCCCCTCAGAACACCGAAGATCGCCGTCGAGAGCGGCAACAGGCCGATGAAGACGGTCGAATGCGCCGAGGTGATATGTTTAAGCGCCAGCGCCGTCAGCAGCGGGAAGCCAACGACGACGCCGAGGGCAACGACGACGAGCGGCAGCAGATCACCACGCTGCGGGCGTTTCTCGCGAAACAGAAGCAGAAGCCCGCCAGCCAAAATGCCGGCGATCGCGCCGCGCGCGACAGTGAGGAACACTGGGTCGAAACTCGCCACGGCAACACGTGTCGCAGGCAGCGAGCCGCTGAAAATGAGGATCCCCACAAAGCCACTGAGCCAACCGGCTGCCGTTCTGTCCATCTGCATGCTCCTGTTCTCGCCTGCTATGAACCCGAGGACATGGCATTGCCAGCAACAGTGCGGTACAGTTCGCACAAACTGTTATGGACACGGATGCAGTACAGATGGATCAGGCGATCAAGAATCAGGAGAGCGGCAAGCGCATCGGCGCCGTGATGGCGGAGATACGCAGGCGGATTTCCGGGCGGGAACTGGTGGCCGGTTCGCGCCTGCCTTCGGTGCGCGCCTTCGCCAAGACCATGCATGTCTCCGCCTCGACTGTAGTCGAGGCTTACGAGCGGTTGGCGGCCGAAGGCCTTATTCGCTCACGCCCGGGATCGGGCTTTTACGCGTCAAGCCCACCAGCACCGCTGACTCTTTCCGATATCGGCCCGAAACTCGACCGGGCGATCGATCCGCTCTGGGTCTACCGGCAATCGCTGGAAGACAGCCCGGCCCTGCTGAAGCCCGGATGCGGCTGGCTGCCGGAAAGCTGGATGCCCGTCGATGCGATGCGAAAGGCGCTGCGGACCATTGCCCGCGGAGAGGATGCCGTTCTTGCCAATTACGGAACGCCGCTCGGCCAGCTTCCACTGCGGCAACTGCTGTCCCGGCGGATGAACGAACGCGGAATCCCGGCCTCCCCTGATCACATCATCCTGACGGAATCCGGCACCCAGGCGATCGATCTGGTCTGCCGGTTCCTGATTGAGCCGGGCGATACGGTCATCGTCGACGATCCCTGTTACTTCAACTTTCATGCGCTGCTGCGAGCCAATCGCGCCAGGGCCGTCGCGGTGCCGATGACACCGCATGGCCCCGATATCGAGGCCTTCGAACAGGCGATCGAACAGCACCGGCCGCGGCTCTACATCACCAACTCGGCCATCCACAACCCAACCGGAGCCACCTGCTCCGCCGTTGTCGCGCACAAGCTGCTGAAGCTGGCAGAGCGGGCCAACATGACAATCATCGAGGACGATATCTTCGCCGATCTGGAGCATGAACCTTCGCCACGGCTGGCTGCTTTCGATGGTTTGGAGCGGGTCGTGCATGTTGGCAGCTTCTCGAAGACGATTTCGACTTCGGTGCGTTGCGGGTTCATCGCAGCGAAGCCGGAATGGGTCGAACCGCTGATTGATCTCAAGCTGGTGACGAGCATTGGCGGCGGCAGGCTCAATGCCGAACTGATACTGCTGCTTCTGACCGACGGCAGCTACCGCAAGCATCTCGATACGCTGAAGGTCCGGCTTTCCAAGGCCATGGACGACACGATCGGCCGATTAGCCGGGCTCGGCATCGAGCCATGGATCCGGCCACGATCCGGGATCTTCCTGTGGTGCCGGCTGCCTGATGGGATCAATGCCGGAGACATCGCGCAAGCCTGCCTTGCCGATAATGTCGTGCTGGCGCCCGGCAACGCCTTCAGCCTCTCGCAGACATCCAACAGCTACCTGCGCTTCAATGCCGCGCAATGCGATGATCCGCGCATCTACCGCTCGCTGGAAAGAGCGCTGAAAGCGGCCCGTCAGATGCCGGCGATCAGGTAGCGGTCACGGCCCGCAGCCTTCGCTTGGTAGAGCGCGGTATCAACGATCTTGAGAAGATCGATACGGTTCGTCCCTGCTTGCGGCGCCAAGGCCCCACCGATGCTGAGGCGGGCGGAAACGGCCTGGCTCTCGACCTCGAAAGGCTGGCGGAAGGCCGCCACCAGCCGGTCGGCGACTGAGGATAGAGCGGCTGCATTCGGCGGATTGGGAACGAAGAGCGCAAACTCGTCGCCGCCCATGCGCACCGCGATATCACCTGCGCGGACGACGGCGCGGATGCGGTTTGCGGCTTCGCGCAGCACTTCGTCGCCAGCATGGTGGCCGAGACGGTCGTTGATGCCTTTGAAGCCATCCATGTCGAGATAGAGAGCGCCGAAGGTCTGGCCTGCTGCAAGCGATCTGTCGAGTTCGCCATCGACCAGCGCGGCGAGAACCGAGCGATTGTAGAAGCCGGTGAGCGGATCGGTCATCGCCGCAGCCCTTAGACTGGTTTCGGCAAGGCCCATGATCATGTTGGCCTTCTGCAGGCGGAGCAAGGCGCTTGCGACCAGCGCGAAGCGGCGGAGGCTGTCGATTTCGACTTCCGAGAGATCCCGCGGCCTGGTGTCGAGAATGCAGAAGGCGCCGACGGCGAGGCTGTCATCGGTTTCGATCGGCGCGCCGGCGTAAAAGCGAAAATGCGGATGACCCTCGACATAGGGCATGCGCGACAATTCCGGATGGCGCTGCAGGTCGGGGACGATGACGAGATCGTTGGCATAGACGACGCGGGTGCAGATGGAGAGATCGCGCGAGCACTCGGCAAGCTGCATTCCGGCCTGGCCGGCGATCCGCTGCCAATCCTCGTCGATGATGTTGATGGCGGCAAAGGGCGTGCCGAAGACGCCGCGGGCGAGCTCGGCCAGGGCGGCAAGTTCCGGCGTCGGACTGCGGCTCGCGGCATTCAAGGCGCGAACAGCGAGCAATCTTTCAGCTTCATTGGCGGGGAGCCGGACAACCTGTCCCATTCCAAACCTCCGTCGTCAGTCACGAACTGCTTAAACATGATGCCATGATTCGCGAACACAAGTGCTGAAGTTCCACGAATGTCAACAAGGCCTTGCTGGCAGCAATCTCCGGCAGCGGACATTGGCCCGGAAAGCTGGTAAACTGGAACTGCACTTGCAACCGGAGGAGCGCATGGACGACCATCGCGCCATTGCAGATCTCATCGCACGCCAGTTTGCCCATCTGAGCTGGACTTACGGTGCTGGGCCTGAAGCCGATGGCTTCATGGAGGACTTCCATCCGGATGCCCAGCTATTCGCATCCGCGCGCCCGGCAAGAGCGCAGACGGCGGCCAAGTTTCTCGAGCGCATGGAAGGCCTGTCGCAGACCTCCCTTCGGGCCTTTGCCGAGCGCTGTCCTGCAAGCAAGATCCTGGTTTTCGGCAATATCGCCGTCGCCGTTGCCAGTTGCGAGGCGATCGAGAATGGACGCGATCGCAGCAACAATGTCGAGATGATGCTGCTGGTGAAGGGCAGTGACGGCTGGAAGATTGCCGCCCAGGCATGGGACCGGGTCCCCGCCGGCGAGGACTTTCCGGACTGGCTTTCATAACCGGCTGTTGCTTCCGCCGACAGACGCGTTACATTTCGCTGGCTAACCGAAGAATGAGCTTGGGAGGAGCGATTTCATGAGACGCATGTGGCCTGAGGAATTCAATTTCGTTCTCAAGGATGCGGAGGAAGTGGTGTTGGACCTTCCAGCGGTGACCCACGAGGATGGGACGCATGGCGCCGCCACCCGTCGCAACGCGCTGAAGGTTCGTATTCCACAGGAAGACTACGAGCGGATCTGGCCTCTAGCCGAGGCCCGTTATCGCCTCGACGGCCGATTTGCCGGCAAGGCGATCACTCTGATCACCACCAATCCCCATTATCACGCCTGGCATCCGGCCGACGGCGGCAGCGCCGACCTGACCTCGGATAGCGGCAGGCATTACACGACAAAATATGTCGTCGTGCATTTTCTCCTCGATGACGTCAGGGAGGTAGCGGCGGCCTGAGGCCGCCCGCCCTCACGCTTCGTCGAGCGCCAATGCCAGATCGGCGATCAGGTCGTCGGGATGCTCTATGCCGATCGACAGCCGGATCGTCGATTCCAGTACGCCGATGCGCTGGCGCACATCTGCCGGAACGCCCGAATGCGTCATCGTTGCCGGGTGAGAGGCAAGTGATTCCGTTCCGCCGAGGCTGACGGCGAGCTTGAAGATCTTCAAGGCGTTCAGGAATTTGAACGAGGCCGGCTGGCCGCCCTTGATGTCGAAGGAGAAGGTCGAGCCCGCGCCGCTGCATTGCGTGGCGAATGTCTGCCCGACCGGCGACTGCGCGTCGTTGTAGGGCAGATAGTGAATCCGCTCGACCTTCGGGTGATCGCGCAGGAAACCGGCAACCGCCTCGGCATTGCTGTTTGCCCGCTCCATGCGGATCTGCAGCGTTTCCAGCGACCGCCCGAGCATCCAGCAGGAATGCGGATCGAGCTGCGTGCCGATGGCACCGCGTAGCGCCTTCACCTGTTTCATCACAGCCTTGCGGCCAAGGGCGGCACCGGCGATCAGGTCCGAGTGCCCGCCGACATATTTTGTCAACGAATAAAGCGAGATATCGGCGCCATGCTCGATCGGCCGCTGGAAGACCGGGCCGAGCAGCGTGTTGTCGCAGGCGACGATCGGGGTGTGACCCTGCTTCCTGCCGACCGCGTCGGCGACGCGGCGGATCATTGCGACATCGACCAGGCTGTTGGTCGGATTGGCCGGCGTTTCGATCAGAATGACCGAAACACGGCCTTTGGCCATGGCCTCTTCGGCTGCTGCCTCTACCGAGGTTTCGCTGACACCATCAGCAAATCCAACGGCCGAGACGCCGAGATTGAGGAAGGTCCGTGCGAGCAGCGTTTCCGTGCCGCCGTAGAGTGGCTGGGAGTGGAGCACTGTATCGCCGGGGCGAACGAAGGCCAGCAGCGTCGTGGCGATCGCCGACATGCCCGATGAAAACAGCACGCAGCTTTCCGTCCGCTCATAGACGGCAAGGCGATCTTCGACGATCTCGCTGTTCGGGTGGTTGAAGCGCGAATAGACGAGACCAGCTCCCTTGCCTTCCGGCGGCTCCTTCCGGCCGGAGACATAGTCGAAGAAGTCGCGGCCATCTTCGGCGGACTTGAAGACGAAGGTGGAGGTCAGGAAGACCGGCGGCTTGACGGCGCCTTCGGAGAGTTCGGGATCATAGCCATAGTTCAGCATCTGGGTTTCCGGATGCAGGGCATGATTGCCGATATGGGTTCTCGAAGGGTGCGGCGCAGTCATCGGATGTCTCCTCGATCGATGTCACGGTTTTCGCACCGCAAATTATATCAAATGCGGCGGCACTTTCTTGCTATTTCACGCGGCATGATGTTCCACAGAGCAACTTATTGCGGAGTTTCATCAGCATGACGCAGAAAATTGCCGACGAGATCGATCGCCGTATCCTCCGGGAGCTGGCGGCCGATGCACGTATCACCAACAACGAACTGGCCGAGCGCGTCGGGCTATCGGCTTCCGCCTGCCTGAGGCGCTTGCGGCGGCTCGAGGAGACCGGCGTGATCAAGGGTTACACGGCGCTGATCGATCCCGCCGTCGAGGGCTGGACGATGACGGCGATCGCCTCGATCCGGCTCAGCCGCCAGCACGAGGACGAGATCCAGATGTTCGAGAATGCAGTACGCGGCTGGGACGAAGTACTGGAGTGCCACCTGGTCACCGGCTCGAAAGACTATGTGCTGAAGGTGATGAGTGCCGGGCTTGAACAGTACGAACGTTTCATCAAGGACAAGATCGCCAAGCTGAAATGCGTCGATACGATCGAGACCAGCTTCGTGATGAACACGATCAAGGCGCGGCGCTCCTAAGCCCCGGAAAAGCGCAGCAAAGACCCAAACGTTAAAAAATTCTCACGCAAGTTAACGGGTTGTTTACCACGTTTCGTGAAAGGTGCGCGGTGAGCAGTGGTAATCCGCATTCCTTTTTCAAGTCTCGCGTTTCTTCGGAATGCCGCTACGCCGTCCAGCTTGAGGAAAGTCTAAAAAACTAAACTCGGATGTACGGTCTCTCAAGCCAATAGCCGAACCCTGACGAGGGTTGAGGCAGACGAAGCGAGCAAGAAGATGAACGGATCGCGATCAAATTCTCCCCGGAGCCCCGAAAGGTCGTCTCTCGACGCGCTTAATCGCACGATCGAAGGCCTGGAGGCGCGCATCGAAGGACTGATGGGCGGCAATGGCCCGTGCGACGTTGCACCGCGCAACGCGCCGCCGGAACGTGACGCCTATGTGCGATCCTACGAGCAGCCGCGACCGGCCTACGCCGCTCCCGCAGCAGCACGTCCCGATCCGCTCGCCGAAATCCGCCAGCGCCAGCGCATGCTCGAACAGGGACGCGAACGCGCCGCCGCCGAACGCGCAGCAGTTGCTGCCGCCTACCGTGAACCGGCACCTGCGATCCGCGCTCCGGCGCCGGCCGCAGCACCGGCTCCCGCCTATGGCCCCTCCAGCGACACGATGACCGAGATCGCCCAGGCGCTCGTCAACCTGCGCCAGGATCTCAAGCGCGATATTTCCGAAGGTGTGACCCGCGAAATGAGTGCGCTGAGGAGCGAACTTCGCGACCTCAAGTCATCGGCGCAGGACCGCCGCTTTGCCGACGACATCCGCGAAGACATGGGCCGCCTGGCCGAGAGCATCGACCAGCTGTCGCACCGCTCTGCCGGTCCGGAAGCCGCGGGACTGCGCAGCGAATTCGACGAACTGCGCTCGCTGATGGACGGCCTCGCCCGCGAAGATTCCGTGCGTCACATGGAAAGCCGCTGGGATGGTTTCGAAAACCAGCTGCACGCGCTCGACACGGCGGGCCTGCAGGAAGAGCTGGTGACGCTCGCCTACCGCCTTGACGATATCAAACGCCACATCGGCGGCATGGGCGAAAGCCCGGCCGTGCGGGCACTCGAAGACAAGCTGATCTCCATTGCCAGCGCGATGGAACAGTTCGGCAGCATGATCCAGCCGCATGACCGGGCAATGTCAGAGCAGTTCGCGGCAATGGATACGCGCCTCGACGAAATCAGCCGGGCGATCGCCGCCAGCAGCCGCAATGCCACCAGCGGCGATCCGGCGCTGATGCACCGCCTCGAAGGCCGCCTGAACGCGCTGGCCGAACAGATCGACCTGATGGGCCGTAGTGTCGAGAGTCGCTCGAACCCTGCCGATGGCATGGCCGACCGGCTGGAAATGCTGACGCGCCGCGTCGAGGAACTGGCAAACACCAAGGCAAGCTCGCGCCTGGACGAACGGCTGGAACAGCTGTCCTATATGCTGGAGCGGACGCACAAGGCCGCTGCACAGCCTGAGCTGAACGGCGCGCTGGCCGATATCTCCCGCAAGATCGATGCGCTCGAAAGCGGTGCGGTCAACGATGTTCTGGCGGAGCGTCTCGATTATCTCGCCCGCCGTATCGACCAAATGGAAATGCAGCCTGCGCCTGTGGCCCAGGCGCCTGTCGATGACACCGCCTTCCGCCGCATCGAGGGCCGCCTTAGCGACATCGCCGCCCGGCTGGAAGAAAGCACAGCGGCACCGGCAACCGACTCACGCGCGCTGAAGAGCCTCGAAGACCAGATCGCCAATCTCTCCGCACTGCTGCACGAACCGCGCGGCAACGAGGGACTGTCGATCGATCTCGACCGCCGCATGGGCGCGATCGAAGATTACATGGCGACGAGCGACGAATATATCATCGAAGCCGCACGCCAGGCTGCCGAAGCGGTAGTCGATGCCTATTCCCGCAATGGCAACCTGCAGGCAGGTTCCGTCCCGGCCGCCGACATGTCGGCGCTGAACGCCCTTGCCGCCGATCTTCGCCAACTCGAGGACCTGAGCCGCAGCGGCGAGGAACGCACCCACAAGACGTTCCAGGCCCTGCATGAAACGCTCGTCCACATTGCCGACCGGCTTGACGACATGGAAACGCGCAACAGCAGGCCGGCTGCACGGATGCCGGCCGCCAACGCCGATTTCGAAGTCGATCCCTATTCGCTGATCCCGGCCGGCGCCGAGGCCGAAAGGCCTGCAGTGTTTGGAACGAAGACTGCCGCTGCCGCACCTGTTGCCCGCGCCGTCAGCGAACCGGCTGCGCCGCAGCCGATGCAACCTCCCGTCAGCCACACCAGCGCAATCGCCATCGAGGCCGCTACCAAGCCCGCCGCTGACGCCAAGCAGAGCAAGAGCCTGTTTATGGCGCTCGGCAAAAAGCTGATGCCGGGCAAGAAGGCGCCGAAGGCCCAGGCTGGCGAGCGCACCATCATCGATCCGGTCCCGTCGATCGATCCTGTCGATGTCGTGCCGTCCGAAGAGGCCAACGAGCTGCTGGAGCCGGGCTCCGGCGCCCCTGACGTCAAGAAGATTCTGGAGCGGGTTCGCGCCAGCCAGAGTGCAGCGCGTGCCAATCCAAAGCCCGCGACCGAAAACGATCGCGCCGACTATATCGCGGCCGCCCGCCGCGCGGCACAGGCTGCCGCAATCGAATCCGACCCGAAGGCACAGCCGGTCAAGGGTGAGAAGAAAGCCAAGGCTCCGAAGCCTGCCGGTGGCGCGAGCTCGTTCTCGCGCTTCCGCCGTCCGCTGCTTCTCGCCGTCGGCGCCGTTCTTCTGGCGATCATGGCGTTCCCGCTTGCCCGGACGCTGACATCCGGCCAAAGCGCACCGCCAGCCGAAGTGGCCGTGCTGAGCGATGCCACGCAGACTCCAGCAACGGCCGACACCTCGGCCGCTCCGCAGGCCGATGCACCTGTAGCCGCCCAGAATGAAGCACCGGCTGCTCCCGAAGCTGCGGCTCAGACCGCCGCTCCGCCGGCTGCACCAACCGAGCACCTGACCGATGCGGCGCCGCTCGACGGCGAAGGCGCTGCGACCCTGACCCCGGGCGCCCCGACGCAGGACGCCACGGCCTTCGCGCCGAAGGATGCTCCGGCCTCGACCAACGCGGCACCTGCCCAGCCGGGCCTGACCATTCCTGACGTGATCCAGCCGGCGGCACTTGCCGACGCGGCACGCGCTGGCGATGCACTCGCCCTGTTCGAAATCGCTGCCCGCTACAGCGAAGGCCGCAACGGCGTGACGGTCAGCGAAGCCGATGCCGTCAAGTGGTACCAGCTGTCTGCGGACAAGGGCTTTGCCCCGGCGCAGTACCGCCTCGGCAGCATCTATGAAAAGGGTACTGGTGTCGCCCGCGACATCAACAAGGCCAAGGACTATTACGAGCAGGCGGCCAACCAGGGCAATGCCAGCGCCATGCATAATCTCGCCGTGCTCTACGCCTCCGGCGCGCTCGGCCAGCAGGATTATGCAACGGCGGCGAACTGGTTCACCAAGGCTGCCAATCTCGGCATCACCGACAGCCAGTTCAACCTCGCCATCCTCTGCGCCCGCGGCAATGGCGTGACGCAGGATCTCGGCGAGAGCTACAAGTGGTTCGCGATCGCCGCCAAGGGTGGCGACAAGGACGCTGGTGCCAAGCGCGACGAAGTGGCCAAGGCGATGAAGCCTGCCGACCTCGACAAGGCGCGCGCCACCACCGATGCCTGGAAGCCGCAGCAACTCGACAACAAGGCCAACGGCATCGACGTGCCTGACGCCTGGACCGGCAAGGGCACCAGCACCTCCAGCGTCGACATGAAGAAGGCGATCCGCAACATTCAGGCGATCCTGAACAATAACGGCTTCGACGCCGGTACGCCTGACGGCGAGATGGGCGCCAAGACCGTCTCGGCAATTAAGAGCTTCCAGAAGTCGATCGGCCAGGATCCCTCCGGCAAGATCAACGACGACACCGTCAAGGCTCTGCTGGAGCGCAACGCCAAGAACGCCACCAAGGCATAACGCCGGCGTAAAAGCGTGAAATCGGAACGGCCCTTTTGCCTTCGCCGCAAAAGGGTCGTTTTGCTTTTGGAGTTTCGCCACCGTGATTGATTGCCAGCCGGGGGATTCGTGAGCATTCAGCGGGACAGCGTGCCCTATTTCAGCCAGTGGGAAACGGCTGACATGACGTTGCCCGTACTTGCCGAGGGCTCTGCGGCGCTATTGCGCGATCCGCTCTGGCAACGATCGGGCGCGGAGACTGTAGAGGAATACGCGCGCTGGGCCGTCAACGTCTGCGGCATGGCCTGCCTGAAGATGGTGTTGGCCGCCCGCGGAGAGATCCGCCCGACGCTGGCATTGGCGCGGGCCTGCACCGCCTATGGCGGCTATGTCGTCAACGAGCTCGACGCCTCGATCAAGGGGCTGATCTATGCGCCCTTCGTAACCTACGTGCGCGAGCATTTCGGACTCACCGCCGAGACGATGACCGGCGTTCAGACATCAGCCATCCCGACGCTTCTGGCGGAACGGCCGTTCTTCATCGCGTCCGTCCATAGCGGCATTCGCTGGCCGGACCGCATGCCGCCGTCGAAGGGCGGACATCTGGTTCTGGTCACGGCTGCCTCGCCGGAGACGATCCGCTTCCACAATCCATCCGGTCATGATGCCGCGAGCCAGGCCGACGTGACGCTGCCGCTTTCAGTTTTCGACCGCTTCTTCGCCAATCGCGGCATCGCCGTCGGCTTCTGACCATTTCAACACCAGATCATTCCGGAGGTTTTCATGACATCTTCCCGCGGCAAGCTGCGCATCGCCGTACTCTTCGGCGGCCGCTCGGCGGAACATGACGTTTCGGTGCTATCGGCAACGAACGTGATGCGGGCGCTGGAGCCTTCGAAATACGAAGCAGTTCCGGTGTTCGTCACCCGCGAGGGTCAGTGGCTGCTCAGCCGTTTCGAGAATGGAAACCTGACCAAGCCTCTCAGCGGCACCGAGCTAGCGCTTGTGCCGGGCGGATTTGGACGGATGATCGCGATCGACGCGGGCAAGATCAGCGATGCTGGCAAGATCGAGATCCTTTTTCCGGTGCTGCACGGGATCCATGGCGAGGACGGATCGGTGCAGGGACTGGCCGAGGTCGCCCGCGTGCCGCTCGTGGGCTGCGGCATCCTTGGCTCGGCGACGGCGCTCGACAAGGATATCGCCAAGCAGTTGCTGCGCGCCGCAGGCCTGCCGGTTGCCCGCGCAGTGACCATCCATGACGGAAAGGCACCCGCATTCGGCGACCTCGAAGGCGAACTTGGCCTGCCGCTGTTCATCAAGCCGGCGCGGCAGGGTTCGTCGGTCGGTGTCCGCAAGGTTTCCGGCAGCCAAGAATTCGGCCCCGCGCTTGCCGAAGGCTTCAAGCATGACCGGAAACTGCTCGCCGAAGAATTCATTCGCGCACGCGAGATCGAGTGCAGCGTGCTTGAAGACACCAAGGGCGGGCTATTCGTTTCGCGCCCCGGCGAGATCATCCCGGCCGAAAGCCATGGCTTCTACAGCTACGATGCCAAATATATCGACGAGGACGGCGCGGCGCTGAAAGTTCCTGCGGAGCTGCCGCCGGAGATCGAGGCAAAGATCCGCGAGACCGCGGCACTCGCCTTCCGCGCGCTTGGCTGCGACGGCATGGCTCGCGTCGATTTCTTCCTGACAGAAGACATGCGCTTCCTGATCAACGAAGTGAACACCATCCCCGGATTTACCGATATCAGCATGTATTCGAAGGCGATGGCGGCAAGCGGCGTCAGCTATCCCGAGGTCATCGACCGGCTTGTCGAACATGGGCTGGCACGGGCCGGTATCTAGGCAAGAGATGGTCCTTGCCCGACGCCACAGACCGGTGCCGGGCAAGAAAACATCGGGACTTCGCGAAGGCCTGTCATAAATCCTGAAAAAAGCCGGATTATTCGGGAGTTATCGCCGCGGAATGTGCGGAACGGATGTCGTTTCTCGAAAGCCTCTGGCAACGATTTCCAAGTATGATGCGCCATTCGAATAGGACAAGCGCGCCTGCCCGGCGGGGGCAGTGAGTAATCGGGGTCGGTTGTGGCAATTTATCTGCCCATCGCAGAGTTGTCGGTGAACATCTTCATCATTCTTGGCATGGGCGCCGCCGTCGGCTTCCTGTCGGGCATGTTTGGCGTTGGCGGCGGCTTCCTGATCACGCCGCTGTTGATCTTCTACAACATCCCGCCCGTCGTTGCCGTCGCCACCGGCGCCAACCAGGTCGTGGCATCGTCGATCTCCGGCGCGATCACGCATTTCCGGCGCGGCACGCTCGACGTCAAACTGGGATCGGTGCTGCTGATCGGCGGCCTTTCCGGCGCGACCGTCGGTATCTGGATTTTCTCGCTCTTGCGCCGTCTCGGCCAGCTCGACCTGTTCATCTCCCTGCTTTACGTCGTGTTTCTCGGCACCGTCGGCGGGTTGATGCTGCTGGAAAGCGTCAACGCCATGCGCCGCGCGGCCAAGAACGAGGCGCCGGCGCCGCGTAAACCCGGGCATCATCACTGGGTGCATCGCCTGCCCTTCAAGGTGCGCTTCAAGAAATCGAAGATCTATCTCAGCGTCATCCCGGTGATCGCGCTCGGCTTCGGGATCGGCATCCTGACATCCGTCATGGGCGTCGGCGGCGGCTTCATCATGGTTCCGGCGATGATCTATCTGCTGCGTATCCCCACGAATGTCGTCGTCGGCACCTCGCTGTTCCAGATCATCTTCGTCACCGCCTACACGACGATCGTGCAGGCCGCGACGAACTTTTCCGTCGATATCGTGCTCGCCTTCATCCTGATGGTCGCCGGTGTCATCGGTGCGCAGTATGGCGTGCGTGTCGGCCAGAAGCTGCGCGGCGAACAGCTGCGCGCCCTTCTCGGTCTGCTGGTTCTTGCAGTCGGCATTCGTCTGGCGATTTCGCTGGTCGTCACGCCTGCCGATATCTACTCGATCGTGATGGGAGGCAATTGATGCGCTGCCTTCCAGCCTTCGCCTTGTCGCTCGCCCTCCTCCTGCCCGGCCTTGCATCGGGACAGATGCTGCTGCCCGGGCAGAATTCCGAGAGCTCCCGCGAAGGCCTGGAGATTGGCACCTCGACCAGCGAAATCGCCATCACCTCTGATTTCCGCGGTGCGGACCTGACGATCTTCGGCGCTGTCACCGAGACCGACCAGCTGCTGCTCGCCGTCGGGCAATATGACGTGGTCGTCGTTTTGGAGGGCCCGCGCGAGAACGCCACGGTGCGCAAGAAGCAACGCGTCTTCGGCATCTGGATCAACACCAGCTCGATGACCTTCGAGGCGGTGCCGCATTCCTACTCGATGTCGAGCTCACGGGCGATCGACGACGTCACGACGCCGCTCGACCTCACCGACGAGGGGATCGGCATCGACCACATTCCGCTGACGCCGGTCGGCTATGTCGGCGATGGCAGCAGTCTGGGCGAATTCCGCGAATCCTTCCGCCGGCTGCAGCAGAGCGGCGGCCTTTATGAGCGCGATCCCTCGGGGGTCCGCTTCGTCAGCTCCAACCTGTTCAAAGCGAGCCTGCGGCTTCCGGCCAATATTCCGAACGGCGTGCATACGGTGCGCGCCTATCTGTTCAAGAGCGGAAAGCTGGTGACGCAGAAATCCGTGCCGTTGCGCGTCATCAAAACCGGCATCGAGCAGATGATCACCGATGCAGCGCACGAGAAGCCGATCCTTTACGGTGCTTTCTCCGTGTTCCTGGCGCTGATCACAGGCTGGCTAGCCAGCATCGTCTTCCGCAAGGACTGATCAGGCGCTTTTCTTCCGCGCGACGACCTCAAGATAGGCTTCCGTCAGCCGCCCGAGGACCGAAGGCGTTCCCGGTGGAAGCTCCATGCCGAGATGCTTGGCGCGCAGCTCATCCATGAAATCGTTCCACAGCTGCGCTCCACCATTTTCCAGCAGTTCGGCGCGGATCGCCAGCTCCTCTGAAACAGGCATGTGCTTTCGCCCCCAGGCGCCCATCTGCGCCAACAAGGGCACGAGATCGATCGACATTTCGGTGAGGCTATAGACCGACTTCTGCTTGTGGCTCGGATCGTCTTCCTTGGTAAGCAACCCTTTGTCGACGAGACGGCGAAGGCGGTCTGCCAGGATGTTCGAGGCGATCCCCTCCACCGAATTCTGCAGCAATTCGCGAAAATGGCGGCGATTGCCAAACATGATGTCGCGGATGACGATCAGGCTCCACCGGTCGCCGAGGACCTCGAGCGTCAGATTGATCGGGCAACCCGAGCGGTGCAACTCATTCATTCCCAGCCCCCAAAACCGATTGCATTTTGCCGGTGGTTTACCCCCCGCACTCAACCGGTTGCTTTTCGCAATCGGTTTTGACTATGATAGATTTAGACGTTCAAAGGGAGGAAATGCAAATGCGCAAGCTCGTTGTCTGGAATCTGATGACGCTTGATGGCTATTTCGAGGGCACGAAGCCTTGGGACATCGACTTTCATACGCTGGTCTGGGGGCCGGAACTGGAAGCCTATTCCGAGCAATTCGGCAAGGAGGGCGATGTGCTGGTCTTCGGCCGCAAGACCTATGAGGGCATGGCGGCCTATTGGACGACCACCGAGGACGACGACAATATCAAGCCCTATATGAACAGCATCGCCAAGATCGCCGTTTCCCGCACCCTGACCGAGGCGACCTGGAACAACACGCGCGTCGTCAGCGATCCCGTCGCAGAGCTCACGAAGCTGAAACGGCAGGATGGCAAGACGATCTTCATCTTCGGCAGCGCCGAACTCGCCGATGGGATGCTGAAGGCCGGGCTGGTCGATGAGATCCGCATCTGTCTCGTGCCAGTCATTCTCGGCAGCGGCAATCCCCATTTCAAGCCCGCCAGCGAACAGCGCGCCCTGACGCTTATCGAGAGCACAACCACCAAGAACGGCGGCGTCATTCTGCGCTTCGCAGTGCCTAAAGCGGCTTAAGTTTCGTTGATGTTGTGGCCGAGAAGGCGGGCGTCACCAAACAGCCGAACAGCTGACTCTTACGCCTACCGATCTGTACTTTGACAGAATAGGCCATTTCAGCCTGTTTCACTCCCGCCACGCAGCCGGGTTCTGTCTGGACGCGGCTCTGTGGCTGAGAGATGGCGTCAATCCCTGGCCGCGCCAGCGCGCCCACATCCCGCCTCCTGAGGGACACAACTTCGCCTTTGAATAAAAACCGGTCTTTAAGATTTACGAGTTAGTAATCTCTCGAAACGAGAGGTTCAGTTTTGCGTATCCGTACACTTCTCGCCCTGGTGCTGCTGGCACTTGTTGCCGGCTGTGCGACGGCGCCCCGTCAGACACGAAATATCTGCGCGGTCTTCGACCAGCGCGACGGCCTGTTTACCAACTGGCAGCGCGAGGCCGAGCGCGCCGAGAAGAAATACGGCATTCCCGTGCCGATCCTGATGGCGACGATGTATGTGGAATCCGGCTTCCAACCGAACGCCCGTCCGCCGCGCACAAAACTCTTCGGCTTCATTCCCTGGACGCGGCAATCGACCGCCTACGGCTATTCGCAGGCGCTTGACGGCACCTGGAGCCACTATCAGTCGGAGACGGGAAACTGGACCGGCCGCCGCACCAACTTCGCCGACGCGATCGATTTCATCGCTTGGTACCACTACAGCAACAGCCAGGCGACCGGCATCCAGCGCAACGATGCCTACAATCTCTACCTCGCCTACTATTCCGGCCCGACCGGCTACAAGCGCGGCGACTGGCGCTCGAACGGCCAGCTGCAGAAGACGGCGCAGAAGTTTGCGAATATGGCCGCGACCTATCAGCAGCAGCTGAATGGGTGCGATTGAGGCGCGAGCTTAGCCGCGCAGGTTCCCGAACCTGACTGAATAGATGCGGTCGCGGCCCAGAAGATGGGCGACCAGCGATGCGTGATCGAAGAGGCCCTTCATCGCCTTGTGGCCGAGATCGAGGCCGCCGCTCATGACGCCGAAGGCGGGCATCAGCAGGCGCGAACCATCCGTGGCAAAGCAGGGACGGCGGATCGATTTTTCGCGGCGGCGGACGGTGGCGGCCGGATGCAGGTGACCGGCGATTTCGCCCTGCTGCAATCCACCCTTCGGCTCATGCCGGAAGGTGAGGCCCCCATAGTGGATCTCGTCGGCGCAGATGCCGGGCAGATCGACGGTGCCGTCAGGGTCATGGTTGCCGTTGATCCATATCCATTCACGGCCGCGGGCCATGTCCGCAATCAGCATGCGGAAGGGTTCCGGCAGGTGCTGCGAGCCGACGCGGTCATGAAAATTGTCGCCGAGCGAGACGACGATCTTCGGATCGTAGCGGGCAATGACGGCCGAGAGAACGGTGAGCGTCGCCAGCGTATCGTAAGGCGGCAGCATCATGCCGCGGCGGGCGAAGGCTGCCCCCTTCTCCAGATGCAGGTCGGAGACGACGAGCATACCTGTTTCCGGCAGATAGAGCGCGCCGAGTGGATCGCAGACGGCGGCAACACCAGCGACCGACGTTTCCACGCCGGGCATCGGGACCAGTCCGTTGAGTTCGCGCGCCAGCGCCAGGCGGTTCATTGCGGTCTTCTATCCTAAATCTTCAGCTCATCGCCTCGGCGATGAGGTCGTCTGCCGCTTCGGCCAGCAGCGCATCATGGGCTTCGCCCGGTACCGCCTCCTTGCCGATCTCGAGCATGACGGGCACGGCGAGCGGCGAGATGTGGTCCAGCGCGCGATGCGTGATGTGACCCTTGATTCGTCTCAGCGTATCGCCAAGCCGGGAAATATCCAAAAGCCCGGTGCCGGCATCCTGCCGCGTCGCCTGCAGCAGGATGTGATCAGGCTCGTGGCTTCGCAGTACGTCATAGATCAGATCCGCGGAAACGGTGACCTGCCGGCCGCTCTTTTCCTTGCCCGGGTGACGGCGCTCGATCAAGCCTGCAATCACGGCGCAATTGCGAAAGGTGCGCTTCAAAAGAAAGGATTCGTCGAGCCAGGATTCGAGATCATCGCCGAGCATGTCCTCGTCGAAGAGATCGGCGAGGCTGAGGCGGCCGTTCTGGACCATCAGGCCGAGGTCCTCCAGGCCCCAGATGCCGAGCGAATAGTCTGTGCAGACGAAGCCGAGCGGTTTGGCGCCTGCCCGCTCCAGCCGCCGTGTCAGCAGCATGCCGAGCGTCTGGTGCGCCAGGCGCCCCTCGAAGGGATAGGCGACCATGTAGCAGCGGCTGCCGCGCGGGAAAGTTTCGATCAGCAGCTCGTCGCGCTTCGGCAGCATCGACTTGTCCTTCTGCAGCGACAGCCAGTCGCGTACCTGATCCGGCAGATGGTCCCAACGGTCAGGATCGGCAATCATCGAGCGGACTTGATCGGCGAGATAGGTGGAGAGCGGAAACTTGCCGCCGGCATAGGAGGGGATCTTCGGATCAAGCGAGAAGGCTTGCGAGGCCAATGCCTCGTTCTCGCGAATGCCCTCGAAGCGCAGCACCTTACCCGAGAAGATGAAGGTATCGCCCGGCGACAGCTGCTCGAAGAAATACTCCTCCATCTTGCCGAGCACCGCCCCGCCGCGGCCGATGCGCCCGCCCTCGCCGCGCTTGACCATCTTCAGGTTCAGCATCGGGCTCTCGACGATGGTACCGAGATTGAGCCGGTATTGCTGGGCGACCTGCGGATTGGAGACGCGCCAAAGACCGTCGCTGGTTTTGCGGATGCGGGCGTAGCGTTCATAGGTGCGCAGCGCATAGCCGCCGGTGGCAACGAAATCGACGATCTGTTCGAAGGTTTCCCAGGGCAGATCGGCATAGGGGGACGCGGTCCGGATTTCGTCATAGAGCTGCAGCATATCGAACGGCTCGGCGCAGGCCATGCCAAGCACGTGCTGGGCCAGCACATCCAGCGCACCGCGTCCAACCGGAGGGGTGTCCTGCGCGCCGATATAATTCGCGTCGAGCGCCGCCTGGCACTCCATCACCTCGAAGCGGTTGGCAGGCACGAGGATCGCCTTCGACGGTTCGTCCATCCGGTGGTTGGCGCGGCCGATGCGCTGGGCGAGACGCGAGGCGCCCTTGGGCGCGCCGACATGGATGACGAGATCGACATCGCCCCAGTCGATGCCGAGATCGAGCGTCGAGGTGGCAACGACGGCGCGTAGCTTGTTGGCGGCCATCGCCGCTTCCACCTTGCGCCGCTGGCTGACATCGAGCGAACCGTGATGCAGGGCGATCGGCAGGTTGTCCTCGTTGATCGTCCAGAGTTCCTGAAAGAGCATTTCGGCCTGGGAGCGGGTGTTGACGAAGAGCAGCGTCGTCTGATGATCGAGAAGCTGTTTGTAGACATCGGGAATGGCGTATTTGGCGGAGTGACCCGACCAGGGGATGCGCTCCTCCGTCTTCAGGATCGAGATATCGGGCTTCGCGCCACCATCGACGGTCACCAGACCGGCATGTCTCTCCTCGCCCTCTTCCTGGGCCATCAGCCATTTCTGCAGATCCATCGGCTCGGCGACCGTGGCGGAAAGGCCAATGGTCTGCAGGTTGGGAGCGAGCCTGCGGAGCCTGGCAATGCCGAGCGAGAGCATGTGGCCGCGCTTGGACGTGACGAGCGAGTGCAGCTCATCCAGCACGATATATTTCAGGTCCTTGAAGAAGCGCCCGGCTTCCTTGTTGGCCAGCAGCAGCGCCACCTGTTCCGGCGTCGTCAGCAGGATATCGGGCGGGTTGAGCTTCTGGCGCTGGCGCTTGGCATTCGGCGTGTCGCCGGTGCGGTTTTCGATGCTGACGGGCAGGCCCATCTCTTCGACCGGCTTGGTCAGATTGCGCTCGATATCAACGGCGAGCGCCTTCAGCGGCGAGACGTAGAGCGTGTGGATGCCGGTGAAGGCCGAGCCGGGCGGGATCTTGCCGCGGCGGGTCAGATCGATCAGCGCCGGCAGAAAACCGGCCAGCGTCTTGCCGGCGCCCGTTGGTGCGATCAGCAGCGTGCTCTCGCCGGCTTCGGCGCGCGCCAGCAATTCCAGCTGATGTTTGCGCGGCCGCCAGCCCTTTTCCGCAAACCAGCGGAGAAAGGGGGCAGGCAGGGCAAGGCTGGTATCGGCATCGACTTGGTCCACGCCATAAAGGTAGTGAAATCAGGGCGAAAGAGAAGAGCGCGATCTCACATCGCGATATAGCGGTCCTTGCGGTGATTGATGGCGAGCGTGAGGTTCAGGACCATTGCGCCAAGCACCGAGCAGGCGATGATGAACGGGCTGGCGACAAAGAAGGACAGCGCCAGAATGATGCCGTCGAAGCCGAGCTGGACGAGGCCTGCCCGCCAGCCGAAGCGCTCCTGGATATAGAGCGCCAGAATGCCGACGCCGCCCAGGCTGGCGCGATGGCGGAAAAGCGCCAGCATGCCCGCGCCGATGACCAGGCCGCCGAAGAGGGCACCGGCGATCGGATCGACATGCGAAAGACTGATGAAGCGAGGCGCAACCTCGGACAGTGCCGAGGTCATGGCGATCGCTATAAAGGTCTTGACCGTGAAGGCAGGCCCGAGGCGGCGAAAGGCGAGATAATAGAAGGGCAGGTTTACGGCGAAGAAGCAGAGGCCGAAGCTCCAGCCGGTGGCGTAATGCAACAGGAAGGCCATGCCGGCCGTGCCGCCCGTCAGAAGGCCGGCGCCTGAAAGCAGCGAGACGCCGAGCACCGCAAGCATGCTTCCGGCAACCAGGCCCTGGGCATCGTCAAGGAGCGAGTGGCGGTCTGCCGAAGAGTTCAAGACGCCTATGAATGCCATTACTCGCCCTCCCGGTTTGGCTCTTTCTATCCTGACGGAGCCACTTGGCAAGATGTCCCACTCAGCGATCTGCATTTTCGCCGCATTCCCGGAGCCGCCTGACGGCTGACACAGAAGAGAGACAGCCGATGCCGACACGCCGCTCGATCCTTGCCGCCATCGGCGCGCTCACCCTTCTTCCCCGGATATCGAGAGCGGAAGCCGCGGCACCCGCCAGCCTGACGCTTTGGCCAGGCTCTCCTCCGGGCGGCGGTGGTCCGTCGGGCGATGTGCGGCAGAATTCCAAGGGGGCGGTCAGCAATATCGCGGTGCCGAAGATCGATGTCTTCGCGCCGAAAGTTCCAAATGGGACGGCCTTCCTGATCGCGGCGGGCGGTGGCTACAAGCGCATTGAGATGCAGAACGAAGCGCTTCCGGCCGCGCAGTGGCTGAACGATCGCGGGATCACCGCCTTCGTGCTTTCCTACCGGCTTCCGGCAGAAGGCTGGGAGGCCGGGCCACTGGCGCCGCTGCAGGACGCGCAGCGGGCGCTGCGGTTGATCCGGGCGAATGCCGTAACCTTCCAGATCAATCCTGATCGCCTTGGTGTCCTCGGCTTTTCCGCTGGCGGCCATCTTCTCGGCTTGGCGGCGACGCGATCGGCTTTCGCTTCCTACGCGCCGATCAATGCGGCCGACACGCTTTCGGCGCGGCCGGATCTTGCGGCATTGATCTATCCCGTCATCACCCTGAAACCCCCGTTCGACCATACATCGACGCGAAAGGTGCTGATCAGCAGCCATCCGAGCCTGGCCCTCAGTTCGGAGTGGTCGGTGGAAGATCATGTGAAGGCCCATTGCCCGCCGGTTTTCCTCGTGCAGGCGCAAGACGATCCGATTTCCGATCCGCAGAATACGTTGATCATGCAAGCCGCCTGCGAGAAGGCGGATGTGCCGGTGGAGCTGCACCGGCTGGCGAGTGGCGGCCATGGCTTCGGCATGGGCGTGCCGGGCACCGATACGGCGGCATGGCCGGACTATTTCGCCACCTGGCTCGACAAGCAAATCCCGCCTCGCGGCTGAAATTTGCTCCCGTTTAACAACACGCTTGACTCCCGCGATAATCATGGATATTTTTTATCCATGAATTGAGGAGATGACTTCGATGAAACTCAGCGACGGTGTCGAGCAGGCCATTCATTGCGTAGCGGTGCTTGCCGGCCTTTCTGCCGAAGGCGTGCTGTCGGCCGCCGCACTCGCCGAATTTCACGGCGTTTCGACGAGCTATCTCCTGAAGCATCTGCAGGCGCTTTCGGGTGCCGGGCTGTTGAGCACCGTGCCGGGGCCGAAAGGCGGCTACCGGCTGGCGAAAAAGCCCGATGCTATTTCGCTGCTTGATATCGTGCTTGCCGTCGAGGGTCCGGCGCCCGCCTTCCGCTGCAGCGAAATACGCCAGCGCGGGCCGAACCCACTGCCGCAGCGCTATTTCACCAAGCCGTGCCAGGTCACGGCGGCGATGCTGAAGGCCGAGCGCGCCTATCGCGCCGAACTCGCCAAGACAAAGATCGCAGACATTCTGGCGGACCTTGCCGCCGATGATGACGGAGGCATCGCCGCCCGCGGTTGCGCCTTCATGGACTTGAACGAACGCAAAGCGGCTCGATGAAGCCTTACCCCCAAAGGAGAATGACGATGCAACCCCGTTTCAATTTCGCCAAGGCTGCCCCTGATGCCTACAAGGCTGTTGCTGCATTGGAGCAGTATGTCCAGACCTCAGGTCTCGAGCGCCGCTTCATCCACCTGATCAAGCTGCGCGCTTCGCAGATCAACGGCTGCGCCTATTGTGTCGACATGCATGTGAAGGAAGCGCGTCACGACGGTCTCTCCGAACAGTGGATCAACCTGATGTGCGTCTGGCGTGAATCGCCGGTCTATGATGCCAGGGAACGTGCGCTGCTCGGCTGGGTCGATGCTGTCACGAACATCGCTTCGACCGGCGCTCCGGATGCCGATTACGAGGCGCTGAAGGCGCATTTCGGCGAAGAAGAAATCACCAAGATTACCGTGGCGATCGGCGCGATCAATGTCTGGAACCGCCTCGCCGTAGGCTTCCGGGCACAGCACCCGATCGACCAGCCGGCAAAGGCTGCCTGAGGCTACGAGCCCCTCTCTCCAAACGGGGAGAGGGGTTCATTCATCAATTCGTCTTGGGTGCGGTCTGGACCGGCCGTTCGGCGGAGGGATCGACGCTGTTGAAGACTTGGCGGAGGGTCTGGGAGATTTCCTCGGCTGAGGCACCCTTCGCGTATTCTTCCTTCATGCGGCGTCTGACAAGCTTTTCCAGTTCTGACATATCGTCACCTCATCATTTCCGGCGCGAGGTCATTTTCGCGCTGCAGCATGAATGAGGCAAGTTACGATTTGTTCACGCGCGCTCACAGCGCGATGTAGCGATCGGCGCGGTGGTTGATCGTGAGAAACAGATTGAGCACCACTGCGCCCAGCACCGAATAGAAGACGACCGGCGGCGTGGTGACGAAGAAGGCCGCCGCCAGCACGCACATATCGATCGCGAGCTGAACCAGACCGGCGCGGATGCCGAAACGCTCCTGCATATAGATGCCGAGAATGCCGACGCCGCCGAGGCTGGCGCGGTGACGGTAAAGCGCCAGAAGCCCGAAGCCGAGCAGCAGGCCGCCGAGAAGGGCCGCCCATGCGGGCTGGATCGTGGCGATCGCCATGACCTTCGGCTGCAGGCTTGTCAGCGCCGAGGTGAGGCCGATGGCGATGAAGGTCTTCAGCGTGAAGGCGATGCCGAGACGCTTCCAGGAGAGATAGAAGAACGGCACGTTCAGAAAGAAGAAGGCCAGACCGAAATTGATATCGAACGCGTAGTGGAGCAGGAAGGCGATCCCCGCGGTGCTGCCGGTCAGGAGGCCGGCGCTGGCGAGAACATAAAGGCCGAGCGCGGAGACGAGGCTGCCGGTGAAGATGCCCTGGACATCCTCGACGGCGGTGTGGCGCGTGGCGCTGGTGTTCCAGAAACCGAGGGCACTGATGAGCTGGGTCATGTCGCTAATCTCCAAACGGCAGACGAGTTCAAGAGCGCCGGAGACACTCCTGCGCGATGGATTTTCGCTGATGAGAGAGCCGGGGCGTTCCTGCTTTTGGATGGCGGCGCCGGTCGGCTGATGGCGGAATTATTGGGCTTTTCGCACTTGCGAGCAAGCGAAATATGTAAGCAATACTGACCTATTTCAAATTCGCAAGATTTATGCGCTCACTTGCCCCGGCGCGTAAGGAACAGAATACCGGAAACCGGTTTTCCGCCATCTTTGCGAATGATGGTTTTCTCGATTTTCAGCACGTCGAAGCCATGGCGGGCGCAGAGGGCTCGGACATAGGTTTTCGAGTGGGCATAGCGCAGCGAAGGCGCCAGATGAAAGCTATCGCCTTCCCCTGCATCCTCGACGGAGAAAGCGAAGTCGCCGCCCGGCACAGCAAGCCGTTCCGCGATCACGAAGACGCTTTCGAGATTGCCGAGATACATCAGCACGTCGGCAGCCGTGATCAGGTCAGCGCGAGTTTCGCTTCTGCCTGAAAAGATGCCGGAGCTTTCAGGGGAGAGCGAGAGATCGGCCTGGGCGAGATGATCGTAGATCCCCTTCTCTTCTGCCTTGGCCAGCATGTTCTGCGAGAGGTCATAGCCCTCAAGCGCATCGACAGCTTCGCGGATTTCCGGCCCGAGGAGACCCGTGCCGCAGCCGAGATCGACGGCCAGCGCATAGCGGCGGCCGGTGGATGCCAAGAGCGCTGCCAGCTTCTGCGGGACGGAGTAATCGAGCTTTTCGACAAGCGATGTCTCGAAACGACCGGCGTAGTCGTCGAAAAGACGCTCGACATAGCGGCTCGGCGGCTGGTCCGGTGTGTCCGCTTCGCCGAGAAGCACGAGCTTGAGGCCTGCGCCGAAGATATCCTCGGGGTCGAGCGCGAGGGTCTGCCTGTAGCCATCGGCAGCGCCAGCCGTGTTGCCAGCCTTTTCGCGATAGGTCGCCAGCCGGTACCAGCCGGCCGCCCAGGACGGCGTCAGTTCCAGGGCCTGCTCCATGAGTTCAGCCGCCGCTTCCGGCTCGCCGCCTTCATCGAGCATCTTGGCATAATCGGCGCGACGGTCGGCAATGACGTCGCCTGAAGAGAGCTGGCTCTGCTGCATGATGGGACCTTTTGAGTGCCCGCGCATTTGGCGGTGGCCACAAAAAAACTCAAGTCCTATTTCAGAGGCGGGGCGGACAGCTCTGGAAAAGGCTTGCGAGCAATGATTCGCGACCGTATCTCAGGGCAAACAGGAGATGTGAATGTCCGATCAGGTGAACAAGTTTCTCGGCGACTCGCTCGGCCGAACTTTGGTGAAGCTCTTGGTGGTTTCGCTGATCGTCGGCTTCGTCATGACGATCTTCGGCTGGACGCCGTATGAGATCGTCTACGGCATTCGCGATTTCATCCGGGAAATCTGGTATCGCGGCTTCTCGGCCCTCGGCCGTGTCGGCGATTATCTGCTGCTCGGCGCCACGATCGTCATTCCGATCTTCGTCATCATCCGTCTCTTCAACTATCGCCGCTGATCATGAGCTTCACAATCGTTTCCCGGCGCGGATTGCTGCGCCTCTCCGGCCTTGCACTTGTCGCAGGCGTTGCAAGCTGCACGACGACGCCGAAGATGTCATCGACGCCTTCGGACGGTCAGGACGAGACGGCGGCCGCTCTGCCGCTCGTCAACCAGCTGCGTGCCAAGAACGGCCTGCCGCCGCTCAGCATCGACCCGGCGGCAAGTGCGGCAGCGATCTTCCAGGCGAAGCGCATGGCGAGCGCCGGCAAGATGGCGCATCTCATGGGCATGTCCGACAGTTTTGGCGCCCGTGTGAAGGCGAGCGGGGTGCAGCTTCCCGCGGCCGAGAATATCGGCGTCGGCCAGAAGTCGGTCGATGGCATCGTTCAGGCGTGGATCAACTCGCCGCATCATCTGGAAAACATGCTCGGCCGCTATAGCGGCGTCGGCGTTGCCGTTGCGCATAATGCATCTTCCAACAACTGGCCCTATTGGGCCATGGTGCTCTCGAACTGAGGCGATTCTGCCTCCCGTTTCGAGGCAGGCATGAGCAGGACAGACGACCGCGCCCCATTGGCATTCGACGTGACGCACCGGCTGGTGCTGTCGATCGCCATCCCGATGACCCTCGGCTTCATGACGACGCCGCTGCTCGGCCTTGTCGATACCGGCGTCGTCGGCCATATGGGCCAACCGGACGCGCTTGCCGGTCTCGCGATCGGCGCCATGCTCTTCGATCTCCTGCTTGGCAGCTTCAACTTTCTCCGCGCCTCGACGACCGGCCTGACCGCACAGGCGCTTGGCAGGCGTGATCTGCGGGAGCAGCAGGGCGTGTTCTGGCGGGCGATGATTTCGGCAATCGGCTGCGGCGTCTTATTGCTCTGTCTGTCCCCGCTGCTTCTGGCAGCGGGGCTGAAGCTGATGGGACCGGAAGCGGCGGTGGCGCAGGCGACCAGCACCTATTTCTCGATCCGCATCCTGGCAGCGCCTGCCGCACTGGCAAACTATGCCATTCTCGGCTTCGTCCTCGGACGCGGCCAGGGCACGATCGGGCTTTCGCTGCAGATCCTCATCAACGGCATCAATATCGTGCTCGCCATCTATCTCGGTCTGGAGCTTGAATGGGGTGTCGCAGGCGTCGCCTGGGGCACGATGGTCGGCGAAACGGTCGGCGCGCTCGCCGGTCTGGCGATCGTGTTGCGCAGCTTCAGAGGAAGTCAGCGCCCGCAACGTGCCGAAATTCTTTCACGGCACCGGCTTGCAGAGCTCTTCGCGCTCAACCGCGATATCCTGATCCGCACCTTCGTGCTGATCGGCTCCTTCGCCATCATGACCCGGATCGGCACCAGCTTCGGCGCCGTGACGCTGGCGGCGAATGCGGTGCTGATGAACTTCTTTCTGCTGTCGGGCTATTATCTCGATGGTCTTGCCAACGCTGCCGAGCAGATCACCGGCCGGGCAATCGGCGCAGCCCACCGCCCGGCTTTCGATCGCGGCCTGAAGCTGACGGCGATCTGGTCTTTCGGACTTGCGGCTGCCGTCTCGGCCTTCTTTTTTGCCGCCGGGCCGTGGCTGATCTCGGTGCTGACCACCTCCCCCGATGTTCGCGAGGCGGCCAACACCTATATGCCCTGGGCGGCGATCACAGGTCTCACCGGCGCGCTGGCGTTTCTGATGGACGGGGTCTTCATCGGCGCGACTTGGTCCTCAGACATGCGCAATCGCATGCTGATGTCCTTCGCCGGATATCTGGCAGCGCTGGCGGTCTTCGTACCACTGTTCGGCAATCACGGGCTCTGGCTCGCGATGAACGCCTTCCTGCTGTTTCGCGGCATCTTCCTGGCGATGCTGGTCAAGCCGCGCGCCGATCAGACCTTCACGGCAGCCCAGTGATCGAGCCTGCTGTCGCGCAGCTCGCGGATCGATGAGACCTTCTCGCGGTCAACAAGCTTCGACAGGCCGCGGATGATGTCGCCAGCCAGACCCGGGCCTTCATAGACCATGCAGGAATAGAGCTGCACGAGGTCCGCACCGGCCTTGATCTTCTCAAGCGCGGTTTCCGCCGAGGACACGCCGCCGACACCGATGATCGGCAGCGACGGACCGACGCGTTTGCGCATCCGCGCGAGAACCGCTGTCGACTTGGCAAACAGCGGTGCGCCCGAAAGGCCGCCAGCCTCCTTCGCTTGCCGCTGATCCTTCAGGCCATCGCGAGCAAGCGTGGTGTTGGAAACGATCAGGCCATCCAGCGCATGCGCCAGGGCTTCGGCCGCGATATCGTCCATGCCGTCTTCCGTCAGATCAGGCGCGATTTTCAGGAAAACCGGCACACGGCGGCCAGCCTTCTTCGCTTCCTCGTCGCGAGCGGCAAGCACGGCGGACAGAAGGGCCGCGAGGCTTTCGCGCGCCTGCAGATCGCGCAGGCCGGGCGTGTTGGGCGAGGAGATATTGGCGGTGAAATAGCGGGCGACGGAATAGAAGCGACGGATACCGGTGACGTAATCGCCGATCCGGTCTTCGCTATCCTTGTTGGCGCCGATGTTGACGCCGATAATGCCATCGCCTCGGATCGCCGAGAGGCGCTTGAAGGTTGCCTCGTGGCCTTCGTTGTTGAAGCCGAGCCGGTTGATGACGCCGTTGTCTTCGACCAGGCGGAATATGCGCGGGCGCGGATTGCCGGATTGCGGCTTGGGCGTCACCGTGCCGATTTCCGTGAAGCCGAAGCCGAGCCGCAGAAGCGCTTCCGGAACCTCGGCATTCTTGTCATATCCGGCTGCCATGCCGAGCGGATTAGCGAATGTCAGGCCGGCGACCGTTTGCGCAAGCCGCGGATCGGCAGGAATGCGGCAAGCCGGCACGAGGCCCGATTTCAGCCCGGCGATCGACATGCCATGCGCCGTTTCCGGATCGAAGAGGAAGAGGCCCTTACGGGTGGCCTGCTTGAAAAGGTCCAACATCAGATAAGCTCCGGAAAGATATGATTGCCTGCCTCATCGAGCCGCAGCGGCTTCTCCCAGATCACCGCCGAAAGCGGCAGCTCGCCATAGAGATGCGGGAAGAGATCGCCGCCTCGCGAGGCCTCAAAGATCAGCTTGTCGCCGAGCTTTGCGCTGTCGACCGCGATAAGCATCAGACCCGCCTGCCCTGCGAAATAGAGCGCTGCGGTCTGGCGGGCCTGGGCGGCGGTCGAAAGGTGAATGAAACCATCGTTGAGATCGATGCCGGCGCCGCGGAAGACGCCTGCTTCCCGCGCCTGCTGCCAGAGCGTTTCCGTCACGATCTTGTAAACCGCCGGTGTCACGGTCATGATGGCCTCACGAATGGCTGATCCTGGTTGCCAGCGCTTTGCCGCAAAGAGACGGCGATGTCCACGGCCCGCAGGCGAAAAACGACAGCCGCACCCAAAATCCGGAGGATGATCTGATGAAGACGATCGCAATCGGACTTGCAGCCTTGCTTATCCCCGCCACTCTTTCTGCCGCCGAAGCTGACGCGGCGCGCTTTCAGCTGGAGCGCAGCGGCGACCATTTCATTCGCCTCGACAAGCAGACCGGCGCGATGTCGCTTTGCGAGGAGAAGGAGGGATCGCTGGTCTGCCGTATGGCCGCCGATGAGCGGGCCGCCTACGAGGATGAACTCGACCGGCTCTCGGCGCGCGTCGGCGCGCTTGAGAACAAGAGCATCGTCAACAAGGCTCTGCCCTCGGATGCCGAGATCGACCGCTCGATCAGCATCATGGAAAAGATGATGAAGAGCTTCATGGGCGTGGTGAAGCAATTCCAGGAGGATGAGAAGACGGCGCCCCTTCCGCAAAAGACCTGATTTGATATAGTCATATAAGAATGGAGACATGTGTGGCGCGCGCCGCCGCATGTGGGAGGACGGGATCGGCTCTTGGGAGGGAGTGATCGATGCACGAACAGACGATCATCATTGCGGACGATCACCCGCTTTTCCGGGATGCGCTGCGTCAGGCCGTATCCGGCATGGACGGACAACAGTCCATTATCGAGGCAGGTGATTTCAGCGCGGCGCGTGCTGCCGCCGGCGATCATCCTGATGCCGACCTGATGCTGCTCGATCTGGCCATGCCAGGGGTTAGCGGGTTTTCCGGGTTGATGTCGCTGCGTTCGGAATTCGCCAGCCTGCCGATCGTCATCATCTCGGCCACCGACGACGCGACGACGATCCGCCGGGCGCTGGAACTCGGCGCTTCGGGCTTCATTTCCAAGTCGTCAGGCATCGAGGATATCCGCCGTGGCATCCAGACGGTACTGGCCGGCGATATCGCCACACCTGAAAATTACCGCGACGGGCAGGAACAGGACCCTGATGTCGCTGATCTCATCCACCGACTGCATACGCTGACGCCGCAGCAGAGCCGTGTTCTGACCATGCTGGGCGAAGGCCTGCTCAACAAGCAGATCGCCTATGAACTCGGCGTCTCCGAAGCGACGATCAAGGCGCATGTCTCGGCCATCCTGCTCAAGCTCAATGTTGATAGCCGCACCCAGGCTGTCATCCAGCTCGGCAAGATCAACATGGCGATGGTCGCCTGATCCAAAACAGGATTTTATTCCTCTATCCTCTTTACTATGCGTGAGCTTGGCGTTAATCTTTGCGCCGACTGGAGAGTAGCGCTCAGCGCGCAGGATCAGGCACGATGCTGTCACACGAGCAGATTTGGGGAGCGATCGACAGGCTTGCCGAACGGCACGACCTGACGCCCTCGGGTCTTGCCCGCCGTGCGGGGCTCGACCCCACCTCCTTCAACAAGTCCAAAAGGCTTTCGACTGACGGCAGGATGCGCTGGCCCTCGACCGAATCCATCGCCAAGGTGCTGGATGCGACCGGCGCAACTATGGAGCAGTTCCTGACCTTCATGCGCCCGGCCAACGGCTTTTCCGGCATTCCCGAGGGCGCCTTTCCGGCTCAGGGCAGCTCGATACCGCTTCTCGGCTTCGCGCAGGCGGGGGCGGGCGGCTTTTTCGACGATGGCGGCTTTCCGGCCGGTCAAGGCTGGGACGTCGTGGAATTCCCGGCTGCTCCCTCGCAAAAAGCCGGCGTCTACGCGCTCGAAGTCCAGGGCGACAGCATGATGCCGCTGTACCGCGACGGCGACGTGCTGATCGTCGAACCCGGCGCGCAGGTGCGCCGCAACGACCGCGTCGTCGTCAAGACGCGCGAGGGCGAGGTGATGGCAAAAGTGCTCTTGCGCCAGAGCCCGCGGTCGATCGAGTTGATGTCGCTCAACCCCGAACACCCGAACCGGATATTCGAGCTCTCCGATGTGGATTGGATTGCCCGCATCATCTGGGCCAGCCAATAGGAAAATCTTCCATGCGGCCTGCGGCACTTCTGACAGCTGTTGCGGGGATCGCCATTGTTGCGGGCATGCTGGCAGCCGGGCGGGAGCGGTTTTCCGGGGGTGATGGCGCGGCAATAGAAAGCGAAGCGCCCGCTCCGGCTGCCTCAGAGGCCGCAAGTGCTGCACCGCCGCCTGCTCAGAAGCCGCCTGCCCCCGAAGTCAGCATGAATGCCAGACCTGTTGACAACGGCAGCCAGTTCTATCCGGCAGCGGTCGACGGAAAGCCCTTGGAACGCGTTGCGGCGCCCGAGCCGGAAAAGCCGAAACCCGAACCGAAAAAGGGTGCCGTGCTGCCGAGGCCGGTTGCCGAAAGCGCCGGCGTGCTTGCCTTCGGCGACCGGAAGTTGGCGCTTGCCGGTATCGTGCCGACGCCTGATGACAAGAGCTGCAGGGATGGCGATGGCAGCGATTGGCCTTGCGGCATGCTGGCGAAGACGAATTTCCGGCTGTTCCTGCGCCTGCGCTCGGTGACCTGCGATCTAGACGACGCCAACTGGAAGGGCACGGCGACGGCTAGCTGCAAGATCGGCACGCAGGATCTTTCGGAATGGCTTGCCGAAAACGGCTGGGCGGAAGCAGCGCCGGGCTCCGCCTTTGCGGCAGTCTCCGAGACGGCCAGGACGGACAAGAAAGGCATCTTCGGCGACGACCCTCGCAAGGGTGCGCCGATTGCACCGCCGGCCGATCCGCCGCTTGACGACAATCCCGTCGATCCGACCTGACGATCCCTTGTAATGACACAGACCAATTCCTAAACTTCGGGAGAACAGAGGGAATGACCGAATGAACAAGCCGCTTTCCGCCCATGACGCCCTGATCTACGTGATGGTCATGGCATCGGCCGTCGATAGCACGATGAACGATCGGGAGATGGAGCGTATAGGTCAGCTGATCGGCTTTCTGCCGGTCTTCCGGGATTTCGACGATGACAAGCTGATCCCGATCGCCCGCGATTGTGCTTCGCTGCTTTCCGGCCCCGAGGGACTCGATGTGGTGCTGGAGACGGTCAAGGATACGCTGCCGGCAAAGCTCTACGACACCGCTTATGCGCTGGCCGTCGAAGTGGCCTCGGCCGATCTCTCGGTCAAGGCCGAGGAATTGCGCTTGCTCAGCATGCTTCGCGACCGGCTGGGCCTCGACAAGCTCACCTGCGCCGCCATCGAGCGCAGCGCGATTGCCCGCTTCCGCAAGGGCTAGTAGAGACCATTCGGGAAATAACGCAGGTAGATTTCCTGCAGGCGGCCGTTTCGAGACAGGGCCGCCAAGGCATGATCGAGTGCAGCCGTCAGGATCGCATCGTTCCGGCGCAGCATGATCGTCATGCCCTCGCCCAGGAACTGTTCCGACGGATAGGGGCCATCGAACAGCGAGCAGCATTTTGCCGATGCCTGTGACGACACCCAGAAGGAGAGCTGCAGCGCGTCGGCAAAGGCAGCATCTACCTTGCCGTCCTTCAGAGCCGTCAGCAGCGCTTCCTTGTTGTCGAACGGCACCGCCTTGATGGCCGGGAAATAGGCGGCGAGCATCGCTTCATGGACAGTCCACTTGACAACACCGACCGGCTTGCCTGCCAGTGCCGCTGCCGTATCGCCCTTGATCTCTGCCTTGCCATTTCGGGCAAAGCGGGCCGGAAGCATCAGATAGGGCCGTGAAAATGTGAACTTGCCGCGCAGATCCGGCGTCACCGCCAGGCCTGCGATAACCGCGTCGCCCTGCGACGCTGCAAGCGCCTCCGCAAGATCGGCGAAGGGCAAGGCCTGGATTTCGCATTTATCTGCAATCTCGAGTTCATTGCAGATATCGCGTGCCAGATCGACATTAAAACCCGACAGCTTTCCGTTTTGATCGGTAAAGTTGAACGGTGGAAAATCCACGGATGTCAGGAATCGCAGCCGCACCAGCGATGAGAGGTCCGGCTTGGCAAGGCGTTCGCGGGAATCGAAAAGTAGAGGCAGAGAGGGCGAGGCCTGCTGCGCCCCGGCCGCCACAGGAAAAAACACAACCAGCGACAACCAAAAAGTTAACAATCCCTTAAAAGCTAGGGATGCAATTGAGGATTGTGTCATTACTATCCAGCCTCGGATCAGGGGCAGGGTGTCGCCGCTTCGGTGACGGTGTATCAGAGTCATGCGTATCGGGGAATATGCGCCGGGCGGCGCCATCGACCGCCTGCGAACAAATCACAGCCAGAATGACCGGGTCGTCCTTGAGATTGAGGCCGATGAGCTTTTCCGCACAGAGGCTCGCGTTCTGCAGGAACTTGGCATCGGGAAACCGATGATCTCCGAGGCTGCCGGACTGGCGCGGCAAAACGGGACGACGATCGAGCAGGAACTGTTGTCCAGCGGCTGGATTCTTGCTGAGAACTATTATGCCGGATTGGCGCGGTTGCTCCGGCTGGAGTTTATCGACCGGCTGAATCCGGAACTCGTTCACGACAGTGATGTCCTCGATACGCAGCTTATCGAGACCAAGGTTCTCAAGCTCCAATACCTGCCGCAGCATGCCCATGCGATCGTGCCGCAAGCCCGGCAGATTCCAGCACTGCAGGCGCGATTGGCCGCCCGCCCGGATTTGCGCGAGCAGCTGCTGATTACCACCCCGGCGGAGATGCGCAGGGCGATCTGGGAACGTGGCGCCCAGCGACGGGTGAAGCAGAGCGTCAATACACTTTTCGAGCGTGACCCGGATGTGAGCGCGCGTATCGTGCTGCTTGGAAAGCAGGGTTTCATTGCCGGTGTGGCGGTGACGGCCCTTGCTGCCGGAATTCTGGCGAATGCCAATGTCTTGCTCATAGCGCATATCTTCGTTTCGCTGTTCTATCTGGCATCGATGCTGATCCGTTTCATGGCACTCAAGAAGCCGGTGCCGCGTTTCAATCGCCGCACAGCGGATGGTGATCCGCTGCCTGTCTATACGGTCATGGTCGGTCTCTACCGTGAGGCGGCGGTCGCCGAGCAGCTGATCACCTGCCTGAAGCGGCTGAATTGGCCGGTCTCGAAACTCGATATCAAGCTTGTTTGCGAGGCTGACGATCGCGAGACGATCGCAGCGCTGAAGGCGCAGGCACTCGGCACACAATTCGAAATCATCGAGGTCCCGCCTGCCCGGCCGCGAACGAAGCCGAAGGCGCTGAACTATGCACTCGCTTCGGCACGCGGCGAGCTGCTCGCCGTTTACGATGCCGAAGACCGGCCGCATCCGGACCAGCTGCGCGAGGCCTATGCGACCTTCCGGGCATCCCCTGATGACGTCGTCTGCCTGCAGGCGCCGTTGATCATCGCCAATGCCCGCGACTCCTGGATATCGGCTGCGTTTGCGCTCGAATATTCTGCGCTGTTCCGCATGCTGTTGCCGATGCTGGCCCTGATGCGCCTGCCGATGCCGCTCGGCGGCACCTCAAACCACTTCAAGACCAGCATCCTCAAAGAAACAGGTGGCTGGGATCCGCACAATGTCACCGAGGATGCCGACCTCGGCATGCGGCTTTACCGCAGGGGATATCGCTGCGGCGTGCTGAGTTCCCAGACGCTGGAAGACGCGCCTGTGACTGCCGCGACCTGGCTTCACCAGCGTACCCGCTGGTTCAAGGGCTGGCTGCAGACGTGGCTGGTGTTGATGCGCGATCCCGCACTGCTTGTGCGGGAGATGGGCCCCGCGGGCTTTGCGGTGTTTCAGTTGCTGATCGCCGGAATGCTTTTGTCTGCGCTCGCGCATCCGTGGATGCTGTTCTTCATAAGCGCGGCTTTGCTCGACCTCGCCGAACGCAACAGTGCGAAAGATCTGGTCCACTGGATCCTGCTTGCCGTCGATAGCTGCAATGTCATCGCCAGCTACGTGCTTTTCGTCCTGCTTGGGCGCAAGGCGATGACGCGCTGGGAGCGCCGGGCGCTCAGGCTGCGGTGGCTGGCATTGCCGCTTTATTGGCTGATGCTCTCGGCGGCTGCGTGGCGTGCCGTCTGGCAGCTTCGCAGCAATCCGTTTTTCTGGGACAAAACCCCGCACGTGCCCTGCCGGAAACCTGCATAGACCGCCCGGATCATTTGCCAGCCGCGCATCGCTTGCCATCTTTTCTGTGGTTTGCCCCGCGGCGTTAGGGCAGCATTAAGCAATCTGGATTCTTATCGCCGGCGACGACACCGGCCCCCTCCCGCCGCTTGCATGATGCGCGCTGTCGAGCCTCTCCGAGGTATTTCGGAATGCCGCAAGAACCGCAGCAGATTTCGCTGAGTTTCACACATTGATTTCAAACGCGCTGCGGCAAGCAACAGGCCGCGCCGAACGCAACGGGCTTTTTCCATGCTCAAACATCTGAAAATCCGGACCAAGATCCTTTCCGTCATCGCGCTTCTCGGCGTGATCACCGTCGCCGGTGTGGGATATATCATCTCTGAATTCCTCCGCGCTGACGCAAATTACAGTGCCTTCATCGATCATGAGGCACTGGCGGCCATGCAGGGCTCGCGCGCCAGCGCTTCGCTGATTTCCTCCGTTCTTCAGACAACCATGCTCTCGAACATGAAGCCCGATACGCCTGCCTTCAAGACGGCTCTGTCGGTGCCCAGCAAGATCCCGCAGGCCCGCGACCGTCTGCAGCAGGCCTCCGATCTGGTTCCGGCGCGCAAGAGCGCGATCGATGAGCTCCTGAAGGGTATCGACGAAATCGAAGCCCTGTCGGCGAAAGTCGTCGAAGCTGGAAAATCCGGCGACATGACCAGCGCCCAGTTGGCAGCTGTCATGATGACGACAAAGCTGAACGCCCTGACACCGAAAATGACCGCCAACAACGACGCGATGATGTCGATGCTCAACGATGGCGGCGATGCGCTGTCCGTTGCCGTTCGCACGCGGATCAACATCTGCCTCGCCGTCATTGCTGCATCGATCGCCGGTGCGATGGCATTGGGCTTCTACATCGCCCAGGCAGGTATTGCCGGGCCGATGGTGCAGCTGCGCGAGCGCATGACAATGCTTGCCGAAGGAGAGACGGAACGCGACGTGCCCGGCCTCGACCGCGGCGACGAAGTCGGCCAGATGGCAGCGGCACTTGCCGTCTTCCGCGACAACGCCCTCGAGCGCAAGCAGATCGAGGCGCGCGCCGAGAGCGAGCGCAATCTCAGCGATAACGAGCGCCGCCAGCGCGAAGCCGAAAAGATCCGAGAAGCCAACGAACTCGCCCGCACCGTGGACGAATTGGCAAATGGCCTGAAGCGCCTGTCATCAGGCGATCTCGTCGCCCATATCGAGACTCCTTTTCCGGAGCATCTCGAAGGCCTGCGCGCCGATTTCAACAGCTCGGTCAGCAAGCTCAACGGCACGATGAATGCCGTCGGCGCCAATGCCCGCGCCATCGGCGCAGGTGCCAACGAAATCCGCTCCTCGGCCGACGAGCTGTCGCGCCGCACCGAACAGCAAGCGGCCTCCGTCGAACAGACGGCCGCAGCGCTCGAGCAGATCACCACAACGGTACGAGATGCCGCCCGCCGTGCTCAGGAAGCCAGTGAGCTGGTGACACGCATGCGCAGCGGCGCCGAAAAATCCGGCGCCATCGTCCAGAAGGCGGTCGGCGCGATGCAGCAGATCGAGCAGTCGTCGGTGGAAATCGGCAACATCATCGGCGTCATCGACGACATCGCCTTCCAGACCAACCTGCTGGCATTGAATGCCGGTGTCGAGGCTGCGCGTGCCGGGGAAGCCGGCAAGGGCTTTGCGGTCGTTGCGCAGGAAGTCCGTGAACTCGCCCAGCGTTCCGCCAATGCTGCCAAGGAAATCAAAGCGCTGATCACCAATTCCGGCACGCATGTGCAGACCGGTGTGGCGCTTGTTGGCGAGACCGGGAAGGCGCTGGATGCGATCGTCCAGGAGGTGCAGGAGATCAACCAGCACGTCCACGCCATCGCCGAGGCCGCGCGCGAGCAATCGACCGGCTTGCAGGAGATCAACACGGCTGTGAACACCATGGACCAGGGCACGCAGCAGAATGCCGCGATGGTCGAGGAAAGCACCGCCGCCAGCCACAGCCTGGCAACCGAAGCGGCATCGCTGAACAACCTTCTTTCGGAGTTCAGGCTGACCGGAACCGGTGGCTTTGCCGCCGCGGCACCCGCCTCACATTCCGCTCCCCGCCCGGCCGCAGCACCCCGCCCAGCACCGGCCCGCGCAGCCAACCCGCGCCCAGCCTCGATCCGCGTCGCCAACGAAGGAACCGCAAGGCCCGCCGCATCACCGGCGCGCGCACTCGGCCAGAAACTCGCCAGCGCCTTTGGCAAGAGCAGCCCGGCGGCGGAAAGCAAGGAAGCCGACTGGACGGAGTTCTGAGCAACCGGAAATCAAAACGTCAAATGAGCGGCTCCGGCCGCTCATTTCATTTTAAGTGCAGGGAAAACTGGAGCGGGTGAAGTGCGTAAATGGAGCGGGTGAAGGGAATCGAACCCTCGTATTCAGCTTGGGAAGCTGCTGCTCTACCATTGAGCTACACCCGCGTGCCCGAAGCCTTCCAACAGATGGGAGGCGGTGTCAAGGCGGTCAGATGCGGAAGTGTTTCGACAGCTTGAGGCCTTGGGCCTGGTAATTGGAGCCGAGGCCGGAGCCGTAGAGGCTTTCGGGTTTTTCCAGCATGTGCTCGTAGATCAGGCGGCCAACGATCTGGCCGTCTTCGAGGATGAAGGGGACCTCGTGGCTGCGCACTTCGAGAACGGCGCGGCTGCCGCGACCGCCGGCGGGAGCGTGGCCGAAACCCGGATCGAAGAAGCCGGCGTAGTGGACGCGGAATTCGCCGACCAAGGGGTCGAAGGGGGTCATCTCGGCGGCGTAATGCGGGGGCACGTGCACGGCTTCGCGGGAGACGAGGATGTAGAACTCGTCCGGGTCGAGGATCAGCTCGTTGCGGCCGCGGCTATAGAGCGGCTCCCAGAAATCGAAAATGTCGTGCTGGGCCTTCTTGTCGACATCGACGACGGCGGTGTGGTGCTTGCCGCGATAGCCGATCAGGCCTTCCTTGTCGCCTGCGAGATCGATCGACAGGGCAATGCCGCCGCCTGAGACGTTCGGCTTGGCGCTGGCGACCAGCGTCTCGCTGTCATGCAGCGCCTGAAGGTCCGGTTCGCCAAGAATGGAATGGCCGACGCGGAAGCGGATCTGCGACAGGCGCGAGCCGCGGCGCACGACGATCGGAAAGGTGCGCGGGCTGATTTCGAGATAGAGCGGGCCGGAATAGCCGGCCGGGATCTTGTCGAACTCCTGCGCGTAGTCAGTGATGACGCGCGTGAAGATATCGAGGCGGCCGGTCGAGCTCTTCGGGTTGGCGGAGGCCGACATGCCGGCCGGCAGATCGACACGCTCCATCAGGGGAACGATATAGACGCAGCCGGTTTCGAGGACAGCCCCTTCGGAGAGATCGATGACATGCAGGCTCAGGCGATCGAGCTTGTCCGAGACGAGATGCGAAGGGCCGGGCATGAAGCTGGCGCGCACCCGGAACGCCTTGGCGCCAAGGCGCAGGTCGAGGCTTGCCGGCTGGATCTGGTCACGGTCGAGTTCCCGTTCGGAGATCAGGCGGCCGGTCTCAAACAACGCAGCAATGGCACGATCGGCCAAAATTCCAGTTTCGCGAGCCATCATGCTCCATCCATAGTTCGTGGCCGACAAAACCAAATACGGGGAATTGACGCAAGCAGCTAACGGCAGTATTGCAGCTTTATCCCGTGGTGATTTGGCCGGTCGGCTTGCAGCCACGTTAAACAAGTGGCTAAAAAGACCGGGTATGAAACCGGTCTGCTTTTGCGGCCGGTTTTTTTGTTTTTGAGGTGATGGCATGAGCAAGTCCTGGCGCCCTGCAACCCAACTCGTTCACGGAGGCACTCTGCGCTCGCAATATGGCGAGATGTCGGAGGCAATCTACCTGACGCAAGGTTTCGTCTACGACACGTCGGAGGCGGCCGAGGCCCGCTTCAAGGGCGAGACCGAAGGCTTCATCTACGCCCGCTACGGCAGCCCCACCAACGACATGTTCGAGAAGCGCATGTGCGCACTTGAGGGCGCGGAAGATGCGCGCGCCACGGCCTCCGGCATGGCCGCCGTCACCGCTGCAATCCTCTGCCAGCTGAAGGCTGGCGACCATATCGTTGCGGCCCGCGCCCTCTTCGGCTCCTGCCGCTGGGTGGTCGAGACGCTGGCGCCGAAATACGGCATCGAATGCACGCTCGTTGACGGCCGATACCTGGAAAACTGGGAAAAGGCGATCACGCCGAAGACCAAAGTGTTCTTCCTGGAAAGCCCGACCAACCCGACACTCGAGATCGTGGATATCGCCGGCGTTGCCAAGCTCGCCAACCAGGTCGGCGCCAAGGTCGTGGTCGACAACGTCTTTGCGACGCCGCTCTTCCAGAAGCCTCTGGAGCTCGGCGCTCACATCGTCATCTATTCGGCGACCAAGCACATCGACGGCCAGGGCCGCTGCCTCGGCGGCGTCGTGCTCTCCGACAAGGCGTGGATCGACGAGCACCTGCACGACTACTTCCGCCACACTGGCCCGGCCATGTCGCCGTTCAACGCATGGACGCTCCTGAAGGGCATCGAGACGCTGCCGCTGCGTGTGGCCCAGCAGACCAGGAATGCCGCAAAGATTGCCGATTTCCTGGCCGAGCAGAAGCAGGTTGCACGCGTCATTTATCCCGGCCGCAAGGACCATCCGCAGGCCGATATCATCGCCAAGCAGATGACCGGCGGCTCGACGCTGGTCTGCTTCGAGCTGAAGGGCGGCAAGGACGCAGCCTTCAAGCTGCAGAACGCGCTCGACGTGGTAACGATCTCGAACAATCTCGGCGATACGCGCAGCCTGATCACCCATCCGGCAACGACAACGCACAAGAATCTTTCGGATGAGGCCCGTGCCGAACTCGGCATTTCGGCCGGCACCGTGCGTCTTTCGGCGGGCATCGAAGATACCGACGATCTGCTGGAAGATTTCGCCCAGGCTCTGTCGAAGATCCCGGCTTAAGCAGCAAGCCGCCGGACTTGCCGGTCCGGCGGCCCGCCCCACCTAAAGCTTCAGTCAGCTCTGCTTTATTAGAGTCATTAACTTTGAATGTTAGGATTAACAATCAAAACGGCGTGCAATCGCCTGTATTTGGCTGATGATACGGTGGCATTTCTTGACGGAGCCAATGCCGTATAAGATACGAGTAAGATATCCTGACTAAGGTGTAAGGCATGTACCGGGCCCTCACACGCGATATAGAAGTTGTTGTCGAGCCGTTTTATCTGGAGGAGCAATCCGATCCGGACGACGATCGCTATGTCTGGGGATACCGCATCGTCATCAGCAACAATTCCGGCCTGTCAGTCAAACTCGTCAACCGTTACTGGAACATAACGGACCAGAACGGTGTGGTCGACGAGGTGACGGGACCTGGAGTCGTCGGCGAGCAGCCACGGCTGGAGCCCGGCGATACCTATGAATATTCGTCCGGCTGCCCGCTCGATACGCCATCGGGGCTGATGTTCGGCCATTACCAGATGGAAACGGACGAAGGCGAGCTCTTCGATGTCGAGATACCCGCCTTCTCCCTGGATTCGCCCGGCCTTCTCAGAGTGCTGAACTGACCGTCATTCGGCCGGCTGCAGCTCTGCCGGCTCGAAACGATAGGTGGTCGAGCAGAATTCACAGGTCACGGCGATCTCGCCGTTCTCCTGGCTGGCCTCGATCTCCTCCGCCGAAAAGCCCTTCAGAACGCCGCCGATTTTTTCACGCGAACAGCTGCAGCGGTCGTAGACCTTTTTGGCCTCGAAAACCCGGACGCCGCGCTCATGGAACAGGCGATAGAGCAGCCGCTCGGTTCCGACCAGCGGATCCGTCAGCTCATCGGCGTCAATGGTCTCGACCATGGCGCGGGCTTCTGCCCAGGCGTCATCTTCCTTCAGACCTGTCGCAACTTCATCGCCATCCCCGCCATGCAGGTCCGGCTGGCGCATGCGCTCGGGCGCTTCCGGCAGGAACTGGGCGACGAGCCCCCCTGCCCGCCAGCGATGCCGCGGCTTGCCGCTGCTGTCGCGGTCGAGAAGTTCGGCAGCCGCCAGACGGACGCGCGTCGGGATCTGCTCGGATTGGCGGAAATAGACGCCGGCAATATCCTCGAGCGAGGTACCGTCGAGTTCGACGATGCCCTGATAGGGCTGGCTGAACTTTCCCTGATCGATGGTGAACGCCAGCACGCCCTTGCCGAGCAGCTGCTCGGGTTCGGTCTGGCCGTCGGCGATCGCCTGATCGAGCAGCGCCTGATCGAAACGCGCATAGGCGCGCACGTTCTCCGGTGTCGCAAAATCGGCAACAAGCAGGTCGACCGGGCCATCGCCCTTGGTCTGTACCGTGAACTTGCCTTCGAATTTCAGCGACGTGCCGAGCAGAACCGTCAGGACCACGACTTCGGCCAGAAGCCGGGCGACGGGTGCGGGATAGTGGTGGCGCTCAAGGATGGCGTCGAGCATCGGGCCGAGCTGGACGGCGCGGCCACGCACATCCAGGCCTTCAACCTGAAATGGGACGACGTGATCATCGCCGGCGAAATGAAGCTCGTTGAGAGCGGCGGCTGTGTCTGCCATGGTCTTACTCCTAGTCGTCAGAGCGGCAGACCAAGCTGTCTTCCCGCTCGCGCGGCCACCAGGCCATCAGGCCGGATGTGGCGTCCAATATGGTTCAGATCGCGCCCAGGCACCATGCAAGAATCGACTTCTGCGCATGAAGACGGTTTTCCGCTTCATCGAAGACCACGGATTGCGGGCCATCGATCACATCGTCCGTCACTTCCTCACCACGATGGGCGGGCAGGCAATGCATGAACAATGCATCCTTGCCTGCTTTCGCCATCAAAGCCTGATTGACCTGATAGGGCTGGAAGACGTTGTGACCGCGAGCCCGATGTTCCTGATTCATGGAGACCCAGGTATCGGTTACCACGCAATCGGCGCCTTCGACCGCACGGTCGGCATCATGGCTGAGCATGATTTCGGCGCCCTCATTGCGGGCCCAGTTCAGATAGTGATCCTTCGGCTCGGAACCAAGGGGTACCGCCATGTTCATGCGATAGCCGAAGCGGGCAGCCCCTTCGACCAGCGAATGCAGCACATTGTTGCCGTCGCCGGTCCAGGCGATCGTCTTGCCTTTGACCGGGCCGCGATGCTCTTCGAAGGTCATGATATCGGCCATGATCTGGCAGGGATGCGTATCATCCGTCAGCGCATTGATCACCGGTACCGTCGCGTGTTCGGCCAGCTCCAGCATCCGGTGATGCTCGGTCGTACGGATCATGATCGCATCGACGTAGCGCGACAGAACCTTGGCTGTGTCGCCGATCGTCTCGGCGCGGCCGAGCTGCATTTCCGTGCCCGAGAGGAACAGCGTCTCGCCGCCCAGCTGGCGCATGCCGACATCGAAGGAAACGCGCGTCCGGGTGGAAGGCTTTTCGAAGATCATCGCCAGCATCTTGCCGGCCAGCGGCTTGTCGCCCTTGCCTGCTTTGAATGCCTGCTTGCGCAGCATCGCGTCGTCCATGATGACTCGCAGATCGGCAGAGCTCATCGCCGAAAGATCGAGGAAGTGTTTGGGGGAAGCCATGTCGTCCTTACCTGTTTGCCCCGGAAGGCATCTATCCGTTCAAGCCGTCTTCTTGGCCTTCGATGCGCGAATGCTTTCGGCGGCCTGCTCAATGCGGGCGAGACCCTCGCGAGCTTCCTCCGCCGTGACGACCAAAGGCGGCAGCAGGCGCACGACATTGTCACCGGCAGGTACGCCGAGCAGGTGGGCGCCGCGGATGGCAGCCAGGAGTTCAGTCGAGGGAACGGCGGCCTTGATACCGAGCAGCAAGCCCTCGCCGCGGATATCCTCGATCACATCGGGATAGCGGTCCTTGAGCGATGCCAGGCCCTGGCGGAAGACCAGAGCGACGTCACGGACATGCTGCAGGAAGCCTTCGGCAAGGACGATGTCGAGCACAGCGCCGCCAACAGCCATGGCGAGCGGGTTGCCGCCATAGGTCGAGCCGTGGGTGCCGGCCTTCATGCCGGACGCAGCTTCCGCCGTTGCCAGGCAGGCGCCGAGCGGGAAGCCGCCACCGATGCCCTTGGCGACAGCCATGATGTCAGGGGTCACGCCGGACCACTCATAGGCAAAGAACTTGCCGGTACGGCCGACGCCCGTTTGGACCTCGTCGAGAATGAGCAGCAGGCCCTTCTCGTCGCAGAGCGCGCGCAGCGCCTTCATGAACTCGGTGGTCACAGGGCGAATGCCACCCTCGCCCTGAACCGGCTCGATCAGAATGCCTGCGGTCGCATCGGTGATTGCGGCGCGCACAGCGTCGATATCGCCGAAGGGCACCTGGTCAAAGCCAGGCGCCTTGGGGCCGAAGCCTTCGAGGTACTTTTCCTGCCCGCCTGCAGCGATCGTCGCCAGCGTCCGGCCGTGGAAGGCGCCTTCGAACGTGATGATATGGAAACGCTCGGGATGGCCCTTCGAATACTGGTAGCGGCGTGCGGTCTTGATCGCGCATTCCAGGGCTTCCGCGCCGGAATTGGTGAAGAACACCTTGTCGGCGAAAGTCGCCTCCGTCAGCCGCCTGGCGAGCTTTTCCTGCCCGGGGATTTCATAGATGTTGGACAGGTGCCAGACCTTGTCGGCCTGTGCCTTCAGGGTATCCACGACATGCGGATTGCTGTGGCCGACCGAGGTCACCGCGACGCCGGCACCGAAATCCAGATATCGTTCGCCGCTTTCGGTAATCAGCCACACGCCCTCACCTCGCTCGAACCGCAATGGGGCACGAGAATAGGTATCATATAGCGGCGCGGCTTCAGCCATGGCGCGGTCTCCTGTCAACTTACGGGCAACCGGACTCCGGCTAAAAACCAGGTCCGAAAAATTAAAAATGCCGCCTTTCGGCGGCGACTTGCACTATTTACTTTTCGCACTGCAATGTCAACAAAACTGCGGCTTTCGTGGCTTCTGAGAGACGCTCAAGCAATGTCGCGTTTTATCAACAGCTAATGTTGCAGAAATGACTCTCAGGGGAAGCAAGTTGGGGAAAACCCCGAATTCGATTCATCCGGATTCCTGCGACTCTTGTCACGGAGTCAGCCTCACACTAGGTTAAAACTCAATTACTAGACTGCATGCGGCGGAACTAGTCACCAAAATTAGTCAAGCGTTTCTTGTGTCGGATTCGTCCGGGGCAAACAGTGAGGGATTCTGCCTTCGCAACGCTTAAACGGCGGAGACACAGGGCATGAACTGGACAGACGAGCGGGTCGAGAAACTCAAGAAACTGTGGTCCGAAGGGCTGAGCGCGAGCCAGATCGCTGCCCAGCTTGGCGGCGTCAGCCGTAACGCCGTTATCGGCAAGGTTCACCGTCTGGCGCTGCCGGGCCGTGCGAAGGCCGGCGGCAACGCCACGGCTGCCCGCGCTCCCAAGCGTACGGCGGCAGCACCCCGCGCCCCAACCTACGCATCGCGTCTGGCGACGACCCGTACGGTCACCCGCCAGCAGGGCGCGACGATGCTGAAGGAAGAGATCGAAATCGACGTGATGGAGGAGATGGAATACCGTCCCGCCAAGAACGTGATCGTCCCGATTTCCCGCCGTCTCGGCCTGACGGAGCTCACCGAGCGCACCTGCAAGTGGCCGGTCGGCGATCCCTTGAAGGACGATTTCCACTTCTGCGGCTGCGAAAGCCCGGATTCTTCGCCTTACTGCACCTACCACCAGCGTCTGGCCTACCAACCGGTCAACGAGCGCCGCAGGGCAGCAGCCCGGGCAAACTGAGCCGGGTAAGCACAAACGAAAAACGGGCCTTACGGCCCGTTTTTTTGTGTCTCAATTCCGAAAGCTTCAAGCTTCCATCGAATATCCAGCGCCGCGAACGGTGCGGATGACATCCTGCATATTGGAGAAGTTCAGCGCCTTGCGCAGACGGCCGACATGGACATCGACGGTGCGCTCGTCGACATAGATGTCGTGACCCCAGACGCCATCCAGAAGCTGCGAGCGCGAGAAGACGCGGCCGGGAGAGGCCATCAGGAATTCCAGCAGGCGAAACTCGGTCGGTCCGAGACGGACTTCGCGGGTCTTGCGATGAACGCGGTGCGTCTCGCGGTCGAGTTCGATATCGCCGCATTTCAGCACGGTCGAGAGAACTTCGGGCTTAGCGCGGCGCAGCATCGCCTTGACGCGAGCGACGAGCTCGGGCGTCGAGAACGGCTTGACGACATAGTCGTCGGCGCCGGTCGACAGGCCGCGAACGCGTTCGCTTTCCTCGCCGCGCGCCGTCAGCATGATGATCGGCAGACGCTCGGTCTCCGGGCGCATGCGCAGCCGGCGGCAAAGCTCGATGCCTGATACGCCAGGCAGCATCCAATCAAGGATAAGAAGGTCCGGCGTCCGCTCCTGAAGGCGGATTTCCGCCTCATCGCCGCGCAGGATGGTGTCGACCTCGAAACCTTCGGCTTCGAGATTGTAACGAAGAAGCACGCTCAGTGCTTCTTCGTCTTCAACGACTGCAACTCTCGGGATCATTCTGTTCTGTCTCCTGAGGCCCGGTCCGGATATTATTCCGTGACCGCGCCGACGGTGTTGGCGGTGTCGTCCTTCGGACGCTCGCCCTCCGGCTGGGCGCCGGTCGCCATGTAGTAGATGGTTTCTGCGATGTTGGTGGCGTGGTCGCCGATGCGTTCGATGTTCTTGGCACAGAACAGCAGATGCGTGCAGCTGGTGATGTTGCGCGGATCTTCCATCATATAGGTCAGGAGCTCGCGGAACAGCGAGGTGTACATCGCGTCGATTTCCTCGTCGCGCTCGCGGATCGACTTCGCCTTGTCGGCGGCGCGCGTCGTGTAAACGTCGAGCACTTCCTTTAGCTGGACGAGCGCCAGTTCGGAGAGATGCTCCAGGCCGCGGCCGAGCTTGCGCGGAACGCCGGTGCTCTGCACGGCGATGACGCGCTTGGCGGTGTTCTTGCCGAGATCGCCGACGCGTTCGAGGTCGGCGGCGATGCGGATCGACCCCATGATCTCGCGCAGGTCCGACGCCATCGGCTGGCGGCGGGCGATGGTGACGATCGCCTTGTCGTTGATCTCGCGCTCGGCGTGATCGAGGATCACGTCGTCGGAGATGACCTTCTGCGCCAGTGCGCCGTCGCCATTGACCAGCGCGCGCACAGCGTCGGAGACCATCTGTTCCGCCAGACCGCCCATCTCGGAGATGCGGCGGGTCAGGAACTTCAGATCTTCGTCATATGCAGAAAAGATATGTGTCGATGCCATGGGAAATGTCCTTGAGTGTCTCTATCGGAAGTCGTGACGCCAAAGATCAGCCGAAGCGGCCCATGATGTAGTCCTGGGTGCGCGGATCGTCCGGATTGGTGAACATCTTGTCGGTGTCGTTCTCCTCGACGAGGTTGCCGAGGTGGAACATGGCGGTGCGCTGCGAGACGCGGGCCGCCTGCTGCATGGAGTGCGTCACGATGACGATCGTGTAGCTTTCGCGCAGCTCGTGGATCAGCTCCTCGACCTTTGCGGTTGCGATCGGATCGAGCGCCGAGCAGGGTTCGTCCATGAGGATGACCTCAGGCGAGACCGCGACGGCGCGGGCGATGCAGAGACGCTGCTGCTGGCCGCCAGACAGGCCGGTGCCGGATTCATGCACACGGTCCTTGACCTCGTTCCAGAGGCCGGCGCGCTGCAGGCTGGTTTCGACGATCTGGTCCATGTCGGCCTTCGACTTGGCGAGGCCGTGGATGCGGGGGCCGTAGGCGACGTTTTCGTAGATCGTCTTCGGGAACGGGTTCGGCTTCTGGAACACCATACCGACGCGGGCGCGCAATTCGACGACGTCGATATCCGGATCGTAGATATCATCGCCATCGAGCGTGATCTTGCCGGTAACGCGGCAATTGTCGATCGTGTCGTTCATACGGTTCAGGCTGCGCAGGAAGGTGGACTTGCCGCAGCCGGACGGGCCGATAAGCGCGGTCACGGTGTTTTCACGGATGTTCAGCTTGACGTCGAAAAGCGCACGTTTCTCGCCATAATAGACCGAAACGTCCTGGCCGATCATCTTGTAAGGGATGCTGTTCATCTTCTGGTCCAGAGCCTTCTCAACTGCTGCTTCTGTCAACATGTTCATGGGTTTCTACTCCGTTTACCAGCGGCGCTCAAAGCGACGGCGCAAGAGGATGGCTCCGATGTTCATGACGATCAGGAACAGGAGCAGGACGATGATGGCACCCGAGGTACGCTCCACGAAGGCGCGTTCGGCTTCGTTGGCCCACATATAGACCTGGACCGGAAGTGCCGTGGACGGATCGAGCGGCGTGGTCGGCGCATTGGCGACGAAGGCGACCATGCCGATCAGCAGCAGGGGCGCGGTTTCGCCGAGCGCATGCGCCAGGCCGATGATGGTGCCGGTCAGGATGCCCGGCATGGCGAGCGGCAGCACGTGGTGGAACACCATCTGCATCTTCGATGCGCCGAGACCGAGAGCGGCCGAGCGGATCGACGGCGGTACGGCACGCAACGCAGCACGGGTGGCGATGATGATGGTCGGCAGCGTCATCAACGTCAACACCAGGCCACCGACCAGCGATGCGGAACGCGGCAGGCCCATGAAATTGATGAAGACGGAGAGGCCGAGCAGACCATAGACGATCGACGGAACAGCAGCGAGGTTGTTGATATTGACCTCGATCAGATCCGTCAGCTTGTTCTTCGGCGCGAACTCCTCAAGATAGATCGAGGCGGCGACACCGATCGGCAGAGCAAGAACCAGAACGATCAGCATCAGGTAGAGCGAGCCGATGAGAGCGACGCCCAGACCTGCCGCTTCCGGACGGCTGGAATTGCCATTGACGAAGAGGCCTGTGTTGAACTGCTTGAAGAGAGCACCGCTCGCCTTCAGCTCGTTCATCCAGCCGACCTGCTTGTCGTTCACCTTGCGGTTCTTCTCGTCGACAGAGAGATCGATCTGGCCCTTGCTGGCGCTATCGATATTGGCGTCGGCAAGCACCGTGACATTGACCCTCTTGCCGATGATCGACGGGTCGGAAACGACCATGTCGCGCAGCTGGATCGGAGCGCCCTTGGAGAGCATGGCCGAAGCATCGCGGACGTCAGGACGGCTCGAGGCGTTCACATTCAGCTGCTTGACGATGGCGTCACGCAGCAGGGCACCATAGTTGGCGGAGACGAGGACCGACGGATCGGTTGCACGCTTGTTGCTCGGGTCGATCGTCTTTTCGGTGAATTCCACCGGAAGCGTGATCGCCGTCTGCTGGAAGGCGGTATAGCCTTGGCGGATGACCGTCGAGAGCAGGATCGCCAGAAAGATCAGGCCGAAAGATATGGCAGCGATGCCATAGGCCTGGAAGCGGCGTTCTGCGGCATAGCGGCGCTTGATGCCGATGTCGCGGCGTGCTGGAGCCTTGGAGACAGTGATGCCTGCAACGGGAGAAACAATATTCGTCATTCGTACTGCTCCCGGTATTTGCGCACGATGTAGAGCGCGTAGATATTGAGGCAAAGCGTGATGAAGAAGAGGGTAATGCCGAGCGCGAAGGCGACCAGCGTCTGCGGCGAGGTAAACTCGAGGTCACCCGTCAGCTGGTTGACGATCTTGACCGTCACCGTCGTCATCGGCTCGAAAGGATTGATCTGGATGCGGGCGGCAACACCGGCTGCAAGCACGACGATCATTGTTTCGCCGATGGCGCGCGATGCGGTCATCAGCAGCGCACCGACGATGCCCGGAAGAGCGGCGGGAAGCACGACCTTCTTGATGGTTTCGGAGCGCGTGGCGCCGAGGCCGAGCGAACCGTCACGCAGCGCACGCGGCACGGCGGTGATGATATCGTCGGACAGCGAGGACACGTAAGGGATCAGCATGATACCCATGACGATACCGGCGGTCAGAACGCTCTGTGCCTGGATGAAGTTCGTGTAGTCGCCGGTCAGAAGACCGCTGACCTGCGACGACAGATCGCGCAGGAACGGGCCGACGGTGACGAGCGCGAAGAAGCCGTAGACGATGGTCGGGATACCGGCCAGAACTTCGAGCAGCGGCTTGGCAAGCGAACGAATTTTCGGCGAAGCGTATTCGGCCATGTAGATGGCGGCGAAGAGGCCGACCGGTACGGCGACCAGCATGGCGACGGCGCCGATGTAGAGCGTGCCGAGCAACAGCGGGATCAGGCCGAACTGACCGAAGGACGAGCTGCCGGCACCCGCGAAGCGCGGATCCCAGACGGTGCCGAAGAAGAAGTCCGCGGCGGGAACGCTGGCGAAGAAGCGAATGGCTTCCGACAGCATCGACAGAACGATGCCGATGGTCGTCAGAATGGCGATAGACGAAGACAGCAACAGGCCCCAGAGCATGACGCGCTCGACGCGGTTGCGGGCCCTGAAGCGTGGCTTGACGCCGCGCAGGGCGTAGAGCGCGCCGCCGACGGCAAGTACGAGCACGATCGCGCTCATGATCAGACGGCTGGAAGCGCTTTCGGCATTCAGCAGCTTGGCGGCATCGAGCATGTAGGGCTGCGGCTCACCGGCGAGCGGAACGCCCTTCTCGTTGAGCTTGGCCTGAACTGCCTTGGTGTCGGAGCCGACTGCCGTGACTTCTTCGGATGTGAGCAGGTTCAGGCCGCGGCCGACGGTCGCGACCATGCTGTAGCTCAGATCCTGCTCGGCAGTGGTCTTCGCCTTCACATCATCGGGAAAGGATTCGCGGACGGTGGATTCGATGATGCCTGGGCTGGCGGCGAGCCAGACACAGAGAACGATCAGGGCCGGAAGGATGGCCCAGATGGCGGCATAAGCGCCGTAATAACCCGGCCGCGAATGCAGCACGGAAGACTTGCCCCCGGCAAGTGCCGTGGCTCGGCTGCGGGCGGCCACATAGGCCAGCGCGCCAAGCACCACGAGACACAAGAGTATAATGGATGTGCTCATTCTTTACGTCCCCAGGCGCTCGGCCCCAAAAGCACGGGCTGCGATATCGCCGCCGGCTTCCCAATCATGGAGAAACTCGAAACCTTGCGCCTGACCGGGCAAGGGTACCTCAGTCGAAAACCGGCGCGGCACCCCCCAAGGCACCGCGCCAGCTTATTGATTACATCGTCTTTTCGGCTTCTACGGCCTTGCGGATCTCTTCGCGCTCGGCGTCCGGAGCAGCAACGAGGCCGTATTCGACGAGCGGGCTGTCAGGGCCGATCATCTGGTCGGATACGAAGAAGTTGACGTATTCCTTCAGGCCCGGAACGGCGCCGAGATGTGCCTTCTTGACGTAGAAGAACAGCGGGCGGGAAACCGGGTAGGTGCCGTCAGCGATGGTTTCTGTCGACGGAACGATGCCGCTCATCGAAGCAACCTTGAGCTTGTCAGCGTTGTTTTCGTAGAAGGAGAGGCCGAAGACGCCAACGCCGGTCTTGTTGGCAGCGATGCGTGCCAGCGTTTCCGGATAGTCGCCGTCGATATCGACTGCAGCGCCGTCCTTACGGACTGCGACGCAAGCCTTCTGCTGAGCGGCCTTGTCGGTGATTTCCTTGGCGATGACGTCGAGTGCGCCCGAAGCCTTGCAGCCAGCGGCCAGAACGTTCAGTTCGAAGACTTCGCGGGTGCCGTGCTTTTCGCCCGGGATGTAGGCAGCGATATCAACAGCCGGGAGCTTCGGATTGACTTCCGACCACTTCTTGTAAGGGTTGGCAACGAGCTTGCCGTCAACGACGACCTGAGCGGCCAGAGCCTTGTAGAGATCTTCCGGAACGTAGGCGACGTCAGGGTTGGACGAGTCGGTTGCGAAGACGATACCGTCATAACCGATCTTCACTTCCTGGATGTCGGTAACGCCGGCGGTCTTGCAGGCTTCCAGTTCGTTCTTGTTGATCGGACGCGAAGCGTTTGCAACGTCGATGGTGTCTTCGCCAACGCCCTTGCAGAATTCCTTGAGGCCAGCGCCCGTGCCGCCGGATTCAACGACCGGCGTCTTGAAGTTGGTGAAGGTTTCGCCGAAGGATTCAGCGACGATCTTTGCGTAAGGCAGAACGGTGGACGAGCCGGCAACCTGGATCTGGTCGCGAGCGGCTGCAGCGCCTGCAAAAGCAACGGTTGCGGCGAGAGCGGCAACGGTAAGTTTAAGCGTGTTCATCAAAAAATCTCCCGGCATTGGGCTTTGTGTGGGCAGGCCCCCCAGGGCCCTCGCATTGCCTTTTTTCATCGGCAGCCACTCTTTAGCCCCTGATGCACAGAGCTTTTATGTCACTTTGGTGAAACATTTGTGACAGCTTAAATTATTGAAATGTAATAATAAAAATTTTCGATGTTATGGATGTGTTGCGGCTTTATGTCAAAACCGCACCGTAAAGGCCGTTCCCTTGCCAACCTCGGACTTGACGATCAGCCGTGCACGATGGCGCGTGAGGATGTGCTTGACGATGGCAAGCCCCAGGCCGGTGCCCTTTTTCGACCGGCTGTCCTCGATGCTGACGCGGTAAAAGCGCTCCGTCAGACGCGGAACATGCTCGGCCGGGATGCCCGGCCCCTTGTCGGCGACGGTAACTTCGACCGGCTGCCCAGACCCGTTCTTGACCGTAACGTCGACGGCCTTGCCTTCCTGGCCATATTTGCAGGCGTTTTCGATCAGGTTCTCGAAGACCTGCACCAATTCGTCGCGATCGCCGAGCACCTCGGCCTGACCTTCCGGCAGATGAAGGTTGATCTCGACGCCGACATCCTTCGCCAGCGGGGCGAGCGAATCCCGGACATGGCCGAGCAACGGAACGAGATCGACCTTCTCATCCGGCGCGATATGCGACTTCAGCTCGAGGCGCGACAGAGACAGCAGGTCATCGACCAGGCGGCTCATGCGCGTCGTCTGATCGAACATGATGCCGAGGAAGCGTTCCTGCGCCTTTGCGTCGTTCTTCGCCGGGCCCTGAATGGTCTCGATGAAGCCGCGCAGAGAGGCGAGCGGAGTGCGCAGCTCATGGCTGGCATTGGCCACGAAGTCCGAGCGCATGCGGTCGATGCGCCTCACCTCGGAAATATCGCGGAAGGACAGGATGAAGAAATGCTCGGCATTTTCGCCACCGCCGAGATCGATCGGCGCGCTGCGTACGATATAGACCCGCTCGGAGGGAAGCCGTTCGGAATGCTCGATCTGGTTCGGCGCGTTGGTGACGATGGTTTCGCGCACCATGTCGAGAATGCCGGGCGAACGGAGACGAGCGGAAATATGGGCGCCGATGATCATCTCGCCGAAAGCCTTTTCGGCCGCCCGGTTCTGGAAGAGAACCGAGGCATCGCCTGACAGCACCATGACGGGAATATCAAGTCCGGCAAGCGTCGCCGAAACCTCCGGCAGACGGCTTTTCGGCGCTTCCGGTTCAGGAATGGGCAGTTCGGCGAGCTTCGCCTGCACGGCGGGCTCGGCATTCATGATGACGACAAGCAGCATGAGGGCAACAAGGGCCAGGACGCCCCATTTATTCATGTCTGCCGCCAGCGCCACCATTCCGATGACGAGCGCGGCCAGAAGCACTGGCCGTTCCTGCCTGATGCGGGCCATCAGCCCCGATGTCCACGGCGTTTCCTCTTCCACGTGCCCCTCGCCCGCATCGGGTCCTGTTTATCGCTTCAAACTTTGCCTGATAGCGCTGATTCATGACAGAAGTTTTCGGCTGCGGCCACCAGCCACGAAACAAGCCGTGGAAACACACAGCTTTTTCTGAATTCCCCGAGAGATTTGATTTTTCACACGAAATATGATCGCCTGCTCAAAAGCCGACGTTGCTGGAGGAAATCATGGGCGAGGATGTCGAAAGCCGCGCAGTCGAACTAGAGATCAGGGGCAAGAAGCGTGTCTTCGACGTCGATGATCCGGTCCTGCCCGATTGGATCAGCGACAACGCGCTCGAATCCGGCGACTTTCCCTACAAGAAGAAGCTGAAGGAAGAGGACTATCTCGAAGATCTTGAGAAGCTGCAGATCGAACTGGTCAAGGTGCAGTTCTGGCTGCAGGCAACCGGCAAGCGGGTGATGGCGCTGTTCGAGGGCCGGGATGCCGCCGGCAAGGGCGGCGCGATTTCCGCATCGTCGGCCCGCATGAACCCGCGTCTTGCTCGCGTTGTCGCGCTGGCGAAACCGACCGAACGCGAAGCCGGGCAATGGTATTTCCAGCGCTATATCAGCCAGTTTCCCACGGCCGGCGAATTCGTGCTCTTCGACCGCTCCTGGTATAACCGCGCCGGTGTCGAACCGGTCATGGGTTTCTGCACGCCGAAGCAGTACGAGGATTTCTTGGAACAGGCGCCGCAACTTGAGAAGGTGATCGCCCACGAGGGCATTCATTTCTTCAAGTTCTATCTGGATATCGGCCGCGAAATGCAGCTGAAGCGCTTTCATGACCGCAGACACGACCCGCTCAAGGTTTGGAAGCTATCGTCAATGGATATCGCGGCACTGACGAAATGGGGCGACTACAGCGACAAGCGCGACCGGATGCTGAAAGCGACTCATACCGAATTCGCGCCCTGGACCGTCATCCGCGCCAACGACAAGCGGAGAGCACGGATCAACCTGCTTCGCCACATGCTGAAGACGATGGACTACGACGGCAAGGACAAGAGCGCGCTCGGCGAACTCGACGAGAAGATTATCGGCTCGGGTCCCGGCTTTCTGAAATAGGATGGGTTAATGCGGCCTACAGCGGCGATCGGCGGATTTTTGACGGTATTTGGGCTCGCCGCACAGGCACATGCCTGCGTGCTGCTGCAGGATGTCGATTACAGCGTGCTCTATCGCTCAGATACGATCGTCAGGGCGAAAGTCGTCGGCTACCAGAGCCGCCCGGAGCAGAAGGACGCGCTCTTCCGTCTTGAGATCGAGCAGGTGCTCACCGGCAAGAGCGTCGAGCCTCATATCATCGAGGTGCGCTGGGAACGGAAATACAAGCCGGCGCCGCAGATCTGGGACGGCTATACCAACGTGATCGTCGGCCTGCGGCTTTCCGGCGGCGCACCGGCGCAGATCGTTCGTGAAAGCTGTGGCTTCGACGGCATCGTTGAGGATACGCCGCAGGACCTCGCGATCCTGCTCAGCCAGGCGCCCGCCGGCAGCTGATCGAACCGCTTATTGCCCGGGCAGGATACGCACCGCGTAGAGATTGATCCCGCGAGCCCTGCCATCGACATCGCTGTTGATCAGCAGCTTGCCATCAGAGCTTGGCGCCAGAGAACGGTCGAACCTGACCTGCAGTAGCGCATCCGACTTTTCCCGCGTGACGCTGAAACGGTGACGGGCGCAGTTCCCAAGCGTCTGGAAATCGCACTCGACGGTGATCTGCGTCGGCTCGTCGGTGGTCGATTGCAAGGTGATGGCGATGGTGGACGACTTTCCGGCGAGCTGCTGCAGCACGGCGGCAGGCACGGTGATGCCGATATTGCCGTCGGCGCCGTTGCTCTGCGAAATCAGCCGGACTGCGGCCGCGTCGTTCTCCGTCACGTTTTCCGTATGCGCCTGCGCACCATTGGCGATCTTGTTGGCATCGGATGGCTTGAAGACCTCGATCCATTCGGCCGAGAAACTGTTCTGCGGGTCGATGGTTACAGGCTCGTCGGTGTGGCTGCCGGAATTATCTGCCGTCTCGTTCTGGCTGCCGTCGAAATCCTCAGGCTGGGTGCTGGCAGGCGGATTGGCAACGCTGGTGTCGCGCTCCGCGGCCGTCAGCAGCAGGCCTGACTTATGCGCCCACCAGGCCCCCATGCCGACAAAGGCGATCAGCACGCACCAGACCAGAAGCCTGGAGAAAAACTTGCGCGGCTTTCGGCGCTTGGCCGCCCCTTCCGGGCGGAAATCCATATTGCCGGGAGCCGCAGCCTTGGCCGCGGGACGTGGTTCGGCGGCAAAGCCTTCCTCGGCAGCGGGTGCAGCACCCAGGTGATCGGCAGCACCGGCATGCACGCCGTCGAGGCTCGCATCGCCATAGGCGCTGCGCGCCTCTTCGGCATGGCGCGTCTCGCCTGCCAGTTCCGGCGCGGCCGCCTCGGGCGACGGGGCTTCATGATGATAGGGTTCGGGCACTTCGACAACCGGCGGAACCGGCACTTCCGGCGGCCCCTGGCGCGGATGCATGCGCTCACGCTCCTCGGCCTCGATCATGTGGATCGTGGCTTCTAGCCGGTGACGGTGATGGGCGATGGCCTCGCGATCCGTGACGTCCTGCTTGCGCAGCCCTGCCTCCAGCGCCTGGCGCGCGGACTGATAGATTCTGGCGCGGATCTCTGGATTGTCGCGATCGGAATTGCCAAGCGCCGTTCTGATGGCCGTTTCTAATCCGCTCACGTGCGATCCTTCACTCTTGAAACCGGCATTCCGCTCAAATCTTTACAAATGCCTAACAAAATCCGGTAGCGGCAACAGCGCCAAACCGCAAGCCTCCGGCACGCCGCCCGGCCGATCGGCAGGGGAAAACGCCGCCTTTCAGAATATCCGAAAATCGCAAAATCGGTAGCCTGCCCAGTTGGGTGGCCTTTTCGGCGCAATGGAACTCTGTTATCAAATTGACGCTTCCGTAAACGTCAATTCATGGTGACCTCATGGCGCTGCCCGAAATCCTGACGAAGAACCTGCGACTCCCGGTCGTGGCCTCGCCGCTGTTCATCATCTCGCATCCGGCCCTGACACTGGCGCAATGCAAGGCAGGCGTCATCGGCGCGTTTCCGGCGCTCAACGCCCGGCCGGAAAGCCAGCTCGACGAATGGCTGGCGATGATCACCGAGGAGCTTGCCGCCCACAATGCCGCAAATCCGGACCGGCCGGCCGCGCCGTTTGCGGTCAACCAGATCGTCCATATGTCGAACAAGCGGCTGGAGCACGACCTGATGCTCTGCGTGAAATACAAGGTGCCGGTCGTCATTTCCTCGCTCGGCGCCGTGCCGGAGGTGAATGCCGCCGTGCATTCCTATGGCGGCATCGTGCTGCATGACGTCATCAACAACCGCCACGCCAACTCGGCGATCCGCAAGGGTGCCGACGGGCTGATTGCGGTCGCCGCCGGCGCCGGCGGCCATGCGGGCACGCTCTCGCCCTTCGCCCTCATCCAGGAAATCCGTGAGTGGTTCGATGGCCCGCTGCTGCTTGCCGGTGCCATCGCCAATGGCGGGGCGATCCTGGCGGCCCAGGCGATGGGCGCAGACATGGCCTATATCGGCACCCCCTTCATCGCCACCGAGGAGGCCCGAGCGAGCGACGCCTACAAGCAGGCAATCGTCGACGGGGCGGCCAACGACATTGTCTATTCGAACTATTTCACCGGCGTGCATGGCAATTATCTTAAGCCATCGGTGAAATCCGCAGGCCTTGACCCCGACAACCTGCCTGTCGCCGATCCCTCGAAGATGGACTTCGAACAGGCAGTCGGCGGCGCCAAGGCCTGGAAGGATATCTGGGGCAGCGGCCAGGGCATCGGCGCCATCAAGGCTGTCGAGCCGGTTGCCAAGCTCGTCGATCGCCTCGACAGCGAATACCGTGCCGCCCGCGCCCGCCTCGGCCTCTAGGACGATTTCCACAGCGCCGGTCTTTTTTACCAAAGCCGCCAGACGGCGCTTGAAATCTTCAAACAATGGCTGTATCAGCGCCATGCAAATCGCGGGCCGCCTGGTTCGGCCGCACGGATTGCCGCTTTAGCTCAGGTGGTAGAGCACATCATTCGTAATGATGGGGTCGCAGGTTCGAGTCCTGCAAGCGGCACCATTTGCTTTTCCCAATCGTTTCGATACAGCTAAAAACACAGCCTATGGCTTTGTTAAGCTTTTTCATAGTTACGCAATGATTGAAATACATGGTTAACCCTTGATTGATATCGTTTCCTCCAGTTGTGATTTGGGGGACAGTTTCCATGAAAGGTTTGGCTGCCGCGGTTTTGGCGTCGGCGTTTTCGGTCGTTGGTGTTCACGGGGCGATGGCTGCCGATCTGGCGCCTAACGATCTGATGATCCCGAAGTTTCTGCTCGATGAACCGGAAAAAGTACCGGCAACGGCGAGCCGGTTTACCGGATATATCGAAGGGGGCTTCGACACCGGCACGTCGCGCGACACCGAGCTCGACAGCCGCTCGTGGCGGTTGCGCGGATCGATGAATGCGAGTTCCGACACCGGGCTCAACCTGCAGGCGGATGCCGATTACGCGCATTCCTATCTCCAGGAATACGGCTGGAACGACAATATCGGCGGTACGCTGCATGTTTATTACCGGCCTGACGCCAACTATGCGTTCGGCGTCTTCGGCCAGACGGGACGGTTTGAATCGCGCTTCCTGCCGGATACGACCGCGCGCGATTATCTCGGCGGCCTGGAAGCCGCATGGCTCGGGACGGATATGACCATCTATGGTCAGGCTGGCCTCGGCACGACCGATATCGGCGGCTCTGACTATGATCACTATGCCGGCCGTGCCGGCATGCGCTATTTCTTCACAGACAATATCCGCGCCGATTTCGAAGCTGCATTCGACCGCTACCAGGATGACGTCGAGACGGCCGATATCTGGAAGATCTCGGCGATCGGCAACTACCGACCGGATGGCACGCCGGTCTCCTTCTACGCGGGCTACCGCTTCGAGCATGCCAAGCTCACTGTCGACGACTTCGGCAGCGACAGCGACATCTCCAACAACTTCCTCGTCGGCATGCGCTATCACTTCGGCTCGACCAGTCTGAAGGACGAAGAGAGCAACGGCCCGATCTGGCGCGGAGCGTCGTTCTAGGCAGTAACGGGATTGACCATGGCCGCCGCAGCGAAACCATCGCTGCGGCGGTTTTGCGTTTTGTAACCGGAAGGATAATTGGCTTTACAGAGCCCGCAGCAAGGGCCTAAAAACCAAAGCAGCACTTCGCGCCGGCGCTTGCCCCTTTCTGCCGAGCCGCCTTCGATGACGGCATAGCGAAGCATCCTGAAAGGTAAGTCATGTCTGATACGGCCCAGCGCTCGAACCGCGTTCTCGTTGTCGCGACCATCATGTTTGCCACCTTCATGGTGGCGATCGAAGCCACGATCGTGGCGACCGCAATGCCGCGCATCGTCGGCCAGCTTGGCGGTTTCAGCTATTACAGCTGGGTATTTTCGGCCTTCCTGCTGGCGCAATCGACGACCACCGTCATCTACGGCAAGCTCTCCGACATCTTCGGCCGCAAGCCGGTACTGATCGGCGGCATCGTGGTGTTCCTGATCGGCTCGCTGCTTTGCGGCTTTGCCTGGTCGATGACTTCGCTGATCGTGTTTCGCTTGCTGCAAGGGCTTGGCGCAGGCGCCATCCAGCCGGTGACGATGACGATCATCGGCGACCTCTTCAAGCTCGAGGAACGCGGGCGTGTCCAGGGCATCATGGCAACGGTGTGGGCAACCTCGGCGGTGGTCGGGCCTCTCGCCGGCGGCGTCATCGTCGACAATATATCCTGGGCCTGGATCTTCTGGATCAATCTACCGATCGGCGTCTTCTCGATTATCGCCTTCTCGCTGTTTCTGAAGGAAACCGTGGCGCACAAGGAGGCCAGCATCGACTATCTCGGCGCGATCCTGTTTTCGATTGCCATCATCGCCGTGCTGGTGATCCTGACCGAGACGGATGCCAGCGCCTGGATCCTGCTCTCGCTCGCCGCCGTCTTCGTCATTTCAGGCGCCCTGTTCTTCTGGCAGGAGAAACGCGCACCAGAGCCGATCATCTCGATCGCGCTGTGGAGCCGCCGTCTCGTCGCGACGAGCAATATCTGCATGCTGCTTGCCGGGATGGCGCTGATCGGGCTTTCGACCATTCTCCCCGTCTATATCCAAGGCGTGCTTGGCCGCTCGCCGATCGTTGCCGGGTTCACGCTGACCATGCTGGTTGTCGGGTGGCCGCTGTCGGTGATGATGTCGAGCAAGCTGTTCAAGGCCTTCGGCATTCGCAACACGCTGCGCTTCGGCAGCCTGCTGTTTCCGTTCGGTGCGCTTTTCCTGCTGCTCCTGACGCCTGACAGCTCGCCGATCGTTGCCGGTGCAGGCTCGTTCTTCATGGGCTTCGGCATGGGCCTCATCAACCTCACCAGCATTGCGCTGGTGCAGGACAGCGTCGAATGGTCGATGCGCGGCAGCGCCACCGCCTCGATCATTTTCGCCCGAAGCCTCGGCAATACGCTGGGCGCCACCGTGCTAGGGGCGATCCTGAATGCCGGGATCAATCACTATGCCAGCGGCGACACCGCCGAAAACCTGCACAACGTCCTGAACCAGCCGACCGGATTGACCGAGCTCGCAGGCGATCCCGTTGTGCGCGGCATCTTCGATGCGTCATTGCACTGGAGCTTCTGGGGCATTGTCGTGGTGGCTGTGATGACGCTGATTTCGACCTGGCTCATCCCGGTCGGCGATCATCGCCGCAAGACAACGACCGTTTCCGCCAGCGAGGCGGCATCGCACTAAGGATCATACTTCCGCCGGATTCTGCGGCAGCGATTGCAGCAGGGTCTGGCGGGCAGAGCGCAGGTGCAGGCGGGCGGAGAAATCGATCTGCGCCTGATCGCCGGATTCAAGCGCGGCGATATAATCGAGATGCTCGTGAATGGCGCGCTCGTTGCGCTGGCGGGCCGCCGCCTTGTTCCACTGGTAGTGATAGTGGAAGACGATGGCGATGGCATCGTAGAAATCGGCGATGAAGCGGTTCTTCGAGGCGCGGTGGATCAGCAGGTGGAAGCGCTCGTCGAGTGCCGAGAACTCCTTATAGCGGCGATCCATGTCGGCGAGCACATCGAGATGGTCCTGCTTGATGACGGCCAGATGCTGCCAGGCGGCATGGTCCTTCGGCAGACGGCCGAAATCGGCAGCCGAGTGCAGCTCGAACATCTCGCGCACATCGGCGAGCTCCAGCGCGAATTCGCGGGTGAAGCCCTTCAATATCCAATGACTGTTCGGACGCTTCTCGATCAGCCCGAAACGGGAGAAGCGGATCAGGAATTCGCGAACGCTTGTCGTCCCGGTACCGATCTCGCGGGCGAGCTCCAGCTCGTTGATCTGCATGCCGGGCGCGGCATCATCCGAGAGGATGCGCTGCATGAAGCTGCGCTCGATGATGTCGTGCAGCGAGTCCGTTTCCTCGGAGGGGAAAAGATCCTTGGCGGTCGGCGCCCTGAGCACGATCTTCTGGCGCTTGTTCCAGCGGATGATCCCCTCGTCGCTCAGGCGCGTCAGGATCGCCCGCGCGGTGCTGCGACTGATGCCCAGCTGGGCGGCAATCTCGGGCTCCGACGGCAGCGCGGCATCCGGACGCAGTGCGGCCGCATACCTGTTGTACGCTTCCTTGAAGACGGTATTCTGTCTTGCCATGCCACCCCGCTCCTTCCCGTGCGCCGAGACCCTGCACGCGATCGTGCGGTCAGTGCGCCGGGGGCTTATCCATTGCAATCCTTATATTATTCTGGATTGCTTGCGGCTGTTTGCCTCCCTCGTCCACAGGAACAATATTCCCGTTGACTTCAAAATGTTTATTGTAGATAAAAAACAAAATCAATGCGCATTTCGCCAATGCAGCGAGCGTTTTCCTCAGGGAGAAGACAATTGGACAAACTTCCTTGGCTCATCCTTTCGGTCGGAGATAATGTTGCCGTCGCCACGGCAGCCATCGAGCCCGGAGCCATTGTTGCCGGCGTTGCCGCACGGCAGAAAATCGACCCGGGCCACAAGGTTGCGATCGCCGACATCCCGCTCGGCACGCCCGTTGTCAAGTATGGCCAGGCGATCGGCCGCACCACCTCAGAGGTGAAGGCGGGCGACCACGTCCACAGCCACAATCTGCATTTCGAAAACGACCGCTTGGCAGCGACCGCCAATTCCGCGCCGGAAGCGGCGACCGCCGAAGACAAGGCCCGCACCTTCATGGGATACAAGCGCGCCGACGGCCGCTCCGCGACGCGCAACTACATCGGCATCATTGCCAGCGTGAACTGTTCCACCACCGTCTGCCGCGCCATTGCAGACGAGGCAAACCGGACGATCCTGCCGCATTACGAAGGCATCGACGGCTTCGTGCCGATCGTTCACGACCAGGGCTGCGGCATGAGCTCTACCGGCGACGGCATGGCCGTTCTGCACCGCACACTTGCCGGCTATACGCGCCACGTCAATTTCGGCGGCGTGCTGATGATCGGCCTCGGCTGCGAGGTCAACCAGCTGACGCTTTACGGCCAGAGCGGTGCCGGCGACACCAAACGCCATTTCAACATTCAGGATGCCGGCGGCTCGCGCCGCGCCGTCGAGCGCGCCATGGGCATGCTGCGCGAGATCGCCGCCGATGTCGGTAGGGAACGCCGGGTGGCGCTGCCGATCAGCGACATCATCATCGGCCTGCAGTGTGGCGGCTCGGACGGCTTTTCCGGGATCACCGCCAATCCGGCGCTCGGCGTCGCAGCCGATCTGCTGGCGGCAGCCGGCGGCACGCCCATTCTTTCGGAAACCTCGGAAATCTACGGTGCGGAGCATCTGCTGCGCAGCCGTGCCGTCAGCGACGACGTGGCAAGGAAGCTCGACGAGAAGATCGTCTGGTGGGAGAAGTATGTCGGCCTGCATGGCGCATCGCTCGACAACAATCCCTCGCCCGGCAACAAGCGCGGCGGCCTGACAACCATTCTCGAGAAGTCGCTCGGCGCCGTCGCCAAGGGCGGCCGCTCGCCTCTGACAGCCGTCTATGGCTATGCCGAGCGCGTCACGGCGCCGGGTCTGGTCTTCATGGATACGCCCGGCTACGATCCGGTTTCGGCAACCGGCCAAGTTGCCGGCGGCGCCAACATGATCGCTTTCACGACGGGACGCGGCAGCTGCTTCGGCTGTCGTCCCGCTCCATCGCTGAAGCTGTCGAGCAACTCGGCGCTCTATGCGGCGATGGAAGAGGACATGGACATCGACTGCGGCACGATCGCTTCGGGCGATGCGACGATCTCGGGCAAGGGCCGCGAGATCTTCGAGCTCATCATCAACACCGCATCGGGCAAGAAGACGAAGAGCGAAGAGTTCGGCTACGGCGATAACGAATTCGTGCCGTGGCATCTTGGAGCAACGCTCTAATATACAGACAGACAAGTCTTCAGAGGAGGAATGATGAAGACGAGGAGGATCGGCAAGACGGATCTGCAGGTGACCGAAATCAGCTTCGGTGCTGCAGCTCTCGGCGGCCTCTACCGCGCCTGCCCGCGCGAGCAGGCAATGGACACGCTGGATGCGGCCTGGAATGCCGGTATCCGCTATTTCGACGTGGCGCCCTGGTATGGCCTCGGCCTCGCAGAGCGTACTGTCGGCGACTTCCTGCGGGCTAAACCGGAAGCCGAGTATGTGCTGTCGACCAAGGTCGGCCGCCTGCTACGGCCGGTGCCGAGCGGCACTGTGCCCGATTACAGTTATGTCGATCCGCTCTCCTTCGATGCGGACTATGACTATTCCTATGACGGCATCATGCGCTCGGTCGATTTCAGCTATGCGCGGCTTGGCCTCAATCGCATCGACATTCTCTATGTGCACGATATCGGCGGCTATACGCATGGCGCCGCGAAAAATGCCGTTTATCTCAAGCAGTTTCTCGACAGCGGCATCAAGGCGCTGGAGCAGCTGAAATCGAGCGGTGCGATCAAGGCCTTCGGCCTTGGTGTCAACGAAGTGCCGGTTTGCCTCGACGTGATGCACAATGCCGATATCGACGTGATCCTGATGGCCGGGCGCTATACGCTGCTCGACCGTTCCGCGGTGGCCGAGCTCATTCCGCTCTGCCAGCAGAAGGGCACGAGCCTTGTGGTCGGCGGCGTCTTCAATTCGGGGATCCTGGCGACCGGGCCAGTGCCCGGCGCACATTTCGACTATATGGCGCCGACGCCTGATGTCGTTGCCAAGGTGACCGCGATGGAAGAGATCGCCAAGCGCCACGGCGTTCCGCTTGCCGCGCCCGCGTTGCAATTCCCGCTTCGCGATTCATTCGTCTCATCGGTTCTGATCGGCACAGCCAGGGCGTCCAGCCTGGAGCGTAACATGCAGCTCGTCGAGCCGCGCCTGCCCGACAGCATCTTTCCGGAATTCGAAAGCCAAACGCTCGTTGCCAAGCCATTGGGCAGCGATGCCGTTCGTATGTAGGAGCCACGCATGCTTAAGGGTATCCACCCCGTCCTCAGCCCCGACCTGCTTCTGGCGATCGCCAGAATGGGACATGGCGACGAGATCGTCATTGCCGACGCCAACTTCCCGTCCGCCAGCATGGGCCCGGAGATGATCCGCGCCGACGGCGTGAGCGCCACCGATATGGCCGAAGCGATCCTGACCCACTTCCCGCTCGACACTTTCGTGCCGGAAAGTGCATGGCGTATGGAAGTCGTCGGTGACCCGGCAGCCGTGCCCGAGGTCTGCGCCGAGTTCCAGGCGATCGTCGACCGCAAGGCGGGTGACAGCTTCCGCATCGCCACGCTGGAGCGCTTCGCCTTCTACGAACGGTCGCGCAAGGCCGCCTATATTGTCGCGACAACCGAATTCCGGCTCTACGGCAATCTGATCCTGAAGAAGGGCGTCGTCCTTCCCGAAGAGGTCTATCGCGGCTGACGACAATTTTAGAGTATCTTTGAATTGATGGAAAAACATCAGCTTAAGGAGGATTGAAGGAAGCGAAAAAGGCGAAATTGCCCCACTTGCAATTTCAAAAAGCCTCAGCTAGCTTCATCCGGCAAATGTTTTTTATCGATAAAAATCGTCCGCCGGCGTTCAGCGGTCTGGTTTTCTGGAGGAGAACGCAACTTGGGAGGAGAACCCACAATGAGCATGAAGTCCATCCTTTCCCGCCGGGCGTTTAGCGCTCTCGCAGGTGCAGCCTTTATCGCAACGGCAATGCCGATGCCGTCCTTCGCTGCCGAAGTGACGATCCCGATCATCGTCAAGGACACCACGTCCTTCTACTGGCAGATCGTTCTGGCCGGCGCCCGCAAGGCCGGTACCGATCTTGGCGTCAAGGTGCCGGAACTTGGCGCGCAGTCTGAATCCGACGTCAACGGCCAGATCAGCATTCTCGAAAATGCTGTTGCCGGCAAGCCGGCCGCTGTCGTTATCTCGCCGACCGAATTCAAGGCGCTCGGCAAGCCGATCGACGAAGCTGCCAAGTCCGTTCCGATCATCGGTATCGACTCCGGCGCTGACTCCAAGGCCTTCAAGTCGTTCCTGACCACCGACAATACCCAGGGCGGCCGCATCGCTGCCGACGGTCTTGCCGCTGCCATCAAGGGCGCCACCGGCAAGGAAGAAGGCGAAATCGCCATCATCACCAGCATTGCAGGTGCAGGTTCGCTCGAACAGCGCCGCGAAGGCTTCCTCGATCAGGTCAAGACCAAGTATCCGGGCCTGAAGGTGATCGCCGACAAGTATGCTGACGGCCAGGCAACCACCGGCCTCAACATGATGACCGACCTCATCACTGCCAACCCGAACATCGTTGGCGTTTTCGCGTCCAACCTGATCATGGCACAGGGCGTCGGCCAGGCGATTGCTGAAAACAAGCTCGGCGACAAGGTCAAGGTCATCGGCTTCGACAGCGACGACAAGACGGTCGGCTTCCTTAAGGACGGCGCACTGGCCGGTCTCGTGGTGCAGGACCCCTATCGCATGGGTTACGACGGCATCAAGACCGCGCTCGCCGTCTCCAAGGGTGAGAAGGTCGAACAGAACGTCGACACCGGCGCCAACCTGGTCACCAAGGCCAACATGGCAGAGCCGAAGATCGACGCTCTTCTGAACCCGAAGATCAAGTAATCTTCAGTCGAGGCCGCGCGTAAGAAATTCCGCGCGGCCTTTTCTTCACCTGTGTTATCGTCCGCGTGGGAGCGCGGAACCTGGGTGGAGAAACAGGAATTCGCATATGGGAGGAGAGGTCCATGGACGGACTGGAAGAGGTCAGTCATCGCCACGATGACAGTGCCACGCTGAAAGAGGCAAGCCGTATTCCGGCAGGTTCGCCCATCCTGGAACTCAAGGGATTGCAGAAGAATTACGGCTACGTCCAGGCGCTGAAACCAGCGACGGTGACATTCCTGGCCGGTGAAATTCATGCGATCGTCGGCGAAAACGGCGCCGGAAAATCCACCCTCATCAAGCTTCTGACCGGCGTCATCACCAGAACCGCCGGTGAAATTCTCTGGTGCGGCCATCCCGTCGGTCTGTCGTCGCCGAACGAGGCGATCGCCCGCGGCATCAACGCCGTTCACCAGGAAGTGGTGCTCTGCCCCCACCTGACTGTTGCCGCCAACCTCTTCCTCGGCGACGAGGTCAATCAGTTCGGCCTGATGCGCAAGAAGCAGATGGTCAACATGGCGCAGACCGTGCTCGACGATCTGGGCTTCGGGCTGCCCGCCAGTGCGCTGCTCAGCGATCTGACCATTGGCCAGCAGCAGCTTGTGGCGACCGCCCGTGCGGCAATGCGCGGCACACAGTTCCTGATCTTCGACGAACCCACAGCCTATCTGACGCGCCAGGAATCGGCGCAGCTCTTCAAGCTGATCCGCAGACTGCAAGCCGAAGGCGTGACGATCGTCTATATCAGCCACCGCATGGAAGAAGTGTTCGAGCTCGCAGACCGCGTTTCGGTGCTGCGCGACGGAACCCATGTCGGCACCCGGTTGATCGGCGAGACCAACGAGAACGAGTTGATCGCCTTGATGATCAACCGCTCGATCGAGCAGATCTACCACAAGGAAGAAATTGCGATCGGCGAAACGATCGTCGAAGTCCGCGGCCTCTCCGGCCCGGGTTTCGAGGACGTATCGCTCAGCGTCAAGGCAGGACAGATCATTGGCCTTTACGGCCTCATCGGCGCCGGCCGCAGCGAATTCGCACTCGGGCTCTACGGCCGGGAAAAGACCACATCAGGTGAAATTCACTGGATGGGCAAGAAGGTCGACATCAAGAACGAGCGCGCGGCCATGGATCTCGGCATCGCACTGGCGCCGGAAAGCCGCCGCGACCAGGGGCTCTGCCTCAACCTGCCGATCGGCCTCAATATCAACCTGCCTGTCTTCAAGCGGCTGAGCAGTGGCCCCGTCATCAATCATACCGTCGAGACGGCGAACGCCGACAAGCAGATCCGCGACCTCAGCATCAAGACGCCGAGCCGCCGCGTGAATGCCTCCAGCATGTCCGGCGGCAACCAGCAGAAGATCGTCATCGGCAAGTGGCTGAGCCACGGCGCGCGGCTGTTCATCTTCGACGAGCCGACTGTCGGCGTCGATGTCGGTACCAAGGCGGAAATCTACCGGCTCTTTGCCAAGCTATTGAAGGAAGGCGCGGGTATCATCCTGATCTCCTCCTACCTGCCTGAAGTCTATGAGCTTGCCGACCGGCTGCATGTGTTCCGCGGTGGCAAGCTTGTCGCCAGCCATGATTTCCACGCAGCGTCGCATGAAGAAGTGCTTGGTGAAGCGATCGGCGTCTGAGCAAGAAGAATAAGAGGGAGAGAGAACAGTGACTGCAACCCCCACCGAAATTGCGCCTCCGCCACCCCGCCGCAAGGTCAACATTCTGTTCGGCCTGACGCTGATCGGCCTGCTGCTCTTCCTCTGGCTGATGCTCGGAATTTTCACCGCCAGCTTCTGGACGCCCCTGAACATCAGCAACCTGCTGCGGCAGGGGTCGATGACGGCAATCCTGGCGCTCGGGCAGACCTTCGTGATCATCACGGCGGGTATCGACCTCTCGGTGGGCGCCATTGTCGGCTTTGCCGGGGTCATTATCGCCTGGCTTTTGCAGGCGGGCGTCCCGGTCTGGGCGGCTATCCTGCTCACCCTGCTGTTCGGCGTGCTGATCGGCACCTTTCACGGCTTCGGCATCGTCAAGATGGGCCTGCCGCCTTTCATCATCACGCTGGCAACGCTGACATCGCTGCGTGGTATCGGCCTTTTGATCACCAACGGCTCGTCGATCAATATCGTCAACGAGGACTTCTCGAACTTCGCCCGCGCCGACTTCCTCGGCATTCCGAGCCTGTTCTGGATGGTGATCCTGGTCGCGGTGCCGAGTTTCGTGTTCCTGCATCTCAGCCGCTGGGGCCGCTATCTCTTCGCGGTCGGCTCGAATGCCGAAGCCGCGCGCCTTTCCGGCGTCAACGTCAACCGGATGATCTTCCTCGCCTATATTCTGTCTGCCACCTTTGCCGCCTTCGTCGGCGTGCTGCTGGCCTCGCGCATCGCCATCGGCAACGCGACACAGGCGGACGGCTGGGAGCTGCAGGCGATTGCTTCCTCGGTCATCGGCGGCACGTCGCTCTTCGGTGCGGTCGGCTCCGTCCACGGCCCGCTGATCGGCGCGTTCATTCTGGCGACCATCAACAACGGCGCCAACCTGCTCAACGTCAACTCCTTCTGGCAGCGCATCATCACCGGTCTTCTGATCATCGTGATCGTCTACTTCGACCAGTTGCGCCGCCGCCGGAGCGTCTGAGACGAAAAGCGAAGCCGGTCATCGACCGGCTTCTCCACTTCTGAATGCGAGAAACAAGATGAAAGCAGTGCTTTGCCAGAAGCCCGGTGTGCTCGAAATCGTCGAGCGCCCTTCCCCCGGCACGCCCGCTCCCGGCTGGGTGCGGCTGGCGGTCAGCCATGTCGGCATCTGCGGTACGGACTATCATATCTTCGAAGGCAAGCATCCGTTTCTCGAATATCCGCGCGTCATGGGGCATGAGATATCGGCCACCGTCGCCGAGACCGGCGACGGCGTGGCGATGGCGGTTGGAACGCCTGTGATCGTCAATCCTTACCTTTCCTGCGGCACCTGCGTTGCCTGCCGGAAGGACAAGCCGAACTGCTGCACCAACATCAAGGTTCTCGGCGTCCATACCGATGGTGCCTTCTGCGAAGAGATCACGGTGCCCGCCGGCAATCTCTATGCCGCTAAGGGCCTCAGCCTCGAAGCGGCAGCGACCGTCGAGTTTCTGGCAATCGGCGCGCATGCCGTTCGCCGGTCGATGGCAGCGGCCGGTTCGCGCTCGCTCGTCATCGGTGCCGGCCCGATCGGGCTCGGGGCGGCCATCTTCTCGCGCATCGCCGGTCATCAGGTGACGCTGCTCGATACCAGCGCCGAGCGGCTGCAGATGGCAGCTGATCGTTTCGGCTTCCGGTCGGGCATCGTCGCTAACGAGGCGACCACCAATGCAGTGAAGGCGGCGACAGATGGCGATGGTTTCGATGTGGTCTTCGATGCCACCGGCTACGGTCCGTCGATGGAGAAGGCCTTCTCCTTCGTTGCCCATGGCGGTGCGCTGGTACTGGTCAGTGTCGTCAAGGACGATATCCGCTTCTCCGATCCCGAATTCCACAAGCGCGAAATGATGGTGATCGGCAGCCGTAACGCAACGCGGATCGATTTCGAACATGTGGCGGATTCGATCGCCAAGGGCCTCGTGCCAGTCGACAAGCTGATCACCCACCGCACGACGCTCGCGGACGCGCCACGCGATCTCGCCCGCTGGGCGCATGAGAAGAGCGGCCTGATCAAGGCCGTGATCAAGGTCGCGGGTTGATCAGACCGCGTCGATGACCTGACGCATCTGACGGACGATGCCTGTATCCGTCTGGTTCGAGCTGGGCGCTTCGAAACCGAAGGCAACCGCGCGCGGGTCCATGCTGGCCACCGCCGAGCTGCAGGAGCCGTGAATTTCCCGGGCGCCGGTAGCACGCAGGATTTCGGCTGCATTGGACGGGCGCACGCCGCTGCCCGGCATGATCGAGATGCGGCCAGCGGCCGTGGCCGAAAGCCGCTTCAGGGTTTCGAGACCGTCCATGGCCTTCGGCACGCAGCCGGACGTCAGGATGCGCTCGCAACCGAGTTCGACGGCCTGTTCAAGCGCCTCATCGGCATCCGGAACCAGATCGAAGGCGCGGTGCAGCGTGGAGCCCAGACCTGCCGCATGAACCTTGAGGCGATGGATGAGCGGCATGTCGAGCGTCCCGTCCGGCCGGTTGGCGCCGATGACGACACCTGCGAGGCCGAAAGCTCTGACGGCATCGATATCCGCCATCATCGACGCCTCGTCGGCCGCATCGAAGATGAATGGCCCGGCATGCGGGCGGATCATCGCGTAAACAGGGATCGGCGCTGCGGCTGCGGCTTTCATCATGCCTGCAACGGGCGTCAACCCGCCGAGTTCGAGAGCGGAGCAGAGTTCGATGCGGTTGGCGCCGCCTTCGATCGCGGCAGCAAGCCCCTTGGCGCTATCGACGCATACTTCAAGCAAAACCGGCATTTCTCATCTCCCGAATTGGCGCGCCGAACGCTCTACGCCATGACCGGCGATTTTGCGATGGGTTGGCCGACGATTTTGCGTACGGCGTCGATGATCATCGTGCAGGCATCGGCGGAAGCTTTCCGGTGATTGAAGGCCACATGATAGGAAATCGGGATCTGCTGGGCCAGATCGACGATCCGCACCCGATCGGCAATCGGCAGCGCGCTGACGCGGCCGAGGAAAGAGACATAGCCGTGATTGGCGACGAGATCGACGATCACGGGCAGCGAGTCCGCCGCACGGATATCCTGATTGCGGAAGCGGCGGCTCACCATGCCGGCGCGGCTGAGCGCCGTCGCAGCATCGCCGAGACCCGTGCGCTCGCTTGGGGTGCAGATCGGATGGGCGGCGACCAGTGCGGCGACATCTGTCTCCGTGCTCTCCGGCGGGGCGATGGCGACAAGATCGGTGCGCAGCAGTTCGCGGTTCTGGAAGCTCTCGAGACCGAAAACGGAATCGAGAATGGCGACATCGATACGGCCGGATTTCAGCGCCTCGCGCAGGTCATCGGCGGTCATCGAGATCAGCGAGATGGCGTTCTTGTTGCGGCCAGTGTTCCAATCGGCCACCAGCGCGCCGAGGCAGCGGGCCACCCAGCTTTCGGCACCCGTCGGGATGATCGAGCCGATCCTGAGCGACCGGGCGGTACGCTGATAGCGCTCGTCGGCCGCCGATTTCAGGTCGTTCCACGCTTGGCTGATCGCCGAGAAGATGGTGTAGGCGCGCCTGCCCTCCTCGGTCAGCGCCGAGCCCTGCGCCTGCCGTTCGAACAGCTTGTGGCCGGTGAATTTCTCCAGATTGGCGATCTGCAGCGAAAGCTGCGGCTGACCGAGGCCGAGACGGCGGGCAGCACGGTTGATGCTGCCCTGATCGGCGACCTCGAGAAAACGCTCTATGGTCGCAACCTTCACCGGGATGCGGGCAGCCCAGCCTTCGAAGTCTTCCGGTGCCTCACCCGAGAGATCGGCGAGTTGGCCGACCGCCTCCAGAACAGGCACCAATCCCTCGCCCACCTTGCTGCTGGCGATCAGCGTCACCAGTTCGCCGGAACTGCGTTCCGTCAGTTTCAGCGCCAGTTCGCTTTCGAGATTGGAGACAGCCGCCGACACCGTCGATGCGGCCAGCGTGAAGCGCCGCGCGGTCTCTCTGACGGACCCCGATGACAGGACATGGCTGGCAATGAAAAGGGCGCCCAGATGCAATGCGTGGGTCTCCGGAAGTCACTGAAAATCGGACACTATTGTGTGTTCACGAAAAAAGATATCCCATTTCGGAATTCGCAGGCTATCGTCACCGGACAAGAAAAGCGGGGCAATGGCTGATGAAGCCGTTGAGCACTCGATGATCGTGGAAACACGCAAGGGAACAAAAACAAATCCCGCCAGCATTGCATAAAGGAATGCAATTGCGCGCGCGGGACTGCTTTCACGGCGATAATCGCGCCGCGATCGCAAATACTGGAGAGGGGTTGCATCGATTTTTCGAGAACGCACACTATTTCCATGATGCTCGCAGGTCCGGCATGACGGCGGCTTTCGCCCGAGCCGGGGGACTTAACACGTGAAGGGCTCCGCCAGAGCCCTAGCGCTTGTAAACGGTGCAAACCAAGGGGACACTCCATGCTGAAGAAACTCGCACTTGCCGTTTCTATTTCCGCCTTTGCGGCGGGTGCGGCCCATGCTGCAGACGTCGTCGTTTCGTCGAAGATCGATACCGAAGGCACGCTACTCGGCAACGTCATCGCGCTCGCTCTGGAAGCCAACGGCATCAAGACCAAGGACCGCATCGCGCTTGGCGCAACGCCTGTCGTGCGCAAGGCGATCACCGCCGGCGAGATCGACATCTATCCCGAATACACCGGCAATGCCGGCTTCTTCTTCAACAAGGCCGATGACGCCGCCTGGAAGAATATCGACCAGGGTTATGCGCTGGCCAAGAAGCTCGACTATGACGCCAACAAGATCGTCTGGCTGACACCCTCGCCGGCCAACAACACCTGGGCGCTTGCCGTGCGCAGCGATGTCGCAAGCCCGAACAACCTCAAGACCATGTCGGACTTCGGCAAATGGGTTGCCGGCGGCGGCGCTGCGAAGCTCGCGGCATCCGCTGAATTCGTCAACTCGGCTGGCGCCTTGCCCGCCTTCCAGACGACCTACGGCTTCAAGCTGACGGCCGATCAGGAAGTCGTGCTCTCCGGCGGCGACACGGCTGCCACCATCAAGGCCGCTGCCGACCAGACCAACGGCGTCAACACCGCCATGGTTTATGGTACCGATGGCGCGATCCAGGCTGCCGAGCTCGTCGTTCTCGAAGACGACAAGAGCGTGCAGCAGGTCTATGCACCGACCCCGATCATCCGCGAAGACGTGCTGAAGGCCAATCCGAAGATCGAGGAAGTGCTTGCCCCGATCTTCAAGAGCCTGACCGCCGACGAATTGCGCAAGCTGAACGCCAAGATCCAGGTCGATGGCGAGCCGGCAAAGTCGGTTGCCGAGGGGTACCTGAAGGAAAAAGGCTTCCTGAAGTAATACACATTGCTCCGCCCTTCGGGGCGGAGCTACCTTCTTGGCGGACAGGGATGGATCGATGGAAGAAACCTTAGCGGTCCGCAAACTGGACCGGCTCGGCGTGGTGTTGGTGATTGCAGGCGTTGTTGCCGCTGCCCTTCTGCCCTTCATCTATGTGAAGGCGAACCGCATTGCTTCAGGCAAGCCGATGCTTCTCACGCAGCTTCTCGACCAGCCCGCCACCATCATTCTCACCCTCCTGCTCATCGCCACCGCCTTTGCCGCGCTCTTCCTGCAAAATGCCTTGCTGCGGCTTGCCATCAGCACGCTGGCTCTGGCCGCACTGATCGCCGCGATCGGCTTTGCCGCGACAGCCTTCACACCCGCCAACAGCAATGCGGCGCGCATGACGCCCGGCGGCAGCTTCTGGATCCTGCTCGGCGTCGTCGGCCTGATCGTTTCGGATGCGCTGGTGAAAATCCGGCTGACACCCTGGATGCGGGTGGCAGCACTTACCGCCTACAGCGCGTTGCTGGCCGTCTGCCTCACGTCCGGGCTGCTCGACAGCCTGTCGATCATGAAGGAATTCTCGACGCGTTCGGCGCAGTTCTGGTCCGAGGCCTGGTCGCATCTACTGCTGGCCTTCGGGTCGCTGGCAATTGCCATCGTCATCGGGTTGCCACTCGGCATCTTCTGCTTCTGGGTGCCGAAGCTGCGCGCCGCCGTTCTGCAGGGGCTCAGCCTCATCCAGACCATCCCGAGCCTGGCACTGTTCGGCATCCTGATGCTGCCGCTCGGTTACATCGCCACACATGTGCCGCTGGCTGCCGAGCTCGGCATCCGCGGCATCGGCACCGCGCCGGCACTGATCGCGCTGGTGCTCTATTCGCTGCTGCCGATCGTCGCCAATACCGTGGTCGGCCTCGAAGGCGTCGATCCCTCGGTGCGTGATGCGGCGGCGGGCATGGGCCTGACGCGCCGCCAGATCCTGACCGGGATCGATCTGCCACTGGCGCTGCCCGTCATCGTCACCGGCATCCGCATCGTGCTGGTGCAGGCAATCGGCCTCGTCACCATCGCCGCGCTCATCGGCGGCGGCGGCTTCGGCATCTTCATCTTCCAGGGCATCGGCCAGACGGCGATGGACCTGGTCATGCTCGGCGCCGTGCCGACCGTCTTCTTCGCCTTCTCATCGGCCGTCATCCTGGATGCGGTCATCGACAGCATACGGGGATCCGCCGCATGACCATGATCGAGATCAGGAACGTCACCAAGCGCTATGGCGCTGCCACCGTCGTCGACAATGTCTCGATGCGCGTCGAGAAGGGATCGGTCACCGTGATCGTCGGCACCTCGGGCTCCGGAAAATCGACGCTGATGCGGATGATCAACCGGCTGGTGCCGATCACCGAGGGAGAGATTTTCGTCGCCGGGCAAAACGTCATGGACGTGCCGGTGACCGAACTTCGCCGCAAGATCGGCTATGCGATCCAGGGCCACGGCCTTTTCCCCCATCGCACCGTGGCGCAGAATATCGCAACCGTGCCTCAGCTTCTCGGCTGGGATGGCGCCCGCATCGCCAAGCGCGTCGAAGAACTGCTCGGCCTCTTCAATCTCGATCCGGCGACCTTTGCCGAGAAGTATCCGCACCAGCTTTCCGGCGGCCAGCAGCAGCGCGTCGGCGTTGCACGCGCCTTGGCGGCAGAACCCGAAGTGCTGCTGATGGACGAGCCCTTCGGCGCGCTCGACCCCGTGATCCGCGGCAAGGCGCAGGACGACCTGCTGGCGATCCAGAAGCAGTTCGGCACCACCGTCATCCTCGTCACCCACGACATGGACGAGGCTTTTCATCTCGGAAACCAGATCGCCGTGATGAGCGGCGGCAAGCTGCTGCAGTGCTCGACGCCGGAAAAGATCCTGACCGAGCCCGCCGATCCCTTCGTGCAGCAACTGACAGGAACCTCGGACCGGGCGCTGAAGCTGATGTCACTCTCACCGCTCAAGGAAAGCATGGCGCCCGCCAAGAGCGGCCTCGGCTTCTCGCTGCCGCAATCGCTGAGCCTGCGCGATGCGCTGGCCGAGATGATCTGGCAGGGCTCCGAGGAAGCTGCGGTCACTGATGGCGCGAAGACACCTATCGGGTCGATCTCGATGAGCAAGCTGCTCGAGCTGGGCCGCAAGGCATGAAGTTTATCGTCGCCAATATCTTCCGTGTGGCGGCATTCGCGCTGCTCCTGATCCTGCTGTTCAGGACGGAGTGGCTTTCCTTCATGCTCGTGCCGCTGACCAATAACAACGCGCCGCCCGTTTACACGCAGAACAGCCTGCCCTCCCTGGCGTTGGCGCATCTGGAACTTGTGATCGGCTCGATCGTCTTCACCGCCATTCTGGCGATCCTTGCCGGCGTGTTCGTGACCCGCAAGAGTGGGGAGGACTTCCTGCCGCTGTCGCGCGCCATTGCCAATGCCGGGCAGACCTTTCCGCCTGTCGCGGTTCTGGCGCTTGCGGTCCCCGCCACCGGCTTCGGGGCCGCGCCGACGCTGATTGCGCTCTTCCTCTATGGCCTGCTGCCGATCTTCGAAAGCACCGTCTCTGGCATCAGGCAGGTCAATCCCGCCATTCTCGATGCCGCAGATGGCATGGGGATGAACCCGACGCAGCGGCTGTTCAAGGTGGAATTGCCGCTCGCCTTGCCCTTGATCCTTGAGGGTTTGAAGGTCGCGACCGTCATCAATATCGGCACGGCAACGATCGGCTCGACCGTGGCCGCCAAGGGGCTTGGTGAGGTCATTATCGCCGGCCTGATCTCCGACAATACCGCGTTCATCCTGCAGGGCGGCCTGATCGTCGGCCTGATGGCGGTGCTGATCTATGATGCCATGGGTCTCGTCGAAAGCGCGATAACCCGTAGAATTGGCTTGCGCCCCGCCTGATCCGGCGGCTACCAAGGCTGCCGTGATACGGCATGAGGAGGCTGCCTTGGCAAAGATGATTCACTCCATGATCCGCGTTGTCGAAGAGACGCGATCCGTCGAGTTCTACGGCAGGGTCTTCGGCCTCACGGTTGCCGATCGCATCGACTTCGAGACCTTCACGCTTGTCTACATGAGCAATCCGGAGACCGGCTTCGAGCTGGAGCTGACGGTCAACAAGGGCCGCACCGCGCCCTACAATCTCGGCGATGGCTACGGCCATCTTGCTGTTTCCGTCGATGAAGTCGCCGTCGAGCACGCGCGGCTGGAGAAGGCCGGGCTCAATCCCGGCAAGCTGGTCGAGCTCAATCGCGACGGCAAGCTTTTCGCCTTGTTCTTCTTCATCACCGATCCTGATGGCTACAAGATCGAAGTCCTGCAGCGCCACGGCCGTTTTCAGTAAGAGCATCCGATGATCGAAAAGACAGAACTGCATACCGGCTGGACCCTTTCCTGCAACGATACAGGTCGGCCAGGACTACCCGATAACATTCCGGCCACCGTGCCCGGCTGCGTCCATACCGACCTGCTTGCGGCACGGCTCATCCCCGATCCCTATCTCGACGTCAACGAGATCACCAATGACTGGATCGGCCGTTGCGAGTGGGTTTACCGGCTGAGTTTCGACGCTGTGCCCGATGAAGCCAGGATCCAGGAGCTGGTCTTCGATGGACTGGATACGATCGCGACGGTCCGGTTGAACGGCGAAGAGATCGGCCGGACGTTCAACCAGCACAGGACCTACCGCTTTGATGTTTCTGGCCGCCTGAAGGCAGGCTCGAACGCGCTCTCGGTCACCTTCCACTCCGCCTACGCCTATGGCGCGGAGATGGAGAAGCAATACGGCTACCGGCCGAACAACTATCCAGGCCCCGGCAACCTGATGCGCAAGATGGCCTGCAATTTCGGCTGGGACTGGGGTCCGACGCTGGTAACGGCGGGCATCTGGAAACCGGTGCGGCTGGAAAGCTGGGACCGGGCGCGGCTGGCGGAGACACGTGTTTCAGCGACGCTTGCCGGTGGTGACGGCGTGGTGACGATCGACGCCCTGATCGCGGCTCAACAGGACGGTCAGGGCTGCTCGATCGTGGCGCAGATCGGCGGCGTTTCGCATGCTGTCGAGGTCAGTGCTTCCGGCGAGGCAAGCTTCGACGTGCCCGTTCCCTCGCCGCAGATCTGGTGGCCGCATCATCTGGGCGGACAACCGCTTTATCCGCTCTCCATCGAATTGCGCGATGCCGGCGGCCATGTGCTGGACAGCTATGCGAAGGAGATAGGCTTCCGATCCATCCGCCTCGACACCGCGCCGGACGAGCACGGCTCGGCTTTCACCTTCATTGTCAATGACGTGCCGCTCTTTGCCTGCGGTGCCAACTGGATCCCAGACGATTGTTTTCCATCGCGCGTGACTGCCGAACGCTACGCCGCGCGGATCGATGAGGCGAAGGCGGCGAATATCAACATGCTGCGCGTCTGGGGTGGCGGCATTTTCGAGCGGGACGAATTCTACGAGGCCTGCGACCGCGCCGGCATAATGGTCTGGCAGGATTTCCTCTTTGCCTGCGCCTCCTATCCCGAAGAGGAGCCGTTGCGGAGCGAAGTAGAGGCCGAAGTTCGCGACAATGTCGTCAGGCTGATGCCACATGCCTCGCTGATGGTCTGGAACGGCAACAACGAAAACATCTGGGGCTTCGACGAATGGGGCTGGCGGCCGATCATCAAGGAGGGCGTCAGCTGGGGGCTCGGATACTATCTCGATGTTCTGCCAAAGCTCTGCGCCGAGCTTGATCCCGACAGGCCTTACTATCCCGGCAGCCCCTATTCCGGCAGCATGGATATCGAGCCGAACGATGACCGGCACGGCTGCAAGCACATCTGGGACGTCTGGAACGATGTTGGCTGGGAAGTCTATCGGAATTACATTCCACGCTTCTGCTCCGAATTCGGCTGGCAGGCACCGCCAAATTGGGCGACGCTGGAAGAGAGCGTGCATGATGCGCCGCTGACGCCGCAGTCACATGGTGTCTTCCACCACCAGAAGGCAACGCAGGGCAATGAGAAGCTGATCCGCGGCCTCTCGGACCACCTGCGATTGCTTGAAACCATGGATGACTGGCATTTCGCCACGCAGCTCAATCAGGCGCGGGCGATCCGCTTCGCGATCGAGCACATGCGCTCGCACCGCGCGATCTGCAAGGGCGCCATCGTCTGGCAGTTCAACGATTGCTGGCCAGTAACCTCCTGGGCAGCGCTCGATTCCGCCGGCCGCCGTAAGCCACTCTGGTATGCGATGCAGCAGGCCTTCGATCCGCGCCTGCTGACCATCCAGCCGCGCGGCCGCAAGCTGGCAGCGGTCGCCGTCAATGAGCGGACGCTCTTCTGGAGATCGAAAATTGCGGGCAAGCGCATGCGCCTAGACGGCACCGTGCTGGCGGAATTCGAATTCTGGCGGCTGCTCTGCGACCGGTTCGAGGCGAAGGAATTCGAACTTGCGGATGACATCGCGACGCCGGACAACGCAGCGAACGAAGTCGTGATGGTACAAATGCTCGACAAGCGGGCGTTCCACTATTTCGTCGAGGATATCGATCTGAAATTGCCGAAGCCGGAGATGACGGTTTCGATGAATGCGACCGCCGATGGTTTCGATGTCATCGTCACGGCGGGTACTTTTCTCAAGGATCTCTGCCTGATGGCGGATCGGCTGGACCCGGCTGCTGTTGTCGATAGCATGCTGATCACGCTGTTGCCGGGCGAAAGCCATACGTTCGCGATCAAGACTAGGAAGACATTCAAGGCCCGGGATATCACTCCGGGCGTCGTTCTTCGCTGCGCCAACGATCTCCTGCCCTAAAACGCCAAAAGGCCCCGCAAGCAGCGGGGCCTTTTCCGGCTCGTCCCAAAGAACGAATTACATCCAGTAGGGCGGCACGCCATAGTAATCGTAAACACGGCGACCGTTGTCGTTGTACCAGGTGTCGTCATCATCCGCGTAGCTCGGCGCTCCCTCGATCTGTTCCTTGGTCAGATCGATGCGATAGCCGTCCAGCTGGGTATCGTAATTCAACTTTTCCCACGGCAGCGGGTAGTGATCGTGACCGATACCGAGGAAGCCGCCGAAGCTCAGCACGGCATAGGCAACACGCCCATCACGCTTGCCGATGATCAGCCGCTCGATCGAGCCGATATGCTTGCCGTCTGCACCATAAACGCGGGTGCCTTCCACGCGGTCGCTGGCAATCAGCGAATGCGTGTCCTTGACGTTGGGATCACGGCGGCTGGCGTCTGTATCCTGATTAAGCATTGTCAGCTCCTTTGTTGTTATTCATGACGGGACAACGCCACGTTGGAGTCATTGTTCCCAGCCTTATCGCAAATGCGCGATTGCATGTTATTGACGTTTACGTCAAAGTTATTGTAACGGTGAATGCGGCTTGAACCATTCGGCCATTGGCATAAGCTGCCCGCAAGGATGATGGAGGATTGTCCGCCGGCAGCCGCAAACCGGCATTCGTGGCCGGATAGGGAGAGAGACACGATGAACAGCATTTCCGTCCATCCTGGCGGCGACAAGCGGGAAAGGCCCTGGCTTGCCACCTATCCGGATATCGTGCCCCCCGAACTGCCGCCGCTGGAATATGATTCGCTGGCCGAACTGCTGGAAAAGTCCTGCGAGCGCTATGCGAACCGCGTTGCCTTCTCCAGCATGGGCAAATCGCTGACCTATCGCGAGCTGGAAGTGCAGACCCGCAAAGTCGCCTCCTGGCTGCAGAGCCTTGGCCTGCAAAAGGGCGATCGCGTCGCCGTCATGATGCCGAACGTGCTGCAGAACCCTGTCGCGGTCTACGGCATTCTGCGCGCCGGGCTGACGGTCGTGAACGTCAATCCGCTCTATACGCCGCGCGAACTCGAGCATCAGTTGCGCGATGCCGGTGCGAAGGCGATCTTTGTGCTGGAGAATTTTGCCCGCACCGTGGAGCAGGTTCTCGTCAAGACCGACGTGCGCCACGTCGTCGTTACCTCGCTTGGCGAGATGCTCGGCGCCAAGGGGCTGATCGTCAATCTGGTGGTGCGCAAGGTCAAGAAACTTGTGCCCTCATGGTCCATCCCGCAGCACAAGACCTTCAAGCAGGTCTTGGAAGGCGCAGGCCGGTCGCTGCAGCGTCCGGCGCTCAGCGGCGATGACATCGCCTTCCTGCAATATACCGGTGGCACGACCGGCGTTGCCAAGGGTGCAATGCTGACCCACCGCAATCTGCTTGCCAACAAGCTGCAGCTGCAGCTCTGGCTGAAATCGGCCTTCGACAAGAAGAAGCAGCCGGAGGTGCTGAACTTCCTCTGCGCCCTGCCGCTCTACCATATCTTCGCGCTGACGGTGAATTCTCTGATGGGCATGTCGCTTGGCGCCCATAATATCCTGATCGCCAACCCGCGCGATATTCCGGGCTTCGTCAAGGAGTTCGGCAAGGCGAACGTCCATATCTTCCCGGGCCTCAACACGCTGTTCAATGCGCTGATGAACAATGCCGAGTTCGCCAAGCTCGATTTCTCGTCGCTCGTCATGTCGCTCGGCGGCGGCATGGCCGTGCAGCGTCCCGTGGCTGAGCGCTGGCTGAAGATGACCGGCTCGCACATCACCGAAGGTTACGGCCTCTCCGAGACCTCGCCGGTCGCGACTGCCAACCGCTTCGACTCTCCTGAATTCACCGGCTCGATCGGTCTGCCGATCCCCTCGACGGAACTCGATATCCGGGACGAAGACGGCAGTTCGCTGCCGCTCGGCGAGATCGGCGAGATCTGCATCCGTGGGCCGCAGGTCATGGCCGGCTACTGGAACAAGCCGGAAGAAACGGCCCGGGTGATGACCCCGGACGGTTATTTCCGCACTGGCGACATGGGATTCATGGACGAGCGCGGCTATACAAAGATCGTCGACCGCAAGAAGGACATGATCCTGGTTTCGGGCTTCAACGTCTATCCGAACGAGATCGAGGAAGTGGCGGCAATGCATCCCGGCATTCTCGAGGCAGCAGCGATCGGTGTTCCGGATGGCCACTCCGGCGAGACGGTGAAGTTGTTCGTTGTTCGCAAGGATCCCAACCTGAGCGAAGCCGAGGTGAAGGCGCATTGCGCTGAAAACCTCACCAATTACAAACGGCCGCGGATCATCGAATTCCGCACCGAGCTGCCGAAGAGCCCTGTCGGGAAAATTCTGCGCAAGGATCTGCGCGGGTAAACTCACGTATAATTGAAAGCAACCATAAGATGTGATTTGATCACACCGTTTCCAGGCAAAAGCAGCACGGGTCGAGACCAGCCGGCCCACCGGTGAGGATGGGCCGCACCGGCTTTGGCAAGAGCCTTGCTTTGCGAAACGGAGGTAATGCCATGTGGTATAAACCGCTAAGCGTTACGCTTATGGTAAGGAAAACCCGGACGAGCTGGTCAGTGTCCGTCCGGGTCACCATTCTTACAAAATAAGCCACGGCAGGCGGAGCACCAACTCCGTCTGCCACTCCATAAATATACCTGCACTCTCCCTTTTCATCAAGCGCGGCACAACTCGTGTCATTTTTTGCAGGCAGCCTGTGGCTGAACTTGATTTGCGCCCTACAAAGCGAATAGTTTCCGCAACCCTCTCCGCCTCCAAAGGAGCCTCCCATGAATGCCATCGTCGAAAAGCTGAAGAGCACTGCGGCCGCCACCAAAGCAACCGATATCCGCGCTGCCTTCGCTGCCGATCCCAAGCGTTTCTCGCGCTTCACCGCCTCTCTCGACGATCTCTTGATGGATTACTCGAAGACCGCCGTGAACGATGAGATCCTGGCGCTTCTCGTCAAGCTCGCTGAAGAAGGCGGCGTTGCGAAGAAACGCGACGAGATGTTCTCCGGTGTGGCGATCAATTTCACGGAAGACCGTGCCGTCCTGCATACCGCGCTGCGCAACCGCTCCAACACACCTGTTCTCGTCGATGGCAAAGATGTCATGCCTGACGTCAACGGCGTGCTGGCGGCGATGGGCAAGTTTGCAGATGGCATCCGCTCCGGTACGCTCAAGGGCGCGACCGGCAAGAAGATCACCGACGTCGTCAATATCGGCATCGGTGGCTCGGATCTCGGTCCGGTCATGGCGACACTTGCGCTGGCGCCATTTCATGACGGCCCTCGGGCGCATTTCGTGTCCAACATCGACGGCGCGCATATTGCCGATACGCTGAAGCTGGTCCAGCCGGAAACGACGCTCTTCATTATCGCATCGAAGACCTTCACAACGATCGAGACGATGACCAACGCGCAGACGGCGCGCAATTTCATCGCCAAGGCGCTGGGCGATGCCGCCGTTCAGCACCACTTCGCGGCCGTTTCCACGGCGCTCGATAAGGTCGCTGCATTCGGTATCGACAGCGCGCGCGTCTTTGGCTTCTGGGATTGGGTCGGCGGCCGCTACTCGCTGTGGTCTGCGATCGGGTTGCCGATCATGATCGCCATCGGCCCCGACAATTTCGGCAAGTTCCTCGATGGCGCTCATGCTGTCGATAACCACTTCCGTAAGGCGCCGGTGACCGAAAATCTGCCGATGCTGCTCGGCCTGATCGGCTTCTATCACCGCAACGTTCTCGGCTATCCGACCCGTGCCGTGCTGCCTTATGACCAGCGCCTCTCGCGCTTCCCGGCCTATCTGCAGCAGCTCGATATGGAATCGAACGGCAAGGGCGTGACGATTGATGGAACGCCGGTCGAGGACAATTCCGGTCCCGTTGTCTGGGGTGAACCGGGCACCAATGGCCAGCACGCCTTCTATCAGCTGATCCATCAGGGCACGAGCATCATCCCGGCGGAATTCATGATCGCCGCCAATGCCTTCGAGCCCGAGCTGCGCCACCAGCACCAGCTGCTGATGTCAAACGTTCTGGCGCAGTCCGAAGCGCTGATGAAGGGCCGCACCTTCGAGGAAGCCAAGAAGCAGCTCACCGACAAGGGCATGGATGGCAAGAAGGCCGATTTCATCGCGCCGCACCGCGTCTTCACCGGCAACCGGCCGTCGATCACCTTCGTCTATGACAAGCTGACGCCCTATGCGCTCGGCCGCCTGATCGCACTCTACGAGCACCGCGTCTTCGTCGAAGGCGTGCTCTTCCGCATCAACTCCTTCGATCAGTGGGGCGTCGAGCTCGGCAAGGAACTGGCGACCGGCCTGCTGCCTGTTGTCGAAGGCAGGGAGAGCGCCGCCGGCCACGACTCCTCGACGCAGGGTCTCGTCGCTGCACTGGCGAAGCTTGCCAAGTAAGGCGCCCCCTCAATCAACTATCAAGCCCATCCGCCAGCGCGGGTGGGCTTTTTTGTTTGCTGCTGTCGAATGACGGGACATCTATTCGTCCTATGGGAAATGCACGAGGAGATTGTCCATGGAATTCACCGACGACGGGCTTTTCAAATTCGATAAAGATGGCGCTGAGCCGCTGCCCGCCTCCGGCGCGGAAGGCCGGGTTTCGAATGATGGTGCACAAATCTGGTATGCCAGCCATGGCGCCGGTCCGGCGGTGATCCTGCTGCATGGCGGCCTCGGGAATGCCGGAAACTGGGGCTACCAGGTGCCGGCGCTGGTCGATGCCGGATATCGCGTCATCGCCATCGATAGCCGCGGCCATGGACGCAGCACGCGCGACGATCGGCCGTTCAGCTATGTCCTGATGTCCGATGACGTGCTTGCCGTCATGGATCATCTGGAGATCGGGAAAGCCGCGGTGATCGGCTGGAGCGATGGCGCCTGTACAGCGCTGATCCTTGCCGACCGGCATCCAGAGCGCGTATCGGGCGTCTTCTTCTTTGCCTGCAACATGGATGCAACGGGCACGCTTGAATTCCGGCCGACGCCGGTCATCGACCGCTGCTTCAGCCGCCATCAGAAGGACTATCAGGCGCTCTCGGCAACGCCCGGCGGCTTCGAAGCCTTCGTTGCCGATGTCGGGAAGATGATGCAGAGCGAACCCAACTACACCGCCGCGGAGTTACAGGCGATCAAGGTGCCGGTCACGGTTGCGATCGGCGAGAGCGACGAATTCATCCGGCGCGAGCACATGGATTATCTTGCCAAGACCATTCCTGACGCCGAGTTCATTCTCATCCCCGGCGTCAGCCATTTTGCGCCGCTGCAGCGGCCCGCGCTCTTCAATGAAGAGGTCCTGGGCTTTCTCAAGCGCAGGACCTGATCTCAGAGGCCGATTTCGCGCGCCCATGGCGGGTTTGCGCCGGCACGCGAGACGGTGACAGCCGCAGCCTTGGCGCCGAGCGCCAGAGCGTTGCCGAGCGCCTTTTCGTCGAGCGAGGCGACCTGCGCCTTGGTCAGCAGGTTGTCCATCTTCAGCGACGCGAGAACGCCAGCATCGAACGTGTCGCCGGCACCGACGGTGTCGACCACGGTCACGCGCTCGCTGGGAACAGTGACCTTGCGCTCGTTCGTATAGCCCGACGCGCCTTCGGCGCCCTTGGTGATGACGACGAGCTTGGCGCCGTGCTTCAGCCAGTAGGCGGCGAGATCGTCATGGCTGCCTTCGAGACCGAACCACTCCAGATCCTCATCGGAGAATTTCAGGATGTCCGACTTGGCCGCCATGCGCTTGATGCGCGCCATGTGGGTTTCCTTGTTCTTGATGAAGCCCGGACGGATGTTGGGATCGAGCGAGATGACGCGCTTTGCGGCCTCGCGGTCAAGCAGCGCCTCATAGGTTTCGCCGCAGGGGCTTGGGATAAGGCTGATGGCGCCAAAGTGCAGCGCTTCGCAATCGTCACCAAGAACAGGAAGGTTGTAAGTGGTGATCATGCGTCCTGCTGTTCCTTCGTCGTAGAAGGCATAGGTGGCCTGGCCGTTGACCAGCTTGACGAAAGCAATGGTCGAGGGCCGTGGCGTGATGGCGCAAGGGCTGTAATCGACATTGCTGGCCTTCAGAGTGCCGAGCAGGATTTCGCCCATCATGTCATCGGCAATGCCGGTGAAGAAGGCGGTCGGCACGCCAAGGCGGCCGAGCGCGATCGCGGTGTTGAAGATCGCGCCACCGGCATAGGGTGCAAAACCCTTTTCGCCCTGGGTCGTCTCACGCGGCAGCATATCGATCAGCGCTTCGCCGCAGCACAAAATCATCGGATTTCCTCCAAAAAGGCCGTGTTGCCTCAATCCATTAAGTGAGCTTTTGTCAAAAGGCTAGAGCGAAAGCTCACTGACGCCACCGTTCCGGCCCGACCAGGCAAGCGGCGCGTCCAGGAAGGCTTCCACTTCGCTCAGCGTCTTTTCGTCGAAAAGCTTCTGTTCCTTGGCAACAGCCAGAACGTTGCGCCAAGTCGCGATATGATGGAGCTTCACCTTGCCGTCAGCAAAGCGCAAGGCACCTTCGTTGAAGATCCCGTAGTAGAACAGCGCCATGCCGTGATCGACGATGCCGCCGGCTGCGCGGATCGCATCGATGAAGGTGAACATGCTGCCACCGGCCGTCGTCAGATCCTCGATGACCAGAACGCGCGAACCTTCCGGCATATGCCCCTCGATCTGCGCGTTGCGGCCGTGACCCTTCGGCTTCTTGCGCACGTAGATCATCGGCAGGCTGAGACGATCCGCCAGGAGTGCCGCGAAAGGGATGCCCGCGGTTTCGCCACCGGCGATGCAATCGAAGCGCTCGAAGCCGGCGTCGCGGGTGATGACGCTGGCCGCAAAATCCATCACGGCCGAGCGGACGCGCGGATAGGAGAGCAGCTTGCGGCAATCGATATAGACCGGGCTCGCCATGCCGGAGGCCAGCTTGTAGGGCTGCTCGGCGTTGAAATGAACCGCCTTGATTTCCCAGAGCATCTTCGCAAGGAGTTCTGCCATAGTGGCGCGATCGGGAAATGTCGTGTGGGTCATTGCTCTCTCCTTGGCTCACGGTGTTACGCGGCAATAGCAGCAACCAAAAAATCTTTCCAGTGCCGGAACTTTTTGATCTTTCGACGCGGGCGCGAGACGGCGCGCAGACCACAAAACCATAGCGCGCCTAAACTGATACAGCCCGCGATTTTTCCACAATGCCGAGCATACTTCAGTAATTTATGATATTCATTGCATTCCAGAGCGTTCAGCCATTTCGTCACGCCAGATCCCTGAAATTACTCGAATTTTAACGATCCGTTTAACATTTGGATGAGACCTGACGGGTCACCTTCGCCGCGGTTATGAGAACCGGGCAAGGAGTCCAGAATGAGTCTGACGGTATCCGAGATTACTCAGAAGGTCAGCGCTTCCCTGACGTTCAAGATTTTCTCTATCTGCTTTGCATCCACCCACATTCCGCTCTTGGCACTGGTCGTTTATCTGGTTACCGGCTTCCGCAGCGAAGCGATGCCCGTTCTCGGTACGGTGCTTGCCGCGACGCTGCTCGGAACGGGCTTTTGCCTCGCCTCCGTCTGGATGCTGATCAAGCCGCTGCATGAAATCTCGGTCGCCGTCGAAGCGTACCGTTCGACAGGCGCAGTCAAACCGATCCGCAGTAAACGGACCGACGAGGTGGGCGTCGTCACAAACGGAATTTCGATGCTGATCACCGAGCTCGATGCAACACTCTCCCAGCTTCGCCGTCAGGCAACAACAGACGTTCTCACCGGCCTTGGCAATCGCCGCTGGCTGAAAGAGATCGGATCCATGGAAATCACCCGGGCAATGCGCGAGCGCACGCCGGTATCAGTCGTCGTCTTCGACCTCGATCACTTCAAGTCGATCAACGACGAGTTCGGTCACGATGTCGGTGATCAGGTGCTGATGGCGACGGGTGCGACCATCCAGCACAATCTTCGGCCCTACGATATCGCCGCGCGCATCGGCGGCGAGGAATTCTGCCTGGTCCTGCCGAAGACCGGGACGGCCGCGGCCATCGCCATTGCCGAGCGGCTCCGCAAGGAACTGGCATCGAGAGCGATCGGCGTCCTGCCGGCTGGGCGCGTGACCGCGAGCTTCGGCGTCTATCGTGGCGACCCGGCGAATGAAAGCTTGAAGGTCATGCTGACGGCCGCCGACCGGAAACTCTACTCGGCAAAAAACAGTGGCCGCAATGCGGTTCACTGGGCGGCGGCGAAATCGATCACCGGAGAAAGCGTTGCAAGCTAAGTATTTCCTGGTCAGGAAGCACTTGAGATCAGCCCTTCGATATCGGCGGGCAGCATCCTCTTGTAGAGCGTGATCGCCCTACCCCCCTCTTCCTCACCCAGCGAGATTGCATAGCGGACAGCGGCGGCGAGAAGCTGCATCAGCAACCGCGCTGGCGGCAGAAGCTCGCCCGCCGGCCGCGCAGGCCAGAGCCTTGCGAGGACTGCAAACAGGGCCTGCGCGTGAAACTCCATGTCTTCGGCATCGACCGCACGCAGCAGCCTGTCGGCCTGCGTCGCGTGCCAGATATCGCGCATGACCGGTTCGCGGCGGAAAAACTGGTAGTATTCGTCGGTAATATTGGCAAGCGCCCGATGCAGCGACGCGGCATCCGAAACACGCGACAGCTCATCCTCCACGCAACGCCTGCCCTGCTCGTTGAAGCGTTCGGCCAGGGTTCGGATGATCGAACTCTTGTCGGGGAAATATTGATAAAGCGCTCCGAAAGACAGATCCGCCTTCTCGACGATCTCGCTCATTTTCAGTGCGTCACTGCCCTTCGCCTCAATGAGTTCGGCGGCCACCGCCAGGATCCTTTCGAAGCGCTCGCGGCCGCGCTGCTGGCTTGGAATGCGGCGTGGCTGGCCGGTATTGTCAGCCGCGCGCTTGCGCCGGGACGGCATTTTCTCATCCATGGTGCGCCTCTCGAAAGTTGACAAGAAAAATATGAGAGTTTATCTCATTTTGCAAATGAGAGATTTTCTCTTGTTTTAACCGGAGGAATTCGCATGGCCGCCACTCTTCCCATTCTTCTCGTCGCCGCCGCGATCGGTAGCGGTCTCATTGCAGGCATATTCTTCGCATTCTCGACCTTCATCATGAGCGCCTTTTCGAAAATTCCGCCGGAACAAGGCATCGCGGCAATGAACTCGATCAACGTCACCATCGTCCGATCGCCCTTCATGCTGCTGTTCATCCCGGTCGCCATCATCTGCGTGGGGATTGCAGTCATCGCCTTCACGGACTGGCGAGGCAGCGCAAGCCTCTGGATGATTTTCGGTGCCGCCTGCTATCTAATCGCATCGTTCGTCTCGACGATCGTCTTCAACGTACCGATGAACGATGCGCTGGCGAAAGTCAGCGGCAATGGCAGCACAGCGGCCGATCTGTGGAATGTCTATCTGAGGGATTGGACCTGGTGGAATCATGTCCGCACCGTAGCATCGCTGGCTTCGGCAATTGCCTTCGTGCGTGCGCTGGTGCTGCTCTGAAAGCGAGGCAGGAGATAAAGCTCCCGCCTCGTAGATCACTTTACGTCCGCTCGCAGAAGGCAATCTTGTTGCTGAACGGATCGATGACAGTCATCTCGGCGCCCCAAGGCGCGTCCTCGACACCGGGTTTCATATAGCGATAGTCCTTGCCGGCAAGCTCGGCCTGAAAGGCGCGGACACCCTTCATCCAAACGAAGGCCTTGGCCCCGGGGCTGGCATCGCCGGAATGTTCGCTCAGATGCATGATCATGCCGCTGCGCGACACCTGGCAATAGAGCGGAAAGTTTTCGCCGAAGCGGTGCTCCCAATCGAGGGTGAAGCCCAGGAAGCCGCAATAGAATTCCATGGCTTTCGCCACGTCGAAAATGCGGAAGATCGGGATCGGCGGCTCGATCGCGATCGATGGTCCGCCGCCTTCCGCATCATCCAGCTTCGCGGCCAGAATATTCCATTGATCGAAGCCGAATTGCCTGGCAACGATCTCCAGCGTCTCGCTGTGCGTCAGGGAAATGTCGCGGCTGGCCAGCGCCTGCCGCAGTGCTTTTGCCATGGTCTTGGCATCGCGAAAATCGCGCATCGTTCATCCTTCCATCGGCGGCGAACAGGAAGATCAGTGCCCGCGTCTGCTGACCCGTTCGCCATCGTTCGCCATTGGCAAGGATGTGAAGGATTTCATCTGGATGCATTCACCTTAGCGCTTGCGCGCCGCGGGACGGCTGGCTGCATCCGGCCAGCGCCGACATTAGCGATTAATGTTGGATGATCAAGAGGCGCTACGAACGGAGGGCGCGTCGGGAACAGCCAGCAGATGGCTGGCAAGTTCAACGCGGTTGCGGCCGGCGCGCTTGGCGGCGTAGAGCGCCTTGTCGGCTTCGCTCAGCATGGTGTCGAAATCCATCGGTGTCGCGCGGCCCGGCGCCACGCCGATGCTGACAGTGCAGCGCAACATCTCGTCTTCGACATAGATCTCGCGCTCCTCAAAGGTGCGGCGGATGCGTTCGGCAATCATCTCCGCCCGGCCCGGCATGATCTCCTTGAGGACGAGGGCAAACTCCTCGCCGCCGAGACGAGCGACGGTATCCCCATCGCGGCAATGAGCGCCGAGCTCGCCGGCGAAAACCCGCAGCACGCGGTCTCCGACAGCGTGGCCATAGCGGTCGTTGATCGACTTGAAATGGTCGAGATCGAAAATGATGACGGCCGTGGAGGCGCCCATCAGACGCTCGCCGTGACGATCGAACAGCGCGCGGCGGTTCATCAGGCCGGTCAGCGGATCGGTAATCGCATCCTGCCTGTGGCGGGCCGCCAGACGCCATTGATGCAGCGCCAGCGACAGGGCGCCGATACCGGTCATGCTGGCGATGCAGATGGCAAGGCTCAGGTCCTCGGCCCAGTTGTTGGGTGCAGCGCCCAGCACCATCTTGCCATCCCAGATCAGCACCGCCGCGCAGAGCGCAAAGGATATGCCCGTCAGCGTGTAAAGGACGGTGATACCCATGATGGGTGCCGGCGCCTCGGCCCGCGCCCGCCAGTATTGATAGGCGGTGGCGAGCAGCAGGAGGGTGATCGACGTGTTATCAGCGATGAAACCGAGCCCATCGTAGCCAGCAATCATGCTGCCGACCGGCACCAGCATCGCAAGCAGCGTATATGAGAGAATGCCCGCGAGCGGCAGACGGCTGGTGCGGAATTGATAGCCGGCGCCCCATATGGCAGCGAAGCCCGCTTGAAAGAGGACAAAGCTGGCGGTGCCAGAGATCAGGCCGGGCGATGAAACATAGACACTGTAGACGAAGATGCCGCTGACGACGAGGACGAGGCCGCAGGTGCAGGTCAACAGAAAGGTTTCGGCACGCCGCGCAAACCAGCTGCCCATCAGGGTCACAGCCAGACACGTTGCTGAAACGCCGAGCGCCAGCAAAAGGGAATTATAATCCAGCATCATGCTTTCAAAACTCCGCGGCTTCTGCCGCGCCCTACAATTCGTCCAGAAACTAGCCTGTCACTGGTGACGAATGTCTTATGCATTCTGTTAAAAAATCATGGACCGCGAACGCGAATATTCGAACCGCGAGCCTGTCATAGTATCGGCAACACGGATACCCGCCGAAATTGACGGTAAAGCCGGTTTTCCTTAGCGTTTTACATCCCAATGCAGCGGGAACATCGGATCGAAGACTGTCACAGGGCCTGCCCCCGTCTCTATCTTTGACGGAAACGTGATCGCTTCATCCCGCTTGACCAGCGTGACCTTCTCCTCATTCGGCTGCAGGCCATACCAGGCCGGGCCATTCAGCGAGGTGAAAGCCTCGAGCTTGTCGAGCGCATTCTCCTGTTCGAAGACATGCGCCAGGCAGCTCATCGTATTGATCGAGGTATAGATACCGGCGCAGCCGCAGGCGCATTCCTTCAGCGGATCGACGTGGGGGGCCGAATCCGTGCCGAGGAAGAAGCGCTGATCGCCGCTAACGGCGGCGGCCCGTAGCGCCAGACGATGGTTCTCGCGCTTGGCGACCGGCAGGCAGTAATAATGCGGACGGATACCGCCGACGAGGATGGCGTTGCGGTTGATGATCAGGTGATGCGTGGTGATCGAGCCCGCCAGATTGGCTTTCGACGACTTGATGTAGTCGATGCCATCGGCCGTCGTCACATGCTCCATCGTCACCTTCAGTTCCGGCAGACGCTTGCGCAGCGGCTCAAGCACGGTTTCGATGAACACGGCCTCACGGTCGAAGATATCGATCTCCGGCGTCGTGACCTCGCCGTGGACGCAGAGCGGCAGACCGATCTTCGCCATGCGCTCCAGAACAGGCATTGCCTTGTCCATATCGCGCACGCCGCCATGCGAATTGGTGGTGGCACCGGCCGGGTAGAGCTTCACGGCGGTGATCAAGCCGCTCTTCTTCCCCTCTTCGACATCGTCGGCGCTCGTATGCTCCGTAAGATAAAGTGTCATCAGCGGTTCGAAGCGATCGCCCTGCGGCAGCGCCTTCATGATCCGCTCGCGGTAGGCGCGCGCATCTGTGGTGGTGACCACCGGTGGCACGAGGTTTGGCATGATGATGGCACGCGCGAAATCGCGGCTGGTATCGCCGATCACCCCCTCCAGCATGGCGCCATCGCGCAGATGCAGGTGCCAGTCATCGGGACGGCGGATGGTGATCGATTGCATGGGAGCCTCCGGAGCGCTGCGGGTGGCGCTTCGATAGCATCAACAGGCCGATGGAAACAACCGTTTAGCCGTGACCAGATCGGCCCTAAAGCGCAATCTCTAATGTCATATCAGAGGGGCGGCGGTTCTCCAGGATGAGGCGGCCGTTGGGGAGGTCGTTGCCATAGACCTTGGCGCTTGCCTCTTCTTCCGTGAGCTTGTAGCCGCGCCAGCGCTCCCAGAGGCGCTCCTCGAGCACTTCCATCGGCGGCGCTAGCATGATCGTGTAGTCGAAGATACCGTCCAGGGCAGCCCACTTGCCCTGCGTGAAGAGCAGGTAGTTGCCTTCGATGATGATGAAACGGTCGTGCGGCGAGATGGGGCGGGCGGAAGCGATCGACAGTTCGCGGGAACGGTCGAAGACCGGGACCAGCACTTCCTGATCGGCCGGGCGCACGGCGCGGACGATATCGAGGAAGCCGCGGACGTCGAAGGTCTCGGGGATGCCCTTGCGGGCGAGCAGGCCGCGCTCGATGAGCACGGCATTGTCCATGTGAAAGCCGTCCATCGGCAAGACAGCGGCGGTTTCGCCGCGTGCTTTCAGGCCGTTGGCGAGGTTGTCGGCCATAGTCGATTTGCCGGCGCCGGGCGGGCCGGCGATACCCACGAGGAAGCGCTTCGCACTTCCGGCGCGGTCAAGAACCGCGCCGGTGATTTCATCTATCCTGACATTCATGCGGCGACCGGCTCCGTGGGGGCTGCCTTGGCGCCTGTCATGAAAGCGACGGCATCCGACATCGTGTATTCCTTCGGATTGATCACCGTCAGGCGGCGTCCGAGGCGGTGGATGTGGATGCGGTCGGCCACTTCGAAGACATGCGGCATGTTGTGCGAGATCAGCACGATCGGGATGCCGCGTGAGCGGACATCCAGAATGAGCTCCAGAACGCGGCGGCTTTCCTTGACGCCGAGCGCTGCCGTCGGCTCATCGAGGATGATGACCTTGGAGCCGAAGGCGGCAGCACGTGCCACGGCAACGCCCTGGCGCTGACCGCCGGAGAGCGTTTCCACCGCCTGATTGATGTTCTGGATGGTCATCAGGCCGAGTTCGGAGAGCTTGGCGCGCGCCTGCTTTTCCATCGCCGAGTGATCGAGTTTGCGGAAGAACTGACCCATGAAGCCCGGTTTGCGAAGCTCGCGTCCGAGGAACATGTTGTCGGCGATCGACAGCGCCGGCGACAAAGCGAGGTTCTGGTAGACCGTCTCGATGCCTGCCTTGCGGGCTTCGATCGGCGACGAGAAGTGGATCGGCTGACCTTCCAGCCGGATCTCGCCTTCGTCGGGACGGATTGCGCCCGAGATCGCCTTGATGAGCGAAGACTTGCCCGCGCCGTTGTCGCCGATCACGGCGAGAATTTCGCCGGGATAGAGGTCGAAGTCGGCATGATCGAGGGCGGTGACGCGACCATAGCGTTTGACCAGACCGCGCGCCGTGAGAAGGGGTTCGGTTGCCATCAGCCTGCTGCCTTTCTGATCCACTGATCGATACCAACGGCGGCGATGATGAGCACGCCGATCAAGAGATAGGTCCACTGGACATCGGTGCCGAGCAGACGCAGGCCGAGCGAGAAGACGCCGACGATGAGCGCCCCGAACATCATGCCGAGAATGGAGCCTCGGCCGCCGAAGAGAGAGATGCCGCCGATCACCACCGCCGTGATGGACTCGATGTTGGCAAACTGACCCGCTGTCGGAGAGACGGAGCCGATACGGCCGATCAGAGCCCAGCCGGCAAGCGCACAGATCAGACCTGACAGCACATAGGTCGAAACCAGCATGCGCTTGACGTTGACACCGGAAAGGCCGGCGGCTTCAGGGTCGTCGCCGACGGCATAGAGATGCCGGCCCCAGGCGGTATGGTTCAAGACATACCAGAGGACGGCGACGAGCAGGACCATGGCGATGACGCCGTAGGTGAAGACTGCGCCGCCGATGCGGAACGTGTTGCCGAAGAGCTGCAGCAGCGGCGCCTGGGTTTCGATGTCCTGAGCGCGGATCGTCTCATTGGCCGAATAGAGGAAGTTCGTGGCAAGCACGATCTGCCACATGCCAAGGGTAACGATGAACGGCGGCAGCTTCATGCGGGCGATCAGCAGGCCGTTAATGTAGCCGCAGAGAGCGCCGACGGCAAAGCCTGAGAGCACCGCGATCTCAACCGGAAGGCCGTAGCGGAACACGAACTGTCCCATCACCACCGACGACAAAACCATGATGGCGCCGACCGACAGATCGATGCCGGCCGTCATGATCACAAGCGTCTGCGCAGCGCCGACGATGCCGGTGATCGCCACCTGCTGCAGGATCAGCGTCAGCGAGAAGGCCGAGAAGAATTTCGTACCCAGGAGGGCGCCGAAGATGATCAGCGAAAGCACAAGAACGATCAGCGATACGGCCGAAGGCGACGAGTGCAGGAAATGCCTGAATTTCTGGAGGACCGAATTGTCATCCGTGTCGAAAGACGCGACGTCCTTCGAGCTGTCCTTGAGAACTTTTTCGTAGTCGTGATGCGGTGCGGCTGTTGTTGGCTCGCTCATGGAAATCCTCCGCGTGACCCCACTCCCTAAGGGGTGTCCGGCCGCTTTCGGGCAAGACGTGGGTTAAGCTGCACCCAATTCGGCGCGCTGTCAAAGATGAGCAGGGAGCGGAGATGCCGCTGGGCATCTCCGCGTTTTGGTTCAGGCTAGGCTGGGATCAACCCCAGCACTTGCCGAGGCCTTCCTTGGTGTCGATCGACTTGACGCCGGAAACCGGCTTGTCGGTGACGAGGGTGACGCCGGTGTCGAAGAAGTTCTTGCCTTCAGTCGGCTTCGGCTTTTCGCCGGAGTCTGCGAACTTCTTGATCGCTTCGATGCCGAGAGCGGCCATTTGCAGCGGGTACTGCTGCGAGGTGGCGCCGATGACGCCGTCGGCAACATTCTTGACGCCCGGGCAACCGCCGTCGACGGACACGATCAGCACGTCCTTCTCGCGGCCGACAGCCTTCAGCGCTTCATAGGCGCCGGCAGCAGCCGGTTCGTTGATGGTGTGGACGACGTTGATGGTCGGATCCTTCTGGAGAAGGTTTTCCATCGCGGTGCGGCCGCCTTCTTCGTTGCCGTTGGTGATGTCGTGGCCGACGATGCGCTTGTCGTCTTCGTCACCGATCTTGTTCGGATCCTTCGGGTCGATACCGAAGCCCATCATGAAGCCCTGGTCGCGCAGAACGTCGACGGAAGGCTGGGACGGGGTCAGATCGAGGAAGGCAACCTTGGCATCGGCAGCCTTGTCGCCGAGTGTTTCCTTGGCCCACTGGCCGATCAGCTTGCCGGCGAGCAGGTTGTCGGTCGCAAAGGTCATGTCGGCGGAATCGATCGGCTCAAGCGGGGTGTCGAGCGCGATGACGAGCAGGCCGGCATCGCGGGCCTTCTTGATGTTGGGAACGATGCCCTTGGTGTCGGAAGCAGCAATCAGGATACCCTTGGCGCCATCGGCGATGCAGGTTTCGATAGCGGCAACCTGGCTTTCGCTGTCACCGTCGATCTTGCCGGCGTAGGACTTCAGCGTAACGCCGAGTTCCTTGGCTTTGGCAGTCGCGCCTTCCTTCATCTTGACGAAGAAGGGGTTGGTATCGGTCTTGGTGATGAGGCAGGCCGAAACGTCGGCGGCCATTGCCGGAGCCGAGAAGGCGACGCCGAGTGCGAGCGCGCCGAAAGCGAGAACTGATTTCTTCACGAGAACTCCTCCCAGAGATTAAGCGGATCGCCACGATGGCCGGACCCGTATTTTCAAGCACGAACGCCGCCTCGGATTTCGCCGGAAGCCTCCTCCAAGACCGTTCGATGCCGTTCACGATGGCGATTAAAAGCGAAAAGAAAATCGCTTGTCAATAAATAAATCCAATTGAATTATTAATTCGATGTGGCATGGTGGTTGAAAATAGGGCATAGGCCGATGATCGGGAGGAGTGCCCAATGTCGTCCCTGGAAGGCCCGGCGCATGCGCCGGCCGCACCGCCAATTCTGAACCCCGCTGGGGGCGCAAACCAGATCCGGGTGCGCGCCTATAACGAGCGGCTCGTGCTATCGCTGGTGCGCCTCTACGGCGCCCTGTCGAAGGCGGATATCGCGCGCCGCAGCGGCCTTTCGGCCCAGACCGTCTCGGTCATCATGCGGGAGCTGGAAAAGGACGGCCTGTTGTCACGCGGCGCTCCCGTGCGCGGGCGCGTGGGCCAGCCATCCATTCCCATGCATCTCAATCCGGATGCCGTCTATTCCTTCGGCGTGAAGATGGGCCGGCGAAGCGCCGATCTGGTGTTGATGGATTTCGTCGGCAATATCCGCATGCAGCTGCACAAGACCTACGCCTATCCGCTGCCCGGCGACTTCCTCGATTTCATCGTTTCGGGGATCGCCGAACTCGAAAACCGGCTGGATGCGAAAGAGCGCAGCCGCATCGCCGGCATCGGCATCGCCGCCCCCTTCGAGCTGTGGAACTGGGCGGAGGAGGTCGGCTCGCCGCCTGGCGCCATGGATGTCTGGCGCGGCCTCGACCTGCAGGCCGAAGTGACGAAACGGGTCTCCTATCCCGTTTTCCTGCAGAACGACGCCACCAGCGCCTGCGGCGCCGAACTGGTTTTCGGCGTCGGGCCATCCTATCCTGATTTCGTCTATTTCTTCATCGGCTCGTTCATCGGCGGTGGTATCGTGCTGAACTCGGCGATCTTTTCCGGGCGCACCGGAACGGCCGGCGCGATCGGCCCCCTGCCCGTCCGCGGCAAGAATGGCGAGACGCTGCAGCTTCTTGAAATCGCTTCGATCTTCGTGCTCGAAAACATGCTGCGTGAGCGCGGCATCGATCCCGAACCGCTCTGGTATTCTGCCGACGACTGGGTCGATTTCGGCGAGGCGATGGAGCTCTGGATCCAGGACTCCGCCAAGGCGCTGGCACAGGGGATCGTCGCCGCAGCCTCGATTATCGATTTCAGCGCCGCGGTGATCGATGGCGGCTTCCCCGGCTGGGTGCGCGAACGCATCGTGCGCGCGACCATACACGAGGCGGAAAAGCTCGACCTTCAGGGCGTCGTCATGCCGGAGATTATCGAAGGTGCGGTGGGATCACAGGCGCGGGCGATCGGCGGGGCGAGCCTTCCGATCTTTGCGCGCTATCTCACCGACCAGAACGTGCTGTTCAAGGAGATTGAAAATGCTGAAGGGGCTTGATCCGCTCTTGAGTCCGGAACTGCTTTCGACGCTGCGCGCCATGGGCCACGGCGACGAAATCGCCATCGTCGACGGCAACTATCCAGGCGTCGAACACGCGCGCCGGCTGATCCGCCTCGATGGCCATGGCCTCATCCCGGTTCTCGATGCGGTGCTCAGCGTGCTGCCGATCGACGATTTCGTACCCGAAGCGATTTTCCGCTCTACGGTGAAGGCCGAGCGCGACAAGCTCGATCCGGTGCATGAGGAGATGATCGACTGCTGCGCCAGACACGAACCGTATCAGCCCGTCGTACCGCTGATCGGCCAGGACTTCTACGGCCGCGTCCGCGCCGCCCATGCGCTGATCCAAACCAGCGAACCCCGGCTTTATGCCAACATCATCCTGCGCAAGGGCGTGATCTATCCGCATGCCGCCGGTCAGCATGCCACAGCAAAGGGGAAGACCGACCCCTTCGAGTATTGAGCGGGCTGCGCACTTCCTGTTGCCAACGCAAATAAACGTAACTACATTAAATCATGAAGATCGTTTGGGACGAACCGAAACGGCAGGCAAATCTGGATAAACACGGATTCGACTTTGCCGAGGTCGGCGAGTTCGACTGGCAAAATGCCGCGATCGAAATCGCGAGGCCCGACGCGGACGGCAGACAGCGGATGAAAGCAGTGGGCTACTACCGCGACGGAACGGCCGTCGTGATCTTCGCGTTGCTTGGAAGTGAAGCGATTTCAATCATCAGCTTCCGTAAGGCAAACGCCAAGGAAAGGAGCAAGCTTCAATGGCCAAAACAATAAAGACCTTTCAGCCTGGCCGCGGCTACTCCAAGGACGATTGGGATGCGGTCGATTCACTGCCGCTAACCGATGAAGAACTCGCGGCCCTGCGTCCTGCGAAGGAGGTTCTGCCTCAGGCGTTCTTTGACGCAATGGACGAGCAGCGCCGTTCGCGTGGCCGGCCTCCTGTCGAGCATCCAAAGAAGCAGGTGACGCTGCGCATCGACGAAGATGTCATCGCCAAATTCCGGGAAACCGGCCGGGGATGGCAGGGGCGAATGAACGCCGCCTTGCGAAAAGCTGCCGGGCTCTAAAGCCCGGCATTCCGTTTAAATCTCACCCGCCTGCGGACCCCAGACATCAGTCAGGGCAAAACCGCCCGGATGGGGGTCGAAGGGATCGAGGGCGACCTGGGAGAGGCCGAAGGTGAAGCCGCGACCGGTGATGGTCGGGATGATTGCCGGGCGTCCGGCGACCTCGGTGACCGACTGCAGGCCAACTTCGAATTCCGAGCCGATGATCGAACGCGACGTGAAGATGTCGCCGGGCTTGGCCTTGCCGCGGGCATGCAGTGTCGTCAGGTTTGCCGAGCTGCCGGTACCGCAGGGCGAGCGGTCGGCGCGGCCGGGCCACATGGTCGTGCAGGTGCGCACCGCTCCGTCAGGCTCGATATCGCGGAACATCACATAAGCAACGCCTGAGATCGCCGGGATTTCGGGGTGAACAACCTTGATGTCGCGGTTGATGATATCCTTGAGAACCATGCCGGCGCGTACCAGCTCGGCGGCATTCGACTTCTCGATCTTCGAACCGATCTGGCCGACATCGACAAGCGCATAGAAAATGCCGCCATAGCAAAGATCGACCTTGATCGTGCCCCATTCCGGCGTCTCGACGTCGACATCGAGCTCGTGAACGAAGGCCGGGACCATGGTCAGGCGGACCTTCTCGCAGCGACCGTCGCGGCAGGTTGCGACTGCCTTGACCAAACCGGCCGCGGTCTCGAGCGTCACCACCGTTTCTGGCTCCTTCATCTCGACGATGCCGGATTCCAGCAGGGCCGTCGTCACGCAGATCGAGTTCGAGCCCGAGCTTGCATGCGCCTGATCGGGCTGCAGGATGATGAAGGCCGCATCGGCATCCGGATGCTTGGCGGGCAGCAGGAGATTGACCGAGCCGATCGGCGCGCCGCGCGGCTCAAGGCAGAGAAAGCGGCGAAGCTCGGTGCCCTTCGGATCGGTGTTCAGCCAGTGCAGTTGAGCCGCCACCGTTTCGCCAGGAATCTTCGGGACGCCGCCGATCGCGACCTTGCCGATTTCACCCTCGCAATGAACATCCAGAAGCTGGATCGTGCGCTTCCATCTCATCCGTCTCGTCCTTCCAAAGAGAGCCAGACCGGCTCGTCGTGCAAATCAGTATCTATCGATGCGGAACGGCGTCATGTCGATCGCCGGCTTTGTGCCCGAGACCATATCGCCAATCAGCTGCGCCGTCGTGGCGGCAAGCGTCAGGCCGAGATGGCCGTGTCCGGTGGCATAGAAAATACCCGGCACCTTCGACGAGGCCGATATGATTGGGATGGTATCAGGCAATGCGGGGCGATGGCCCATCCACTCGCTGGTATCCTCGACCTTCAAGCCGGGCAGCACGCGCTGCGCATGGCGCACGAGAACCCGTGGACGGCGGAAATCAGGCGCGGCATCGAGGCCTGCGAGCTCGACATTGCCGCCGACGCGAATGCCGCCTGCCGTCGGCGTGACCATGAAGGCGCGATGCGGCCAGATCACCGAATAGCGCATGGCAATGCCCGGTTTCATGATCTGAGTGTGATAACCACGCTCGGTTTCCAGCGGGATCGGTTCTCCAAGCTTTGCAGCGAGATCACGGGTATGAACACCGGCGGCAACGATAACGGAATCAACCTCGATGCGGCCTCCGCTTTCCAGAATAACGGCCGACGGCCCCCCCGGCTTGCGCTCGATGCTGCGCACGCTACCCGACAGGAACCGCGCACCGGCTGCCTCTGCGGCAGCGGCCAGCTTAACGACGAGCTGGTAGGGTTCGCGGATCGATTTGTTGTCCGGCAGCAATACCGCCTTGGCGACCTTGGACGACAGCGCCGGCTCATAATGCTGGATCGCGCCGCCGTTCAGCACCTCGAACTCGAAGCCGTAGCGCTGCATCATCTCGATATGGCCGCGATCACCGGCAAACTCCGACTCGGTCTCGTAGATTGCGAGGCAGCCTTCATCGGTCATCAGTTCAGGCGCGCCGATTGCCGAAAGCATGGCGCGGGTATCGGCGAGCGCGCGTCCGGTCAGCAGCATCCCGGCATCCTCGATCTGCCGCAGACGCGAGGGCCGTCCGGCGGCGATGAAGCGCAGGAACCATGGCAGCATCTTCGGCGCGTAGGATGGGCGAAGCCACACCGGACCCTCGGGATCGAGAAGCCAGCGGGGGATCTTCTTCCAGGTGGCGGGGCCGGATCCGGCGGCGAAATCGAGCGCGATGCTCGCCATGTTGCCGTAGGACGTGCCGCGGCCCGGTCCACCCTTGTCGATCAGCGTGACCTGAAACCCGCGCCTTTGAAGCTCGAAGGCAATCGAGGCGCCGATCACGCCCGCGCCAATCACTGCAACTGTTCGCTTCACGTCTTCAGTCATCGCGTCATCCATCATAGCGGGGCCGCCTGCAGCCGCCGTCAATCGACGTGATATATCAGATCGCGGACCTTGCCTATGGAAATTTTCACTGGCTCGGCAGCCCTGCCCCGACGCTGTCGCCGACGGAGCCTGCAGTGTTTTCCACCGACTGACCAAGGCGCTTCAGCTGCGCATCATAGTTGCGCCGGGTGCGCGGATCGAAGATCGCAATCGGCGTGCTGACGGCAACACTGGCGGCGCTGCCGACGGTCTGCGCGGCACCGATCGCAACAGCACCGACAGCTTCGCCAAGCCCGACATTGGAGTCGGTGATGGTCTGGCCTGCGATCAGGCGATCACCGATCAGCTTCACGACTTCGGGGCTTTCTGCAAACTTTCCGTGGTTCAGCCGGTCGCCGCCCTTGAGCTTGGTCAGGTCGAGCACGGTGATGCCGGCGGCTTCGAGCTTGCTGCGATAAGGCTCCACCGACGGGTCGATCTGGCCGAGGCGATCGACATTGCCGGAGATCCGCCGCGACAGTGCCAGTGCCCGGTCGTCGCGCGACACGAAGATGGTGAAATGCGGCTTCTCCTTGCCGAGGCTGGCGAACTGGCGGCCGAAGACGTCCACATCGAGATCGGGAGAAGCGAGGATGACGTTGTTGATCTTCGACGCGACTTTCCCGTCGCGGATCGCCATCTGCCGGAGCGCCTCGACGGTCAGCCAGGTTCCCATCGAGTGGGCCATGATGGTGACGTCGCTGACGGCGGGGTTATCGGCCGTGCGCCGCAGCAGCTCCTCCAGCGCGTCGCGCGAATAATTGGTGCTTTCCTTGTCGTAATTGTAGTCGAAGATCGAACCGCGGGAGGGCCAAGTAAAAACCACCGGCGCCACGTCCGCATGCGAATCGTGGACGATCTGGGCAAAGCGGTAGACGGCGTCCTCGTAGAGGTTGTTGAAGCCGTGCACGAAGATCAGCACGCGGCGGCTCTTCGGCATATGACCCTTTAGCCATCCCTCGCCTGCCTTCTCTCCCTGCAGCGGATCGACGGAGACGGTGACGAAATTGCGCAGGGGATCCGCGGGCAAGCGTGTCGGCCACTGGACCTGACCGACCTTGCGATTGGCCTCCGGCGGGATCGAGACATCGACGGCATTGACCAGCAGACCGGTGCCGCGTTCGCCGGAGAACAGCACGCCGGGATCGGTATCCGGCGCGCGCGTCGTGGCGACCAGCAGATTGACCTGCGATGTGCCGGGCTGAACGGAGCCAACCGGCGTCATGACGCCGGTCGCGCGGCCACCGCATCCCGACAGGATAAAAGCCGACAGCATTACCGCCGCAAGCGTCCTGCGCATGGCTCCCGAGCCGCCCAGCATGCATTCTCCTCTTCGAATACCGGCAATGCGGCTACGGCCCAAATAAGACGTCGGCAGGAGCGGAGTCAAATAAGGCAGCGATCGTGGACATGGTGAAACTTTGCGCCCGGCTTTGCCGTTATTGCCTCTGACCCCGGGACAAATCGGATGGACGCCATGAAAGCCGTTCTTATCGCTCTTGCTTCGACGACCCTGCTGCTTCCATCCCTCGCCCGCGCGGAACGCCTCGCCGAAGACGATATCCGCCGTGACATCATCGGCAGGACGATCTATCTCGCGACGCCGCTCGGCGGCGAACTGCCGCTCAACTACCACACATCCGGCGCAGTGGACGGCAGCGGCAAGGCGATCGGCCTCGGGCGCTATTTCAAGCCCAGCGATACCGGCAAATGGTGGATCCAATCGGACCAGCTCTGCCAGAAGTTCCAGACCTGGTACAAGGGCGCACCGATGTGCTTCCAGCTGGAGCGGGCTGGGGCCGGCAAGGTGAAGTGGACGCGCGACAACGGCGAGACCGGCGTGGCTCGGATCGGCGAATAATTTTCGAGAGCTGAAATAGAAAAGAGCTCGGTGCGGGAGGAGGTGCACCGAGCTCTTGATCTTGACTGGCAACTGGGAGGAGGAGTGTTACCAGTCGGCGTAAGAGCGCTGGGAGGAGGAGTGCGCTGCTTACGGAGATATAGATAGCCCATTCATTTGGTCAGGAATAGGGATAATACCGCAACGCAGCAATGCAAAAAGCGCATGACTAAGTGTATCAATCTTGAGAATATGCCTCATTTTACAGCAATTTTAATCAGATGGTCAAATATCTGCGCAGAGTTTGATCGTGAAGAAGGACACGGCAGCCTAATTGCCGCCGCGTCCCGATGATGACGTCAAGCGGCCTTGAAGAGCTTCCTGCCTTCCGCGTCGAGGGCGGTGAATTCCTCCTCGGACAGCGTTATGCCGACAGCTGCGACGTTTTCTTCCAGATGCTTGACCTTGGAGGTACCGGGGATCGGGAGCATCACCGGGCTGCGCTTCAGCACCCAGTCGAGCGCGATCTGGCTCGGCGCGGCATTGTGCTTCCTGGCGATCGTATCCAGCAGCGAGCCTGGCTTTGCCAGATCGCCTGCAGCAAGTGGATACCACGGGATGAAACCGATATTGTGCTTTTCCGCGTAATCGAGCACGTCCTCGCTGGTGCGATCGACGAGGTTATAGCGGTTCTGGACCGTTGCGACCTTGAAGTACTTCGATGCAGCCTGGATATCGGCCACCGAAACCTCGCTCAATCCCGCATGCCGGATCAGCCCGGCGGCCTGCAGCGACTTGATCGTATCGAATTGCTCGCCGGCCGGCACCTTCGGGTCGATGCGGTGCAGCTGCCAGAGATCGATCTGTTCGACCCCGAGATTGCGTAGGCTCTTGTGCACCTGCTGGATCAGATATTCTGGGCGGCCGAGCGGCAGCCAGATGTCGGGACCATGGCGGGTCAAGCCACCCTTCGTGGCGATGACCGAGCCGTGGCTATAGGGATGCAAGGCTTCCTTGATCAGCCATTCGGAAACGTCGGGCCCATAGGAATCGGCCGTATCGATGAAATTGACGCCAAGCTCTGGAAGACGCTTCAGTGTGCGGATGGATTCGGCGTGATCGGCAGGTTCACCCCAGATACCCCGGCCGGTGACGCGCATGGCGCCGAAGCCCAGACGGTTGACCTCGAGATCGCCGCCGATCTTGAAGGTGCCGGATTGCGCGGCATTCAAAGCGGACATGGTCTTTCCTCCCTTATGGATGCGTGAAAACAGGCGAAGTCGCTGAGCTGGCGACGTGCTCCCTGGCGCCTGATGACAGCGCCGGCGGCGTCAGCCTCGTGCAGGCGGAACGATCCCGTTCCGTGCCAGCTTTACATGGGCAGGCAGCTCGCCGGAGGCAATATGTCTGATGCCGCCGCAGCTGCTTTTTCAGCCACAGTGCGATCGGGCGCCGGTGGAGCCCGCTCCTAGTGTCGAGAGGAAGCGTGTAACGCCCTACTGATCGTAGACGGCGCGATAGCCTTCGGAGGAAGCACAGGCGGTATAAGCCCGCCGGGCAGCGCTACGCGACACGGCCTCGCCCTCGCTCTGGTCGTATTGGCCGCTGATCTGCGAGCGCTCCTTGTAGAGCCGCATGGATTCGTCATAGGCGGCATTGCCTTCGCCCATGCACATCGTATGCGCGACGAAGGATGGATTGACCGGCGTACCGACGGGATAAAGAACCGGAGAGTTGGCCCGATCGACGCAACCGGAAAGCAAGGCTGCCGCTCCAGCAACCGACACCGCAACCAACATTCTTGTCTTCATCGCATTCACTCCTGCCTGCCTCCGGACAATCCGGCGCCAGACGCAGATAGCCGCGCAAGGTTGCGCGAAGCTAGGCTACTCGATGATTTTCAAGGAAAGAAAATGAGTGGCGCACCCGAAGAGATTCGAACTCCTGACCCCCAGATTCGTAGTCTGGTGCTCTATCCAGCTGAGCTACGGGTGCGTCTCGAAGCGGCTGAACCGCTTGCGTGGCGATCCTCTAAAGCCTCCTCCGGGGGAATGCAATAGGCTTTGTGAAAAAATCGCGACTTTCGATCTTCAGAGCTGATCTGTGAATTTTGCTTTACTTTTCAGCGTGGCTGCGGATGCGGTAATCTTCCAGCGAAACCGGGCGATCCGGCACTTCGATGCGGAACTGCGTGCCCGCTGAGGGCTTTTCCACAAGAGCAATGGTGCCGCCGTGGGCAAGCACAAGCTCACGAGCAATCGCCAGACCGAGGCCGGTGCCGCCGGAGCGGGCCGAACCGCGGAAGGCGGTGAAAAGGTTCTGACGAGCTTTCAGCGGCATGCCAGGACCGGTATCGTCGATGATGATGCTGACCACGCTGCCGACGCGTTGCGCGGAGACGGTGATGCGCTTGACGCCACCGGCACCGAGTTCGCCGGGCATCATCAACGCCTGCAGCGCATTGCGGCAGAGATTGTGGATCACCCGGAAGAGCTGCTCGTTGTCGCCGTCGATCTCGATGTCGCTGGGCATCTGCTCCAGAAACTCGATGCCGCTGGCGGGATCTATGGCCAGCATGTCACGAACGTCCTGGGTCAATTCCAGCAGCCGGATGCGGCGTCGGCGCGGCGCCGATTCGGTCGTCTGGCCATAAGACAGGACTTCGGTCGTGTAGCCGACGGCGCGGTCGATCGTTCTGAGCAGCTTCGGCGCAAAACTCTTCACCATCGGATCGTCGACATCGACGAGACGGTCGGACATCAGCTGCGCCGAAGCCAGAATGTTGCGCATGTCATGATTGATCTTGGAGACGGCAAGGCCGAGCGCTGCAAGGTTCTTCTGCTGCTTCAAGGTCTTCTGCAATTCGATCTGCATCGCCGTCAGATGACGGCCGGCGACTGCCAGCTCGTCCCGTCCGCCATCGCCGACAAAGACGTTCTGCGGGTTCTCCGGATCCGTCGAAAACTGCTGCATGCTGCCGCTCAGATTGCGGATCGGGCGGATCAGGATGCGGTTGATAACGAAGAAAACCAGCGTCGCGGTGAACAGCGAGATCAGGACCGACAGAAGCAGAACGTTTCGTGCATAGACGAACATCGCATTGCGCAACGCCCTGTCCTTCATCACCACTTCGACGCCCGTCGCGGTATCGCCGACCGGGCCATAGACGCGAATCATCCGGTTGCCGCCGAAGATCAGCGTATCGAGCGCATCGCAGATGGCGTTTACGGGAGTGACTTTCGTCAGATCGTACTGCTCATCGACGGAGGTCGGCATCTCGGTCATGGCCAGAAGCCGCGAGGTGCCGTCCTTGCGAAGTACGATCGCCTTGGTGCCGGTTGCCTCCAGGGTTTCCTTCTGGAGCATGCGCGGCAGCTCGACGGGCTGAAGGCCATCGATGACGATGGCGGCAGCGGCAGCGGTGTTGAGCTTGTCGTCAAGCCAGCGGATGCGCATGCTGGCAACCGACGGGAAAAAGATCAGAACTTCGGCCAGCATGATGAAAAGCACGGTCATCCAGAGCAGCTTGCCGGAGAGCCCGCCAAACCACCCTGCAGGGCGTTCGCCGCCCGCAGCCGTCATATTCACTGGCATTTCGCTTTGGTCTTGCACCGGCATCGCTGTTTCCGTTCGGCGCAAGCGCCTGCGAGGCAGAGACTTATAATAGACGGTTTGCGATCTGCTTTCAAATCTTCGCGAGGCGCGGCAAGTCGTCACAAAAGAAAACGCCGCCCGAAGGCGGCGTTTCCGATTAGAAAGCTGTGGATTCGGAGATCAAAACTCTTCCCAGCTCTGCTCTGCGACCGCCGCATTGCCGTTGAAGGCGCGGGCGACGGTGTTCATGGCGCGGCGCGCAGGCGAGGCCACCGGGCGATGCTCCTCACGGCGGGCAACGGCCACCTGCGGCGCAGGGCCGTTGGAGACCTTGAAGCGCGAGATGAGGCGGACGAGGCCATCGGCTTCGGCAGACAGCTTGTGCGTCGCAGCCGAGGTTTCCTCGACCATTGCCGCATTCTGCTGGGTCACCTGGTCCATCTGGTTTACGGCGGTGTTGACTTCCTTGAGGCCGGTCGACTGTTCCTTCGCCGCGGTTGCGATCGAATGGATGTGGTCGTTGATGGCGATGACGCGGGTCTCGATTTCCGACAGCGCCTCGCCGGTTGCCTGCACCAGCTTCACGCCGACATTGACTTCATCGCCCGACTTGGTGATGAGCGCCTTGATGTCCTTGGCAGCGGTTGCCGAACGCTGAGCCAGTTCGCGGACTTCCTGAGCGACAACCGCAAAGCCCTTGCCTGCCTCGCCGGCACGCGCTGCCTCAACGCCTGCATTGAGCGCCAGCAGGTTGGTCTGGAAGGCGATCTCGTCGATGACGTTGATGATCTGGCTGATCTCGCGGGATGCCTGCTCGATGCGGCCCATGGCATCGACCGCATTACGGACGACGACGCCGGATGCACCCGACTTGTCCTTGGCTTCGGAGACCATGACGCTGGCTTCCTGGGCACGCTCGGTCGAATTCTGGACAACCGCCGTGATCTCGTCGAGAGCGGCAGAGGTTTCTTCCAGTGCGGCAGCCTGCTGCTCGGTACGCTTCGACAGATCGTCGGTCGCAACGCGCAGTTCGTTGGTGTTGCCGTTGATGGCTTCGGTCGTTTCGCGAACTTCGCGCATCGTTGTCTGCAGCGTCACGAAGGTGCTGTTGACGTTCTGCTGCAGTTCGGCAAAGGCGCCCTGGAACTCACCGCGCATCGTCTGCGTCAGGTCACCATCGGCAAGGCTTGCAATGACGCGGCGGGTTTCGTTGACGCCGGTGTCGACGCTGGAGAGCAGCGAGTTGATGTTGCCTGCGAAATGGTTGAGGCTTTCGTCCTCGTAGTCCTTCTCAATGCGGCGGCTGAAATCACCGGCGGCAGCGGAGGCAACGACGACGGACATGCTCGACTGCAGGTCATCGCTCTTGGCGCGCATCGCCGTTTCCTGGGCGTTGAGGCGCTTGATGGCGAGGCCGTTTTCCTTGAAGACGGCAACGGCCGCGGCCATGTCGCCGATTTCATCCTGGCGGCCTGCATAGGGCACTTCCGCTTCGAAATTGCCGTCGGCGACTTCCTTGATCGCGGTCGTCACTTTCTTGATCGGGCGGCTGAGGTGGCTGGTACCGATATAGAAGCCAAGGCCGACGCCCGCAGCGATACCGATCGTGGTGATCGCAAGCACAAGCCAAAAGACAGAGTTGCGGAAGGCCTCGATCTCGTCATCGACGGCATCGAGTTCGGCCTTGTCGGTCTTGACGATTGCGTCGATCTCGGCCTGGAAGGCCTTGCGGTTGGCGCGGTTGGCGTCGTTATTACCCTGATCGTTTGCGGCTGCAGGGCCGACTTCGGTGCCGAGACGTGCAGTCTCGGTGCGGAAGGCACGGAATTCCTTGGAGCGATCGACGAGCTTGCCGAAGCTATCCTTCTGGCTCTCAGGAACCAGCGGCGCCCAGCCAGCGATCACCTTGTCGATCTCGTCGAGATCGGTGTTGATGCCTTTGGCAAAAGGAGCGACGTCCTTGATCTCCTTGGAGGCATAGATGCCACGGGCTTCCATCACGGTTGCAGTGACGAAACGATTGAGACGCTCGCCGGCATAAGCGCGGCTGGAAGCGCTTTCATAGGCGGTCAGCTTATTGTTATACTCGTTCATAGCGAACAATGCCGTCGCGCCGATGACCAGCGCAACGCCAGCCATAACGCTGACAAGCAAATTGATCTTTCCACGAATTTTCAAAGTATAGTCTCCCTAGGGGGTGAAGAGAGACTGGAAAGCAAATTCCCAGCCGAATGACCAAAATATCGGCGAAATTTCTTAAAGTTATGTTTCGGATTTTAGCTATTACGACTACAAGAAATTATCCCTATTATTCGGGCTCACAGCAGATTTTTCGCAAAAATTGCAATCAGCAAGACCGAATCAATGGGAAATCGTGGCTACCTCAGAAGAACTTCAGCAAAATTCAACTCATGGGGTATTGTCGTAGTCGTTAACACCCTGATGCGACTTTTTGCACATTGGCGCTTTAGCGGGCAGGCCGCGTGGACGATTTTTACGGCTATAATTGACTTTTTTGGCGACCGTCCCTATAAGCCGCCGCACGTCCGGTCACTATAGGTCTTTTGGCCTCGCCCGTTCGCAAAAATAACGCTCCTTGCACTTTGCAAAACGTAAGAAGGGCCGCACTCCGCGGTATTAAAATAAATGAAGCGTACTTACCAACCATCCAAGCTTGTCCGCAAGCGCCGCCACGGTTTCCGTGCACGTATGGCTACTGCCGGTGGCCGCAAGGTTATCGCCGCTCGCCGCGGACGTGGCCGCAATCGTCTTTCGGCTTAAGGCCGGAATTGCCCGATAAGAGATGGCGGGCGAATTGACGACCAAAAAAGAACAAGAAGAAATGACTGTCGGGCGGCTGAAAAGCCGCCCGCAGTTTCTTGCTGTTCGCGTAGGCGAAAAGCGCAGGGGCGGCTTCTTCCTGCTCGAGGTACTCGATCGCAAGGAACCCGACACCGAAGCCCGCGTCGGCTTCACAGTCACCAAGAAACATGGCAACGCAGTCGAAAGAAACCGCATGCGGCGGCGTCTTAAAGAGGCGGTGCGGCTTCATGCAGGGTTTGCAATGCAAGCCGGACACGACTATGTGGTTGTCGCGAGAAGGGATGTCTTGAAAGCATCTTTCCAACAATTGACTGCGGAGCTCAAAGCCCGCGTTGAAAACAAGCCGAAACAAAAGCGGTCGAGTGAAGACCGCTCCAGGAACGTATGATGCAAAACAACCGCAATTATTTCATTGCGATCGCTCTTTCGGTGCTGATCGTTCTTGGCTGGCAGTTCCTCTATATGAATCCGCGCATCGAAGCGCAGCGCAAGGCGCAGGAAGCTCAGAAGGCGCAGCAGACCACCGAGCAGACGCAGACGCCTGCCGCCGGTGGCGCACAGCCGGCTCAGACGAGCGGCGCCGCTCCGAGCGGCCAGGTGGCAACGGTCGCGACGCGCGAAGAAGCACTCGCCAAGTCGCCGCGTGTCGCGATCAATACCGCGGCTCTTTCGGGCACGATCAACCTGACGGGCGCCCGCCTCGACGACCTGAAGCTCAAGGGCTATCACGAGACCGTCGACAAGAGCAGCCCGATCATCACGCTGTTCTCGCCGGCTGAAACCAAGGACGGCTACTTTGCCGAACTGGGTTACGTCGGCAGCGATCAGACAGGTACGGTTCCGGGCGCATCGACCGTGTGGACGGCACCGGAAGGCGCGAAGCTGACGGAAAAGACTCCCGTTACGCTCACCTATACGAACGACAAGGGCCTGACCTTCGCGCGCACGATCTCGGTCGATGAGCGCTACATGTTCACCATCGCCGACAAGGTGACGAACAGCGGTGCGGCTGCTGCATCGATCTCGTCCTACGGCCGCGTCACGCGCTACAACAAGCCGACCACGCCTTCGGTCTACGTGCTGCATGAAGGCTTCATCGGCGTTATCGGCGAAGACGGTCTAGTCGAGAGCAAGTACACGGCTGTCGAAAAGGAAGCCGTTACGCCTGCCAAGTCCACCGGCGGCTGGCTCGGCATCACCGACAAATACTGGGCGGCAACGATCGTTCCGCCGCAGAAGTCCGCCTATGAGGCGCGCTTCGCCTACTATCCGGGCACGCAGCCGAGCTATCAGGCAGACTACAAGGAAGATGCGGTCAGCATCGCTCCCGGCCAGTCCGTCGAGCTGAAGAGCCTCGTCTTCGCCGGCGCCAAGGAAGTTCCGGTTATCGACGGCTATGAGGCCTCCTACGAGATCCCGCGCTTCGATCGACTGATCGACTGGGGCTGGTTCTACTTCCTGACGAAGCCGATGTTCAAATTGATGGACTTCTTCTTCCGTTACTTCGGCAATTTCGGCGTGGCGATCCTGCTAACCACCATCGTCGTCAAGGCACTGTTCTTCCCGCTCGCCAGCAAGCAATACGCTTCGATGGCGAACATGAAGCGCATGCAGCCGAAAATGGAGGAGCTGAAGGCCAAGTTCGGCGACGACCGCATGGGTCTGCAGCAGGCGATGATGCAGCTCTACAAGGACGAGAAGATCAATCCTGTCGCCGGTTGCTGGCCGATCGCGCTGCAGATCCCGATCTTCTTCTCGCTCTACAAGGTGATCTACATCACCATCGAAATGCGCCACGCGCCGTTCTTCGGCTGGATCAAGGACCTTTCGGCTCCCGATCCGACCTCGATCGTCAATCTTTTCGGCCTGCTTCCCTTCGAGGCGCCGACCCTGCTGCATCTGGGTGTCTGGCCGCTGATCATGGGCATCACGATGTTCCTGCAGATGCGCATGAACCCGACGCCGCCGGATCCGACCCAGGCCATGATCTTCACGTGGATGCCGCTGGTATTCATGTTCATGCTGGCGAGCTTCCCGGCCGGTCTGGTCATCTACTGGGCCTGGAACAACACGCTCTCGGTCATCCAGCAGTCGGTGATCATGAAGCGCCACGGCGTGAAGATCGAGCTCTTCGACAATCTGAAGGGCGTCTTCAAACGAAAACCGGCGCCATCCAAGTAGACTTAGAAAAGCCCCGCTCCGGCGGGGCTTTTTCTTGGCGGCAGAAATGATCTATAAGGCAGCCCATGACAGAAAAGAACGATAAGCCCCTCTTCGGGCGGCCCTGGATCTTCATCCGTGGCGTGCCCTCCATGAAATTCCTGCCGCCGGAAGGCCCATTCGAAATCGCCTTTGCCGGACGCTCGAATGTCGGCAAGTCGTCGCTGATCAATGCGCTGGTCGGGCACAAGGGGCTGGCGCGCACGTCGAACACGCCGGGACGGACCCAGGAACTCAATTATTTCGTTCCGGACGGCTATTCCGGCGCCGATGGCGACATGCCGCCGATGGCGCTCGTCGACATGCCGGGCTACGGATATGCCCAGGCACCGAAGGATCACGTCGATGCCTGGACGAAACTGGTCTTCGACTATCTGCGTGGCCGCGCCACGCTGAAGCGCGTCTATGTGCTGATTGACAGCCGTCACGGTATCAAGAAGAACGACGAAGACGTGCTGACGCTGCTCGACAAGGCTGCCGTCTCCTATCAGATCGTGCTGACCAAGACCGACAAGATCAAGCCGCCTGCGGTCGCGAAGCTGCTCGCCGAGACGCTCGAGAAGATCAAGAAGCGACCTGCCGCCTACCCGTTCGTGGTCGCGACCTCGTCCGAAAAGGCCGAAGGGCTCGATGACCTCAGGCAGGCGATCGCCGAGACGGTGGAAATCAGCAACTGGAAATGAAAGAGGCGCCCCGAAAGGCGCCTCCCCACATTCTCCTGCCTGCAATCATTTACATCTTCGGCAGAAGCACCTTGTCGATGACGTGGATCACGCCGTTCGACTGCTTGACGTCGGCGATGGTCACATGAGCGACGCCGCCGTTTTCATCGGTCAACGTAATCTTGCCCATGCTTTCCTTGGCCTTGATGATGCAGCCGCCGACCGTCTTGATGTCGTGCTCGCCGCCATCATCCTTGATCATCTTGGCGACTGTCTTCGACATCGCGTCGGCCGCGACGACATGGCAGGTCAAAACCTTGGTGAGCTGGGCCTTATTCTCCGGCTTCAGCAGCGTATCGACGGTGCCGGCTGGAAGAGCTGCGAAGGCTTCGTTGGTGGGCGCAAACACCGTGAACGGGCCCTTGCCCTCAAGCGTCGAGACCAGGCCCGCGGCCTTAACCGCGGCGACCAGGGTGGTGTGATCCTTGGAATGCACTGCGTTTTCGACGATGTTCTTGGTGGGGTACATCGCGGCACCACCGACCATCGGATTCTTGGCCTGCGCTGCAAAGGCGATTGCGGACACGGCAGTGGCAAGCGCGATGGTGCGCAAAGCGGACGTGATCATGATTGTTCTCCTCGACGCCGGCTGCAGGCACTGGCCTGATGCCTCGTGCTGCCCGGTCATTGAAGCTACGGGCGGCAGCGGAAAAGAGTTTCGGCGACAGGAAAGAATTTTACGGGCGGTGTGCCGCGCCGCTGGCAACGACCGGTCCGGTCGGAGCGCCCGTCGATGAGCCGCCGAACGGCTCGAGGCTGACGGCGAAGGTCGCGCCCTCGCCGATCTGGCTGCGCAAGTTTGCCGGGATGACCAGTTCACCGCCCTCGCCCGGCTGGAACACGCCCAGCGACTGCGGCCCGCCGCTGCCCGGAACGAGCCAGAGCTGCAGAGACTTTTCTTCCGGCTTGCCCGCAGCGACCGGTATAATGCGCAGGTGGCCGGTATCGGCCTGATACGAGGCCAGCAGATTGACCTGGCTGCCGGCTGCCGACAGTTCCGCAACCAATGGTGCCGCCCCCTGTGGCGGCGGTACGATGCCGGAGGCGAAGATGATCGCTCCGGCGGCAACGACCAGCGAGGCGAAAGTCAGCGAACGCCAGAAGACAGCCGAATTCCATAGACCACGCGAGAAAGACGGCGCGTGCGCGGGATCGCCAAAGAGACGGGCTTCGACCTGCTTGAAGGTTTCGCGGCTCGGCGCAACTGTCTCATACTCGTCGTTGAAAGCGGAAAGATTGGTTTCCCAGCGGCTGACGATCGCCGCAAACTGGCGATCACGGCGCATACGCTCTTCGACAACCCGCCGATCCTGGTAAGAGAGAACGCCAAGCACATACTCGCCTGCGAGCACTTCGTCGCGAGAGCGGCCTCCCTTGCTTTGATCGGGCGATGTCATCGTTCCATGCACTCTCTCAGCTTCAAAAGGCTGCGCCGCAGCCATGTCCGCATGGTGTTGAGCGGAACGCCGAATTGGTCGGCAAGTTCCTGGTAGCTCAGTCCTTCGACATAGGCCCGCCTAACCGACGTCGCCCTGTCAGCTTCCAACTCTTCCATGCAGGTGTCAATCCGCCTTCCTTCATCACTCATCACAGCTTGCTTTTCCGGATCGAGTGCGGAGTCGGCAAGATCATAGGCACTATCGAGCTCGTCGCTGACGGGCTTTCGCGCGCGCATGGTATCGATCGCCTGGTTGCGCGCTATTGCCGCAAGCCAGGCAGTGGGTGCGCCCTGCGACGACGCGAAAACCTTGGCGCGCTGCCAGATCTTCACATAGATCTCCTGCAGCGCCTCTTCGGCTTCCGCCCTGTCTTTCAAGATACGCAGGCAGATGGAGAAAAGTTTCGGGCTCGTTTCCCTGTAAAGGGCGACGAAGGCCTGCCGGTCGGACATCGCCACGCGGCCAATCAGTCTTGCGAGTTCATCGCCGGTCATGCCGCTGCCGCTCTCCCTAATATACCCTTACATAGAGGGACGGGCGCAAAATTGACAAGAGGCCGTCAAACTAATGCGCAACGCATTATTCCATCTGTCAAAAACTTGAGATAAAAGGCCCGCGATCCATTCTGCGGGGTAAGCCATGAACCAGTCCGAAAGCGAAATGCAGGCGCATCTTCTGGCGCAGGCGCTGCCTTTCATGCAGCGCTACGAGAACAAGACGATCGTCGTGAAATATGGCGGTCACGCCATGGGCAATCCCGAGCTCGGCAAGGCCTTCGCCAGCGATATCGCGCTTCTCAAGCAATCCGGCGTCAACCCGATCGTCGTCCATGGCGGCGGCCCGCAGATCGGCGCCATGCTCACCAAGATGGGCATCGAATCCAAGTTCGAAGGCGGGCTGCGCGTCACCGACGCGAAGACCGTCGAGATCGTGGAAATGGTTCTCGCGGGCTCGATCAATAAGGAGATCGTCGCGCTCATCAACCAGACGGGCGAATGGGCGATCGGCCTTTGCGGCAAGGACGGCAACATGGTCTTCGCCGAAAAGGCGCAGAAGAAGATCAAGGACCCGGATTCCAACATCGAGCGCGTTCTCGATCTCGGCTTCGTCGGCGAAGTCGTCGAAGTGGACCGCACGCTGCTCGACCTGCTCGCCCGCTCCGAGATGATCCCCGTCATCGCGCCGGTGGCTCCCGGCCGTGACGGTGCGACCTACAACATCAATGCCGATACGTTTGCAGGTGCGATCGCCGGTGCGCTGAACGCCACCCGCCTGCTGTTCCTGACGGATGTTCCCGGCGTTCTCGACAAGCAGGGCAACCTGATCAAGGAACTCTCCGTCGCCCAGGCGCATGCGCTGATCGCCGACGGTACGATCTCCGGCGGCATGATCCCGAAGGTCGAGACCTGCATCGACGCCATCAAGGCCGGCGTCCAGGGCGTCGTCATCCTGAACGGCAAGACGGCTCATTCCGTCCTGCTCGAGATTTTCACCGAACATGGTGCGGGCACGCTGATCGTCCCCTGATCACCGGTCAAGGCGCGGCGGCGTAAACCGCTGCCGCGGCTTCCTTCAGCTTTTCCATCATTGCCCGATAGGGTCCGGGGCCATAGCTGACCCGGCCGACGCCGAGGCTTGCCAGGGTCTTCACGTCAGGCACGCCGGCCCGCATCATGATGTTCACAGGCAGCGGCGATGCGGCACAGATCTTTTCGATCAGCCTGGCATCCGCAAGGCCCGGCACGAAGAACCCGCGGGCACCGGCCGCCGCATAGGCCCTGCCGCGCTCGATTGCTTCATCGGCAAGAGCGGCGTGTTTCGACGGATCGCTCTCTGCCAGGAAAAGATCGGTGCGGGCATTGATGAAAAACGGAATGCCGCGGGCATCGGCCATGGCGCGGATCGCCCTGATCTTGGCCGCCTGCTTTTCCGGGGAATGCAGCCCCTTGCTGCCGACGACTTGGTCCTCGAAATTGATGCCGATGGCCCCAGTATCGATGACCTTGGCGACATTGGCCGCGACGCGATCCGGCTCTTCCGAATAGGCGCCTTCGAAATCGACGGAGAGCGGCAGATCGGTTGACGCAGCGATCGACCGGGCGGTGGCGATGAGCACATCCATAGGCAGCTTCTGCCCGTCCGCATAGCCCTGCGCCGCAGCCACCGACCAGCTGCCGGTCGCCAGCGCCTTGGCGCCGCCTTCGGCAACCGCCTTTGCCGTTCCGGCATCCCAGATATTGTAGAGAACAACGGGCGTTCCCTTCCGGTGCAACGCTTCGAATGCCTTTGCCTTATCCGCCTGGTTCATGATGCTTCCTCCATTTCGGGCCTCGCTGCCCGCATTTCTGCTTCGTGTTTCAACAGCCACTGCTTGCGCCAGAGGCCGCCGCCATAGCCGGTCAGCGATCCATCCGCGCCGATCAGCCGGTGGCAAGGGATGACGACGGCAATCTGGTTGGCGCCATTCGCGCGGCCGACTGCCCTTACGACTTGCGGATTGTCCATGTCGCGGGCGATGTCGCCGTAAGCGCGCGTCTCGCCCACCGGGATGCGCATCAGCCTCGACCATATCTCCCGCTCGAAAGCTGTTCCAAAGGCAAGGGCAAGCGGCGTTTCGAACTCCCTCAGCCGCCCCGCGAAATAGGCTTTCATCTCCGCCTCGATCCGTTCTATTGCCGGCGTACGCCCGGCGGCAACGGTAGAGCGCGTCTTGCGCTGCAGGCTCTCCAGCTCCTTTGCCAACGCCTTGCGGTCGTGGAACTCCAGCAGATGCACATGCGTGTGATCGGCCACTGCGATCATCGGCCCGAGCGGTGTATCGAAGAGATCGGCAAAGAGCAGTTCGCGGTTCTGGACGATGGCGGGCGCCATGCCGATCATCCGGTGAAAGGCGGCGCGAAAACTGCTTGCCGATTCATAGCCTGCGTCTAGCTGTGCATCGATAATGCAGCCGCCATCAGCGATCTGCTTGGCAGCCTGCCCGAGCCTGCGGTAGCGGGCGATGTCAAGAAAAGTCATCCCGAGCGCGCGCTTGAAGGCGCGGCGTACCGTCGAAAGATCGTAGCCGAGATCGGTGAGGCGATCCTCCGTCCAGCGCGCGGAGGGATCACGGTCGAGCGCCTTCAGGAGATCGTCGACAACAGGCTCCCGCCCCGCCTGCTCCAACGGCCTGCACCGCTGGCACGGCCGGAATCCCGACTGCATGCAGGCCGAGACCGAGCCGCAAAAGAGCGTGTTCTCCCGCTTCGGCTTTCGCGCCGGGCAGGTCAGCCTGCAGAAGACGCCGGTCGTCTTGACGCAGGCATAGGCGAGCCCCTCGTAATCGGAGCTTCGGGCAATCAGCGCATCGTAAAGCGCGTCATCGTCGGGCAGATCGAACAGCATAAAGCCCTTCTACCATCCCGTCGAACCGCCGTCCGCCCGAAATCGGGCGTCTATTTTCGATTGTCGATGATCCCGGGCTCATGCCATAAGACGCGCATGACAAAGATCGATCGCACCCCTGAAAAATCCGACTTCGAGCATGTGAGCGAGTGGGTCTTCGACCTCGACAACACGCTCTACCCGCATCACATCAATCTCTTCGCGCAGATCGACAAGAACATGACGGCCTATGTGTCGGCGCTGCTGCAGATGGAGCGGGATGAGGCGCGCAAGCTGCAGAAGCAGTATTATTACGACCATGGCACCACGTTGCAGGGTCTGATGATCCATCACGGCATCGATCCGAACGACTTTCTGGAGAAGGCGCACGCGATCGACTATACGACGCTGTCGCCGCATCCGGAGCTTGGAGAGGCGATCAAGGCGCTGCCGGGGCGCAAGTTCATCTTCACCAATGGCAGCGTCAAGCATGCCGAGATGGCGGCGGGTGCGCTTGGCATTCTTGAGCATTTCGACGACATCTTCGATATCGTCGCCGCCGATTTCGTGCCGAAGCCGGCGCAGGCGACCTATGACAAGTTCACGGCCTTGAAGCGGGTGGAGACCAAGAAGGCTGCGATGTTCGAGGACCTGCCGCGCAATCTCGTTGTGCCGAAGGCGCTTGGGATGAGCACCGTTCTCCTGGTGCCGAACAACCTTGAAGACACGGTTGTCGAATGGTGGGAAAAGACCAGCGGCGAGGAGGATCACATCGATTTCGTGACCGATGATCTCACCGCATTCCTGGCCAAGATTACCGGCTGACTTACGAAAGTTTCATCCAGCTTACCTAGGTTTAATTGGGTTTTCTGCAACCGCAGCCTTACCTTTTGGTCGTGAAGGGATACGAACCGAAAGGAAGTCTCATGTACCGCAACAAGCTTATCCTGGCAGGCCTCTCCGCCGTTTTGATCGCCGGTGCCGCAGGCGCGAGCTTTGCTGCTCCCGGCCATCGCTCCGATGGGCCGCAGCACCATCGCGAGATGATGGGCGGCCCGCGTGGCGCCGCTTTCCGCGAGATCGCCTTCGTGCGCATGCTGAAGCAGTTCGACGAGAACAAGGACGGCAAGATCTCGAAGCAGGAAGCGATCGACGGCGTCGACAAGATCTTCGCAGCCGCCGACAAGAACAATGACGGCAGCCTGACGCCGGGCGAAATTCGCGAATATCATCAGGCGCAGATCAAGGCCTGGCGCGATGCACGCAAGGACGCCAAGAAGGATGGCGGCGACGATCAGCAGATGGCACAGAACGACAGCAAGGGCCAGAATGGCGGACCGGACGGCCACCGCTGGGGCAAGCGCCACGGCGGCGACATGATGTTCGCCTCGATGATGCGGCGCGTCGACAAGGACGAGAATGGCCAGATTTCCAAGCAGGAAGCCGAAGATGCGATGACCCGGCTCTTTACCCGCCTGGATACCAACAAGGACGGCTTCATCTCGATCGACGACATGCCCGATCGCCCGTTCCTCTAAGGGAGGAAACAGGAAGCCCGCCGCTCGCGCGGCGGGTTTTCTTATTCATGCGGTTCGTAGAAATCCTGGATGATCTTCCAGGCCTCATCGGCCGTTTCCACGAAACTGATGAGCTTGACGTCATCAGGCGCGATCGTCCCAAATTCCGCAAGCGCCTCGAAATTGACGATCGTCCGCCAGAACTTTTCACCGAACAGAATCAGCGGCATCTTTTCCATGCGGCCGGTCTGGATCAGCGTCAGGCACTCGAAGAATTCGTCGAGCGTGCCGAAACCGCCGGGAAACACGGCGATCGCCTTGGCACGCACCATGAAGTGCATCTTGCGGATCGCAAAATAGTGGAAATTGAAGCTGAGCTCCGGCGTCACATAGACGTTCGGCGCCTGCTCGTGCGGAAGGACGATGTTGAGGCCGATCGACGGTGCGCCTTCATCGGCAGCGCCGCGGTTGCCGGCCTCCATCACGCCCGGGCCGCCACCGGTGACGATCACATATTCATGGAAATCGTGGGCCGCCGAATAACGTGAGCAGAGGCGGGCGAACTTGCGAGCCTCGTCGTAGTAGACAGACGCCGCTTCCAGGTTGACCCGCTGCACATCGTTGCGCGCTGCCCAGGCGCTCTGGCCGGGCGCTGGAATGCGGGCGCCGCCGAACATCACGACCGTCGACTTGATGCCACGCTCGGCCAAAAGCATTTCCGGTTTCAGCAACTCGAGCTGCAGGCGGATCGGCCGTAGTTCCTCGCGGCAGAGGAAGTCCTCGTCGACATAGGCAAGACGATAGGACGGAGAGAGCGTTTGCGGTGTTTTCGGTACGGCGCGGGCGCGATCCTTGTCCGTTTCGCTGGTCTTGAGCGGATCCCAGACCCCATCCTTGCGCCGGAGTCTGCCATTCTTACCCTTCGCCATTCAAAAATGCCTTTCAGTCTTACCAAACGCGTCTTTAACGCCTTGAATCCAGAAACGATCTGGTTCGAAAAATCATTCCATTTTGGACGCCCATGCGATAGAGCAGATCGCATCCCGCCGATCACAATTCCCGGAGGCCCTGTAGCCTTCAGGATAAAGTTCGAAGTTTAAGGAATTCTCATGAGCGCCACCGATCTTGCATCCCTCGAAAAGACCATCGAAGCGGCCTTCGACAACCGCGACAGCGTCAGCCTCTCGACCAAGGGCGAAATCCGCGATGCGGTCGAAGCTGCGCTCGAGCTGCTCGATGGCGGCAAGGCACGCGTTGCCGAACGCGGCGCTGACGGCGCCTGGACGGTCAATCAGTGGCTCAAGAAGGCCGTGCTGCTCTCCTTCCGCCTGAACGACATGGAAGTCGTCAAGGGTGGCTCGGGCAACTCGACCTGGTGGGACAAGGTCCCCTCGAAGTTCGAAGGCTGGGGCGAGAACCAGTATCGTGACGCCGGCTTCCGCGCCGTTCCGAACTGCATCGTCCGCCGCTCGGCCTATATCGCCAAGAACGTCGTGCTGATGCCGTCCTTCGTCAACCTCGGCGCCTATGTCGGCGAAGGCACGATGGTCGATACCTGGGCAACGGTCGGCTCCTGCGCACAGATCGGCAAGCATGTGCATCTTTCCGGCGGCGTCGGCATCGGCGGCGTGCTGGAGCCGATGCAGGCAGGCCCGACGATCATCGAGGACAACTGCTTTATCGGCGCCCGTTCGGAAGTCGTCGAAGGTTGCATCATCCGTGAGGGCTCGGTCCTCGGCATGGGCGTCTATATCGGCAAGTCCACCAAGATCGTCGATCGCGCCACCGGCGAAGTCACCTATGGCGAAGTGCCGCCCTACTCCGTCGTCGTCGCCGGCTCGATGCCCTCGGGCAACAAGACCATGGCCAATGGCCTGCCGGCGCCGCATCTCTACTGCGCGGTCATCGTCAAGCGCGTCGACGAGCAGACCCGCTCGAAGACCGGCATCAACGAGCTGCTGCGCGACTAAGCTTGAAGTGACAGCCGGACATCGATCCGGTAAACAGACGGCGCTCTTTTAACGCGAGGCGGCATTCGCCTCGCCATTTCTTTGCCATCCCCGCCGGATAATTCGACCGTCATGACCGCTACCAATCCCGTCGCCAATCTCCAGACACTCATCCGCTGCCCGTCCGTCACACCGACCGAAGGCGGCGCACTTTCGGCGCTCGATGCGATGCTGTCGCCGCTCGGCTTCACGGTCGATAGGGTGATGGCGACGGAGGCTGGAACAGCCGATGTCGAAAACCTCTATGCGCGCATCGGAAACAACGGCCCGCACCTGATGTTTGCCGGCCATACCGATGTTGTGCCTGTTGGTGATGAGGCCGCCTGGACACACCCGCCCTTTGCCGCAGAGATCGCCGGTGGCGAGATGTTCGGCCGCGGCGCCGTCGACATGAAGGGCGGCATTGCCTGTTTCGTTGCTGCAGTGGCACGCCATATCGAAAAGCACGGCGCACCCAAGGGCTCAATCTCCTTCCTGATCACCGGCGACGAAGAGGGACCTTCGATCAACGGCACGACCAAGCTGCTGCAATGGGCGGCCGAGCGCGGCGAGCGCTGGGATGCCTGCGTCGTCGGCGAGCCGACCAATCCGGATGCGCTTGGCGACATGATCAAGATCGGCCGGCGCGGGTCGCTGTCGGGCAAGATCACCGTTCATGGCGTCCAGGGCCACGCAGCCTATCCGCATCTCGCCGACAATCCGGTTCGCGGCCTGCTGCAGCTGACGACGGCGCTGATGGATCCGCCGTTCGACACCGGCACCGAAAGCTTCCAGGCCTCCAATCTCGAAGTGACGACGGTTGATGTCGGCAATCCCGCAACCAACGTCATTCCCGCGAAAGCGACGGCGAGCTTCAATATCCGCTTCAACGATACCTGGACCGCCGACACGCTGCGGGCCGAAATCGTCAGCCGTCTCGATGCCGCCGCTGACGAGGGTGCATTGCGGCCGGGCCGTGATGCTGTTCGCTACGAGATCATCTGGGCCGACCGTCCCAGCCATGTCTTCCTGACCCGCAACAACGCGCTGATCGCGTCTCTGTCTTCGTCCGTCGAGAGCGTCACCGGCAAGGCGCCGAAATTGTCGACGACAGGCGGCACGTCGGATGCGCGGTTTATCAAGGACTATTGCCCCGTGGTCGAATTCGGCCTCGTCGGCCAGACCATGCATATGGTCGATGAGCGCGTTGCCGTCGCGGATCTGGAGACGCTGACAGTCATCTACGAAACTTTCATAGAGCGCTGGTTCGAGAATGCCGGGGCTTAGGGAAGTCCAATATTATCTGGCGGGGCTCTGGCTGCTGATCCGCATGGATCCGCGCGGCTTCCGCTTTCTGGATGTCTCGGAGCGCGGCGTGAACCGCTCGTTTTGGGCCATGGTCTGGTGCCTGCCGCCAATGGGCATTTCCTGGCTCTGGTGGCGCCAGGCTTTCCTGCAGACCATGCCACCACATTACGATGTCGGGCTGCCCTTTTACCTCCGTCTTGGAATGGTGGAGGTGGCGAACTGGTTCGCACCGCTGGTGCTGGCCGGGCTTTTGCTGTTGATCTTCAAGATGGGCAACCGTTTTGCCGCAGTCGTCGTCAGCGTCAACTGGCTGGGCGTGCCGCTCTCCTACATCAATGGCCTGCTGCTTGCTCTGGTCTTCTTCATTCCGGGAACGGTGAGCGTCGTCTCGATCCTGCTGCTGATCCTGATGATCGCGCAGGTCTTCATTCTGGCGCGCATCCTGCGGATGATCTTCCATGGACACGGGCTGATGGTCGGGGCGCTGACGCTGGCGCTGCTTGTGCCGACGATGATGCTTGCCGAATATCTTCAGAAATTTCTCGGGATCTATCCCGCCTGACCCCGCGCGGGCACGACCTCACCGTCTTCCTTGGTGAATAGGCCGATATCCGGATTGGGCAGAAGATCCAGCACCAATTCCGAAGGGCGGCAAAGCGCTGCGCCTTTTGCCGTCACGACGATAGGCCGGTTCATCAGGATTGGATGCTCTACCATCGCATCGAGCAAGTGACCGTCGGAGAGAGATTGATCGCCGAGGCCCAACTCGCTGTAAGGCGTGCCTTTCTCGCGCAGCATATCACACACAGAAACACCCATTTTCGCAATCAGCGCCGCAAGCTCGTGCCGCGAAAGCGGCGTTTTCAGATATTCGATGACAACGGGTTCCTCGTCTGATTGACGGATCATAGCCAGAGTATTGCGCGAGGTTCCGCAAGCGGGGTTATGATAGATCGTCACCGTCATCGCTATCTGCTCCCTTTCGTCTGTCCGGAATCACGTCCGGATAATCGATCTGCATGAAATAAAGCCCATCCGGCGGCGCTACCGGCCCGCAAGCCTTGCGGTCGCGAGCTTCGAGGGCTGCCTGCACGTCATCAGGCGTCCACTTGCCCTCACCTGCCAGCTTCAGCGTTCCAGCGAAGGAACGGATCTGATTGTGGAGGAAGCTCTGCGCTGTCGCCCGTATCTCGATCAGCTCGCCTGTGCGCGTGACATCCAGCCTGTCCAGCGTGCGCACCGGGCTCTTGGCCTGGCAATGAGCTGACCGGAAGGTCGAGAAATCGTGATTGCCGACCAGCCTCTGGGCCGCCTCATGCATCGCTTCGTGGTCGAGTGCCTTCGGCACCCACCAGGCCTTGCCCGCTTCGATCGCAAGCTGCGCGCGGCGGGTAATGATCCGGTAGAGATAGTGACGGCGAAGCGCCGAAAAACGGGCATCGAAGAATTCGGGCACGGCCAGGACATCGATGATCGACACCCGCTCGCCGGCCAATCTGAGATGCGCGTTCAATGCGTTCTGAAGCTTGAAGTCAGCCCATTCCTTGGAGAGATCCACGTGAATTACCTGACCGAGCGCATGGACACCGGAATCGGTGCGTCCTGCGCCCCGGACGGAAACCGTCTCGCCGCTCAACGACAGGATTGCCGCTTCGATCGCGCCCTGGACCGATGGGCCGTTGTCCTGACGCTGCCAACCGACATAGGGCGCCCCGTCATATTCGACGGTCATCCGGTAGCGTGGCATCAGGCGAGCCTTGTGCCGCGGGCAAGCGGTGTGCCGCGCAGGAAATCCGCCGCAGGCAGAGGTTTGCCGCCTGCCTTCTGAAGCTTGGTCAATCGGACAGCGCCGCTCGCGCAGGCCACGACCAGGTCATCGCTCAGCAATTCTCCCGCCGGCCCATTGCCTTCGGCAAGTTCAGACCCGAGAGCCTTGACGCGCTCCGGCTTGCCGCCGATCTCAAGCTCGAACCAGGCACCGGGGAACGTTGCCAGACCGCGGATGTGGTTGTGAACGTCGGCCGCAGTCCTGGCGAAATCGATACGGGTTTCGTCTTTGTCGATCTTGCTCGCGTAGAGCACGCCGTCTTCCGGCTGGGGCGTCAGCGGCAGATTGCCGGATTCGAGCGCGACCATCGCCTCGCCGATCGCCTTGGCGCCGGTGTGCATCAGCCTATCGTGCAGTTCTCCTGCCGTCATGTTCGGGCCGATCTCGACTTCGCGGGTGAGCGCGACAGGGCCGGTATCCAGGCCCTTGTCCATCTTCATCACCATCATACCCGTCTTGGTATCGCCTGCCATGATCGCCCGCTGGATCGGGGCGGCGCCGCGCCAGCGCGGAAGCAGAGACGCATGGCCGTTGTAGCAGCCGTCCCGCGTGCCGGTCAGGATAGCTTCCGGCAGCAGCAGGCCATAGGCAACGACAACGGCGACATCGGCGCCAAGAGCACGAAATTTTTCCCGCTCTTCGGGGTCCTTGAAATTCACCGGCGTGAAGACCGGCAGGCCCAGCAGTTCGGCAGCCTGATGGACCGGCGATTTCTGCAGGTCGAGCCCACGGCGGCCGCCCGGCCGCGGCGGCTGGCTATAGACCGCAACGATCCGATGCCCGGCATCGACGAGCGTGCGCAGCGTCGGAACGGAAAATTCGGGCGTCCCCATGAAGATGATGCGAAGTGACATTCTATTCCGCCGTTAACGATCAACCGTCTTCAAACGGGTTTACGAGCTTGAGATCAAGCCCCTCGAAGTCTTTTATGTTGCGGGTGGCCAGCGCAATGCGGTTGGAAAGGCAGATCGCCGCGATCATGGCGTCCTTCGTTTCTATCGGCCTTCCCGATTTCTCCCGCTCTGCCCTGAGCAGTCCATACCGATGAGCCGCGTCAATCGTAAACGCCGCTATTCGGCCTGCAAAGCCAGCTTCGATCTTCGCATAGGCCTCGGTCAAGGCGGCGCGCCGCCGTCCTTCAGGAAGCCGCGCAAGGCCATACTGTATCTCGGCTATACTGATCGCACTGATGAAGAGTTCTTCCGGCTTGTATCCGTTCAACCAATTCAGCAGCCGCTCGCTGTACATTCGTCCCTCAAGCTCCGAGAGAACGTTGGTATCGAGCAGGATGTTCATTTGCCAAACGCCGGCGGTTCGCGATCGGGCTCGCGCCTTGCTGCCTCGATGTCGGCAAGCTCGTCATCGCTCCACGCATCTTCAGAAAGAAGCGATCGCAGCCACTCGCCAGCTAGCCGGTTCTGCTGATCTGCGGTGCCCAGCGATTTGCGAAGACGCATGATAGCCTCATCCGAGAGGCTGCGCCCATTGGCGCGCGCACGTTCTTGAAGCTCACGCTTCAAAGCATCGTCGAGATTTCGGATCAGCAAGTCACCCACGGACGCCTCCTATGATATCAGCGATATCATAGTGTTCGATCGCCCATTTTTCAACGACCGTCAGAGGACCTTGGACTTGGCAGCCTTGGTGAACTTCTTGATCACCATTTCGCGCTTCAGCCGCGAGATATGGTCGATGAACAGCACACCGTTGAGGTGATCGATCTCGTGCTGCAGGCAGGTGGCCAGTAGGCCGTCGGCGTCGATGGTCTGTTCCTTACCGTCACGGTCGAGATACTTCAGCGTGATGACGGCAGGGCGCTCGACCTCGGCGTAATAATCCGGGATGGACAAGCAGCCTTCCTCATAGACGGAACGCTCTTCCGAAGACTTGAGGATCTCCGGATTGATGAACACCTGCGGCTGCTTATCCTCGCCTTCGCGCGCCACGTCGATAACCAGCATGCGGCGCGGAACGCCGATCTGGATCGCGGCAAGGCCGATGCCGGGGGCGTCGTACATAGTCTCCAGCATATCGTCGGCGAGACGCTTCAGCTCGTCATCGACACGCTCGATCGGCTTGGAAGCCTGGCGGAGAACGGGATCGGGAAGGATGATAAGTGGCTTGATGGTCATGGCGTTCCCATAACCTATCTTTTTAAGCGAGGGAATTATCCCGGAAGTGCCGGAGGCGCTTTTTTACGCGCACCTCCGGAAAATCGCCGTATTCGTCTCAGGCTGCACGGCGGCTGGGAGCGCTGCTGCGCATTTCCATCCGGGTACCGAAGCGCTGCAGCAGCTCCATAAGATTGCTGACTTCGCCGCGAAGGCGGCGGGTCTCGGCCGAGGTGTGCTCGACCATGCCGGAATTCTGCTGGGTGATCGTATCCATGTTGCGGATGGCAACGCTGACCTCGTTTACGCCAGTCGCCTGGTCGCGAGCGGCGGCGGCGATTTCAGCGACCACATGATTGATCATGTCGATGCGGCTGATCATGTCGCCCAGTGCTTCGCCGGTGCTGCTGACGATGCCGACGCCCTGGTCCACCTGTGCAGAGCTCTGCGAGATCAGGTTCTTGATCTCCTTTGCCGCTTCTGCAGTGCGCTGGGCAAGCTGGCGGACTTCCTGGGCGACGACCGCGAAGCCCTTGCCTGCCTCGCCTGCGCGTGCAGCTTCGACACCGGCATTCAGCGCCAGAAGATTGGTCTGGAAGGCGATCTCGTCGATGACGCCGATAATCTTGGCGATTTCATCCGACGACTTCTCGATGCCGGCCATGGCGGAAACGGCGCTGTTCACAAGCTCGCCGGAATTCTTCGCACGCTGCTGTGTTTCACGCACCGCATCCGAGGCCTTCTCGGCATTGGCGGCGGTCAGCCCGACGCTGACGGACAGCTGCTGGAGCGCCGCCGAGCTTTCTTCGACGCCCGCAGCCTGCTGTGCGGTCCGAAGCGCCAGATCGTCGGCAGCCTTGGAAATCGTGTCCGTGCCGCGCAGGATTTCAGCCGAGCTGCTACGAACCGAGCCGAATGACGTGCGCAGCGCAGCGACGGCGCGATTGTAGTCGTCGGCCATATGCTTGAAATTGCCCGGAAGGTCGGTAGGCAGCTTGGCATCGAGGTCTCCGGCGGAGAGCGCTTCCAAACCGCGGCGCAGATGGTCGAGCGCCATGGTCTGGTCGGCCTCCGCCTTGGCGCGGTCCTCCTCCAGCTTGCGGCGCTTTTCTTCCAATGCCTCGAGATAGACGGAGATCGAATAGTCCATGTCCAGCATCCCTGCCTTGATGACGGCGGAAAGCTTCTCGGCCAGTACCTTGCCCTGCTGGCGGCCGAACATCGACGGCCACTGCTTGTCCATGATGCCCTTAACGAGCTCGGACATGACGATCGCGTAGCCACCGATATACCACCGCGGCTCCAGGCCGATGCGGGCGTGAGTGCGGCCGACTGCGGTGACGCCCTTCACGTAGGTTTCGTCGAAATTGCCACCAGCCAGATTGGCCCAATGGTTCTCCTGCGCCTTCTTGGCGTGGCCCATATGGGATTTGTCGGAGAAGAAGCTGGCAACGGCCGGGGTCTTGGCGATCTTCTGATAGAATTTGTCAAGCGCACCGCCGACCAGCGAGCTGATGACAGGCCGGATCTCGCTCATCGTCTTGCGCGCAGCATCGTCGAGCTCGATGAAGTCGAGGCGCTGCTTGAGGTCGGATTGCGATTGCTGGCTGCTCATGATGTTCTCTGTCTGCGCGATGCGCGGTAAGGATCTGTTTCGGCAGAGACATTTCTAAAATATGGTTGAGCAATCGTTAAGCATGGCCACGATTTGTCGTCCCTCTCCCAAAGTGGACTGCGGCCTTTTGATCATACCAAAGCTACCTGTGGATTCGTTCACGTTTTGATCTGGTCAACAGGTTGAAGTTTGCTATGGTGGCCGGATGAACAATTCTGCCGACTCGCTCACCATCTCGCTTGCCGCCGTCAATCCGGCCATTCTCGCCATCGCAGGCGGCGCCATCGCCGCCATGGTCGTCGTCCTCGTGTTCTTGCTGTTCAGAAGCAGCAACTTGCGGCGCGAGCAGAATGAGGAAGCCGCGATCCGATCGGCGGAAGCCGATATGCGCATGTCGGAGCTTCTGAAAATCCAGGCGGAGATGCAGGGCCGCATTTCGACCATGGCGGAGGTGTTCGGCACGCGGCAGGCAGAGCTCAATCAGGCGATCAACCAGCGTCTTGATGGTATGTCGCAGCGGGTCAGCCACACGATCACCGAACAGACGAAATCGACCCACGAAAACCTGCAGAAGCTGCAGGAGCGGCTGGCCGTCATCGACGTTGCGCAGAACAACATCCAGATGCTGGCCAAGGACGTCGTCGGCCTGCAGGCGATCCTTTCCAACAAGCAGACACGCGGCGCCTTCGGCCAGTCGCGGATGGAAACGATTGTTGCCGATGGGCTGCCGATGGGCGCCTATGCCTTCCAGCAGACGCTGTCGAACGGTTCGCGGCCGGACTGCACCGTGAAGATGCCGAATGGCGCACCGCCGCTCGTCATCGACGCCAAGTTTCCGCTCGAAGCGTGGAACGCCATTCGCGACGCCGGCGGCCCGGATGCCACCAAGATCGCCTCCCAGCAGTTCCGGCGCGATATGGAAGTGCATATTCGCGATATCTCGGAAAAGTATCTGATCCAGGGCGAAACCCAGGACACGGCCTTCATGTTCGTGCCCTCGGAATCAATCTTTGCCGAGGTCCACGAGAACTTCGAGCCGATCATCCAGAAGGCGCATCGCGCCCGGATTGTCATCGTGTCTCCTTCCCTGCTGATGCTGTCGATCCAGGTGATCCAGGCGGTTCTCAAGGATCAGCGTATGCGCGCACAGGCGCACGTCATTCAGGGTGAAGTCGCAAACCTCATGGACGATCTCGGCCGCCTCGATGAGCGTGTGCGCAAGCTGCAAGGGCATTTCGCCATGGCGCAAAAGGATGTCGACATGATCGTCACCTCCGCCGACAAGCTGACCAAGCGTGGCTCGAAGATCGAGGCTCTCGAATTCGAAGCGACGGGCGATACCGGCAAACCGGAGCGCGAAGACCAGCCAGCTGCGAAATCGGTCGAGAGCCGGACAGGCCTTCTCAAGCTCAGGGTGGTTGACGAGGAGTGAGCCCTTCGGGCAGTGTCGCGCCAATTAAAGGACGGGACATCTACCATGATCACTGTGTTCGGCTCCATCAACATGGACCTCATCGCCACCACCGCGCGCCTGCCGAAGCCGGGTGAAACCGTGGCTGGGACTGGCTTTGCGACTGCCGCCGGCGGCAAGGGTGCCAACCAGGCGCTTGCTGCGCGCCGTGCAGGCAGCACCGTCAATATGGCTGGCGCAGTCGGCAAGGATGAATTCGCCGCCCCCGCCATCGCGCTTCTCAGTGAAGCCGGTGCAGGACTTTCCAAGGTCAATCATGTGGACGGTCCAACCGGCACCGCCCTGATCCTCGTGGGCGGCGACGGCGAAAACATGATCGCGGTCGTTCCCGGCGCTAACGGCACCGTCAGCCCCGAAGATGCTGAGGCCGTGGTTGCGGCAATGGAACCCAACGATATTCTCATGCTGCAGCTCGAGGTTCCCCCGGCCGCCGTCGAGAAGGCTCTTGATGCGGCCCGCAAGAAGGGCATCCGCAGCGTACTCAATCTCGCACCGCTGATTGCCGACGCACCACGCCTTGGGCGGCTGGCAGATATCGTCATCGCCAACGAGACGGAATTCGAGCTTCTGGCCGGACAAGAAGGTATGACCGCTGGCGATCGCGAGGCCGCCTTGAAGCGCCTTCACGGCGAAACCGGACAGACACTGATCGTCACACTTGGCGCCGATGGCGTCATTGCCATTCGCGATGGCGAGCTCGTCCGAGCGAAAGGACTGAAGATTGAGCCTGTCGATACCGTCGGTGCCGGCGATACCTTCTGCGGCTATTTCGCCGCAAGCCTCGACGACGGTCTCGATTTCGAGACATCACTGCGCCGCGCCGCCGTTGCCGGATCCCTTGCCTGCCTCAAGGCGGGAGCCCAGCCGTCGATCCCGCTCAGCGCTGAAGTCGCAAACAAGCTATAGACTTTTCTGTTTCCGATACACTCTACGAAAACCCTCTGCCGCCAAGGCAATTCAGGGGCTCAATTCGTACAGTTTCATTCAAATTTAAGAGATTTCTGGCGATCTTTCCGGCGATCGTCAGGCTTCAATTTTAACGGCGCCTGGACTTTTGCACGGCTGCTCCATGACGGTGCGGCTCACCCTCGCCTGTGCCGGAAATGTTCGTCCGGCAAGTCGCCCCGCCGAGGCACCATGTTCATCTTCCGCATGAAGTCGCTTGCCGCAAAACTCATTGTCATCACCGGCGTCGCCATCGCGCTCGTCCTTTTTGTATCAAACTTTTTCCTCATCGATCAGACGCGCAGCCGCGTGCAGACGCTGACGATGGACCAGGCGAATCTTGAGGCAAAAGCTATCGCCAACGAAATCGCCGCCAATGTCGGCGAACTGGCGAGTGCTGCGCGCTCGATGTCCGGCGTTGTCGGCCGTGGCCACGAGGGTGGCAACTTCGACCGCAAGGGCATCATCAATATCCTGAAGGCCAATCTCGAGAAGAACGCCTTCGCGTTCGGCAGCTGGTTCTGCGAACAGCTCGGCGCCTTCGACGGCAAGACCACCGAGATTGCCGACAAGCTCGACGAGGGCACCAACAAGGCTGGCGCGTTCACGCCTTACTGGTCGAAGACCAAGGATGGCGCGATCCAGTTCTCGACCTTCGACAACGACTATACGGCCGAATGGTGGAAGCTCGCTGCCGAAAGCGGCAAAGGTGCCATCACCACGCCTTACCTTGCTGAAGGCACGGATGTCCCGACGCTGCTGACCTCGATCGCTTATCCCGTCGTTTCCGGCGGCAAGATGATCGGTGTCGAAGGCGTCGATATCTCGCTGAAGTCGCTGACCGACAAGCTGCAGGCCCTGCATCCTTTCGGCTCCGGCCGTGTAACGCTGGTTGCCCAGAACGGCAACTGGATCGTCGCGCCGACGAAGGAGCTGATGTCGAAGCCCTACGGCGACGCTGAGGGTTCGGCCCAGGTCAAGTCCGCCCTGAGCTCGATGACGCCTGGCGTTGTCAAGAATCTCTCGCTCGACGGCTATGAGCCCTTCGATCGCGTCGTCTATCCTTTCGCCGTTCCCGATCTCAACGCCACCTGGGTCGTACTCGTGGACGTGCCGCACAGCGCCATCAATGCTCCGGTGCAGGATCAGACCTTCATGATGATCATCGGCGGCATCGTGGTGCTCGGCGCCGTGATGCTGGCCCTCTATTTCGCCGTCCGCTCTCTCGTGCAGAAGCCGCTCGGCCAGCTGGTCGCCGGCGTCAAGAAGCTCAGCGATGGCCAATACGAGCAGCCCGTGGCCGGTCAGGAGCGTGCCGATGAAATCGGTTCGGTCGCCAAGGCACTCGAGGGCTTCCGCTTTGCGCTTGCCGATACGCGCCGCCTCGAATCCGAGGCCGACAGCCAGCGCAGTGCCGCTGAGTCCGAACGCAGCCGCTCCGAAAGCGAGCGCCAGCAGTCGGTCGCGCTCCAGCGCCAGATCGTTGCCATCGTCGGTGCCGGTCTCTCCGAATTGTCGCAGGGCAATCTCGGCCACCGGATCAACGACGAGTTCCCTGGCGAATATGCAAAGCTGAAGCAGGACTTCAACGCTGCACTCGCCAGCCTCGAAGAAACGATCAATACGATGAATCTCAGCGTCGGCAACATCGGCTCCGGCACCAGCGAGATCAGCAACAGTGCCTCCGATCTTGCCAAGCGCACGGAACAGCAGGCCGCAAGCCTGGAAGAGACCGCAGCTGCGCTGAACGAGCTGACCGCACAGGTCAATTCTAGCGCCGAGAACGCCCGGACCGCTGCCGAGAACGTGAACCTGGCCTGCGAAGACGCAGAGAAGTCTGGCGAAGTCGTGCAGAAGGCAATCGCTTCGATGCAGGGCATCGAGCAGTCCTCGACCGAGGTATCGCGCATCATCGGCGTCATCGACGAGATTGCCTTCCAGACCAACCTTCTGGCTCTTAACGCCGGCGTTGAAGCTGCTCGTGCGGGTGAGGCCGGCAAGGGCTTTGCGGTCGTCGCGCAGGAAGTCCGCGAACTGGCGCAGCGCTCGGCGAGTGCTGCGAAGGAAATCAAGACACTAATCAATACCTCGGCCGTCCAGGTCAAGGAAGGCGTCGATCTCGTTGGCCGTGCCGGTGGCACGCTGCACAAGATCGCCGATCAGGTGATGAGCATCAACGAGCTGATCCGCCAGATTTCCGCCTCCGCCAGCGAGCAGGCGATCGGACTGAAGGAAGTCAACCAGGCCATGAACCAGATGGACCAGGTGACCCAGCAGAACGCCGCGATGGTGGAAGAAGCGACCGCAGCCAGCGTCACGCTGAACGACGAGGCACAGACCTTGAAGGCCCTGGTACTGCGTTTCCGGGTGTCCGGTCAGACAAACGGTGCGGCTCTTCGGGCTACCGCCGAGCACATGCGGGCTTCCGCAGCCCCTGCTCCCGCCTACCGGGCTCCGGCGCCCCGCCGTGCTGCTGTTGCACATGGCTCGGCTGCCGTCGCGCAGGATAACTGGGAAGAGTTCTGAGAACTGACGTCCAGTCCTAGGCAAATGAAAAGGCGCCCGGTAGAACCGGGCGCCTTTCTCGTTATTGCGCTGTACAATATCAGGCGGCGTTCGAGGCTTGCTCTTCGTTGAGGAAAGCATAGATCGCCGAGGCAGAGTCCGTTGCGCGGAGCTTGGCGACCAGATCCTGGTCACGCAGCACACGGGCGATGCGCGACAGCGCCTTCAGATGGTCGGCGCCCGCGCCTTCGGGAGCGAGCAGCAGAAAGACGAGATCGACGGGCTGATCATCCAGCGCTTCGAAATCGACCGGGCTTTCGAGCCTTGCGAAGACACCGACGATCGAGCGGACGCTGGCAATTTTCCCATGCGGGATTGCAATGCCGTTGCCGACGCCCGTCGAGCCCAGGCGCTCACGCTGCAATACGACGTCGAAGATTTCCCGTTCGGAAAGGCCGGTAATCTTGCTGGCCTTTGCCGCCAATTCCTGAAGCAGCTGTTTCTTGGAATTTACCTTGAGGGCGGGAATAATCGCATCTTGGTGCAGCAGGTCTGCCAATGCCATTTCTTTTTCCTTCTGTCGCCAAAGCCGGGTGATTGGAAGAGCGGCGCAACGCGCCGCTCATCGCCCGATCTCAGCTCTTGATATTGGCTGCGTCGATCCAGCCAATATTACCGTCATGCCTGCGGTAAACGATGTTTAACTGTTCCTTGCCCGGGCTGCGGAACAGAAGCAGCGGCTCGTCCGTCATGTCGAGCGCCATCACGGCGGTCGCAACGGACATGGTCTTCAGCTGCTTCGTGCTCTCAGCTACGATAGCCGGGGCAAAATCGTCGGGAACCTCTTCTTCGTGGTCAGGAACGCCGTCCATGACCGTATAGGCGACTTCCGCAAAACCGTTCAGATGATTTCCGGCATGATGATCTTTCAGCTTCCGCTTGTAGCGGCGAAGGCGCTTCTCGATGCGCTCCGAGGCGGCATCGAATGCGACCTGCGGATCCATTGCTTCTCCTGCAGCATGCAGCACCACCCCGCTATCGAGATGAAGCTTGCAATCCGCAGAGAAGCGCGAGCTCGACTTCTCAACGATCACCTGACCAGAATATCCCCCGTCGAAGTATTTCGTGACGGCCATGGCCATTTGCTCCTCGATCTTTTGACGGAACGAGTCACCAATTTCCATATGTTTACCGGATACACGCACACTCATGGAGTTTCCCTTCTTATAGTGGTTTGCGGTACCAGTTTACGCCAAGCCTACCTCTCATCCAAGCACTTCACGCAAACTCAAGCAAGATCGGCTTAAGTCTCGTGCTTCAAGCGCCCTGAGGATGATGGGGATAAGTCTGAACGCTGTTTCACAGCGCCAATTGCGGCGGGCTAATAAAGGCAGGTTACCAAAAAGTCAACGCCAACCGCGGGAGTTCGCCTAGAAGCCTGCAACCTTTGCCAGCGCGCGCTTTTCGCGCCGGCGCTGAACCGAAGAGGCGATATTCATCGCTTCGCGGTACTTGGCGACCGTGCGGCGGGCCAGATCGACGCCACCTTTTTTCAGCATATCGACGATATCGTCATCGGAAAGCACTGCTTCCGGACTTTCCTGCATGATCAGCGCGCGGATCTTGTGACGTACCGCCTCAGCCGAATGACCATCGCCACCCTCTACCGCGCTGATCGATACCGTGAAGAAATATTTGAGCTCGAAGAGACCGCGCGGCGTCAGCATGTACTTGTTCGACGTCACGCGGCTGACGGTCGATTCATGCATCTTGATGGCGTCGGCGACGGTCTTCAGATTGAGCGGGCGCAGATGATCAACACCGTGGAGCAGGAAGGCATCTTGCTGGCGGACGATTTCGGTCGCGACCTTCATGATGGTCTTGGCGCGCTGGTCGAGGCTGCGCGTCAGCCAATTGGCATTCTGCAGACATTCCGAGAGGAAGGCGTGATCGTCTCCATTCTTGGTGACATTCGCAAAATAAGCCTGGCTGACAAGCACGCGGGGCAGCGTGTCCGGATTGAGCTCCACTAGCCAGCTACCATCGGACGATGGCCGCACGACGACGTCCGGCATGATCGCTTCTGAAACGCCCGCCTCAAAGCCGCTGCCCGGCTTTGGGTTCAGCTGGCGGATCTCTGTCAGCATGTCGAGGAGATCTTCCTCATCGACGCCACAAAGACGCTTCAGGGTCGCAAAATCGCGGCGCGCGAGAAGCTCGAGATTGGAGACGAAGGCTTCCATCGCCGGATCGAAGCGATCTTTCTGACGAAGCTGGATTGCCAGACATTCAGCGAGATTGCGGGCGAAAACGCCGGGAGGATCGAGCGTCTGCAGTTCGGCCAATACCCGCTCGGCGTCGGCGGTTGCAGCACCGAGGCGTTCGGCGGCTTCGGCAATATGACCCTGAAAATAACCGGCCTCATCCAGCTGATCGAGAAGATGCTGACCGATCAGCCGGTCTGCAGCGCCAGTCAGAATGAAGGGAATCTGCTGGATGATGTGATCTCGTAGCGAGACCTGACCGGCGACGAAGTCGTCGAGATCATAGCCCTCGCCCTCGGAGCCGCCCGGCATCGATTTCCATTGGCTGAGAAGCTCCGGCGCATCGGCGCGCTGCGGCGCACCGTCATCCTGAAAGACGTTGGAATAATTGGCGTCGAGTTCGTCGCCGAGATGGCTAACACGGCCTTCGCTGCCATTGTCGTACCAGTCGCCGGAGAGCGCGTCGCCGCTATCGCCGTCTTCGGCCTGATGCTGCGCGTGCCCCTCATCTTCGCCGTCACGGTCGCTGCCCGTTTCCGCGTCATTTGACGGAAATTCCAGCAGCGGGTTCTTTTCGACTTCCTGGGCGATGAACTGGACGAGTTCGAAATGCGTCATCTGCAGCAACTGAATGGACTGCATCAGCTGCGGCGTCATGACGAGGGATTGGTTCTGTCGCAGGAAAAGATTGGCTGACAGGGCCATGGCGGACGCGAAACTCCCGTTCATTTCCTCCGGGAAACCGCGTCGAAACAAGAATTTCGGGCCGCGGATATCCAGTTGGCCCAAAAATTGCTTTTTTATTCTATTTGGTCAAGCGCAAGTATGGCGGAAGGTGAATTTCCGCCGGCTTCAATCCAATCAAAGGCTGAAATTGTCGCCAAGATAGAGGCGGCGGACCTCGGGATTGTTGACGATGTCATTCGCGCGGCCATGCGTCAGCACTTCACCGGCATGGATGATATAGGCGCGGTCGATCAGGCCCAGCGTTTCGCGAACATTGTGGTCGGTGATCAGCACGCCGATGCCGCGAGCCGTCAGATGATGCACAAGGTTCTGAATATCGGAAACAGAGATCGGATCGACGCCGGCGAAGGGCTCGTCCAGCAGCATGAAGGTCGGGTCGGTCGCCAGCGCGCGGGCGATTTCCAGGCGGCGGCGCTCACCGCCGGATAGCGACACTGCTGCAGCCTTGCGGAGCTTGGAGATATGGAATTCTTCCAGCAGTTCGTCGAGCTTCTTTTCGCGCGCTGCCTTGTTCTTCTCGTGCACTTCGAGAACGGCGCGGATATTTTCCTCGACCGTCAGGCCGCGGAAAATCGAGGCTTCCTGCGGCAGGTAGCCGACGCCCAAGCGCGAACGGCGATACATCGGCATCGTCGTGACGTCGTTGCCGTCGATCTCGATCGTGCCTTCGTCGACAGGCACCAGGCCGGTGATCATGTAAAAGCAGGTCGTCTTGCCCGCGCCGTTCGGCCCGAGAAGACCCACAGCCTCGCCGCGGCGAACCACCAGCGACACGCCGTTGACAACGCGCCGGGTGCTATAGGTCTTGGTCAGACCGCGCGCAATCAGCGTGCCCTGGTAACGGCTCTTGTCTCCGGCGGAACCGTCCGCGGCCTGCGGCGCGGACTGGCCGAACATTTTGGGAAGCGAGAAAAGTTTCACGAGAGGGCCGGATCAGTTCTTCTTCTGGGACTTCGGATCAAGCTGGATCTGGACGCGGCCCCCGCAGCTATCCAGTTGCGCCTGCCCGGTCTCCATGTGAACGGTAAGCTGGCAGCCGGTGAAGACATTCGGGCCATCGGAGAGAACGACTTTGTCGCCCTTCAGAACGAAGGTCTGTGCCGCCATGTCGAACGCGCCGTTATCGGCCGTCGCCGTCTGCGTTCCGGAGCTGACGAATACCTTGTCGCTGACCAGAATATGGTCGATATCGGCATTGCCGGACGAGATCGACGCCGCACCGGCATCGGGCTTCGCCTTTGCATCGGTCGCCTGTCCGTCGACTGCCGCCTTTGGCTTGTAGAACACGGTCATGTGCCCGGCCTGCAGGGTCGTCTTGCCCTGCACGACCTTCACGTTGCCGGCGAAATCGGCCTTGTGTTCCTGGTCATGAATTTCGAGCTTGTCGCTCTCGATCTGGATCGGCTCGTTCTTGTCGAGCTTGAGGCCATCCATCTGGCTGGTGGTCGCCTGCGCAAACGCGGCTCCCGCGATCATCAGAAGTGCCAGAGCGCCGCCGGTTGCTGCTGCGCCAAACTTACGTACTGAAGAGTGACAATCTTTTGTCATTAAATAACCCGGCTGTTAGGTGCCCTGTTTGCGGATGGCGGATGGATCAACGTTCATACGAACTTTCCCCTCGAACGTGATCACGCGACCCTTATCCGCCATCTTGAGGGAGTTCGCAACAACCGAAGTTCCCTCTTTCGTGATGGTAACGGGATCATCAGTCGACATGCTGCCGCCCTTGATATCGAGCTTTGCAGACTTGAAATCGGCTTTCAGTCCATTGCTCATGATAACGGTGAATGGCGAAGTCAGCGCCAGCTTGTCCGTCGCGCGGTCATAATCTGCGGAAGAGGCCTCGACGCTGGCGACCAGGCCGTCACTGACGGGGACGGCCGCCTTGATCGTCTCGAGCGTGATGAGGCTGGGGTTCTTGATATCCTGCAGTGCGCGCTCGGCGAGCATGGAGTAATTGATGCCGTCGGAATTGCGGCCCGAGATCGCGGGCTTCGCCATGACGACCTTGCCGTTCTCGATCTTGGCGCCTTCGATCTTGATATTCTCCGGCAGATAGGCCCGGATCATAGAGACGGCGATGAAGATCAGCGAGATGATGACGGCGGTGACCGGCAGCAGCACTTTCAGGCGGCGGACGCGCGCGGAGTGATGCAACGCAGCGCCATAGGCGTTGCGCTCGGGTCTGGCAATTGCAGCCCCCCCGCCGCTGTTGATGGTGTTGAGCATCGGTCTGTCCGTGTCTGTTGATCGGCTTCCTATATAGGAACTACTACCGTCGATCACAGATCGTTTCGCATTATTACATTAGCTTGCCAATATGGATTTTTTTCTGCAACAAGCAACAAACGGATGAAAACGAGGTAAACCGGCATTTTCACAACACTATGCCGCCTTATCTCTGCCGCAGTGAATGAGGCCGCCGCCGGCCCTGGAGGACTTATGGACAGCTCGACGATCGCCGACCGCCGCAAACTTCGCCGGCGCCTCGGATTCTGGCGCATCGCCGCAGCGCTGCTTCTCGTCGCACTCGGCTTCTCCCTGTATCAGTTCTTCCGTGCTGATATCGAGCAGCGCCGGCCGCAGATCGCCCATGTGACGATTTCAGGACTGATCACCGACGACGACGAATTGCTGGAGCGGCTAAAGAAGATCGAGGAGAATGATCAGGTCAAGGGCGTGATCATCTCGATCTCCTCGCCAGGCGGCACGACCTATGGCGGCGAAAAGATCTTCAAGGCAATCAGGGCGATTTCAGCCAAGAAGCCTGTCGTTTCGGATGTCAGAACACTGGCCGCTTCGGCCGGCTATATGATTGCCACGGCAGGCGATACGATCGTCGCCGGCGAGAGCTCGATCACCGGATCGATCGGCGTCATCTTCCAGTACCCCCAGATCCAGCCGCTGCTCGACAAGCTTGGTGTCTCGCTGCAGGAGATCAAGTCCTCGCCTTTGAAGGCCGAGCCCTCGCCTTTCCACAACACCAGTGAGGAAGCCAAGGCGATGATCAACAGCATGGTCCAGGACAGCTATGCCTGGTTCGTCGATCTCGTTGCCGATCGCCGGAAAATGCCACGCGATGAAGTACTTAAGCTTGCCGATGGGACGATCTATACAGGCCGCCAGGCGCTGAAGGTCAAGCTCGTCGATCAGCTCGGCGGCGACCCCGAAATTCGCGACTATCTGGCCAAGCGGGATGTCAGCAAGGACCTGCCCGTGGTCGATTGGGACAAGAAGAGCAGCACGCCTTTCCTGCTTGCCGGTGCGCTTTCCAAGGTCGCGACGCTTCTCGGTTACGGCGACCTCGTCAAAAGCCAAGCGCTTGAGGGCATTCTGCCACAAAAGTTGCTCCTTGACGGGCTCGTTTCAGTTTGGCAGTTTGGCCGCGATTGATAAGAAATCAATAATTTAAGGGGGCGACCGTGATCAAGTCGGAACTGGTGCAGATAGTTGCCGCGCGCAACCCGCATCTCTATCACCGCGACGTCGAGAATATCGTCAATGCCGTTCTCGACGAGATCACCGATGCACTGGCAGCGGGCAACCGCGTCGAGCTGCGCGGCTTCGGCGCCTTTTCCGTCAAGAACCGCCCATCGCGCTCCGGCCGCAACCCCCGGACCGGCGACACCGTGTTCGTCGAAGAGAAGTGGGTTCCGTTCTTCAAGACCGGCAAGGAACTGCGCGAACGGCTGAACCCCGGCCAGGCCGATCAGGACGACTGAGACCTGCCCTGCGGCGAAACCGCGCTTGAAGTTCGCCCGCCGATTCCTATTCTGCATAAAGTCTGAAAGCGCCGTTTGAACGCGGCGCTGATAATGCGCGGAGGCCATCCATGGCGAAGAAGATCACCAACCTTTTGATTTTGCTGCCGCTAGGCATCATCCTGATCATCTTCTGCGTCGCCAACCGGCAGATCGTGACGCTGGCCTTCAATCCCTTCCGGCCCGAGGATCAGGTCCTGTCGCTATCGGCGCCATTCTTCGTCTTCATCTTCATCGCGCTGATCATCGGCATGTTTGCAGGCTCTGCCGCCACCTGGTTCAGCCAGGGCAAGCACCGCAAGCGGGCGCGCAACGAAGCCAAGGAGGCCGTGCGCTGGCAGAGCGAGGCGGATCGCCACAAGGCGCGCGCCGAAGAGATCGCAGGCCAGCTTCCATCGCGATAATCAGCGAGGCGGATCGAAGGTCAGTTCCTCATACTCGCCTTCCGACGAAGTCCCTCCGCTGGTAACAGCGAAGCCCCTGGATAGATAGAAAGCTTTCGCCTGGGCATTGTTGACCAGGCACTTCAGCCGGTATTTATGCCGTGGCCAGTCCGGAAGTGCGGCAAGCAGCGCTGTGCCGACGCCCCTGCCCCGCCATTCCTTGCGGATATAGAGCATGTGAATGAAATCGTCGGCTGCCCAGAGCGTCATGAAACCGGCGATCGTGCCATCGGCCGCCTCGGCGAGCCAGACGAGTTCGCCTTGCGTGTGAGCTGCAAAATCCTCGTGCCGGAACTTATACGGATCGACCCAGGTGAAGGTCTGGCGGCGAACCTGGAGATAAATGTCGGCCAGCTCTTCGCGATCCGAATGCTGCGGGGTCCTGATCGTCACATTCATGCTTCAGGCTTAGCTTAGACATCGCAAGCCGCCAATGGCCCGAGGCTCAGATCGCTGCCTTTTCCGAGACTGCCGCATTGAAATCGGCGAAGAATTGCTGTGCCAGTTTCTGCGAGGTGGAATCCACCAGCCGGGCACCAAGTTGCGCAAGCTTTCCGCCGACCTGTGCCTTCGCCGCATATTGCAGGATGGTTTCGCTCCCATCTTCCTTCAACACGACATCGGCGCCGCCTTTGGCAAAGCCTGCGATGCCGCCCTTGCCTTCGCCGGAGATCGTATAGCTTTCAGGCGCGTTGATATTGGACAGCGTCACCTCGCCGTTGAAGGTGGCCGAGACCGGGCCGATCTTGATCTTGACCGTCGCGGCCAACTCGGTCGGCGAGGTCATCTCCAGCACCTGACAGCCCGGAATGCAGCGCTTGAGGATGTCTGGATCGTTGAGCGCGGCCCATACGGCATCGCGCGGAGCGTTGATGCGTTCCTCTCCGGTCATATCCATTCGAAATCCTCCCATTTCGGATCGCTAAACTTATCACAGCGGGAAAGCGCTTTGCCAAGGTGAAACGGAATGCTATTTGCACGGGCTCTATCGAATTGAAGACGCGGAACACCACGTTGAAACAAAAAGAACGCCGGCCGGGCGCAAAGACGCCTCCCGGCTCCCCCGGCCACCGCCGCAACGACGAGCGCCCCAACCGCCCGGCAAAGCCCGCAGCGAAACCTGCGGCTGCCCGTGAAACAGTGCGCGAAGCCGCAACGAGCCCTGCTATCGAACGCCCGTTGCAGACCCGGACGGGCGACCGGCCGGCTGAGCGCGTGCCTGTCATTCTTGAATCGCTGGGTGCCGGCGATTTCCACCTGATCGACAGCGGCAACGGCCAGAAGCTCGAACAATACGGGCCCTATCGCATCATCCGCCCCGAGGGACAGGCGCTGTGGCAACCGTCACTTCCGGCGCATGTCTGGGAAAAGGTCGATGCCGCCTTCACCGGCGACGTCGATGAAGAAGGCACCGGCCGCTGGCGTTTCCCGAAGGACGCGCTCGGCGAAACCTGGCCGCTCCACCTGCTCGGCGTCGATTTCTTCGGCCGCTTCACGTCGTTCCGGCATGTCGGCGTATTTCCGGAGCAGATCGTCCATTGGGCCTGGATGAAGGAACAGGTCGAACGTGCAGGCAGGCCGCTCAAGGTGCTGAACCTCTTTGGCTATACCGGTGTCGCCTCGCTGGTCGCAGCTGCAGCCGGTGCCGAAGTGACCCATGTCGATGCCTCGAAGAAGGCAATCGGCTGGGCGCGTGAGAACCAGGCGCTCGGACGGATGGAAAAGCTGCCGATCCGCTGGATTTGCGAAGACGCGATGAAGTTCATCCTGCGCGAAGAGCGCCGCGGCAACACCTATGACATCATTCTGACGGATCCGCCGAAATTCGGCCGTGGGCCGAATGGCGAGGTCTGGCACCTCTTCGAGCATCTGCCTCTGATGCTCGACATCTGCCGCGGCATCCTGTCGCCCAAGGCCGTCGGCCTGGTGCTGACTGCCTATTCGATCCGCGCCAGCTTCTATTCGATCCACGAACTGATGCGCGAAACGATGCGCGGCGCCGGTGGCGTCGTCGAATCCGGCGAGCTGGTGATCCGCGAAGGCGGTCTCGACGGCAAGACGCCGGGCCGCGCCCTTTCTACGTCTCTCTTCTCCCGCTGGGTGCCGAAATGAACGAATATCACGACCGCGGACCCCGCCGGGTCGGCCAGGTGAAGGAAGTCACCTCGCTTGCCAATCCGATCATCAAGGACATCAAGGCGCTCAGCGACAAGAAGACTCGCGAGCAGAGCGGCACCTTCATGGCCGAGGGCCTGAAGCTCGTGATCGACGCGATCGAGCTCGGCTGGACGATCCGCACCCTGGTCTATGCCAAGGCCGCGAAGGGCAAGCCGCTGGTCGAGCAGATGGCGGCAAAGACCGTCGCCTCGGGCGGGCTGGTGCTTGAGGTGAGCGAGAAAGTGCTTTCCTCGGTCACGCGCCGCGACAACCCGCAAATGGTCGTCGGCATCTTCGAGACCCGCTGGAAGCCGTTGCGTGATATCCATCCCCAGCAGGGCGAAACCTGGATTGCACTCGACCGCGTCCGCGATCCCGGCAATCTCGGCACGATCATTCGCACCGCCGATGCGGCAGGCGCCTCCGGCGTTATCCTTGTCGGCGAAACGACGGATCCTTTCTCGCTGGAGACCGTGCGCGCCACCATGGGATCGGTCTTTGCCGTGCCGGTCACCCGCGCTTCGCCAGAGGACTTCATTGCCTGGAAGAAGACGGCCGGTGTTTCGGTGGTCGCAACGCATCTTGCCGGCTCGGTGGACTACCGCACGATCGACTACAAGAAGAAGCCCGTTGTTATCCTGATGGGCAACGAGCAGTCCGGCCTCCCGGATCAGCTTGCAAGCCAGGCCGATGCGCTGGCCCGCATTCCGCAGCAGGGCCTCGCCGACTCGCTCAATCTTGCCGTTGCCAGCGCCGTGATGCTCTTCGAGGCCCGGCGCCACCTTCTCTCATTGTCCGAGGCAAAATGACCGAACAGACGCTCCCGCGCCCGGCCCTCTTTTCGCGCCCGCTGCCGATCTTGCTGTTCATCGTGGTGGCAGTGATCCTCGATCAGGCTGTGAAGATTACCGTCGATCACTATCTGCCGCTGCAGGAGATGGTTCCGGTCATTCCGATGCTGGCGCTCTATAGAACCTACAATCTCGGTGTCGCCTTCTCGATGCTCTCGGGTATGGACGGCTGGTTCATCGTGGGAATGCGCCTGATCATTGTCGCCTTCGTGATCTGGATGTGGCATCGCACAGCGAAGGACCGCTGGATCGCGCATACCGGCTTCGCGCTGATCATTGCCGGCGCGCTCGGCAACCTCTTCGACCGCTTTCTCTACGGGCACGTGATCGATTACATCCTGTTTCATACCGAAACATGGTCGTTCGCAGTTTTCAATCTTGCCGATAGTTTTATCACCGTCGGCGCGGGATGCGTGATTCTTGACGAGTTGCTGCAACCGAAAAAGGCCGAAAGCTAAAATTTTAGCTTTTTCCTGAAGGCATTCGGAAGAGCGCCTATGTTAGCCAGAAGTCATGCAAAGCTTGGCTCAACTGCAGGAAAGATTGACCGCGGCATTCGGTCCCGCCAAACCGCAGGCAATGCGGGCGGCGGATGATAGCCTGCAATCCAAGGCTGACGCGCTGCAGGAACACCGGAAGCGGCCGCTTCGCAGCATTGTGTCATATTGGCTCGGTGGCGCCGGTCTGATTGCGGCCTGCCTCCTCATTTTTCTCGGACAGGCGGGCGGCTTTCTGTTTCTGTCCGCCGAACTTGCCTTCATTGCTGTCGTGTTGATCGCCTATGCCGCCGCGTCGAGCCGCAAGACGAATTCTCGTCTGGCCGCGAAGACCGGACATGAGCGCGTACCGGCCAGCGAGGCAGCAGATCTTTTTGCCAATGTCCACGACGTACTTGGCGATATCACCGTTACCCGCAGCATCGACCGGCGAATCCTTGGCGCCAACGCGACGTTCCGGCGTCTCACCGGGCGGCTGAAGCCGGAAGGCCAGACCTGTGAGGAAATCGGCATTGCCTTTCGCCCCGGCGCCGAACCGCATCGCTTCGACGTCGAGATCTCGACGCCGGAGGGACAGCGCATCTTTGTCTGGAACGACGTCGTCACCCGCGACCCCACGAGCGGCAATCTGCTGATCCAGAGCGTCGCCCGGGACGTAACCGCCGAGCGGCTGACGGCACAGGCCCGCGAAGAGGCGCGGCAGAAGGCGGAATACAATAGCGCGGCAAAATCGCGCCTGCTTGCCACTGTCAGCCATGAAATCCGCACGCCGCTATCCGGCATTCTCGGCATGACGCATCTGCTCACCCAGGCGCAGATGACGCAGGAGCAGCAGAACTATATCGGCGGCATCCGCCAATCCGGCCATGCGCTGACGCAACTGGTTGAAGACCTGCTCGATTTCTCGACCATCGAAGTCGGCCGTTTCCAGCTGCGGCCGCGATCGGAATCGCTCCGGCAGTTGCTGGAGAGCGTCGTCGAAATGCTGGCGCATCGCGCCCATGAGAAGGATATCGAGATCGGCGCGACCGTGTCTTCGGATGTTCCGGAATTCATGAGCTTCGATCCGGCCCGCCTTCGCCAGGTGCTGTTCAACGTTATCGGCAACGCGGTGAAATTCACCCAGGCGGGCGGCGTCTTCATCCGCGCGGCCCTGACGGACGACGACCTTGTCATCACCGTGACCGACACCGGACCCGGCATGACTGCGGAGGAGCAGTCGCGGATCTTTGCAGAATTCGAACAGGGAGGAACGATGATGGAAAAGAGCGGCGGCACCGGGCTTGGGCTGACGATCTCCGCCCGCATCATGCGCGAATTCGGCGGCTCGCTGACGGTTGCCAGCGAAAAAGGCAAAGGCAGCGAATTCACCATCCGCTTCCCGGCCGGCATGACCGACGAAAGCCGCGGACGGCGCAAGGGGCTGCTGGCAGGAAACACCGTGCTGCTGCTCGCACCGGCAGGTGCAGCGCGGGCCGCGATTGCCGAGACGGTGACGGCGCTCGGCGGCGATTGCCACCTCGTCGAAGACGGCGAGACGGCCCGCGATACGCTGCTTTACATGGCCGGCCGCGGACAACGCCCCACCGACATCATCATCGATCACCGGCTATCGGCCGAGTTCTCCAGCCATCTCGCCGATCGCGCCGATATTGCGGCGCTCGGCCTGCGCAAGATCCTGCTCGTCAATCCGGAAGAACGCAATTCCCATGCGCTCGATCTCTTCGACGCCTGGCTGATCCGGCCACTGCGTGAGCAGTCGCTGATAGACGTGCTGCGCGGCCGCATGCGCGGCATGGAAAAGCGCGACGCGCTGAACGACAATCAACCGGGCTTCAGCGCCTCGATCCCGGAAGCCAGCCAGCAGCATGGGCTGGATATCCTGCTTGGCGAAGACGATCCGATCAACGCAATGCTTGTTCGTGCGATGCTGGAAAAGGGCGGGCATACCGTCCGCCATGTCGAGGATTTCGAGGCACTGCTCGATGGCGCGCTGTCGGAGAATGGCAGCAGGCCTGATATCATCATCAGCGACCTGACCATGCCGGGCGGCGAAGGCGTTGACATGATCGGCCGTCTGCGTGGTCACGAGCGGCGGCTCGACCTGCTGCCGGTGCCGGTCATCGTGCTGACGGCCGACAAGCGGGACGAGTCGCGCCGCGCAGTTCTGCTCGCCGGGGCCAACCGCGTCATGATCAAGCCGATCGACCCCATCCGGCTACTGACCGAGGTTCAGGCCGTCGCCGCGCTCTCCGCAAGACGCGCCGAAGCGCTCTGATGATGAGTGACACCAGCTGCATTTTTCCGTAACATTGATGTCACTTTCCTGTCGCACATTAGTGTTTTATGGCAGCTCATGAGCCGGCAACGGGAGAATCGTCAATGGACATCGACACCTTGAATCGTGAGACATTGGTGGAGGCGACACGGCCTGCAGCTTCGGCGACGCCGAAGGAAAGCGACGTTCTCGGCCGCATCGGCAATCTCGAAACCCGGCTGGCCCGCACTGCAAGCGAAATCGACGCTTCGCAGCATGTCCGCTACCGCGTTTTTGTCGAGGAAATGGGCGCGCAGCTTCCGGCTGAGACAATGCGCCGCGAGCGCGACGTCGATGCCTATGACGCCTTCTGTGACCACCTTCTCGTTCTCGACCGCTCGATCGAGGGCGACAGCGAAGATCAGATCGTCGGCACCTACCGCCTGCTGCGGCAGGACGTCGCAATGGCGAATGGCGGCTTTTACTCGGCTTCCGAATTCGCCATCGGCGAGCTGCTCGCCCGTCATCCCGACAAGAAGTTCATGGAACTCGGCCGCTCCTGCGTGCTGCCCGCCTACCGCACCAAGCGCACGGTCGAGCTTCTCTGGCAGGGCAACTGGGCCTACGCCCTGAAGCATGGCGTCAGCGCGATGTTCGGTTGCGCATCGTTTCCGGGCGTTCATCCGGAAAGCCATGCACTGGCGCTTTCCTTCCTGCACCACACGGTCGTTGCCAAGGACGAGTGGGCTGTCGATGCCCTGCCGCATATGGCACGCGCCATGGACCTGATGCCGCCGGAAGCGGTGAACCCGAAGAAGGCGCTGATGGCGCTTCCGCCGCTGATCAAAGGTTACCTGCGCCTCGGCGCCATGGTCGGCTCGACCGCCGTCGTCGACCACGCCTTCAACACCACCGACGTGCTGATCGTCCTGCCGATCTCCAGCATCTCGGACCGCTACCTGAACTACTACGGCGCTGACGCCGGACGTTTTGCAAGCTGATAGCCGTGAGCAGGCGCCGTCACTCTTGACGGCGCCCGGTTGGACATTCATCCTGAAGTCAGCGTTTCAGTAGGGCGCATCGGCATGGTGCCGGCTGGGCTATGCCCGCCTACGATCTTCAACGTTGCGCCATGCCCAATTTCGAAAACCTCAAGAAAAAAGCCAAGCAGTTCAAACGCTGGCATCAGGATCGTTATTATCCTGTTGCTGCGGAAATTGGATATTGGCTCCCGCGCTTCAGGCACCTTGACGACAAGGCTATCCTCAACGCCGAGTTCAAGCTGGTTGATGCTCAAGAGCTGGTTGCCGCTATGGAGGGCTTTGAAAGCTGGGCCGCGCTGAAAGAGGGACTTAGCGAAATGAGTTCAGCAGCCAAGCAGCAATCCCCATCAACGCCTCGAATGATCGATTCACAGCCTCAGCTGTTCGTGAGCGACATCGATTCATCTCTCTCGTTTTATGCCCATAAGCTGAAATTCGAAACTACCTTCGCCTACGGCAATCCGCCCTTCTATGCCCAGGTCGCCCGTGACGCTGCGAAGCTGAATATCAGGCACGTCGATAGCCCAGCCTTCAGCGTTGAATTTCGGCGCCAAGAAATCGATGCGCTCTCGGCAACGATCACTGTCGACGACGTGAAGGCATTATTTCTGGAATATACGGCGGCCGGCGCTCCATTTTATCAGAGCCTGAAAACGGAGCCTTGGGGCGCGCGCACTTTCATCGTGCGCGATCCCGATGGCAACCTGATCATGTTCGCGGGTTGACGACAGACTGAACAAAGCGGATGTGTCGCCAATTCCGCCTTGTCATTGCTATTCGCTTTACGACCCGGCCGCATAGGCGGCAATTGCCGCCATGTTGACGATGTCGCTGTCCTTGGCGCCCATCGAGGTGATCTGGACGGCCTTGTCGAGGCCGACGAGGATCGGGCCGATGACGGTGGAGCCGCCGAGTTCCTGCAGCATCTTGGTGCTGATGGAGGCCGAGTGGAAGGCCGGCATGACGAGGACATTGGCCGGGCCGGACAGGCGGCAGAACGGATACTGCTCCATCGCCTTGCGATTCAGCGCCACGTCCGCCGACATTTCGCCGTCATACTCGAAATCAACCCGGCGCTTGTCGAGGATCTTCACCGCCTCGCGTACGCGCTCGGAGCGCTCACCCGATGGATGGCCGAAGGTGGAGTAGGCGAGCATGGCGACGCGCGGCTGATACCCCATGCGGCGGGCGAGACCGGCGGCTTCCTCGGCGATATCGGCGAGCTCCTCAGCCGTCGGCATGTCATGCACGGCGGTATCTGCAACGAAGACGGTGCGGCCGCGCGCAAGCACCAGCGACACGCCGATAACCCGATGACCCGGCTTCTCATCGATGCAGCGGCGGACATCTTCCAGCGCCGTCGAGTAGTTGCGGGTGATCCCGGTCACCATGCCGTCGGCATCGCCGAGCGCTACCATGGTGGCCGCGAAATGGTTGCGGTCATTGTGGATCAGGCGCTGTGCATCGCGGTGAAGGTAGCCCTTCCGCTGCAGGCGGGCATAGAGATAGTCGATATAGGCGTCGACGCGGGTGGAGATACGGGCATTGACGATCTCCAGGCCTGGACGGTTGAGATCGATACCGGCACGTTCCGCCGTTGCCTTGATCAAGTCCTCGCGGCCGAGCAGGATCGCGGTGCCGAGCTGCTGGTTGGCATAAGAGAGCGCGGCGCGCATCACCTGTTCTTCTTCGGCTTCGGCGAATACGACGCGCTTCGGGCGGCGCCGGACGCGCTCGTAGAGGCTCGCCAGCGTCGAGGCGATCGGATCGCGGCGGGCGGAGAGCTCGCGGCGATAGCCCTCCATATCGGTGATGACCTTGCGGGCCACGCCGCTTTCAATCGCAGCTTCCGCGACGGCGGCCGGGATCGCCGAGATAAGCCGCGGATCGAAGGGAACCGGGATGATGTACTGCGCGCCGAAGCGCGGGCGATTGCCCTGATAGGCGGCAACGACATCGTCGGGCACATCTTCGCGGGCGAGACTGGCGAGCGCCTTGACGGCGGCAATCTTCATGTCGTCGTTGATAGTCGTGGCGCGAACATCGAGCGCGCCGCGGAAGATGTAGGGGAAGCCGAGGACGTTGTTGACCTGGTTCGGATAATCCGAGCGGCCGGTCGCCATGATTGCGTCGTCGCGGATGCGGGCGACTTCTTCAGGTGTGATTTCAGGATCCGGGTTCGCCATCGCGAAGATGATCGGCCGATCGGCCATCGAGCGGATCATGTCCTCCGAGAAGGCACCCTTCTGCGACAGGCCGAAGACGACGTCGGCACCCTTCATCGCTTCTTTCAGCGTGCGGGCCTTGGTCTTGACGGCGTGGGCTGACTTCCACTGGTTCATGCCCTCGGTGCGGCCTTGGTAGATCACGCCCTTGGTGTCGCAGAGCACGATGTTTTCCGACGCGAAACCCATCGCCTTGATCAGCTCGACGCAGGCGATCGCCGCGGCTCCGGCCCCGTTGCAGACGAGCTTCGTCGTCTTCAGGTCACGGCCGGTGAGCTCCAGCGCATTGATCAGACCGGCTGCGGCGATGATTGCGGTGCCGTGCTGGTCGTCGTGGAAAACCGGGATGTCCATCAGCTCGCGCAGGCGCTGCTCGATGATGAAACAGTCCGGCGCCTTGATATCTTCGAGGTTGATGCCGCCGAAGGACGGGCCGAGGAAGCGGACGCAATTGATGAACTCGTCGACATTCTCGGTATCGACTTCAAGGTCGATGGAATCGACATCGGCGAAACGCTTGAAAAGGACCGACTTGCCTTCCATGACCGGCTTGGACGCCAAAGCGCCGAGATTACCGAGACCGAGAATGGCCGTACCGTTGGAAATGACGGCCACCATGTTGCCACGCGTCGTGTAGTCGTAGGCAGTGGCGGGATCGGCGGCGATCGCCTTGACCGGAACGGCGACACCAGGCGAATAGGCCAATGAGAGATCACGCTGTGTCGCCATCGGCTTGGTTGGATTGACCTCGAGCTTGCCCGGCCGCCCCATAGAGTGGAAGTCCAGTGCTTCCTTGTCGGTGATGCCGTTGGCGGGGCGCTGCTTGCTGTTCATGTCGGGCATATGTCCTCCAAATCTCCTGGCAACCATCTTCGATTGCGCCGTTATCCCTCTATAGACACGCTTATTTGGGCCGACACGACGCCTTGCGAAAAAGCCGTACGGCTACAATCGATTAAAATATCCGGTCGAGCTGACAGGTGTCCCCTCAAGGGGTTCCTGACCTCGCGGTTCGCCGAATGCCTCCCTCAATCCTCCTGTGGGCTAACGGCTCCCATTTCCCGATAGCTGTTGTCTTCTATAGCCGCGCTTCGATAGGGTGGCACCTGTTTTTTAGGGAAAAGCCGACCGACGTGAACGACAGAATGGATCCTCGACACGAAGCCTTTTCGGCTGCCGAACTTTCGACGGAGGAAAGCCGCGCCTCGGCCACACCGATGATGGAGCAGTTCATCGAGATCAAGGCAAACAATCCGGATTCGCTGCTGTTCTACCGCATGGGCGATTTCTACGAGCTGTTCTTCGAGGACGCACTCGATGCCTCCCGCGCGCTCGGCATCACGCTGACAAAGCGCGGCCAGCATATGGGCCAGGATATCCCGATGTGCGGCGTTCCCGTTCATGCGGCCGACGACTACCTGCAGAGGCTGATCGGCCTTGGTTTCCGCGTGGCCGTCTGCGAGCAGGTGGAAGATCCGGCGGAAGCCAAGAAGCGCGGATCGAAATCGGTCGTCAGGCGCGATGTCGTCCGCCTGGTCACGCCGGGTACGATCACCGAAGAGAAGCTTCTTTCGCCATCGGAATCGAATTACCTGATGGCGCTCACCCGGATCCGCGGCGCATCCGAACCGCTGCTGGCGCTTGCCTGGATCGACATTTCCACCGGCGTTTTCCGTCTCGCTGAAACAGAGGCTTCCCGCCTGCTGGCCGACATCCTGCGTATCGAGCCGCGCGAGCTGATCGTCCCGGATACGATGTTCTACGACCCGGAACTGAAGCCTGTCTTCGACGTGCTTGGCCGGGTCGCCGTGCCGCAGCCGGGCGTGCTGTTCGACAGCGCCACAGCCGAGGGCCGCATCACCCGCTATTTCGGGGTTTCGACGCTGGACGGTTTCGGGACTTTCTCGCGGGCAGAACTTGCGGCTGCGGCCGCCGCTGTCGCCTATGTCGAGAAGACCCAAATCGCCGAGCGGCCGCCGCTTGGAAAGCCCGAGCGCGAGAGCGGCGCTTCGACGTTGTTCATCGATCCGGCGACCCGCGCCAATCTCGAACTGGCGAAGACGCTCTCGGGAGACCGCAACGGATCGCTCCTGAAGGCTATCGACCGTACAGTTACCGGTGGTGGCGCACGGTTGCTCGCCGAGCGGCTGATGTCGCCGCTGACCGATCCGGCAAGGATCAACGAGCGGCTGGATTCGATCGGCTTCCTGATCGAAGAGCCGTCACTTTGCGGCGATCTGCGGGACGCCTTGAGGCATGTGCCGGATATGCCGCGTGCGCTTTCCCGCCTGGCGCTCGATCGTGGCGGACCGCGCGACCTCTGGGCGATCCGCCAAGGCCTTGGTGCTGCCAGTGAACTGGCGCGCCGTCTTTCCGATGCCCTGCTGCCCGCCGAACTCGATGCCGCCTCGTCCGAGCTTCATGCGCTTCCGCCCGCACTGGAAGCGCTGCTCGGCGAGACGCTGGCCGACGAATTGCCATTGCTGAAGCGCGACGGCGGCTTTCTGCGCGATGGCGCGGATGCCGAGCTCGACGAAGTCCGGGCACTGCGCGACCAGTCGCGCCGGGTGATTGCCGGGCTGCAGCTGCAATATGCCGATGAGACCGGCATCAAGTCGCTGAAGATCAAGCATAACAATGTTCTAGGCTATTTCATCGAGGTGACGGCGGGCAATGCCGGGCCGATGACCGATACCGCCGAGGCCAAGGCGCGCTTCATCCACCGGCAGACGATGGCGAATGCCATGCGTTTCACGACGACAGAGCTCGCCGATCTCGAAAGCCGTATTGCCAACGCCGCCGACCGGGCGCTGCAGATCGAGCTGAAGGCCTTCGACCGGATGACCGCGGCCGTCGTTGCAGAAGCAGAAGCCATCAAAGCCGGCGCCAGGGCGCTGGCCGTGATCGACGTTGCGGCGTCACTTGCCCTGCTCGCCGACGAACAGGCCTATTGCCGCCCGATCGTTGATGGTTCGAAGATGTTTGCGATCGAAGGCGGCAGGCATCCTGTCGTCGAGCAAGCGCTGCGCCGCCAGTCGTCCGGGCCCTTCGTCGCCAACAATTGTGATCTGTCTCCCGCTTCCGACGGCAAGGACGGCGCCATCTGGCTGCTCACCGGCCCGAACATGGGCGGTAAATCCACCTTCCTGCGCCAAAACGCCCTGATTGCGATCCTGGCGCAGATGGGCTGTTTCGTCCCGGCGGCATCGGCGCATATCGGCATCGTCGACCGGCTGTTTTCGCGCGTCGGCGCATCCGACGACCTCGCCCGCGGCCGCTCGACCTTCATGGTCGAGATGGTCGAGACCGCGGCGATCCTCAATCAGGCTACGGAGTGCTCGCTCGTCATCCTCGATGAGATCGGCCGTGGAACGGCGACGTTCGACGGCCTGTCGATCGCCTGGGCCGCTGTCGAGCATCTGCATGAGGCCAACCGGTGCCGCGGTCTGTTTGCGACGCACTTTCATGAGCTGACGGTTCTGTCGGAAAAGCTTGCCCGGCTATCGAACGCTACGATGCGCGTCAAGGAATGGGATGGCGACGTCATCTTCCTGCATGAAGTTGGTCCGGGCGCGGCGGATCGCTCCTATGGCATCCAGGTTGCGCGGCTGGCCGGGTTGCCGGCCTCGGTGGTTGCCCGCGCGCGCGACGTGCTGACCCGTCTGGAAGACGCCGACCGCAAGAACCCGGCTAGCCAGCTGATCGACGACCTGCCGCTTTTCCAGGTGGCGGTGCGCCGCGAAGATGGCAATCGTGGCCCTTCGAAGGTCGAGGAATCACTGAAGGGCATGAGCCTCGACGACATGACGCCGCGCGAGGCGCTGGACGCGCTTTACGCCCTGAAGAAGCAAGTGAAGTAGGAGCCCGCCGGATGTTCATGCGCAGCCTCGTCCGCGAGACACAGCGGCTTTCCGATATGTTCACGATCCTCGAGGCGCTGCGCAAGGCCGACGAGCATGGCAATCCGCGGGGCTGGAAATCGCCCTACGGCCTTCTGGAAGTGACGCGCAGCTGCGCACTGATCTGCGAACTGGCGTCGATGATCGCCAAGGCAGGCTACCGTGAATGCGACAGGCCGACGCTCGATGCGATTACCGGTGAAGCCCGGCAGGTGCTGTATTCGGTCCAGGCCCAGGCCGCCTGAAAGCCGGCGCTCGCTGAACTTGCGGCAAACCGCCTCGGCATGGCCCGCGCTAACACCTTTTCGCCAAAATTAAAGGTTCTTGAGGTATGAAGCCGGTGTCATTCGCCGGGCAGAGAGGCTATAGCGCATGCAGACGAAACGAGAGGCGCAGAACGATCAAGCCGCGCCGCGCGAACAGAGCATGGCGAAGCAAGACATCGACTTTTCCAGCATTCTTGATACCTCCTACCTGCAGAGCCAATGCGACGCCGTCGCCGAGGCGAACAGGAACCGGCCGGATCTACTGCGCTCCGACCTCTTGGCGGTTCTCAAGAAAGCAAGCACAGAGGGCCGCCAGAAGGCCCGGACGCTGCTTTCGGAAGACGGCAGCGGACTGAATTGCGCCTACCGCATCTCCTGGCTTCAGGACCAGATCATCGCGGTCCTCTACAATTTCGCGATCACCCAAGTGTTTCCGAAACAGAAAGACAAGTTCGCGGTGACCGCGGTCGGCGGCTATGGCCGAGACACGCTGGCGCCGGGTTCCGATATCGACCTGCTATTCCTCTTCCTGCCGAAGCCGGGCGAGGAAACCCACAAGGCCGTGGAGTTCATGCTCTACATCCTCTGGGACATGGGCTTCAAAGTCGGCCACGCGACCCGCACCGTCGAAGAATGTATCGCGCTGTCGAAATCCGACATGACCATACGCACGGCGATCCTCGAAATGCGCTATATCTGCGGCCTCCAATCGCTGGAGACCGATCTCGAAGCGCGCTTCGACAAGGAAATCGTCACCGGCACCGGCCCGGAATTCATCGCCGCCAAGCTTGCCGAGCGCGACGAGCGCCACCGCAAGGCCGGCGACACACGCTATCTCGTCGAGCCCAACGTTAAGGAAGGCAAAGGCGGTCTTCGCGACCTGCACACGCTCTTCTGGATCTCGAAATATTACTATCACGTCCGCGATCCCGCCGAGCTCATCAAGCTCGGCGTTCTCTCGAAGCAGGAATACCGGCTCTTGATGCGCGCCGAGGATTTCCTGTGGGCCGTGCGCTGCCACATGCACTTCCTGACCAACAAGGCGGAAGAGCGGCTTTCCTTCGACATCCAGCGCGAGATTGCCGAAGCGCTGGGCTATCAGCCGCGCCCTGGCCTTTCGGCCGTCGAGCGCTTCATGAAGCACTACTTCCTGGTGGCCAAGGATGTCGGTGACCTGACGCGCATTCTCTGCGCCGCGCTCGAGGACCAGCAGGCAAAGTCGACCCCGGGACTGAGCGGCGTGCTCAGCCGCTTCACGCACCGGACCCGCAAGATCGCCGGAAGTGCGGAATTCGTCGAGGATCGCGGCCGTATTACGCTTGCCGATCCTGAGGTCTTCAAGCGTGATCCTGTGGCCATCATCCGGCTCTTCCATGTGGCTGATCTGAATGGACTGGAATTCCATCCCGATGCCCTGAAGCGGGTCAGCCGCTCGCTCGGCCTTATCGACAACGATCTGCGCGACAACGAGGATGCGAACCGGCTTTTCCTATCGATCCTGACATCACACCGTGATCCGGCGCTGATCCTGCGGCGGATGAACGAGGCAGGCGTGCTTGGCCGCTTCATTCCGGAATTCGGCAAGATCGTCGCGATGATGCAGTTCAACATGTATCATCACTATACGGTGGACGAGCATCTGATCCGCAGCGTCGATGTTCTCTCGGAAATCGACAAAGGCAAGGCCGAGGAACTGCACCCGCTTTCCAACAAGCTGATGCCCGGGATCGAGGACCGTGACTCGCTCTATGTCGCGGTTCTGCTGCACGACATCGCCAAGGGCCGCCAGGAAGATCACTCGATTGCAGGCGCGCGCGTTGCCCGCAAACTCTGCACGCGCTTCGGCCTGTCGCAGAAGCAGACGGAGACGGTGGTCTGGCTGATCGAGGAACATCTGACGATGTCGATGGTCGCCCAGACCCGCGACCTGACGGACCGCAAGACGATCACCGATTTTGCCGATCGCGTGCAGTCTCTGGAACGGTTGAAGATGCTGTTGATCCTGACGATCTGCGATATTCGCGCCGTCGGCCCGGGTGTCTGGAATGGCTGGAAGGGCCAGCTGCTGCGCACGCTCTATTACGAAACCGAACTGCTGCTCGCCGGCGGCTTCTCCGAGGTATCGCGCAAGGAGCGCGCCGGCTTCGCTGCCGAGGCATTGTTCAACGCGCTCTCCGACTGGACGCAGAAGGACCGTAAGACCTACACGAAGCTGCACTACCAGCCCTATCTACTTTCGGTCCCGCTTGAGGACCAGGTGCGGCATGCGCATTTCATTCGGCAGACCGACAAGGCTGGTCAGGCGCTAGCGACCACGGTTCGGACCGACAGCTTCCATGCGATCACCGAGATCACCGTGCTGTCACCCGACCATCCGCGCCTGCTTGCCGTCATTGCCGGCGCCTGCGCAGCGGCCGGAGCGAATATCGTTGATGCGCAGATCTTCACGACATCGGACGGACGCGCGCTCGACACGATCCATGTCAGCCGCGAATTTCCCAATGACGAAGACGAGTTGCGCCGTGCAGCAACGATCGGCCGGATGATCGAGGATGTGCTTTCGGGCCGCAAGCGGCTGCCTGAAGTCATCGCGACACGCACCAAGAACCGCAAGAAGAGCAAGGCCTTCGTCATTCCGCCGTCGGTCAACATCACTAACAACCTGTCGAACAAGTTCACCGTCATCGAGGTCGAATGCCTCGACCGCGCCGGTCTGCTGTCGGAAATCACCGCCGTGCTGTCCGATCTGTCACTCGACATTCAATCCGCCCGCATCACAACATTCGGCGAGAAGGTGATCGATACCTTCTACGTCACAGACCTCGTCGGTCAGAAGATCACCAGCGACAGCAAGCGCTCCAACATCACCGCCCGGCTGAAAGCCGTCATGGCGGGTGAAGAGGACGAACTGCGCGAGCGCATGCCTTCGGGCATCATCGCGCCTGCTGCCACCAGGACTTCGCAGCCGAACGACAAGAAAGCCGGTTCGCCCGTATGAGCCTCGTCAAGAAATTTGCCACCGTCGGCGGCGCCACCCTCGGCAGCCGTATCTTCGGTTTTGCCCGCGAAACGCTGATGGCCGCCGCCCTCGGCACCGGGCCGATGGCCGACGTGTTCTACGCCGCCTTCCGCTTTCCGAACCTCTTCCGGCGGCTGTTCGCCGAAGGCGCATTCAATGCAGCCTTCGTGCCGCTGTTTGCAAAGGAGATCGAGGCGAATGGCACCGATGGCGCCAAACGCTTCTCGGAGGAAGTCTTCGGTGTACTCTTCTCGGTACTGCTGCTCATCACCATCGTGATGGAGCTCTGCATGCCGCTTCTGGTGCGCTTTATCATCGCGCCTGGCTTCACCGACGATCCGGACAAGTTCTCGATCACGGTGCGCATGGCGGCGGTGATGTTCCCGTATCTGATGTGCATGTCGCTGACGGCGATGATGAGCGGGATGCTGAATTCGCTGCATCACTTCTTTGCCGCCGCTGTTGCCCCTGTTTTCCTCAACGTCGTCATGATCGGCGCGCTGTTTTATGCGCTCTACACGGGCTCCGAGCCACTGCAGACGGCCTGGTACCTTTCCTGGGGCGTTCTGGCGGCGGGTATCCTGCAGCTCGCCGTCGTCTACATTGGCGTGATCCATGCGGGCATGAGCATTGGGCTTCGCCGTCCGCGCATGACGCCCAACGTCAAGCGGCTGCTGATCCTCGCGGTTCCTGCAGCCGTCACCGGCGGTATCACTCAGATCAACCAGATGATCGGCCAGGCGATCGCCTCATCGCGCGAAGGTGCGATTGCAGCGCTTCAATATGCCGACCGTATCTATCAGCTGCCGCTCGGTGTCGTCGGCGTTGCGGTCGGCGTCGTCCTGCTTCCGGAACTGGCGCGCGCGCTCAAGGGCGGCAATCTGCGCGAAGCTGGCAACCTGCAGAACCGCTCGATCGAATTCGTGTTGTTCCTGACGATCCCGGCTGCCTTCGCGCTCTGGATTCTCTCCGACGAGATCATCCGCGTGCTCTACGAGCGTGGCGCGTTCCACCAGGAAAACACCGCGATCGTCGGCTCGATCCTGGCGATCTACGGTATCGGCCTTCCGGCTTTCGTGCTGATCAAGGCCTTGCAGCCGGGCTTCTACGCCCGCGAGGACACCAAGACGCCGATGCGGTTTTCAGCTGTTGCCGTCGGCGTCAACTGCGCGACAGCGCTGACGCTTTTCCCGCATCTCGGTGCTCCCGGCATCGCGGTTGCCGAGGCGACGGCGGGCTGGATCAGCACGGTTCTGCTGTTCACTACCCTCATCCGGCGAGGCCACCTCGCGTGGGAATGGGCGCTGGCACGGCGCGCTGCGCTGCTCGTCGTCTCGGCCGCCGTCATGGGTGGCGTCATCATCTATCTGCAGCATCGCTGGGAGCCGTGGCTCGCCTCAAGCGCTCATCTGACAACCAAGATCGGCACGCTGGGACTGCTGATCGGGATCTCGATGATCGTCTATTTCGCCACGGCATTCCTGGTCGGCGGCGCCGATCTCGGCATGATCCGCCGCAACCTCAACCGCAAGCCGGCACCTTCCACTGAAGGCTGAGGCTCAACAGTAGGTCCATCGCCGCTTCGGCCCGGTATCGACATGGACGATGCCGTTGCAGTAGCGGCCGATACCACCGATGCCCGGTGCACTCTGAGCGGCGGCAATAACCACCCGCTCAGAAACGCCGGGCACCCGGATATCGGCGGCGTTGCAATGCCGGTGCTGGGAGTGTGACCGGCCGGAATGCGGCCGGAAACCCGATGTCACCATCGGGCGCCTGCCGGTCTTGGCGGCGATATGGGCAAGAATTCCTCTCAGGCGCGGCGGAAAGCAGCCGACGCGGACGCTGACGGTCTGCACCGTGTAGGCAGATGTGGCGGCATTCTTGAGCAGCCTGACGGATGGCTTCTTGGCGGTCTGGGCATTGGCATTCAAGCAACAAGACACGGCGAAAAGACTGGCGAGCGCCAGGGATAGAATGGTGTGCATCGACGTCCCTCCGGAAAGGGCCGGGCTGAAAGGGCAGCGCCCGGCCGGATGGCGCCAGGAACGTTGGTTTCAATTGTGACCATTTTGTGAAATTTTCTACCAATTGAAAATGTGAAAATACCTCATTTATAGGATATTCACATTTTCAACATAGCTATAAATGAGTATAAAATACTCCTGGCACCCAAAACGGAATCAAGGCTTTGCCCGTTGCGCGCATAGCCCATCCGAAATCGCTTTCTGCACGCAAAAAATGCGGCTCGGCGGCTGAAAAAAGTTTAAGAAGGGAGCCTTCATCCCGTTGAAATGCCTTGAATCAGGAGCCCGGACCCATGCAGTCGCTGTTTCTCGTCACGCTTGTTGTCGATGACTATGATCGCGCAAAGGCTTTCTATTGTGGTTCGCTCGGCTTCAACTGCCTGCAGGATGAGGCGATGCCGGACGGCAAGCGCTGGGTCGTGGTGAAGCCGCGCGGCGGCGAAGGTGCGGCCTTCCTTCTTGCGCAGGCCGCGGACGAGCAGCAGAAGACCGCGATTGGCAATCAGACCGGGGGGCGCGTTGGCTTCTTCCTGAAGACCGACGATTTCGCGCGCGACCATGCTGCGATGAGTGCCGCCGGCGTTTACTTTCTGGAGGAACCCCGGCACGAGATCTATGGCACCGTCGCCGTGTTTTCGGATCCCTACGGCAACACCTTCGACCTCATCCAACACGCCGCACCAGCAGGCTCTTGATTGCCGCGTTTGACGCGTGCATAAGCGCGCCCGTTAGCAACATGGGCCTATGGCCCTGGGGCCCTCCACCAGCCTAATCGAGGACATCATCATGGGCGAATTCAAGAAGCTCGTATTCTCCGGCGTTCAGCCGACCGGCAATCTCCATCTCGGCAATTATCTCGGCGCGATCCGCAAGTTCGTGGCGCTGCAGGACGGCAATGACTGCATCTACTGCGTCGTCGACCTGCATTCGATCACCGCGCAGCTGGTCCACGAGGATCTTCGCGGTCAGATCCGTTCGATCGCTGCGGCCTTTATCGCCGCCGGCATCGATCCGGAAAAGCATATCGTCTTCAATCAGTCCGCCGTGCCGCAACATGCCGAGCTTGCCTGGGTCTTCAATTGCGTTGCCCGTATTGGCTGGATGAACCGCATGACGCAGTTCAAGGACAAGGCCGGCAAGGACCGCGAGAATGCCTCGCTCGGTCTGCTCGCCTATCCGAGCCTGATGGCTGCCGACATTCTCGTCTATCGCGGCACCCATGTGCCTGTTGGCGACGACCAGAAGCAGCACCTGGAGCTGGCGCGCGACATCGCCATGAAGTTCAATCTTGACTATCAGGATCACATTCGCCGGGCCGGTCACGGCACCGATATCGTGGTCGGCAACGAGCCTGTTCACGCCTATTTCCCGATGGTCGAGCCGCTGATCGATGGTCCGGCGCCGCGGGTCATGTCGCTGCGCGACGGCACGAAGAAGATGTCGAAATCTGATCCGTCCGACCTGTCGCGCATCAACCTGATGGACGACGAAGAGGCGATCTCCAAGAAGATCCGCAAGGCAAAGACCGATCCCGATGGCTTGCCGAGCGAAATCGAGGGCCTGAAGGGCCGCCCGGAAGCCGACAATCTTGTCGGCATCTATGCAGCACTCGCCGACAAGACGAAGGCGGAAGTTCTCGCCGAATTCGGCGGTCAGCAGTTCTCGGTCTTCAAGCCGGCCCTTATCGATCTGTCGGTGCAGGTTCTTGCGCCGATCACCGGCGAGATGCGCCGGTTGATGGACGACACGACCCATATCGACACGATCCTGCGCAACGGCGGCGAGCGCGCCCGCGCCCGCGCCGAAGCCACGATGAAGGACGTCCGCGACATCATCGGATTTCTTTACTAGGCAAACATTGTTTGAGCCGGGCGTTGTCAGCCCGGCTCAAGCTTTGCCTGCCATGGATTTCCAGCATTGTCCGGACAGTCCGGACGATCATCCAACGCTGACGCGCTGCAAGGAACATCCATGACCCCGTCTGCCTCCACTCCAGGTGCGGCGCATTTGCCGGACGTCGAACTGCTGAAGGCTAAGGTCGCAGGGAACGGATGCCTCGTATACCAGCCCTACCTGAACGATCAGCAGCTCGCTTCGCTGGATCCGCAGGCTGTGCCACTCGACATATCGTTCAATACTGAGGCCGCGACGCGCGAATACGAGCTGTTCCGGACGCTCTACGATCACCATAGAGCCATCGGGTTCGACCCTTCCGCCTTCTGGGGTCTTGTTTCCAGCAAGTTCGCGTTGAAGGCTGCCACGCCATTTTCCCATTTCGTATCTCAGGCGAGCGAAGCGCAACGCGACGGTTTCGACTGCTATGCCTACAATCCGATGCTGGCCAACGCCGCGATCTTTCTCAGTGCCTGGGATCAGGGTATCGCGACCGGTCATGTCGGCATGGACAAGATCTTCGACTACCTTGCCGCGACCGGCTACCCTGTGGGCGAGCCGCAAGGCCCGGATACATTCTTCTTCTGCAATTATTTCGTGGCAAACGACCGCTTCTGGAGAGGCTACTTCTCCTATTGCGAGGCTATCCTCTACGCTCTCGAGCAAGAGGCCGCCGCAGGCAGGCAGGCAGGCCTAGCCTATATCGGCCACGGCAATTATGCGCGCGACAAGAACACGAGCATGCGGCCGTTTGTCATCGAGCGCCTTCTCGGCCTCTACATCGCCTCCGCGCGCACCAGCGGACTTAAGGTCGCCGGTTTCGTTCCCCAGGCCGAAGACTTCGCCCGCAAATTCGGCGACCGCATGGGCAGCGCTTTGTTCGATCTCTGGTCAAAAAAGAACGATGGCATTGCAGGTGAAGGCGCTTCACGTTTCGAGACGTGGAAGGAGGCCCGCTTTGCGATCGCATCGCAGCCAATCCTCGCTTTGCATGCAGACGATCCGCCCGCCTGGCTTCCCAGGATCACCAAGCTCTAGGTGCCGAGCGAACCCGTCCGGAAGGGCTTGCGCTCGTACGAGGGGCTTGCAAATTTTCGGGTTAGGGTGTCAGAGTCCGCGCCATGGTATCAAAGCGACTCTCCCGTCTTGAAGGTCATCGCCGCAAGTTCATGGCGGTCATCGACGGTACACCCGAATGCCAGCGCGCCGTTCACTATGCCGGCCGGCGCGCCAAGAATTCCAACGGCGGCCTCGTCCTCGTCTACGTGATTCCGGAAGGCGATTTTCAGCAGTGGCTGGGCGTCGAGGAGATCATGCGTGCGGAAGCGCGCGAGGAGGCGGAAGCCGTCGTTGCCAAGTCGGCGCAGGTCGTGCGCGAGACGATCGGTATCGAACCGGAAATCGTCATTCGCGAAGGCAGCGCCGCCGAGCAGATCAATCTGGCGATCGAAGAAGACCGGGATATTGCTATCCTGGTGCTCGCGGCAAGTTCGGCGAAAGAGGGACCGGGCCCCTTGGTCTCGTCGGTTGCCGGCAAGGGTGCGGCTTTTCCGATCCCCGTCACCGTGCTTCCCGATACGCTGACGAACGAAGAGTTGGACGCGCTTGCCTGAGAAGGGCAATTCTGGAGTCATTATCTCTTGAATGGCGCGGCCAAACAGCCTATTTTCTTTTGAAGAATTCTAAAGACGGCCCCGAGCGACGGCTTGGCCGCATGGAGAGCGAAATGTTCATTCAGACCGAAGCCACCCCGAACCCCGCCACGCAGAAGTTCCTGCCGGGCAAGGTGGTGATGGAGAACGGCACGGCCGAATTCCGCAGCGCGGACGAAGCACAGGCCTCGCCGCTGGCTGCGCGCCTGTTCGAAATCCCGGGCGTGACAGGTGTCTATTTCGGCTATGATTTCATTTCCGTCTCCAAGGACAATGCCGAATGGCAGCACCTGAAGCCGGCGATCCTCGGCTCGATCATGGAACATTTCATGTCGGGCAAGCCTGTCATGGGCGATGCATCGATCCTTTCCGAGGATGCGGATGCAGGCGACGAGTTTTTCGATGCAGGCGACGAGTCGATCGTCCTCACCATCAAGGAACTGCTGGACACACGTGTGCGTCCGGCTGTGGCCCAGGACGGTGGCGACATCACCTTCCGCGGCTTCAAGGACGGCAAGGTCTATCTCAACATGAAGGGCTCCTGCGCCGGTTGCCCCTCCTCTACCGCAACGCTGAAGCATGGCGTTCAGAACCTGCTTCGCCACTTCGTTCCCGAAGTGCAGGAAGTCGTCGCGGCCTAAACAGCAGTATTTGCGCATCAATTCACCCGGCCGGGCTATTGCAGCACGGCCGGATGAATTTATTGTGCGCGCGGAAGAATTTATTCGGAAATTGATGGCATGATAATTCTGGCGCTCGACACGGCAGGTGTGGATTGCGCTGCCGCTGTTTTTGACAGCGGTAGTGAGACGGTGCTTGGGGAGGCATCGGAGATGATTGGCAAGGGGCATGCAGAGCATCTGATGGGCATCGTCGACCGCGCATTGTCGCAGGCCGGCAAGAAGCTCGCGATGGTCGAACGCATCGCCGTGACGATCGGCCCCGGCTCCTTTACAGGCATTCGAGTGGGCGTGGCCGCAGCCCGCGGTTTTGCTCTTGCACTCGGTATCCCAACCGTCGGCGTCACGACGCTGGAAACCATGGCAGCCGCACAACGGCTGAAGACGCCTGGCCGCGCGGTTCTCGCCGCCATGGATGCCAAGCGCGACGAAATCTATCTCCAGAGCTTTTCGGCCGAAGGCGAGCCTCTCGATGATCCGCGCGCCTTGCCGGTCGGGGAAGCCATCGCTTTCGCATCGTCTTTCGACGGCGAAATCACCGGCTCGGCCGCGCCGCTGCTGCGGCCCGAACTGACTGGCGACTATGTCAACGCATTTCCCATTTCCATCGTGGCGCGCCTCGGTGCTGCCGCTGATCCGTCTTCCCGAAAGCCGAAGCCCCTTTATCTGCGTGGACCCGACGCCAAGCCACAGGCGGGGTTTGCGATTGCGCGAGTATAACGATGCTGGAAGCCTATCTGTCGCTTAAGCCGGAATTCGAGATTGTCGCGATGGACAGCGACGACTGCCATGGGGTTGCGGTGCTCCACGGCGAACGATTTGCCCGCCCCTGGGGCGACGGCGAGTTTCACAGCCTGCTCAGCCAGGACAATGTCTTCGGTTTCGTCGCGCGCCAGACCAACGCTTTCCTCAAGAAGCCTCTGCCCGGTTTCGTTCTTGCCCGGCAGGTGGCAGGCGAGGCGGAAATCCTGACGGTCGCGGTGCAGACGAAGGCCGCGCGCTCTGGCCTCGGCTGGCGGCTGATGCAGGCGGCGATGCGTGAAGCGCATGCGCGGGGTGGCGAAAGCCTGTTCCTGGAAGTTGATGCGGGCAACGTGCCGGCACTCGGTCTTTACCGCAAGCTTGGCTTCGAGCAGGTTGGCGAACGCCGGGGCTATTACAAGGACGACAAGGGTGCGGTTTCCACGGCGCTTGTCATGAAGCGCGTTCTTCGCTAGTTCCCTCTTGGAACTGGAATCTCTTGTGAAGGCCGCCAATGACCGACGTAGCCAAGACCCTTGAGGAGCTTTGCGCCGAACGCGGCATGCGGATGACCGAGCAGCGTCGCGTGATTGCACGCATTCTCGAGGAATCGGAAGACCATCCCGATGTCGAGGAACTCTATCGCCGCTCCGTGAAGGTCGATGCGAAAATCTCGATCTCGACCGTCTACCGCACCGTCAAACTGTTCGAAGATGCAGGCATCATCGCCCGCCACGATTTTCGCGACGGCCGCTCGCGCTACGAGACGGTACCGGAAGAGCATCACGATCACCTGATCGACCTGAAGAATGGCGTCGTCATTGAGTTCCGCTCGCCGGAGATCGAGGCGCTGCAGGAACGCATCGCCCGCGAGCATGGCTTCAAGCTCGTCGATCACAGGCTGGAACTCTACGGCATACCGCTGAAGAAAGACGAACGCTGATCCTATGACCGCAGCCGCAGGGAGTGCCCGCTGATGGTCTGGCTGCGCATTGTCTATGCCGCAATCGTCGTGGCGCTGGCGAGCCTGCTGCTGATGCCGTTCCAGCTGCTCGCGCTCTACTTTGACTGGAAGCTGCGCCGCACCCTTCCCCGCGTCTGGCACAGGTTTGCCTGCCATGCGCTCGGCATCCGGGTCCACGTTCACGGCAGCCTGGAACGGCGCCGGCCGCTGATGCTCTGCGCCAACCATGCATCCTGGATGGATATCATGGTGATGTCGTCAGTCGCCGACGTTGCCTTCATCGCCAAATCCGAGGTGCGCAGCTGGCCGGTCTTCGGGCAGCTTTCCCGGCTGCAGAAGAGCGTCTTCATCGTCCGCGAGGAAAAGCGCAACACCGGCAACCAGGCCAACGAGATTGCCGGACGCATGGCCGATGGCGAGATCGTCGTGCTGTTTCCCGAGGGCACGACATCCGATGGCAACCGCCTGCTGGAAGTGAAATCGTCGCTGTTTGGCGCGGCCGCCATGGCGGTTCCGCATTCGCCCAACGGTTCGGTCTTCGTTCAGCCTGTAGCAATCGCCTATACCAAGGCGCACGGCGTCGCACTCGGCCGCTATCATCGGCCGCTCGCTGGTTGGCCCGGCGACGTGGAGCTGATGCCGCATTTCATGGACGTCGTGAAAAACGGCGCCATCGATGTCGAGGTTCGCTTCGGCGAACCCGTCGACTACCGCGCAGATTCGAACCGCAAGGACGTAAGTTCGACCATCGCGCGGCGCATCCGCGCCATGCTGAACAGCAGCCTGCGCGGACGCGAGATCAGCTGACGCAAGATTTCGATTTTCTAGCGGGCAAAAAACCACTAAATAGCCCGCCATGACCCAAGACAGCGCCCTTCTTCAGGCCCCGGAACTCCCGAGCGAGAGCCTCCGTGATGGCAGCAACAGCCGCAAGGTCTTCATCAAGACCTACGGCTGTCAGATGAACGTCTATGACTCGACGCGGATGAGCGACGCCCTGGCGCGCGACGGCTACGAGCCGACCGAAGATATGGAGGAGGCCGACCTCGTCCTGCTCAACACCTGTCATATCCGCGAGAAGGCGGCGGAGAAGGTTTATTCCGCCCTCGGCCGCCTGCGCGAAATGAAGAAGAAGAAGGCTGCCAAGGGCAAAGAGATGATGATCGGCGTTGCCGGTTGCGTTGCCCAGGCCGAAGGCGAGGAAATTCTGCGGCGGGCGCCCGCCGTCGATGTCGTTATCGGCCCGCAGACCTATCACCGCCTGCCGGAAGCGCTGCGCAAGGCCAAGGAAGGCCAGCGGATCGTTGATACCGAATATGCGCTCGAGGACAAATTCGAGCATCTGCCGATTGCCGAGGCGAAGAAGATTCGCTCACGTGGCGTCACGGCTTTCCTGACCGTGCAGGAAGGCTGCGACAAGTTCTGTACGTTCTGTGTCGTGCCCTATACGCGCGGCTCGGAAGTGTCGCGCCCGGTTTCGCAGATCGTCGATGAAGCAAGACAGCTTGTGGCAGCCGGCGTGCGCGAAATCACGCTGCTCGGCCAGAACGTCAATGCCTGGCATGGTACCGGTGCGAACGGCGAAGAGTGGACGCTCGGCGACCTGCTCTACCGGCTTGCTGAAATTCCCGGCCTCGCGCGGCTGCGCTACACCACCAGCCATCCACGCGACATGGACGACCGGCTGATCGCCGCGCATCGCGACCTCAGGGCGCTGATGCCCTATCTGCATCTGCCGGTGCAGGCGGGATCGGACCGTATTCTGAAGGCGATGAACCGCCGTCATACCGCTGCCGAATATCTGGCGCTGATCGAGCGCATCCGCGCCGCCCGCCCCGACATAGCCCTATCGGGCGATTTCATCGTCGGCTTCCCGGGGGAGACAGATCGCGATTTTGAGGATACACTCAAGCTCGTGGAGGACGTGCGTTACGCGCAGGCTTTCTCCTTCAAATATTCGACACGGCCGGGCACGCCCGGCGCGGACTTGAAGGATCAAGTGCCCGAAGAGGTCAAGGCAGAAAGGCTCGAACGCCTGCAGGCGCTTCTCCTGAAGCAGCAGCAGGAATTTGCCGAATCCTGCATCGGGAAAACGATCGATCTGTTGCTGGAAAAGCCCGGTCGCATGGAAGGACAGCTTATTGGGCGTTCTCCCTGGCTTCAGTCAGTGAATGTTGATGCAAAGGCATCGCAAATCGGTGACATTATTAAAGTGCGAATCACCGGAACTGGAACGAACAGCCTGTTTGCCGAATTTGCAGAGGGCTGAGGTTCAACAAAGGAGCTCGACCGCTTGAACGGACAAGAATTGGTTTCTTCTTCACCGCGCCACCCACGCATTGCGAGCGACGCCAATCACTTTGTCCTGACGTTCGAGAACAACCGGTTCGCCAGCGAACTTTTTGGTCAGTTCGATCAGAACCTGAAGCTCCTCGAAGAGCGGCTCCACATCGATGCGCGCGCCCGCGGTAATTCCGTCGTCATCACCGGCGACGTGGTAACCACCAATCAGGCGCGGCGTACGCTCGATTATCTCTATGAAAAACTTCAGAAAGGCGGCAGCGTGGAACGATCCGACGTCGAGGGTGCCATTCGCATGGCCGTTGCGGCCGACGACCAATTGAGCCTGCCGACGATGGAGAAGAAAGCCAAATTGACCATGGCTCAGATTTCAACGCGCAAGAAGACCATCATTGCCCGGACGCCGACGCAGGACGCCTATATGCGGGCGCTGGAGCGCAACGAGCTGGTCTTCGGCGTCGGCCCTGCCGGTACCGGCAAGACCTACCTCGCCGTTGCCCAGGCCGCCCAGCTGCTGGAGCGCGGTGCAGTCGAGAAGATCATCCTGACCCGTCCGGCCGTCGAAGCCGGCGAGCGCCTCGGCTTCCTGCCCGGCGATCTGAAGGAAAAGGTCGATCCCTATCTCCGCCCGCTTTACGATGCGCTCTACGACATGATCCCGGGCGACAAGGTCGAACGCGCGATTACGGCGGGCGTGATCGAAATCGCACCGCTCGCCTTCATGCGCGGACGGACACTTTCGAACGCGGCAATCATCCTTGACGAAGCGCAGAACACGACATCGATGCAGATGAAGATGTTCCTGACTCGTCTCGGCGAGAATTCGCGAATGATGATCACCGGCGACCCGAGCCAGATCGACTTGCCGCGCGGCGTGAAATCCGGCCTTGTCGAAGCCCTTCACCTGCTCACCGAAGTCGAGGGCATCTCGATCGTCCGCTTCAAGGATGCCGATGTCGTTCGTCATCCGCTTGTCGGCCGCATCGTCAGGGCTTATGACGCCACCTACACAGCGCGCGAAGAAGACGCGATCAAATAGGACTTATGGCCTTACTCGACATTCAGATCAGCGTGGAAGAAGGCGGCTGGCCTTCCGAGGACGAGTTGCAGCCTTTGACGGACCGCGTGCTGGAAAAGGCTGCGGACTATCTCAAGGCCAACGCCAAGCAGAAGTTTCCCAAGATGGCCACCGAGGTTTCGCTGGTCTTCACCGACGACGAGTCGATCCGGGCGATCAATGCCGAATGGCGCCAGAAGGACAAGGCGACCAACGTCCTGTCCTTCCCTGCCTACCCGATCACGCCGGGCAAGATTCCGGGGCCGATGCTCGGCGACATCATCATCGCCAGGGAGACCGTGGCGCGCGAGGCGGAAGAGCTTGAGAAGCCTTTCGAAGACCATCTGACCCATTTGATGGTGCATGGTTTCTTGCATCTGTTCGGCTACGACCATATGAATGATGCAGAAGCCGAAATTATGGAGGGGTTGGAGACTCGTATTTTGGCAGATCTCGGCCTATCTGACCCCTACGAAGGTCAAGACCTTAAATTGGAACCATGAGCGACTTTTCAGCAAAGACCACGGCAGACAGCAAGGATGCCGATCAATCTTCCTCCTCCGACGAGGGTGGAAGTAGTAGAAACGCCGGGCGATCTTTTTGGGCACGCGCAGCCCGCATCCTCCGGCCACAGCAAGGCTCGCGCCTGCGCGAGGACCTCGCCGACGCGCTGATGACCAGCGATACCGGCGATGACGCCTTTTCGCCCGACGAGCGGGCGATGCTGCACAATATCCTGCGCTTCCGCGAAGTTCGTGTTGCCGACGTGATGGTGCCGCGCGCCGATATCGAGGCCGTTGATCAGACGATCACCATCGGCGAGCTGATGATCCTGTTCGAAGAGTCCGGCCGCTCGCGCATGCCTGTCTACGCAGACACGCTCGATGATCCTCGCGGCATGGTGCATATCCGCGACCTTCTCTCCTATGTCGCCAAGCAGGCGCGCAACAAGCGCCGGACCGGCATCAAGGCAAAAGCCGCCGAACCGGTCGTCGAGATCGCGCCCGAAAACCTCCAGAAGGTCAGCCGCTCATCCAAGCCGAATTTCGATCTGGCACGGGTCGATCTGCAGAAGACGCTGGCCGAGGCAGGCATCATCCGCAAGATCCTGTTCGTCCCACCGTCGATGCTGGCGTCGGACCTTTTGCGCCGCATGCAGGTCAACCGCACGCAGATGGCGCTCGTGATCGACGAGTATGGCGGAACGGACGGCCTGGCATCGCATGAAGACATTGTTGAAATGGTTGTCGGCGATATCGACGACGAGCATGACGATGACGAGGTGATGTTCAAGCGCGTCTCCGAGGACATGTTCGTTGCCGATGCCCGCGTCGAGCTGGAAGAGATCGCCGCGGCGATCGGCCCGGATTTCGACATTGCAGAGCAGGTGGACGAAGTGGATACGCTGGGTGGCCTGATCTTCTCCGCACTCGGCCGCATCCCGGTCCGCGGCGAAGTGGTTCAGGCGCTGCCGGATTTCGAATTCCACATCCTCGATGCCGATCCGCGGCGCATCAAGCGCGTCCGCATCACCCGCAAGCGCCAGGCGATCCGCCGTCGCGTGAGAGACGGAGACGGCGCAGGCGGCTCCGAACAGGGCGACGACAGACCCGCAGAATCCCCTGCGGCAAACTGAGCGCCCGTAAGGCACGACAAACAGCTGCTTTTTTGAAAGACTGCGAGCCGGGTTGATTCGCGGCTTGATGGGGACTGTGCATGGAGCGGCTTGCGGATAGGGTTATCCTGCTCTGGGGTTTCAAACGGGCGTTGCTGGCAATCCTTGCGGGCGCCATCGGCGTCATCGCCCTGCCCCCAATCGGCTTCTTTGCGGCGATGTTCATCTCCTTCACGCTGCTCGTGTGGCTGATCGATGGCGCGGCCGCCTCGCCGGAGGCCAGCTTCATCGGCCGGCTCTGGCCGGCCTTCGTCACCGGCTGGCTTTTCGGCTTCGGCTATTTCGTCGCGGGGCTCTGGTGGCTCGGGCATGCGCTGCTGATCGATTCCGATGCCTTCGCCTGGGCGCTGCCGCTTGCCATTCTCGGGCTGCCCGCCGTGCTGGCGATCTTCTACGGCCTGGCCGCTGCCGCTGCCCGGATCTTCTGGTCTGAGGGTTTCGGCCGTATCGCAGCGCTGGCGGCGAGCTTCGGTCTGTTCGAATGGCTTCGCAGCGTCGCGTTCACCGGCTTTCCGTGGAATGCCATCGGTTACGGCATGATGCCGGTGCCGCTGATGATGCAATCGGCCCAGGTGCTTGGTGTCATGGGCGTCACGGCGCTTTCCGTCTTCGTCTTTGCAGCACCGGCGCTGCTTGGCACCCGCCAGGGCGCCAGGACGGGTGTCTTTGCCGCTGCCCTGCTGTTTGCCGCGCATATCGGTTACGGCGGCTACATCCTCTACTATCTACCGAGGCCAACGCCGGCGTCTGGGGCCACGCTGCCTGTCGTCCGCCTGGTGCAACCGATGATCGACCAGGCGGCCAAGCTCGACAGCGATGCCGATCGCTCGGCGATTTTCGAACAGCATCTGAAGCTCTCCGCTGAAGCCCCGAAGAATGGCGCCAAGAAGCCCGATATCATCGTCTGGCCGGAAACCTCTATCCCTTTCATCCTGACCGACAACCAGGATGCCTTGACGAGGATCGCCGATACGCTTGACGACAATCAGATCCTGATTGCGGGCGCTGTCCGTGTCGAGGAGACCGGTCCCGGGAATGCGCCGCGCTATTATAACTCGATCTATGTCATCGATGGACGCGGCCAGATCATCGCGGCATCTGACAAGGTTCATCTGGTGCCCTTCGGCGAATATGTGCCGTTCGAGAACATTCTGGATAATTTCGGCATTCAGAATATCGTCGAGATGCCGGGAGGCTTTACCGCAGCCGCAAGCCGCGAAATGCTGAACCTGCCGGGTGGCCTCGCACTATATCCGCTGATCTGTTATGAAATCATCTTTCCCGGCGAAATGGCCGGGATCAATCAGGCAAACGCCATTCTCAATATTACTAATGATGCATGGTTTGGGTCTACGCCCGGGCCTTATCAGCACTTTCAGCAGGCGCGAATCCGCGCAGTTGAGACAGGATTACCGCTGATTCGCGACGCCAATAGCGGCATTTCAGCGCTGGTGAATTCACGCGGAGAGATTATTGCCGGGCTTGGGCTCAATGAGAGCGGTTTCATAGACGCAACTCTTGATGGCGAACAGGTCGATTCCACAGCGCGCTATCCACATCAAGCCTACTTTTGGTTGACTGAAACGTTGCTGTTTATGATTGCGCTGATTTCTCGCATGGGTTTTATTTTCAAGCAGAATTGACCAAAAACCCCTAAAATTGCATAGTAGTTCAGATCGGCGTTGTTAACGTATGCTTGAGAGTGGGTTAATGCCTCTTGCAACGTGGCGTTACGGATGGGTTCAGGGGATGCCGGTTTCACTCGTTGAAATATCTTTTGTTAGGGCACAACCATGATTGAGAACAAGAAGAAGCCGAACCCGATCGACATCCATGTTGGCAGTCGCATTCGTCTTCGCCGTACTATGCTTGGCATGAGCCAGGAAAAACTTGGCGAAAGCCTGGGCATTACATTCCAGCAGATTCAGAAGTACGAAAAGGGCACGAACCGCGTCGGCGCCAGCCGCCTGCAGAATATTTCGAGCATCCTGAACGTTCCTGTTTCCTTTTTCTTCGAAGACGCGCCAGGCGAGCATGGCGGCGGAATGAGCGGTCTGGCGGAAGCTTCCAGTTCGAACTACGTCGTCGACTTCCTTTCGTCGTCGGAGGGCCTCCAGCTCAACCGCGCATTCGTCAAGATTTCCGATCCTAAGGTTCGCCGGAAGGTCGTCGAACTGGTGAAGGCGCTAGCTGCAGAAGCGGACGCCGACTAAGCGATCCCCAAAGCTGGCAAATTAGAAAAGGCGGTCGAAAGGCCGCCTTTTTTACGTTTTTAAGGCAAAATTTGTCATTTCACCGCAGATATAAAGATATATTTATGTCCTTCTGCGCTTGTTTTTCGAGCCTGAACTGAGTACCAATTCGTCGAACTTATTCTTTGAGGGGAATCCCGGAATGCGCGCTAATTACCTCTTCACCAGTGAGTCTGTTGCCGAAGGTCACCCGGACAAGGTGTGTGACCGTATCTCCGACGAAATCGTGGATCTGGTTTACCGCGAAGCGGCGAAAACCGGCGTAAACCCATGGGGCGTGCGCATTGCCTGCGAGACCCTGGCAACCACAAACCGCGTCATCATCGCCGGTGAGGTTCGCCTGCCGCCGAGCCTGATGAAGAAGGACAAGGACGGCAAGGACGTCATCAACCCGTCGAAGTTCAAGGCTGCTGCCCGCCGCGCCATCAAGGACATCGGCTACGAGCAGGACGGCTTCCACTGGAAGACCGCAAAGATCGACGTTCTCCTGCACTCGCAGTCCGCCGACATCGCCCAGGGCGTTGACAGCGCGGCTGATCAGCAGGGCGACGAAGGTGCCGGCGACCAGGGCATCATGTTCGGTTACGCCTGCAAGGAAACCCCGGATCTCATGCCGGCGCCAATCTACTATTCGCACAAGATCCTGCAGCTGCTGGCCACTGCCCGCAAGAAGGGCGACGGCGAAGTTGCCAAGCTCGGCCCCGATGCCAAGAGCCAGGTGACCGTGCGCTACGTCAACGGCAAGCCGTCGGAAGTCGCATCGATCGTTCTCTCCACCCAGCATCTCGACGAGAGCTGGGATTCGAAGAAGGTTCGTGCCGTCGTCGAGCCCTACATCCGCGAAGCTCTCGGCGAGTTGCCGATCGCCAGCGATTGCAAGTGGTACATCAACCCCACCGGCAAGTTCGTCATCGGCGGTCCGGATGGTGACGCCGGCCTCACCGGCCGCAAGATCATCGTCGATACCTACGGCGGCGCAGCCCCGCATGGCGGCGGCGCATTCTCCGGCAAGGACACGACGAAGGTCGACCGTTCGGCCGCCTACGCCGCCCGCTACCTCGCCAAGAACGTCGTTGCCGCCGGTCTCGCAGACAGCTGCACGATCCAGCTTTCCTACGCCATCGGCGTTGCCCAGCCGCTGTCGATCTATGTCGACCTGCACCAGACCGGCAAGGGCGTAACGGAAGACCAGGTCGAAGCGGCGATCCGCAAGAACATGGACCTGTCGCCGACGGGTATCCGCCGTCACCTCGACCTCAACAAGCCGATCTATGCCAAGACCTCCGCTTACGGCCATTTCGGCCGCAAGGCTGGCCGTGACGGCTCGTTCTCCTGGGAGCGCACCGATCTGGTGAAGGGCCTGAAGGAAGCGATCAAGGTCAAGGCTGCAGCATGACGGATATGGAACGCCGCGAGCGCGCGACCGAAGCCTTCTTCGGCCGTCGCAAAGGAAAGGCCCTCCGCGGACAACAGGCGGAAAAGCTGAGTACCCTGCTCCCGGCTTTCCTCATCGATCTTTCAGCGGCTCATCCCGAGCCGCTGAAAAGCCTCTTTCCGGTGCCAGTGGAGAAACTCCGCCTGGAAATCGGCTTCGGCGGCGGCGAGCATCTGATCCACCGCGCGACCGAAATACCCTCGACCGGCTTTATCGGCGTCGAACCCTTCATCAATTCTATGCAGAAGCTGCTTTCCAGTGTGGAGGCGAAGGGCGCCAGGAACGTCCGCGTCTATAACGACGATGCGACGCAGCTGCTCGACTGGCTGCCCGATGGCTGCCTTGACCAGATCGATCTGCTCTATCCCGATCCCTGGCCCAAGCGGAAGCATTGGAAACGCCGCTTCGTCTCGCAGACGAACCTCGCGCGGTTCCATCGCGTGCTGAAGCCCGGCGGACTGTTCTGCTTCGCTTCGGATATCGATACTTATGTGAACTGGACGCTGCTGAAATGCCGCGACCACGGCGGCTTCGACTGGCTGGCAAGCAATGCCACCGACTGGCTGACGCCCTATGAGGGCTGGCCAAGCACCCGCTACGAAGCCAAGGCGCGGCGTGAAGGCCGCTCTTCCGCCTATCTGACTTTCAAGAAAATATAAGCCTGCAGATTAGTGCAGGCTTACCGTCTTCAGTTCGTCTTCAGCAGCCTTGAAAAAGGTGCTGGAGCGGTTGTCGGTCAAGAGGATCGGCGTGCCGTCCGCGCCGAACAGGGCCCATAGATCGACGCCAGGGTCGATATCGGGCGCTTCGGGGAAGCACTTCGATACTTCTTCGTTACGCATTTTGCGGACGTAGGCGACCTCTCCATTGCCGATACCGGCAAGTTCGGATTTGGTCAGGTGAGAATTCGCTTCTTTCATCAACATTCCTGTACCTCCAAGAGAAGGGACTAACGGCTCAACTCGAACCGTTGTCCTACTGTGGGACCGAAATGTTAATTTTCTTGACCATGCGGGCAGGCTCCGGCCGAATAAGATCGACTGAAAGCAAACCGTTTTTTAGCCCTGCGCCAAGCACTTGCATGCCATCGGCAAGCACGAAAGTACGTTGAAACTGGCGGGCTGCAATACCGCGGTAGAGATACTCGCGCTCGGCCTGCTCGACCTGCCGGCCGCGGATCAAAAGCTGGTTTTCTTCCGTCGTCACATCGAGCTCATCCTCGCCGAAACCGGCAACGGCAAGCGTGATTCGAAGACGCTCGGGCTGATCATGACCGGCGGCGATGCGCTCGATATTATAGGGGGGATAGCCATCGCTTGCCTTGGAAATACGCTCCAGCGTCTTTTCCATGGCGTCGAAGCCCAGAAGCAGCGGGCTGGCGAAGGGAGTGATACGGCTCATGTTTCAAGTCCTTGATGCAAGCGACCTTTCCGGACCTAAACTAGCATCCGGCTGTTGCTAATATGGGAATTGGCGGGCAGCCGCGCAAGGTTTTGCGGACCTCGCGACAGGACTGGGAAATTTTAGGGTAAACGGTGCCTTCGTCCTTGCTTGACAAAGCGCATGCGGGCTCGCATCAAATCGTCACCCGTAAGGGCTGCGCCGATTTGCGACGCAATCATAAACAAATGGTGCCTGCCAGAACGACGTGCACCTGAGGAGGGACGACGTATATGGCAAACCCCAGAAAGATCATCATCGATACCGATCCGGGCCAGGACGATGCTGCAGCGATCATGCTCGCCTTCGGCAGCCCCGAAGAGCTCGAAATTCTCGGCATCACCACGGTCGCCGGCAACGTGCCGCTATCTTACACCAGCCGCAATGCGCGCATCATCTGCGAGCTCTGCCAGCGCACCGACATCAAGGTCTTTGCCGGCGCCGACAAGCCGACCGCCCGTAAACTCGTCACCGCCGAACATGTCCACGGCAAGACCGGCCTCGACGGCCCGACGCTGCCCGAGCCGACCATGCCGCTGCAGGCACAGCATTCCGTCGATTTCATCATCGAGACGCTGCGCCGAGAGCCTGAAGGCAGCGTGACGCTCTGCACGCTCGGCCCTCTCACCAATATCGGCCTCGCCTTCCAGAAGGCGCCTGACATCGTTGCGCGCGTCCGCGAGCTTGTCATGATGGGCGGAGGCTTCTTCGAGGGTGGCAACATCACGCCGGCCGCCGAATTCAACATTTATGTCGATCCCGAAGCGGCCGACATCGTGTTCCGCTCCGGCGTGCCCGTGGTGATGATGCCGCTCGACGTGACGCACCAGCTTTTGACCCGCAAGGACCGCGTCAAGCGCATGGCCGACCTCGGCACCGCGCCGGCGCAGGCGATGGTCGAGATGCTGGAGTTCTTCGAGCGCTTCGATATCGAGAAATACGGTTCCGACGGCGGCCCGTTGCACGACCCGACCGTTGTTGCCTACCTCCTGAAGCCAGAGCTCTTCAAGGGCCGGGAATGCAATGTCGAGATCGAGGTTAAGTCGGAACTGACCGTCGGCATGACGGTCGTCGACTGGTGGCATGTGACCGACCGCAAACGCAATGCCAAGGTGATGCGCTTTGTCGATGCCGATGGTTTCTTCGATCTGCTGATCGAGCGTTTCGCCCGCATCTGAAGGCGCTGCCAGCACAAAAGAAAAGGGCCGCTTTTGCGGCCCTTTTTTCGTCATGCGTCCTTCTGATCCAGATAGGAATTGGCAGCCTCTGCCTCGGGCTTCGGGCCGCCCTTGGCCACGCCGACCATGGCCGGGCGCAGAACGCGCTCGCCGATGGTGAAGCCGGCCTGCACCACCTGGACGACAGTGTTGTTCGGAACTTCCGTGTTCGGCACTTCGAACATCGCCTGATGGAAGTTCGGGTCGAACTTCTGGCCGACAGGATCGAGCTGGCGAACGCCATGGCGCTCGAGCGTCGAGAGCATGGAGCGCTCGGTCATCTCGACACCTTCGATCAGGGTCGTCAGGCCAGCCTCGCCCGCAGCCTTGGCTTCGGCCGGAATGGCATCGAGCGCGCGGCGCAGGTTGTCGGATACGGCAAGCATGTCACGCGCGAAACCGGCAACGGAATAGGACTTCGCGTCCTTCACTTCACGCTCGGTGCGGCGGCGCAGGTTGTCCATCTCTGCGGCGAGGCGCAGATAGCGGTCGCGCAGCTCGGCATTTTCTGCCTTCACGAGTTCCAACGGATCCGGCTGGGACAATGCCTCAGCGGCCGCTTCATTCTCGACGTTTGCGGCTGCGTCCGCAGCAGCGTCAGCCGCAACAGCCTCAGGTCCGTTTTTCGTCGTTTCGTCAGTCATGACGGTCTCCGGGTAAAGGGTTCTTTCGGGATGCGCCCGATATCGAGCTTTGACCGCAAAAAATCAAGTCTGCGTGACAAAGAACCGGAAATTCCGGCTTTTTCAGAGCGACCCGCGCGACAGGCGGGAAATCAGCTGGGCGGTATAATCGACCATCGGCACGATACGGGAGTAATTCAGCCGGGTCGGACCGATGACGCCGACGGCACCGACGATCCGGTCGTCGTCGTCGCGATAGGGCGCGACGATCAGCGAAGAGCCGGATAGCGAGAAGAGCTTGTTTTCGGAACCGATGAAAATGCGGACGCCCGGACCGCTTTCCGCGAGGTTCAGCAGCTCGATCAGGCTGTCCTTCTTCTCCAGGTCATCGAACAGCATGCGCAGGCGGTCGAGATCGCCGGCGCTGTCGAGACCCTGGAGCAGGTTGGCACGGCCGCGGATGATCAATTGCGCCGGTTTGCCTTCATCCGGGCTGCCGGACCAGACGGCAATGCCGCGCTCCACGAGGTCACGCGACAAGGCATCGAGCTCGTGGCGCACATCCGTTTTCAGCCGGTCGAGCTGCTTGCGCAATTCCGGCAACGTCTGACCGGTCATGTGGGCGTTGAGAAAGTTGGCGGCCTCAGTCAGCTGCGACGACGTCACGCCCGCCGGAAGCTCGATGATCCGGTTTTCGACCTGATCATGTTCGCCGACGAGAACCGCGAGTGCCTTCGTCGGTTCCAGCCGGATGAACTCGACATGTTTCAGCACCGGATCGTTTTTCGATGTGATCACCAGGCCGGCGCCGCGGGAGATCCCCGACAGCATCCGGCTTGCCTCGTTCATCATCGATTCCACCGGATTGTCGCGGCTTTCTGCGCGCACCTGCCGGTCGATACTGGCGCGCTCTTCGGCCGAGAGATCGCCGACCTGCATGAAAGCATCCACGAAGAACCGGAGCCCGACCTGGGTCGGCAGACGCCCTGCGCTGATATGCGGCGAATAGATGAGCCCCAGCTCTTCCAGATCGCTCATCACATTGCGCACCGAGGCCGGGGACAGGGACATCGGAAGAATACGGGAAAGATTGCGCGAGCCGAGCGGCTCACCGTTTTCCAGATAGCCTTCGACGATACGGCGGAAGATTTCCTTCGAGCGTTCATCCAGCGCAGCAACGGCATCCGAAACCGACGTAGATCTGAAGCCCATGAATTCTGAAACACCCACGCTGATGACAATCTGCAAAATATAATCAATCTCACCCGCGTGGCAAAAGGGAATTTGCAAATGACCGCAGCCAATCGTAGAAGCGGGGCAGCATCACGAAACAACGCATGATCATGCCGTGCCGCCACCCGCGGCCTAACGGCCTCATGCATCAGGAGACAGAGAATGCGGCCGTCAGGCAGAAAAACCGACCAGATGCGCAAGGTCAGCTTCGAGCGCAACTTTTCCAAGCATGCCGAAGGCTCCTGTCTCGTGAAATTCGGCGATACGCATGTGCTGTGCACGGCAAGCCTTGAAGAAAAGACGCCGCCGTGGCTGCGCAACACCGGCAAGGGCTGGGTCACATCCGAATACGGTATGCTGCCGCGCGCCACGGGCGAGCGCATGAAGCGTGAAGCGGCGACCGGCAAGCAGGGCGGCCGCACGCAGGAAATCCAGCGCCTGATCGGCCGCTCGCTGCGCGCCGTCGTCGATCTCACCGCGCTCGGCGAGCGCCAGATCACCATCGACTGCGACGTCATCCAGGCCGACGGCGGCACGCGCACGGCCTCGATCACCGGTGGCTGGATCGCGCTTTACGACTGCCTGAAGTGGATGGAAAGCCGCAACATGATCAAGGTCGATCGTGTTCTCAAGGATCACGTCGCGGCCATCTCCTGCGGTATCTTCGCCAGCCAGCCGGTCATCGACCTCGACTATATCGAGGATTCCTCAGCCGAGACCGATGCGAACTTCGTCATGACCGGTGCCGGAGGTATCGTCGAAATTCAGGGCACGGCCGAGGGCACGCCGTTCAGCGAAGCCGAATTCGCATCGCTGATGGGCCTCGCAAAGAACGGCATCGCCGAACTTGTGGAACTGCAGAAGCAGGCCATCGCCGGGTGAACGACATGCTGGAGGGCATGCTGGAAACGGCGCTTTACGCGAAGGAGCTGGACAGAGCCGAAGCCTTCTATGAAGGCGTTCTCGGTCTTTCCAAGATCACGCGGGCTGCTAACCGGCATGTCTTCTTTCGGTGCGGTCCTGGGGTGTTGCTGATCTTCAACCCGGACGAGACGGTGAAGCCACCGGCGCCGGGCGCGCTTCAGGTTCCGCCGCATGGCACCAAGGGAGCGGGCCACGCCTGCTTCCGCGTTTCGGCCGGAAATATCGATGCGATGGCCGCCAGGCTGACGGAGGCCGGCATCGCCATCGAATCCGAAGTTCACTGGCCGAATGGCGGCCGCTCGATCTACTTTCGCGATCCGGAAGGCAACAGCCTGGAATGCGCCGAAGCCCGTATCTGGGGTATCGAATAGGAAACAGAATGCGCAAGCTCGACACCAAGACCATCATCGTCGCCAGCCACAATGCCGGCAAGATCCGCGAAATCCAGGACCTGATCGGCCCGCTGGGCTTCACAGCCAAATCAGCGGCCGAGCTCAATTTCGTCGAGCCTGACGAGACCGGCACGACCTTCGAAGAGAACGCGAAAATCAAGGCACTCGCCTCGGCCAACGCTGCCAACATGCCGGCGCTGTCTGATGATTCCGGTCTGGTTATCGATGCGCTCGGCGGCGATCCCGGCGTCTATACGGCCAATTGGGCCGAGACCGCCGATGGCACCCGCGATTTCGCGATGGCGATGCAGAAGGTCGAGACGGCGCTCGAGACAGCCGGTGCGGCAAAGCCCGAGCAGCGCACAGCCCGCTTCGTCAGCGTTCTCTGCCTTGCATGGCCGGACGGACATACAGAGCTTTTCCGCGGCGAGGTCGAAGGCACCGTCGTCTGGCCGCCGCGCGGCACGCAGGGTTTCGGCTACGATCCGGTGTTCCAGCCGCAGGGCTATGACACCACCTTCGGCGAGATGAGCGCCGAACAAAAGCATGGCTGGAAGCCTGGGGATGAGCAGGCGCTGTCGCATCGTGCGCGCGCCTTCAAAATCTTTGTCGAAACCTGCCTGGAAGCGTAAGGTCGGCTCGTGGACGATCTGAACAACCTGACTTCGCTGCGTGATGCCAAGCTTCTGCCGGATACCGGGGAGCCCGGTTTCGGCGTCTACGTGCACTGGCCCTTCTGCGCCGCGAAATGCCCCTATTGCGATTTCAACAGCCATGTGCGCCACCAGCCCGTCGATCAGGAGCGCTATGTTGCCGCCTTCCTGAAGGAGATGGCCGCGATCCGCCAGTTGAGCGGACCGAAGACGGTGACCAGCATCTTCCTCGGCGGCGGCACACCCTCGCTGATGAAGCCGGAGACGGTGGACGCGGTGCTGAACGGCATTGCCCGGGAATGGCACGTGCCTTCGGGCATCGAGATCACCATCGAGGCCAATCCTTCGAGCGTCGAGGCAGAGCGGTTCCGCGGCTATCGCGTTGCCGGCGTCAATCGCGTCTCGCTCGGCGTTCAGGCGCTGAACGATCGCGACCTGAAATTCCTTGGCCGCCTGCACAATGTCGAGGACGCGCTGAAGGCGATCAAGCTGGCGCGCGATATCTTCCCGCGCATGTCGTTCGACCTCATCTACGCCCGGCCCAACCAGACGGTGAACGAATGGGAACGCGAGCTCAAGGAGGCCATCTCCTATGCCGTCGATCACCTGTCGCTCTATCAGCTGACGATCGAGGAAGGCACGCCTTTCTACGGCCTGCACAAGGCCGGCAAGCTCATCGTGCCTGACGGCGAGCAATCGGCCGTGCTCTACGAGGCAACGCAGGAGATTACCGAGCGCGAAGGCATGCCTGCTTACGAGGTGTCCAATCACGCCCGCCCCGGCGCCGAGAGCCGCCATAACCTGACCTATTGGCGCTATGGCGACTACGCGGGTATCGGCCCAGGCGCCCATGGCCGCCTGACCCGCGGCTCGGAGAAGCTCGCCACGGCAACCGAGCGCAAGCCGGAATCCTGGCTGGAGATGGTCGAGCGTGACGGACACGGCGTTCTTGAAGAGGAACGGCTCGGCTACGAAGAGCAATCGGATGAATTGCTGCTGATGGGCCTGCGGCTGAAGGAAGGCGTCGATCTCGCCCGCTGGCAGCAACTCTCGGGACGCGATCCGGATCCGGCGCGCGAGGAGTTCCTGCTGGAACACGGCTTCATCGAGCGGCTCGGCAATTCGCGGCTTCGCTGCACGCCGTCGGGGATGCTGATCCTCGATTCCGTCGTCGCCGATCTCGCCTGCTAATCATCAGGCCGCGCGCTTGCGGCCGAGCGCCAGCAACCGGCCGTCGATCGCCGCGAGACCGATGGCAATCATCGCCATGCCGATCAGATGCTTTGTCTGCAGCTGTTCTCCCAGTATCAGCGCGCCGAGCAGGATGGCGCTGACCGGGATCAGGAAGGTGACAAGCATCAGATTGGTCGCACCGGCCGTCGCCAGGATCCGGAAGAACAGAATGTAGGCGATCGCCGTCGAGAGGATGGCGAGGCCGAACAGCGCCACCCAGGTTTCCACACCAGGCATTGCCAGCGTCCACGGACGGTCGGCGATCAGGGCAATCGGGATCATCAGCACGGTGGAGGCCGTGACCTGGCCGGCAGCCGGCAACAGCGGCGGCATGCCCATGGCGCGGAAGCGGCGTCCCCAGATCCCGGCGAAGGAATAGGAAATCGCCGCACCGAGGACGGCGAGCTGCGCCAGCACGTTCGAGCCGAGATCATGCAGTGCATCGAAGCCGATCATATAGGCGACACCGGCAAAGCCGACGACGACACCGATCAGCCGGTTGGCCGTCATCTTCTCGTCCGCCGTCAGGAAATGGGCAACGACGACGGCGAAGAGCGGCGTCGTGGCATTGAGGATCGAGGCGAGCCCGCTGGCGATATGCGTCTGGCCCCAGACGATCAGGCAGAAGGGGATCATGTTGTTCAACACGCCCATACCGAAGAAGGCGATCCAGCTCTTGCCGTCGCGCGGCATGGCATGGCCCATCATCCGCACAATCAGATTAAGCGCGATGGCGGCCAGCAGCACGCGGCCGGTGACGATGGTGAAAGGCGGCAACGCCTTGACCAGGATGCCGTTGAACAGGAACGAGCCGCCCCAGAGCAGGGAGAGAACCAGCATCATGCCCCATTCGGCCAAGCCCATCTGCTTCTGCATCGTCATCCTCCATCGCATGCAAGCGTCATAGAGCGGCGAGGCGGTAGCGGCCACCCGATTCCTGCAGACGTAGCATGCAGCTACATTCGATTTATTCTCGTCCGAGATCGGCAGGCAATGTGCATTGCAGATCTATTTGATGCTGATATTATTTCGATAAACGGATCGCCGCAAACGAGTCTTTTTCGCCTTACACTTTAGCTGAGCTAAATCATGAGCGACTATCTACCCTCGCTATCGGCCTTGCGGGCCTTCGAAGCCGCAGCCCGCCACCTCAGCATGACGCTGGCAGCCCGGGAGCTGAACGTGACGCCCGGCGCCGTCAGTCTGCAGATCCGCGATCTGGAAGCCGCCCTTGGCGTGCAGCTATTCGACCGCAAGCCGCGCGCTCTGGCGCTGACCGTCGAGGGCGCCGACTACTTCACCACGCTGAGGGCGGCATTCCGGCTGGTGCGCGAAGCGACGGCGGCGATCACCGCCCGGGCGCGCGGCGCAATCCTCAACGTCACCTGTACCGCCGGTTTTGCCACCTACTGGCTGGTGCCCCGGCTTGGCCGTTTCGAAACACTGCACCCGGAGATCGATGTGCGGATCAGCGCCTCACACCGCGTCCTCGATTTCCAGCGCGACGGGATCGATCTGGCGATCCGTCATGGGCTCGGTGGCTATGAGGGGCTGGTCAGCGAACGGCTTGTCGATGACGAGCTCGTGCCGGTCTGCATCCCGAAGCTTGCCGGAGAGCTCGGTGATCGCCCCGCCCCCGCGGCGCTGGCGCCCTTCACGCTGATCCACGACGTCTACCGCCATGACTGGCAGCTCTGGCTGGAGGCCGCAGGCGCGGCCGGCGTCGACGCGTCCCGCGGGCCGATCTTCATGCATGGCAATGGCGCCTATGAGGCGATGAAGGCCGGTCTTGGCTTCGCGCTGATGCGACGCTCCTTCGTCGACACAGAGCTCAAGGAAGGCGCCGTCATCGCACCCTTCCCGATCGGCGTCGCCAGCCGCCTTGCCTTCCACCTCGTCTATCCGGGTGCCGCCTTGGAGCGCCCGGCCGTGGCCGCGTTCCGCCGTTGGCTACTCTCGGAGGCGCAGAGTTAGGCACGTCCATAAATCAAAGGTGAATTATTTAGTCACCTTTATCTTCCTTTTCGCTGATAGTGCAGCTATCAACCAATGACTGCCTGCATTGAAGCCGAACGGTGCCATGAAGATCCGTTGTTCTGCCATTCCATCTGTATGGCGCGCTGAGGCGCGCTCCTGCCGCGTGGTCAGCGCATGGCGGTGATTGCAGCAACAGAGGCCCTGAGAGGCACCTACCGCCCGTCAGAACGGCTTGCGTCACTGTTTACCGGCGAGCATGCGTGGTGTGCCGAAAAGCTCATGCTGTCGGCGAACCTGGAAGGCGCGATGTCTCTCAACAGCTTCTTCACCGGCGGAGCGTTGGAACAAGCAATCGACCGCTACGCCGCCATCTCGGGCGGAACCGACCGCCGTGCTGCCGTGTCGATGTGGACGCTCTACTACTTTGCCGGTCTGACGATCGCCTATCTGATTGCGAGGCGCGCCGGAGGCCGGCGGCTGCCGGTTGCTTTCGATGAGATGACCATTGCACTCAACGAGGACGGATTGCCGCGCGCCTTCGGCGTGCCGCATAGCGGTTGGGATGATGGCGCTGCCCGCGGCTCTTTCGAGGCTATCGATCCGCTTCTTGAAACCCATCTCTTCAAGGCCGTAGGCCAGTTGGTGAAGCACGGCATTTCCGCCAAGCTCTGCTGGAACAATGCGGCCGTCTATATCGACTATGCGCTGCGGCTGACCGCAGACAAGGACGACCCCGACCTTGCCCAGGTCGACCTGCCGGTTTTCGTGCGCGGCTGCCTGCCCGATGGCGGCGTCAATCCGCTCTCCGGCTGTATCCGGCACGTGGAGGAGAACGGCGAATGCGTGGCGCGCCGAAAGGTCTGCTGCCTTCGCTATATGCTGCCCGGCATACCGAGCTGCGGCAAGCTCTGTGCGCTGCCTGAAAGACGCAACCAGTAGCTCAAATACGATCTCCGCCTGCGCCTAATGCCTGCTGGCGCTTCTGGCCTTGAACAGGCTACCGGTCGGGGTCTGCAGGAAGGTGTCGAGCGGGATATGTTCCTGGTGCAGGAAACCGGTCGATGGCAACAGTCCGTCGCGCACCATCTCGATGACGGCGACGACCGAGGCTGATGTGGTCCAGGCGATTGCCGTCCGCCTCTCTCCGGCAACCTCGATCGGATAATAGGCGCGGACGAATTCCTTGCGGCGCAGGCTGCCTCGCTCGGTGCCTTCGGCGGCGACATGGACGTAGACGACGTCGTCATCGACGGGCGGCTTGGCGTCGGTCAGGATCTGGCCGGCAAGCTTGCGCTGGTCGCGCATCAATAGTTCGTGGAAGAAGAAATTCATCAGCTCCATGTGGCCGGGATAGCGCATGGTCTTGTAGTCGAGGTTCTCGACCTTGCCGAGCAGCGTATCGCACATGGTTCCGAGCCCGCCGGAGGTGGTGAAGGCCTCAAGCTTGACGCCTTCGACATAGATCGTCTCGTGCCACTCCATCGGCGAAACGAGCTTGCGCACACCGCCCTCGATAACCTCGCAATCGTTCAGATATTCGTTGACCACGCCTTCGGGCGACCAGTTGAAGGCATAGCCCAGAAGCCCGGTCGGATGCTGCGGCAAGGCGCCGACGCGCATGCGGATCGAACGGCATCGGTCGAAGCCATCCGCGAGGCTCGCACCGACAATGCCGACGAAGCCCGGCGCCAGGCCGCATTGCGGTGCCATGAGGCCGCGCGCGGTCTTCGAAAGCTCGATGATGAAATTCGTCGTCGGCACGTCTTCGGTGAGATCGAAATAGTGGACGCCGGCGGCATGCGCAGCGCGAGCAAGCGCGATGTTCAGGTGATAGGGCAGGCAGGACAGGACGGCCTCGACGCCGGAGAGGAGTTCGGCCGCGACAGCGGCGTTCGAGATGTCACCGGTCCGGCAGGTGAAGGGCACATCCGACAGCGGAAGCTGGGCATCGACGCCGGTGACCTCGAAACCGCCTTCATGCAGAAGCGTTGCGGCGAGACGTCCGACTTTGCCGAGACCGACAACGGCGATTTTCCTGAAGCTCATCCTGTTCCCTCCCAAGCAGCGACCGCTTCACTTTGAGCCGTCTTTGCCGGAGATGTACAGGATAAAAGACCCGTAAAAAGAAAAGGCCGGGATTGCTCCCGGCCGTAGATTTCCAGCGCTCAAAGGCGCACTATTCGTTGATCAGGCGCTTCAGCAGCTCGATCTCGTGCGACAGCTTGGTGTCTTCGGAGATCAGTTCCTCGATCTTGCGAACCGCGTGAAGCACGGTCGTGTGGTCACGTCCACCGAAGCGGCGGCCGATCTCCGGGAAGGAGCGCGGCGTCAGCGTCTTGGACAGATACATGGCGATCTGGCGCGGCTTGACGATGACACGCGTGCGGCGGTTCGAGACCAGTTCCTGGCGCGAGACATTGTAATGGCGCGCGACGATGCGCTGGATGTCCTCGATGCGAACACGGCGCGGTTCGCCGGAGCCGACCAGATGCGCGAGAAGCTCATCGACGCGCTCGATCGACAGGTTCGGCTCGAAGGAGCGGCGGAAGATCAGCTGGTTGAAGGCGCCTTCCAGCTCGCGGCCGCTGGCGGTGACGCTGCGGGCAACATGCGACATCAGCTCGGCCGGAATTTCCAATGACGGATCTTCGACGCGGGCCACGGCCAGACGGCGCTTGAGGATTTCGAGACGCATCTCGTAGTCCGGGCCGTCGAGCTCGATCGCCACACCGCCCTGCAGACGCGAACGGACGCGCGGATCGAGCGATTCCAGCTCCCACGGAGCGCGGTCGGCAGCGACCACGACCTGCTTGGCGCTGTCGAGCAGCATGTTGAGCAGGTGGCAGAACTCGTGCTGGATCATCTTGCCCTGCAGGAACTGCATGTCGTCGATGATCAGGAGGTCGATGTTGCGCAGCGAGTCCTTCAGCGTCAGCGCATCATTGTCGCGGATCGCCGTTGCGAAACGCCACATGAAATATTCGGCCGTCAGATAGACCACGCGCAGGGCGCGGGGGTTCTGGACAGCGGCATTGGCAATCGCCTGCAGCAGATGCGTCTTGCCGAGACCGACCGTCGAATGAACGAAGAGCGGATTGAAGCGCACGGCGCCCTGGCCTGCTTCGGCGATGGTCTTGGCGGCTGCCAATGCAACGCGGTTGGAGCTGCCTTCAACGAAGGTGTCGAAGGTGAAGCGGGAATCCAGCGGCGAGCCAAACAGCGGCTGGCCGAAGGTTGCCGGACGTGCCGCTGCTGCAGCGGAAACGGCCTGCTGGACGGCGTGACCGGCCGGCTGGGCCGATGCCGGACGGCGGATCGGCGTGACCTGCGAGGACGGCTCTTGGGTAGCGACTTCATCGGCAGGCTTGACGCCAGCGCGCGTTGCGGTGCGCACGAGAATTTCGACTTTCAGGATTTCCGCATCTTCCTGCTGGAACAGGCTGGTGATCAGATCCAGATAGCGGTTGTTGATCCAGGACTTCAGGAAGGTCGTCGGAACGGTAAGCCGTACGACGCTCTTGGAAACCGAATGAAGCTTCAGACGCTGGAACCAGCTTGCATAAACGTCCGGGCCGACCTGTGCCTTCAGACGGGCGCTAACGCGCTCAAAAAGTACGCCATGTTTCATGTCTCCCTTTTCTCCTGCCGCCTCAAGCGAAGTAGAGCCAAATGCCGATGCCTTGTCCCCGTTCTCAAGTGCACCCGCTGCCATAGAATTCATCTGCATCATGCCGCCTTCCAATTTCATTTCACCGGGCGGTCATCGTAAAAACGGCCGCCCGATCAATTTTCCCCGTTAGACAGGCTGGCGTCCCCTCATGAGCCGCAGGCTTGCCGGTTCACTCAATACAGATGTCCCAGCTCCAAAAGAGAGCGGCGCAGAAACCCGTGGCGGAAACCGCCATCATGGGGCCTCCGTCATGTTGTCTCCTAACCGTACTGGCTGGCGGCCCTCGTTCGCCCGCTAACCAACCGGAACACAAATGTAGTTTCCCCATCCCCTTCGGCTTCACCTTAAACGTGCAGCCGTCGAGCGCACAAAAGCTACCCGTTCCGAGACCAGCCACGGCCGCGGTGCAAATATGCTCAAGTGCTTGAAAAAACGGAGAGATAGACTGCTCCGCGACAAAAGATACAAACTCATCGCCCTGCCGGTATGGCAGTTAAGACTGAACCTTTTCAGGTGATGTCCGCGCCCTTTGCTGGAAGTCATTTAGGCAGGATCGGTTGCGGATATCAACGATGAATTTTACGCAAAATTAAGGAGGGGCCATTGACTCCGGGCACCGGTTTAGGGCGTCACGCCGGTGTCAAAAAAGAATCGCAGAAGAATCAATGAGATTCCCAAAGTGGGTATTTTCGACACGCTATGAAAGAAAAAAAATAAAAATCCGCTTGACTCATTTCGCCCCCCTTCCGGAGGGGGGAGAGTCGCGCGGCGTTGAAAGAACCTAGCGCAACTATTTGATATTAAACGATTTTTAGTGTCATCCGCTCGACACGAAATCGTCGCTAAATTCGCCATACAAAGGCCAGATCGCGGAATCGAAAAAGCCCGGTAAAATTACCGGGCTAATCATAACGAGCAGTTCGTTAACGAAATGTTATGCGCTTGCGGACGCCGAGAGCGTCTTCAGACGGGCAGCGAGACGCGAGATCTTGCGGGATGCCGTGTTGGCGTGAAGCACGCCCTTGCTTGCGGCGCGTGCCAGTTCCGGCTGCGCTGCGAGGAAGGCTTCCTTAGCCTTGGAAGCGTCGCCGGATGCGAGTGCCTCTTCGACCTGGCGGACGAACGTGCGAACGCGCGAGCGACGAGCCTTGTTGACGTCGGTGCGGCGGGCGATCTTGCGGGTCGCTTTTTTCGCCGAAGCTGTATTGGCCATGGATGCCTCTCAAAAGAATTCGAACAAAACTCCGCCATCACCGCGGGCCCTGCGGCCACTATATTCAGCAATGCGGGAGCATAATCGGAAAACCAGAGCGGCTTCCCGAACCGTGGGCGGGCATATAACTCTAAAGCCGGGCGGCGTCAACGCGGATTTTCACGGAAACGCAGCCTTTCTCCACTGAATGCCCATCAGCGGTGCTTGAAGTCTGGTTTACGCTTTTCGATGAACGCCGTCATCCCCTCTTTCTGATCGGCGGTGGCAAACAGGCTGTGGAAGAGACGGCGCTCGAAACGGAGCCCCTCCTCCAGCGTCACCTCAAAGGCGCGGCTGACGGCCTCCTTGGCCATCAGCACCGAGGGACGCGACAGGGAGGCGATCTTGGCGGCTGCCTCCAGCGCCTCGTCGGGCAGGCGCTCCGGCGCCACCACACGCGAAACGAGTCCCGCGCGCTCAGCCTCGGCCGCATCCATCATCCGGCCGGTGAGCACCATATCCATCGCCTTCGACTTGCCGACCGCTCTTGTAAGCCGCTGCGAGCCGCCCATGCCGGGAATGACGCCGAGGGTGATTTCCGGCTGGCCGAACTTGGCCGTCTCGGAGGCGATGATGAAATCGCACATCATTGCCAGTTCGCAGCCGCCGCCGAGTGCGAAGCCGCTGACGGCGGCGATCACAGGCTTGCGTGCCTTGGCAATCTCGTCCCAGCCGCCGATGAATTCGGCCTTATATATATCGGCGAATTCGAGCGGCTGCATTTCCTTGATGTCAGCGCCTGCCGCGAAAGCCCGTTCTGAGCCAGTCAGGACGATGGCGCCAACGGCGTCGTCGGCATGAAAATCCGCATAGGCCTGCTTCAGCTCGCTCAGCACCCTAGAATTCAGCGCATTGAGGGCCTGCGGCCGGTTCAGCGTGATCAGGCCGACATTGCCGCGGGTTTCGACGATCAGGGTTTCGTAGGCCATGCGTTTCTCCCTATTTCTGGCAGACGGGGCAATAGAAGGTGGAGCGGCCCGCCTGGACGATGCGTGAGACCGTACCGCCGCAGCCGGGCGTGCGGCAAGGATCGCCTTCGCGGTCATAGACAGAGAAGGAATGCTGGAAATATCCCAACGAGCCATCCGTCTGGATATGGTCGCGCAGCGACGAGCCGCCGGCCTTGATCGCATCGGCGATCACATCGCGGATCGACGAGACGAGCAGCTCCAGCGATTCTTTCGGTTTCCCGCTCTTGGTGACGAGGGTCTTGGCGGCTTGTGTCGGCAGGATATGCGAGCGCCATAGCGCTTCGCATACATAGATATTGCCGAGACCCGCGATGTTCTTCTGATCGAGCAATGCGCTCTTCAGCGGCTGCGCCTTGCCTGCGAAACGTTCGGCGAGATAGGCGGCGCTGAGTTCGTTGCCTGTCGGCTCGGGTCCAAGGCCAAAAAGGAACGGATTGGCCTGCAGTTCCGAACGCTCGGCAATATCCATGAAGCCGAAACGGCGCGGATCATTATAGATGACGCGCCTTGGTCCCTTGCTGCTCTCCAGATGGAAGATGGCGTGGTCGTGCTTCTCGTCTTTCGAGCGCTCGTGATGGAAGTCGCCGGGCACGGTTTGCTGCGCGCCCTCCTCGATCCGGAAGGAGCCAGACATGCCGAGATGCGAAATGATGGTCTTGCCGCTATCGAGATCGATCAGCAGATATTTGGCGCGGCGCCCGAGCCCGATGATCGTGCGGCCCGTGACATCAGCCTCGAATTTCTCCGGAAACGGGAAGCGCAGATTGCCGCGGCGAAGCTCCAGCCGCTCGATGCGCGCACCCTCCATCGCGGGGGTCAGGCCGCGCCTGACGGTTTCGACTTCTGGCAATTCCGGCATCGTTACCCATCTGTAGCTAAACGTATTTCAACCGCTGGCGATGTGCGCTATAGCGCCAGAAGGCCGCGGCTTGCGATCCGCGCCTACAGATAGCGTCCAAAGCATCGTTTCGCTATGGTCGCCGCACCGATTTCGAGTAACGGAGTTTTCCGATGTCAGATAGCCGCACTGCCGCCGATGGCGGCATGGAAACGTCCTACGGTTTCCGTGAAGTGTCGAACGGCGAGAAGCAGGGCCTCGTCAACGAGGTCTTCCACAAGGTCGCCAAGCGCTACGACATCATGAACGACGTCATGTCTGCCGGCATGCACCGCGTCTGGAAGGACGCGATGATCGCATCGCTGAACCCGCGCAAGGAGCCGGGTTACAAGGTGCTCGACGTTGCCGGCGGCACCGGCGACATCGCCTTCCGCATCATCGAAGCCTCGAACCGGCTGGCGCATGCGACCGTGCTCGACATCAACGGCTCGATGCTCGGCGTTGGCGCCGAGCGGGCCGAGAAGAAGAAGCTCTCGGATAATCTGACTTTCGTCGAGGCCAATGCCGAAGACCTGCCCTTCGAGGCCAACAGCTTCGATGCCTATACGATCGCCTTCGGCATCCGCAACGTTCCGCGCATCGACGTGGCGCTGTCGGAAGCCTATCGCGTGCTGAAGCGTGGCGGACGTCTGCTCGTTCTCGAATTCTCCGAAGTCGATCTACCGCTGCTGGACAAGGTCTATGACGCTTGGTCGTTCAATGCGATCCCCAAATTCGGCAAGGCGATCACCGGCGATGCCGAGCCCTATCAGTATCTGGTGGAATCGATCCGCAAGTTCCCCAACCAGGAGAACTTTGCCGCGATGATCCGGGGCGCTGGCTTTTCGCGCGTCAGCTACACCAACTATACGGGCGGTATCGCAGCCCTGCATTCGGGCTGGAAATTATAGAATAGATGAGTGCTTTCGGCGCATATTTCCGGCTTTGGCGCGTCGGCTGGGTGCTGGTGCGCGAGGGTGTCGTATCGGCCCTGCCGTCCGAAGGGCTCCCGCCCGTGGTGGCGCTCGCCAAATCCTCCGTGACGATCTTCGAGCGCAGCAAGGCAAAGCGCCAGAAGCGCAGCGACCGTCTGGCGCAGGCGGTCGAGCGGCTCGGCCCGTCCTATGTGAAGATCGGACAGTTTCTGGCAACTCGGCCCGATGTCGTCGGCGTCGATTTTGCCAATGATCTGTCGCAGCTGCAGGATCGGATGACCTTTTTCCCGATTGCGGCGGCAAAGGCCAATATCGAAGGCTCTCTCGGGCGTCCGATCGAAGAACTCTACGCAAGCTTCGGTGATCCGATTGCTGCGGCATCGATCGCCCAGGTTCATCCGGCGGAAGTCGATGGTACCGACGGCCGCAAGAAGGTGGCCGTCAAGGTCGTCCGGCCCGGCGTGCGCCAGCGTTTCGGCCACGACATCGAGGCGATGTATCTCGTCGCCCGCCTGCAGGAGCGCTTCATGCCCTCCAGCCGGCGTCTGCAGCCTGTGGAAGTCACCAAGACGCTAGAGCAGACCACCAAGGTGGAGATGGATCTGCGCCTCGAGGCCGCGGCCCTTTCCGAGATTGCGGAAAACACCGAAAAGGATCCGGGCTTCCGCGTTCCCAAGGTCGACTGGGAGCGCACCGGCCGCGACGTCATCACCATGGAGTGGATCGACGGCGTGAAGATGTCCGATGTCGAGGGGCTGCTGGCCGCCGGACATGATCTGAACGCGCTTGCCGATACGCTGATCCAGTCCTTCCTGCGCCATACGCTGCGCGACGGCTTTTTCCATGCCGACATGCATCCGGGCAATCTCTTCGTCGATGCACAGGGCATGATCGTCGCCGTCGATATGGGGATCGTCGGACGGCTCGGAAAGAAGGAACGGCGCTTCCTGGCCGAGATCCTCTACGGCTTTATCACCCGCGACTATATCCGTGTCGCCGAAGTGCATTTCGAGGCCGGTTACGTTCCCGGCCACCACAATGTCGAGAGCTTTGCGCAGGCGATCCGCGCGATCGGCGAACCGATCCACGGCCAGCCGGCAGAGACAATTTCGATGGGCAAGCTTCTGACGCTGCTTTTCGAAGTTACCGAGCTCTTCGACATGCAGACGCGGCCCGAGCTGGTGATGCTGCAAAAGACCATGGTCGTGGTCGAAGGCGTGTCGCGCATGCTCAATCCGCGCTTCAACATGTGGAAGGCGTCCGAGCCCGTCGTCGGCGAATGGATCCGCAACAATCTCGGCCCGAAGCGCATCGTTACCGATCTGAAGGACGGGTTGAAGGCGGCGGTGAAGCTTGCCGAGGCCGTGCCCGAGATCGCCGCGCAGACGGAAAAATTCCATCACCAGCTGCTGCATATGAGCGAGCATGGATTGCGCTTCGACGAGCAGACAACCGAGGCGATCGGCAAATCCGAGGCACGGCACAACCGGTCGGCCCGCATTGCTCTCTGGATAATTGCCTTGACGCTTCTCTATATTGCCTGGACGTTGAGCTGACTTCAGGCAAAGCAAAGGCATGCTGTGTTCGGCATTTGGGATATCCCATGGTGTGACGCACTCGCTTAGTCTCGCCTTCAAGGAGACCAGCAGATGAAGCATGAACGCCCCGGCATAGAATTGTCCGGCCAACCTCTCGGCTTTGCGGAGATGGTGAGGATCGGATCGGGCAAAGTGGCGCTTTCTGCTTCGGCAGCAGGCATGGCACGGATCCAGCACGCCCGCTTGATCGTCGAAGAGGCCATCAATTCCGGCGTGCCGGTCTATGGCTCGACGACGGGCGTCGGCGCGATGAAGGATGTCGAGTGGTCGAATGACGAGCTCGAAGCCTTCAATCTTGGGCTGGTGCGCGCTCACCATTTCGGCACCGGCACTCCCTTTTCCTGCGCCGTCGTGCGCAATGCGATGGCGATCCGCATCAATACGGCGCTGACGGGCCAAGTTGGCTGCACGGCGGAACTGATCGAAGCCTATATGCGGCTTCTCGACGCCGATCTGATTCCACTGGTGCGCCGGACAGGATCGATCGGCTGCGCCGATATCGGCCTGATGGGCCAGATCGGCGCTGTGCTCACGGGCGTTGGCGAGGCCGTCTATCGCGGCAAGCGCATGCAGGCGGCGGAAGCCTTCCAGGCGGCGGGGCTGGAGCCTGTCAGGATGGCACCGCGCGACAGCCTGGCCTCGCTCAGCGTCAATGCGGTCAGCTTTGCCGCTGCCGGCGAGGCAACCCGCAATGCCGCCGCTTCGATCCGCGTTCTGCTGGCGACGGGCATGATGGCCGCCGGTGCGCTTGGCGCCTCACGCGACCCCTGGAAGGCCGTCCGCCACGTGGGCACGGCCCGCGAGGCGCTAATCGGATCATGGCTTTGCAACGCCTCGGACCCTTGGGACTGGCCGGTCGCAACGCATGTTCAGGACCCGCTCAGCCTGCGCATGATCGCACAGGTCTTCGGCGCGGTGATCGAGAACCTTCTCTCCACCGGGCATAAAATTCTGGCTGCAACGGGCCGCTCCGACGACAATCCTGTTGTTGTCGAGGGCCGGGTAATGACCTCGGGCGGTTCGCTGCCGCTGGACGTGACGATCCTGCTCGAATCCGCAGCCCTCTGCATGGCGCATGCGGCGCGCAACGCCTTCAACCGTTGCGTCATCCTCGGCAACGGACAGCGCCGCGATCTTCCTGTCAATCTCGTTCCTCCCGGCAAGATCGCCACGGGCTTCGGGCCGATCATCAAGCTCGCGGGCGAAATCTTCTCCCGCGTGCTGTCGATGTCCAATCCTGTCTCGGCGCAATCTCTCGTGGTCGCCGCCGGTCTGGAAGACGAAGCCGCTTTCCTGCCGCTGGTCATCGAGCGTTTCGAGCGCCAGACGCGCGCGCTCCGCCGCCTCGCGGCATTGGAAGCCCTGTTGTCGGCGCAGGCGGCCGATATCCTTGGCGACAAGCCGAAGGGTGTCGCGGGGATGATCTATGACGTCGTTCGCAGCCATGCCGAATTCTATACGGTGGACCGGCCGCTTTCGGCGGAGGTCGAAGCGATCGAAGAGGATCTGGGCTCCGACGCCTTTGTTTCGAAGCTGATAGCCGAAATGCCGATCGCCTCCTTCGACGATTTCTTCGCGCTCGGCTCGCTGGAGCGCATCGAAGAACGGCTCGCCACCGAGCCGATGGTTCTCTGAAATTCAAGCATAGAGGAAAGCGGCATGGCTGATTTCGATCTCGTTCTACAGGGTACGGTCGTTCTGCCGGAACGCATTCTGGAGCAGGGCTATGTCGCCGTCCGCGACGGCAAGATAGCCGAAGTCGGCCAAGGCATCCCGCCTGCCGCCCGGGAAAGGCATCTGCTCGGCAAGGCTCTGATCCTGCCCGGCGCGATCGATGCGCAGACGCATTCGCTGTCTCAAAAGGATCAGGAAGACTTCATCTGGTCGACCCGCTCGGCTGCCGCAGGCGGCGTCACCACGATCGTCGACATGCCCTATGACGAGGGCAACCTGATCTGCTCAGCCGAAGCGGTGAAGAAGAAGGTGGACCATGCAAGCCCGCAGGCGCGCGTGGATTTCGCGCTCTATGGTACCGTCGATCCCGAGGAAGGCGCGAAGCGCATCCGCGAGATGGTGGATGCCGGTGTTGCGGCCTTCAAGTTCTCCACCTTCGGCACGGATGCCAAGCGCTTCCCGCGCATTCCCCCTGCCCTGCTCGACGAATGCTTCGCGGCCATCGCCCCGACCGGCCTGACGGCCGGCGTCCATAACGAGGATGACGAGGCCGTCCGCACCTATATGGAAAAGGTCAAGGCGAGCGGCATCACCGACTGGCGTGCCCATGGCCTCTCCCGTCCGCCGATCACCGAGCTGCTGGCGATGCACACGATCTTCGAGACCGGCGCCAACACCGGCTGCCCGTCGCATGTCGTGCATTGCTCGCTCGGCCGGGGTTACGACATTGCCCGCGCCTACCGCCGCGACGGCTTCGAGGCGACGGTCGAGTGCTGCATTCATTACCTGACGCTGGACGAGGAAAATGACGTGAAGCGGCTCGGCGGCAAGGCGAAGATCAACCCGCCGATCCGCCCGCGCGCCGAAGTCGAGACGCTGTGGCGCAAGGTCGCCGAGGGCAAAGTCTGGCTGGTTTCGACCGATCACGTCAGCTGGTCGGAAAACAGGAAGACCAATCCGGATATGCTCGCGAACTCTTCCGGCGTTCCCGGCCTGGAAGTGATGGTACCGCTCTTTGTGAAGGGCGCGCTGGAGCGCGGCATATCGCTAACCTGGGCGGCCAAGCTGATGGCCGAGAACCCTGCGAAGCATTTCCGCCTTGACCACATCAAGGGTGCGCTGACACCGGGCAAAGACGCCGATATCGTCGTGCTCGAGCCACGCGAGACCGTTTACGATGCAGCCGCGAGTGGCAACAATATCGTCGGCTGGAGCCCCTATCACGGCATCCGCCTGCCCTGGAGCGTTTCGGCCGCCTATCTGCGTGGCGAAAAGATAACCGATGGCGCCAAGGTGCTTTCCGAGCCGGGCAACGGCAAGTTCGTCCGCCCGCTGCCCCGCCATATCCTTTCTGGAGAATCCGCATGAGCCGCAACCTGCCCGTCAACGCCGGACGCATCGCCGAAGACATCGATGCGCTGGCAAAGATCACTGAACCGGATCACCCCTGGACGCGCCGCGCCTTCTCGCCGCTTTTCCTTGAGGGCCGTGCCTATATCGAGGCGCGGATGAAGGCCGCCGGGCTTGAGACGCGGATGGACGCCGCCGGCAACCTGATCGGCCGCCGCGCGGGAACGAAGCCGGGCCTCGGGACGATCATGGTCGGCTCGCATTCCGATACCGTGCCTGACGGCGGGCGCTTCGACGGCATTGCCGGGACGATCACCGCGCTGGAAGTGGCGCGATCGCTGGCGGATCAGAAGATTCAGCTGGATCACGACCTGGAGATCATCGACTTTCTGGCCGAGGAAGTGAGCATCTTCGGCGTTTCCTGCATCGGCAGCCGCGGGATGACCGGGCAGATCCCGGAAGCATGGCTCTCGCGCACCAATGGCGGCCGCACGCTTGCCGACGGCATCACCGAGGTCGGCGGTGACCCCGCGACGCTGCTCTCGCAGAGCAGGCCAGACCTGAAGGGTTTCCTTGAGCTGCATATCGAGCAGGGCCCGATCCTCGAGAACGAGAAGAAGGATGTCGGCATCGTCACAGCGATCGCCGGGATCACCCGCATCGAAATCACGGTCGAGGGCCGCGCCGATCATGCCGGGACGACGCCGATGGATGGCCGTGCCGATGCGCTGGTCGCCGCCTCGCAGCTGGTCCTCGACATTCGCGAAGCCGCGGCCCAGCGGGCGAAGACGCCGGGGCATTTTGCGGCAACGGTCGGCGAGTTCCGGATCGAGCCGAATGCCGCCAATGTGGTGCCGTCGAAAGTCGTGCTACTGATTGACGGGCGCGCTGAAATTCGCGGCGACATGGAAGCCTTCTGCGAGTGGCTGGATGCCCATGTGATCAAGCTGGCGATCGCCCAGGGCGTGACCATCAAATCGCCGAACCGCGTTTCCGATAATTATCCGACGCCCGGCGATCCGCGCCTGCTGAAAATTCTGGAGCAGGCCTGCGACACCGTCGGCGCCAAGCATCGGCGGATGGCATCGGGTGCCGGTCACGATACGGCCTGGGTCGCCAAGGTCGCGCCCGCCGCGATGATTTTCGTGCCCTGCAAGGAAGGCCGCAGCCATTGCGCCGACGAGTGGGCGGAAAATGACGACATCGCGCTCGGCGCTGCCGTGCTGTTTGAGGCGGTCCGCGACATGGACAAGAGCTTGAATGAGGAGAAGGCCTGATGGGACGCATACTCGTTGAGAAGGACGTCGAGGCTGCCGTCAAGGGCGGCTCCGTCTATGCGGCAGGCGGTGGCGGTTGGGCCGATCACGGCCGGATGCTCGGTTATGCCGCGGTCAACGTCGGCAAGCCGGAGCTTGTTTCCATCGACGAACTCAAAGACGACGACTGGATCGCGACGGCTGCAGCCATCGGCGCGCCCGCCTCGACCACGCCCTGGGAAATGCAGGGCATCGACTACGTCAAGGCCGTGCAGCTGCTGCAGGAAGAGCTCGGCGAGAAGCTGTCGGGCCTGATCATCGGCCAGAACGGCAAGTCCTCGACGCTGAACGGCTGGCTTCCCTCAGCCATTCTCGGCACCAAGGTTGTCGACGCCGTCGGCGATATCCGCGCACATCCGACGGGCGACATGGGCTCGATCGGCATGGCCGGTTCGCCGGAGCAGATGATCCAGACGGCGGTTGGCGGCAATCGTGCCGAGAATCGCTATATCGAACTGGTGGTGAAGGGTGCGACGGCGAAGATCTCGCCGATCCTGCGCGCCGCCTCGGATCAATCGGGCGGCTTCATCGCCTCCTGCCGCAACCCGCTGCGGGCCTCCTATGTGCGCAAGAATGCCGCACTCGGCGGCATCTCGATGGCGCTGGCGCTTGGCGAAGCGATCATCGCTGCCGAGAAGAAGGGCGGATCGGCGGTGATCGAGGCGATCTGCAAAACGACAGGCGGCAGCATTCTCACCGAAGGCATCATCACCAAGAAGGACGTGGTCTATACCAAGGAAGCCTTCGATATCGGCACCATCGTCGTCGGCTCCGGCGACAACGCGGTGACGATGCATGTGATGAACGAATATATGGCGGTCGACGATGCCGGCGGTACGCGCGTCGCGACCTTCCCGTCCGTCATCACCACGCTCTCTCCTGACGGCGAGCCGCTGTCTGTCGGCCAGCTGCAGGCAGGCATGCATATCTTCATCCTGCATGTGCCGATGGAGATCATTCCGCTTTCGGCCAGCGTTCTCGATCCGACGGTCTATCCCTCCGTCGAAAAGGCAATGGGTATCGAGATCGCGCGCTACGCGCTGTCATCGAAGGCCTGAGCTAAAATCCCTTTCCCCGGCGGGGCAAGGGAAGCCGCAATCAAAGAGGAATATCGCGATGCCGAAGCAGAATCCACGCCACCCGAAATTTCCGATCCCCGGCGGGCCGGAGCTGCGCGCCAAGGGCTGGCGGCAGGAGGCTTTGCTGCGGCTTCTCGAAAACGTGCTGTCGGTCGGCGAAGACCCGGAAAATCTGATCGTCTACGCGGCCCTCGGCAAGGCGGCGCGCAACTGGGCGGCCCACAAGGGTATCGTCAAGGCACTGACCGAGATGGACGAGGACCAGACGCTGCTGATCCAATCCGGCAAGCCGATCGGCCTGGTGAAAACACACGCCAAGGCGCCGCTGGTGATCATGGCGAACTGCAACATTGTCGGCCAATGGGCAAAAGCCGAGGTTTTCTATGAGCTGCAGCGCAAGGGGCTGATCTGCTGGGGCGGGCTGACGGCGGGCGCCTGGCAATATATCGGCAGCCAGGGCGTCATCCAGGGTACCTACGAGATTTTCATGCGTATCGCCGAGCGCCGTTTCGGCGGAGACCTCTCCGGCCGCTTCGTGCTGACGGCGGGCCTCGGCGGGATGGGTGGCGCGCAGCCGCTCGCCGGGCGTATGGCGGGTGCCGCGATCCTCTGCGTCGATATCGATGCCGAGAGGGCGAAGAAGCGCCAGCAGATCGGCTACCTGCAGGAAATCGCGCCTGACCTCGATACGGCTCTCCAGATGATCGATGACGCCGTGAAGGAAAAGCGCGCGCTTTCTGTCGGCCTCGTCGGCAACGCGGCCGAAGTCTACCCGGAGATTGCCCGGCGCGGCATCGTGCCCGATGTGGTCACCGACCAGACCTCGGCCCACGACCTCGTCTATGGCTACGTGCCGAAGGGCATGAGCATCGCGCAGGTGAAAGAATTGCGCGACGACGGTCAGGGGCAACTGATGGCGGCCAGCCGCGCCTCGATCGTCCAGCACGTCACGGCCATGCTGGAATTCCAGAAGAAGGGCTCCGAAGTTTTCGACAACGGCAACCTGATCCGCACCCAGGCCAAGGAAGGCGGCGTTCAGAACGCCTTTGACATTCCGATCTTCACCGAGGCCTATCTGCGCCCGCTGTTTGCCCGCGCCATCGGCCCCTTCCGCTGGATGGCGCTGTCGGGTGAAGAGAGTGACATCGCCCGCATCGACGATCTGCTGCTCGAGATGTTCCCCGACAACAAGATCATCACCAACTGGATCCGGCTGGCGCGCGAACATGTGCCCTTCGAAGGCCTTCCCGCCCGCATCGCCTGGCTTGGCCATGGCGAGCGCACGGCGCTGGCGCGGAGGGTCAACCAGCTGGTCGCCAGTGGCGAATTGAAGGGGCCTGTCGCCTTCTCTCGCGACCACCTGGATGCAGGCGCCATGGCGCACCCGAACATCATGACCGAGCGGATGAAGGACGGCTCCGACGCCATTGCCGACTGGCCGCTGATCGACGCCATGATGCTCTGCTCATCGATGGCCGACCTCGTCGTCGTCCATTCCGGTGGCGGCGGCTATGCCGGCTACATGACGAGCTGTGGCGTCACCGTCGTTGCCGACGGCACCGATGACGCCGACGAGCGCCTCGACCACGCGCTGACCAACGACACGGCGCTCGGCGTCATGCGCTATGCGGATGCAGGTTACGAGGATGCGCTCGACGAGGTTGCGAAGAAGGATGTGCTCTACATCCGGCTTGGTTGAGGTTTCGCCCTAGCCCTGAACGCTCGAAAGCCGCCTTGCCGCATAGGCAGCGGCAAAAGCGCAGGCGAGCATGGCAAGTGTGAAGAAGACGACCGCGGACCATCCTTCGGCCGAAAAGAACCAGCCTCCGGCCGAGCCCATGACGCTGGAGCCGACGTAGTAGGCGAGCATGTAGAGCGACGACGCGTGACCCTTGGTGCCTTTTGCCAGCTTGCCGACGAGGCCGCTGGCGATCGAGTGGCTCATGAAGAAGCCGCTGGTCAGTACGATGATACCAAAGATGATGACGGGCAGGGACGCCGAAAGTGTCATCGCGCTTCCGGCTGCGGTGACGGCAAGGCCGGTAAGCAGCACGGCGAAATGGCCGAAACGATCGCCGAGAATGCCGCCGATCGATGAGGCGCCGATGCCGAACATGTAGACGGTGAAGATCAGGCCTAGTTCGGTTTGTGTCAGCTGGTAAGGCGCCGCTACGAGCCGGAAGCCGGCATAATTGTAGATCGTCACGAAGGAGCCCATGGCCAGGAAGGCGATGGCGAAGACGAAGGGAAGTGCCGCATTGCGCAGGTGGCCGATCCACGCCCGGAGATGAAAGCGCGGATCGAAACCCGGGCGGCGGATGAAATTGCGCGACGCAGGGAGCAGCAGGATAAAACCGATCGCTGCGGCCAGCCCGATCGCACCCATCAGCGCCATCGCCGGGCGCCAGCTCAGATATTCGGCAAAGATTCCGGTCAGCACCCGGCCGGACATGCCGCCGAAGGCCGTTCCGCCGACATAGAGGCCCATGGTGGCGCCGAGCCCTTTCGGATCGATCTCCTCGGCAAGATAGGCCATTGCCACAGCGGGCACGCCGCCGAGAACGAAACCTTGCATGGCGCGCAGCACCAGCAGCAAGTGCCAATCCGGTGAGAAAGCGGCGGCGATCGTTAAGAGCGAGGCACCGATGAGCGAAATCGACATCAGGCTGCGGCGGCCGAGACCTTCGGAAACGGCGGCGGCGCAGACGATGGCGATTGCCAGAAATCCCGTTGAGAGCGACAGCGCCAGAGAGCTCTCAGCCGGGCTGACGGCGAACTCGGAGGCGAAAACCGGAAGCAGCGGCTGGACGCAATAAAGCAGCGAGAAGGTCGAGAAGCCTGACAGGAACAAGGCAAGACTCGCCCGCCGGTAGGACGCGGTGCCGCGGGTCAGATAATCCCTTGCAGGCGCCATCGCCTGCGCCTCGACCGGAGAAATGTCGCTCATTCTTGCTGCTGTCTTTGGCATGTCAGGCGCCTTTCGACTTTGATCTAGCCAGCGGGGCGCAATTTGTCCAATATATGGAACAACCATTCTCGATAGCTTTTGGAGATAGCGCAGATGGAGCTCCGGCATATCCGTTATTTCCTGGCCGTTGCCGAGGAGCGCAATTTCACCCGCGCCGCAGCCAAGCTCGGCATCGGCCAGCCTCCGCTCAGTCAGCAGATCCGCGATCTGGAGGCGGAAGTGGGTGCTGCGCTGTTCCATCGGGTTCCGCACGGCGCGGAACTGACGGCGGCTGGTGAAGCCTTTCTCGGCGAGGCGAAGGCATCGCTCACCGCCGTCGAGAAAGCCAAGCTTGCAGCACAGCGGGCCAACCGCGGCGAGACTGGGCGGCTGGCGCTCGGCTTCACCGCTTCCTCGGCGTTCAACACCGTTGTCAGCGCAACGATCCGGCGCTTCCGGGCACAATGGCCGGAGGTACGGCTGTCATTGACCGAGATGAATACGCTGGCGCTGATGGAGAAGCTGCAGCGTGGCGAGCTCGACGCGACCTTCATGCGCCCGAGCCTGGATGATCCGCCCGGTGTCCGGCTGAAGCGGCTCGCCGACGAACCGATGGTTATCGCACTTCCGGCAAGTCATCCGCTGGCAAAGCGCGCGGCGCTGCCGCTCTCGCTGCTCGCCAACGAGCCGTTCATCCTCTTTCCGCGGCTTGTGGGGCTCAGCCTGTTCGACGACGTTGTACTCGCTTGCCGGAAGGCCGGATTTGAACTTGAAGTGGCACAGGAAGCGCCGCAAATCTCCTCGGTCGTCAATCTGGTGGCCGCGGAACTCGGCGTGTCCATCGTTCCGGAATCGATAGCGCAGATCAGGCTCGACGGCGTCGCCTACCGGCCGATCGAGGGACCGCCCGCCGTTGCCCGGCTGGCGCTTGCGGTTCTCAAGACCCAACGCTCGCCGGTCACGGAAAACCTGATGAGCCTGCTCTAGATCCCCAACCTCAGGATGCGGACCGATCCCAATAAGGCGGATCGCCGAAAACCTTCTTCAGGTGATCGGCAATGGCGCGCAGCTTGGCCGAGGGATTGCGGCCTTCGGGATGGGCCATGTAGATGAATTCCGGTTCTGGCGTGCTGCCGACGTCGATCTCCGCAAGCGCACCCTCGCGAATGGCCGGCCCGGCGATGAAGGCCGGCAGAAGCGCAATCCCGAGACCCGCGATCGCCGCATCGCGCAGCATATCGCCATTGTTCATGCCCATCGCCAGTTGGGCGCGCACCACGGCGACACCCTCTACCGTCTGGAAGCGCCAGTCGGCAACACCGCGATTGGTGTAGAAAAGTCCCCGGTGCTCCTGAAGACTGGCCAGAGTGCGCGGGATGCCCGCCTTGGCAAGATAATCCGGCGAGGCGACAAGCATGCGGCGGCTCGGAGCGAGCTTCCAGGCGACAAGACGCGAGTCAGCGATCGGGCCGTTGCGAATGATGGCGTCGTAGCCCTCCGATGCCGCATCGACGCGGCGATCGTCGATATCGAGCGTCAGGGCGATCTCCGGATGTTCGGCGAGAAACGGATAGAGGGCAGGCCCAAGATGCATGCGCCCGAAAGTGACGGGGGCGGCAATCCGCAGCGGACCGGCAAGCGTCCCGCGGCGCTCCGCCATGCTGGCCGATGCTTCCTCCACCTCGTGGACGATGCGCAGCGCGCGCTCCAGAAAGGCAGTCCCATCCTCCGTCAGCGTCAGCTTGCGGGTGGTGCGATGGAGAAGCAGGCCGCCCAGCGTTTTCTCGAGCTCGGCAAGGCGTTCGCTGACGACGGATTTCGACAGGCGGAGCCTACGTGCCGCTTCGCTGACCGAACCGGCCTCGACCACGGCGACGAAAGCCGCAATTCCCTCAATCTTGATCATTGTTCGGTATTTCCGAAATCGAGTTCCACCATTTGCAGACTAATCCGAACAAATAGAAAATGCCATCTTCCACTCATCGAAGGGGCACAACGCCCCGCAAATAGGAGATGGAATTATGAACCGCCTGAACAACAAAGTTGCAATCGTCACCGGCGCAAGCTCGGGTATCGGCCGTTCGACGGCCAAACTGTTTGCCGCCGAAGGCGCCAAGGTCGTGGTCGGCGCCCGCCGTCAGGCGGAGCTCGATAGCCTCGTTGCCGAAATCAAGGAGGCCGGTGGCACTGCCATCGCGGTTGCGGGCGACGTACGCTCGGAGGATTACCACAAGGCACTCGTTGACGCTGCCGTCGGCAATTACGGCAAGCTCGACATCGCCTTCAACAATGCCGGCATCCTCGGCGAAGCCGGCCCGAGCACCGAGGTTTCCGAAGCAGGCTTTACCGAAGCGCTGACGATCAACCTCGTCGCCTCGTTCCTTGCCGCCAAGCACCAGATCGGCGCCATGGTCAAGACTGGCGGCGGCTCGGTGATCTTCACCTCGACATTCGTCGGCTACAGCTTCTCCTTCCCCGGCGTTGCCGGCTATGCAGCCAGCAAATCTGGCCTGATCGGCCTGACGCAGACGCTTGCCGCCGAATTCGGGGCGCAGAATGTGCGCGTCAATGCAGTGCTTCCCGGCGGCGTCGACACTGACATGTATCGCGAGATGAACGACACCGAAGACAAGCAGGGCTTCATCACCAACCTGCATGCGCTGAAGCGCGTCGCCAAGCCGGAAGAGATTGCCCAATCGGTGCTCTACCTCGCCTCCGACGACTCGAGCTTCGTCAGCGGCACGGCATCGCTGGTCGATGGCGGCGCATCGATCACCCGCACGTAAGCCTTTCAACATCGAAGCAAGGCCGCGGCACGAGAGCGCCGCGGCCTTTCGCGTCAGCGGGTTTCGATCAGCGTGCGGATCGCCGTTTCGAAATCCGTCTTCGCCTTTCGCGAACCGCTCGCGCCGGCTTCGAACTCGATCCAGCCTTCGTTGAAACCGTCGAGCATGCGCATGCGCGGGCCGGGGTTCCGCATGCCCTGCGAAAGGAACAGTTCGTTCCAGCTTTCCCTTGCAACCGCCTCAACATGGACATGTCGGCCGAGTGCGGCCGAAAAGGCTTCAGCCATCTGCAACGGCGTGATGCGGCAGGGACCTTCCAGCTCGACGATGCGGCGCCCCGTCCAGATTTCCTGCAGCAATCCGGCGGCGGTCGCGCCGACATCGCGAACCGCGACCATCGGCACCGGCTTGTCGAGCGGCTGAAGGAAGCTCGGCATCACGCCGCTTTCCCGCGCCGGAACGATATCCCAGGCGGAGTTCTCCATGAACCAGGCGGCCCGCAGAAACGCGACCGGTACCGGCAGCGCGGAAAAGACCTGCTCGGCAATACCGAGCTGGGTCAGAAGGTTTTCCTGCTGCGCCTGAGCGCCGATGGTGGAGAGGCAAACGATCTTCTTCGGGCTTGCCGCAATCACCGCCGCCTTCACCGCCTCAATGATGGCGCGCGCCTGCGGAAAGCCCGGTGCCGGATCGAAGGCTGGCGGCAGCAGCACGAAGACGCCTTCGGCACCCTCGAAAGCCTTGGCGAGCGCATCCGCATCCGTCATCTCGGCGATCGCGATTTCAGCGCCGCGAGCCCGCCACGCCTTTCCCTTTTCCGCATTGCGCATCACGGCGCGCACGGCATGGCCTTCAGCCAGCAATCGCCCGGCCACCACCGCGCCGACCTGACCCGTCACTCCAGTTACTGCAAACATCGTCACGCTCCTTTTCCGGCAGCAACAGGCTGCCGCGATGCGCGGAACATGCACGCAATTCATTTTTGACTGTATTGCGCTTTTGTCATATTATTCATGACAGAAAATCACGGATCAGATGATGTTGGACGGACGACTGCTGACTGGTGTCAGCGTTCTGGCAGCGGTGGTCGAAAGCGGCAGTTTTGCGCGTGCCGCCGAGGCACTTGGTTTAACCGCATCGGGCGTTAGCCGTGCTATATCGCGGCTGGAGGGCCGGATCGGCGTCCGGCTCCTCGACAGGACGACGCGGTCACTCAGATTGACCGATGACGGCGCGCGTTTCTACGAACAGGTCGTGCCCCTGCTCGGCGGCATCGAAGAAGCGGCCAGTTATGCCGCTGGCACCGCACAGGCGGTGCGCGGGCGCCTTCGCGTCAACGCCGATCCCTATTTCTCCAGGCTGATCCTGGCACCGGAGCTTGGCACCTTTCTTGATCGCTATCCTGATCTCCAGCTCGAAATCATCACCCGCAACGAGATCGGCGACCTGGTGGCCGATGGCATGGATGTGGCGGTGCGCTTCGGAGAAATCCCGGCCAGAAGCGCGCTGATTTCCCGGCAGCTGTTTCGCACACGGGTCATCACGGTCGCGGCCCCCGCCTATCTCGAACGCTATGGACGCCCCAGACTTCCGGCCGATCTCGCCGACCACACCTGCATCCAGTATCAGGATCCGCTCACTGGAAAGCCCTTCGAATGGGAATTGCGGCGCGGCGAGAAAGTGGTGCCGATCGCCACGCGCGGGCGGGTCCTCGTCAACGATGCCGGGACGACGCTTGCCACATGTCTCGCCGGCATCGGCATTGCCCAGGTGTTTTCGCTCGGCATGAAGCCCTATCTCGACAGCGGGCAACTGGTCGATCTCTACCCGGACTGGCCGGGCGAAACCTTTCCGCTGCACTGCTTCTACCCCTCGCGGCATCACGTGCCGGCCAAGGTCCGGGCATTCATCGACTTCTGCGCCGAAATCGCCCGCTAGATGTCGCGGGTGAGACTTGTTTCCGGGTGCGGCCAAGCCTATCAACGATGCTGAAATCCACTTCATCTTCCGGCCTTCGCGCCTCCGGTGCCCCATGCTTCTCGGTATTCTTTGCGGCCTCGCCACCTGTGCGTTGTGGGGACTGACTTTCGTCGTGCCGCGCGCCATCGCGCCGTTCACGACCATGGATTTGACGGTCACGCGCTATGGACTGTTTGCGCTAGCCAGCATCGTGCTGATGGTCAGCCCGCGGTTCCGGCCGAAGAATATCAGGCCGCGCATGGCGATCACCGCGCTATTGCTCGGCGGCATTGGCTATGTCGGCTATTTCGTCAGCGTCGCCTATGCGGTGCGGCTTGCGGGGGCAGCCATTCCGCCGCTCGTTATCGGCACCATGCCGGTACTGCTCGCCATCATCGCCAACCTTCGCGACCGCTCGGTTGCCTGGAAGCTGCTGGCGCTGCCGCTGATCCTGATCGCGACCGGCATCGGCTGGGTCAATGTCTCGATCTTCGCGGCCACGCCTTCGGGCGACCAGAGCGCAATCTGGCTCGGCATCGGATCGGCGCTGATTGGCCTGACGCTCTGGGTGATTTACGGGCTGGCAAGCACGGCGGCGATGCAATCGCCCGATGCGCCCGATATCCTGCAATGGACGGGTTTGCAGGGCATCGGCGCCGGGATCGGCTGCCTGGTGCTCATTCCCTTTACCTCCATCGGGACTGATATCGTCTTCACCGGAGCGGAACTTCTGCGCTTCATCCTCTGGTCGCTGATCATGGGGCTGGCCGGCGCCTGGCTTGCGACCCTTCTCTGGATGATCGCCTCCAAGCGGCTGCCGCTGGCGCTTGCCGCGCAGCTGATCGTGGCGGAAACGGTGTTCGGCCTGATCTTCGGCTTCCTGTTCGAGCAGCGGCTGCCGACGATTGCCGAAGCGGGCGGCTCGATCCTGCAGCTTGCCGGCGTCGGCTTGGCGATTGCCATCTTCACGCCCTCCCGCAAGCCTCGGGCCCACTGACCAGCCGCGCATTGCATGTTATTCGCCAAAGGCTTAGGGTCGTTCGACCAATAGGACGACGGGTAAAGGCCATGGCTCTCAGCGGCAAACGCATCCTGCTTATCATCTCGGGTGGCATCGCGGCCTATAAGAGCCTCGACCTGATCCGCAGGCTGCGTGAACGCGGCGCATCGGTGCGCCCGGTCATGACATCAGGCGCGCAGGAATTCGTGACGCCGCTTGCCGTCGGCGCGCTTGCTGCCGATCATGTCTTCACCGATCTCTTTTCCCGGCAGGACGAACAGGACGTCGGACATATCCGCCTGGCGCGCGATTGCGATCTGGTGCTGATCGCGCCGGCGACCGCCGATCTGCTGGCGAAGATGGCGAATGGGCTGGCCGACGATCTTGCCTCGACCGTGTTGCTTGCGACAGACAAGCCGGTGCTTGCCGCGCCTGCGATGAACCCTAGGATGTGGGCGCATCCGGCCACCCGGCGCAACGTCGCGACACTTACCACCGACGGCATCCGCATGATCGGGCCGATGGCCGGCGAAATGGCCGAGAGCCGCGAGGCCGGCATCGGCCGGATGGCGGAGCCGCTCGAAATTGTCGCCGCAGCCGAGGCCCTTCTGGACGACGGACCGAAGCCGCTTGCCGGACGCAAGGCGGTGGTCACGTCAGGCCCGACCCACGAGCCGATCGACCCGGTCCGTTACATCGCCAACCGCTCTTCCGGGCGCCAGGGGCATGCGATTGCGGCAGCACTTGCCAAGCTCGGCGCCGATGTGACGCTGGTTTCGGGACCGGTGACGATCCCAGATCCTGCAGGTGTGAAAACCATCCATGTCGAGCGGGCCGAAGAAATGCGCGACGCCGTGCTGGCAGCGCTGCCTGCCGATATCGCCGTGATGGTGGCTGCCGTTGCCGACTGGCGGGTGGCCTCGGCCGCCGACCAGAAGATCAAGAAACAGCCCGGCGAATCCATCCCGACGCTGGCGCTGACCGAGAACCCGGACATCCTGAAAACCGTCGGCCATCATACGATGCGGCCGAAGATCGTCGTCGGTTTTGCAGCCGAAACGCAGGATGTCGAGAGCAATGCCAAGACCAAACTGGAGCGCAAGGGTGCCGACATGATCGTCGCCAACGACGTGTCTCCGGCGACCGGCATCATGGGCGGGACGCGTAACAGTGTGAAGCTCATCAGCCGCGCGGGCATCGACCAATGGCCCGATATGGCGAAAGAAGATGTGGCGGAAAAGCTTGCTGCCCTGATCGCCGAACGGCTCAGGCAGGGATAGCGAGGCTTGCTGCTCTTTCCACCCGCCGTTCGGGCTGGAACGGCGTAATCGTGATTCCAGCCTCGTTGACGGTGACGGCGCTGCCATCCGGGATTTCCATCCAGGCATCGACGTCGTCATTTAGCGGCTCCGACACCAGGCAATGACCCATGCGCATCGGCGATGCGTAAAGGGTCGGCGCCTTGCGGTCCGTCGCATAGCGGATGCCGTAGAGCGATGCGCCATCGGAAAAGGCGGCGGTGAAGCGGAGATGGGCATCGCCGAGAATGTTTTCGGCCAGTCCTTCAACAAAGCTCACCATCTCCGACATGGCGGCGACCGGCGCCTGACGGAGGCCGAACTGCATGGCGAGCAGAAACATCAGCTCCGAATCCGTCGTGCCGCTTCTGGCGTGGAAGAGTTCGTCATCGAGCATTGCTTCCATTGGCCGGCGCAGCCGCTCGAAGCCACCAATCTGGCCATTGTGCATAAACGACCAGTTTTCGTGGGTGAAAGGGTGGCAATTGTCGCGGCGCGTACCGCCGCCGGTCGCGGCGCGCACATGGGCGAGGAACAGCGGCGAACGGATCTGCCGCGCCAGGCTCTTCAGATTGCAATCGGCCCAGGCCGGGAGAATATCGCGGTAACGACCAGGTTCCGGACGGTCGCCATACCAGGCGATGCCGAAACCATCGCCGTTGGTGGCGGTCTTGGCGCGGGTGGCGCAATGCGACTGTTCGATCAGCGAATGGGCGGGCGACGACACCAGCTCCTCCAGATAGAGGGGGTCTCCGCGATAGGCTGCCCAACGACACATGCTCTTTGCTCCAGCCCGCCGTCTCTGCAGCAGGAATGCCCGAAAACACGAGGCCCGATTGTCGGGCGACGTGGTGAATAAAAACTTAAGGGTTGTAGAGCTGGCAAGCGTTTGTGACCGATTGTTGGCGAAGCCGGCGATCACATTGCGTAGCCGCCAGCATTTCAGCGTGAACGGCGAGATCAATAAGCGTGGTGGCATCGCGCTGATTATTCTTGGAAAACACCTTTGAGACGTAGCGGGGAAAAACCCGCGCCATCTCGCCACTTCGGCCGGACTGCCGATTTTTTCTTGCATCGACGGCGAATCGGCCTACCTTCAAGGTGTGTTCAACGAAATGAAAGGAAGGTGATCCAATGTCTAATGAGATTTCGGTCTTTGTAGCAGGCATGGAAGTGGTGACGAAAGCGGGGCAGCCCTCGCTCTAAAGCCTACCTTCCTAGGATCGCTTTGACGGTCCGGCCAGTTCAAGGCCAAACTCATGGAAAGGGTCGCGAAAGCGGCCCTTTTTCACGTCCGGCAGAATCCATTTGACCTCATCAGCCACCGGGCATATTCATAAAGTCATCTGATGACTTTATGAATATGCCGATGCAGCCCCTGAGCAAGACCAATCTCGCCGATACAGCAATCGAAGCGATCCGCAGCGAAATCGTCGCCAAGCGCTGGGCCGTGGGCGAAAAGCTCCCGAACGAGGCTGCCCTCTGCAGCATGCTGTCTATCAGCCGCGGGACCGTGCGCGAGGCGGTCCGCGTCCTGGCGTCACAGGGATATCTTGAGACGAGACAGGGGTCCGGCACCTACGTGCTGTCGACCGCCGACGCCAGCCGGCCGCTCACCATGGCGAGACGCTCAAGCCTGCGCGACCAGTTCGAGGCGCGTTGCGCGCTGGATGTCGAGGCTGCGCGTCTGGCGAGCCTCAGGCAGACGCCAGAGATTATCGCCGGATTGCGGGCGCTGCTCGAAAAGCGCGGCAACTACGAGGGCGGCGACAAGGCTGCCTTCATCAGGCGCGATCTGGCTTTTCATCAGGCGGTTATCGCCGCATCGCAAAACCGCGCGATGATCGAAATATACGATTTCTTCTCCGCATCGATCGCCGAGACCATCGAGGCGACGCTCGGCCAGGACGTGCCGGAGCCGGATATGCAGGCGCATGCCGACATCATCGATGCAATCGAAACAGGCGATCCCGAACGAGCGGATGCGGCGGTTCGCCGCTTCATGGCCCCCGTCATCGCCGCACTGGACCGGATGCTGCTTTCATGAATACCCCTCACGCCGATGCCGCGCATGCTTTCGATGCGTCCGGCGAGCAACTGATCGATGCCGAAGCAGACAGCGTGCCGCCGGTTCAACCACCTGCGAAACTATCCGCAACAGCCCGCATATTGCTTGGCGTGAGTCTGGTGCTGATTGCCTTCAATCTCCGGCCGGTCTTTTCCAGCGCTTCGGCGCTGCTTCCCGAAATCCGCTCCGGCCTAGGTCTGTCGGCGCTTGGCGCCAGCCTGCTCACCACCCTGCCGGTCGTCTGCCTCGGCGCCTTCTCGCCGCTCGCACCGCGGCTTGCCCAGCGGATCGGCTCGGAGCGGACGCTTCTCGGCGTCATCTTCCTGCTGGCGCTTGGAACGGCGATGCGCGGGCTGAACTCGATACCGCTGCTGTTTCTGGGAACTGCCCTTGCCGGTGGCTGCATCGCCGTCGGCAACGTGCTGCTGCCGGGTCTGGTGAAGCGCGACTTTGCAGACCGGGCTGCGCTGATGACCGGTTGCTACACCATGGCGCTCTGCGCGGGTGCAGCCAGCGCCGCCGGGCTGACGCTGCCGGCCGAGCATATGCTGGGCGGCTCCCTTTCCGGTGCGCTTGCCATCTGGGCCCTACCCGCCCTTGCCGTCGGACTGATCTGGCTTCCACAGGTGCTGCGCACCAAGAACACCGCCAAGCGCAGTGGCTTCCGTGTCGAAGGTCTCTGGCGCGACAGGCTCGCCTGGCAGGTGACGCTTTTCATGGGGCTGCAATCGGCTCTTGCCTACTGCGTCTTCGGCTGGCTGGTGCCGATTCTCCGCGAACGCGGCCTCGACGGCGTGACCGCCGGAGCGATCGTTTCCATGTCGGTCATGGTTCAGGCCGCGGCATGTCTGGTTGCGCCGCAGATCGCCGTGCGCGGCAAGGATCAGCGCGTCATCAACGCCTCGCTCTGCATCGTCGCCGTCGTTGCGCTGCTCGGCCTTCTGTTTGCGCCTCTCTGGACCGTCTGGTTCTGGGCGGCGCTGCAGGGCATCGGCCAGGGCGGGCTGATTGCCGTGGCGATGACCGCCATCGTGCTTCGCTCGCGCGATTCCCATGTCGCCGCACATCTTTCCGGCATGGCGCAATGCGTCGGCTACCTGCTTGCCGCCATCGGCCCGCTTGTCGTCGGCATGATCCGCAGCTGGACGGGCAGCTTCGCCTGGTGCGCGGTGCTGTTCGTCATCCTTGGCCTCGGTGCCGCGATAAACGGCTGGAATGCCGGGCGGGCGCTGCATGTCAACGCAAGGACGATCGAGACGCCTTAGACAGACCTTTGCTACTTGGCGGATCAGCTGCGCTCACCTGAGGGATGAGCTGCGCTCACCCTGGGATCACCATGTCTTGATGAGCCTCCGCGGCAGGCGATGGTAGGGTAGCTCCGTGCTGGACCAATCCGCCGGAGGACATCATTTGCCGCTTCGCTCTCTCATGCTGACGATCGCGCTCGCCGCATCCCTTGCCGCAACACCGGCATTGTCCCAAGAACGCCCGGGCGTGCTGAAGCTGCTGCCCGGCGATGCCGTGACCGAGCACCAAGCGACGATCGGCGGCCGCAAGCTAGACTATACGGCAACCGCGGGAACACTCGATCTCTTCGGCCAGGACGGCAACCAGACGGGGGCGATCTTCTACACCGCCTATACCGCCAAGAATGCGGGTACAAATCGCCCAATCACCTTTGCGTTCAACGGTGGACCTGGGGCGGCATCTGCCTTTCTCCATCTCGGCCTCGTTGGCCCGCGCATTCTCGATTTCGGGCCGCAGGCGCGCGACGGCGCCAATGCCAGGCTCACCGACAATCCGCAGAGCTGGCTCGACTTTACCGATCTTGTGCTGATCGATCCGATCGGCACCGGCTGGAGCCGGACGGCGAAGGCCGACGATGCCAAGGATTATTACAACGTAGGCTCGGACGCGCAGAGCATCGCCAAGGCGATCGCGCTTTACGTTGCCCACAACAACCGCTCTAATTCGCCGAGATACCTGCTCGGCGAAAGTTATGGCGGTTTCCGCGCCGCACGGGTCGCGGGAGCCTTGCAGCAGAACCAGGGCATCATCGTTTCGGGCGCCGTCATGCTCTCCCCGCTCATCGAGGCGCAGTTGATGTTCAATGCCGACGAGTTCGCGTTGGGTGCCGCTCTGGAGCTCCCCTCGCTCGCAGCCGCCGACATGGACCGCCGCGGCGCCTTTTCGGAGGATGCGCAGCGCGAGGCGGAAAAATTCGCGCTCGGCGATTATCTGACGACGCTTGCCGGTCCGGAGCCAACCGGCGACACGGCAAAGGCCTTTTACGGCAAGATATCGGCGATAACCGGCATCCCGGAGGATGTCGTCACCCGCAACCGCGGCTTTCTGGGTGACGCCTATGCCAAGCATTCCGGCAAACCCGCCGGTGAGGTGATGAGCCCCTATGATGCGGCTTTCGCATCTCCCGATCCCTATCCGGAATCCGACTATGACCGCGGTGACGACGCCATCCTCGACGGGTTCACCCGCGCCTATGGCGGTGCGTTTTCCGGCTATGCCCGCAACGAACTCGGCTTCAAGACGGAGATGACCTATTCGCTGCTCGACAGCGATATCAGCCGTCAATGGGAATGGGGCGGACGCGGCGGCGGATCGCGGCTGCAGGCCAGTATAACCGGCGATATACGCCAGTTGCTGGCGTCAAACCCGTCCTTCCATCTGCTGATCGCGCATGGCTACAGCGATCTTGTCACGCCCTATGGCGTCAGCCGCTATGTCGTCGATCACTTGCCGCAAAGTCTCGCTAAAGACCGCGTCAAGCTGGATGTCTATCGCGGCGGCCACATGTTCTACACGAATACCGAACAGCGGGCTGCCTTTACGGCCGATGCGAAGGCATTCTACGCGCAGAGCGGCACAGCGCAGCCCGCGGACTAGGCTCCGGTTGGCGCATGAGGGTTGCCGCAGTGCAGCACTGACCTAGATAGACCCCATGTCCTACCAAAAGCAGCCGCTTGTTATCGCGGAGCCGGATGCGGCTTCAGGCGAGGAGTCCATGCATGCCGCACTCGCCGGAGCGCCGCACGAATGGGCGCTCTTTCTCGATATCGACGGCACCTTGCTCGATCTCGCAGATACGCCTGACGGCATCGAAGTCCCCACCGGTCTCCCGCGCCAGCTCGACGCTCTCTCGCAAAAACTTGGCGGCGCGCTGGCGCTGGTCACGGGCCGCGGCCTTGCCTACGCGGACCGCCTATTTGCACCGCTCAGCTTTCCGATTGCCGGGTTGCACGGTGCCGAACGCCGCGATGCCGATGGAACGCTCACGACCGCCGCGGCAACCGCGGCCTTCGACGCCGTGAAGGCTGATCTCGCCGCCCAGACGGCCGGCTGGCCGGGCATCCTTATCGAGGATAAGGGTGCGGCGGTCGCCGCGCATTACCGTCAGGCGCCGGAGCGGGAAATCGATCTGGAGCCGCTGATGCAGCAGGCACTCGACCGTGCCGGCCCCGGCTGGCACATCCAGCATGGCAAGATGGTGATCGAAATCCGTCCCTCAAGCGCCGACAAGGGACATGCCGTCGAAGCCTTTCTTGCACAGCCGCCCTTCGAAGGACGGCGCGCCATCGCTATCGGCGACGACGTGACGGACGAGGCGATGTTTCGTGCCGTCAACCGGCTTGGTGGCCTGTCGATTCGTGTCGGCCCGCTTGCGCCTGCCAGCGAGGCGACGGCCTCCTTCCCGTCCGCAGCTGCGGTGCGCGATGTGATCGCCCGGCTGACGGCGTGAACCATTTCAGCATCTAAGACATTTTCTGAGAAAAGGATCCTTTCATGAGCCGTCTCGTCGTCGTTTCCAATCGCGTCCCCGTTCCCGAGAAGGGCGGCATTGCGCCCGCCGGTGGGCTTGCGGTTGCCCTCAAGGCAGCGCTCGAAGAGCGCGGCGGCATCTGGATGGGCTGGTCGGGGAATTCGAGCGGCGCCCAGGAGCCGGAAAAGCTGAAGGAAATCCAGCAGGGCAATATCACCTACGCGCTGACGGATCTCACCGATACCGATGTAGAGGAATATTACCACGGCTTTGCCAACCGCGTGCTCTGGCCGATCTGTCACTACCGGCTGGACCTCGCGGAGTACGGCCGCAAGGAGATGGCGGGATATTTTCGCGTCAACCGCTTCTTCGCCCACCGGCTTGCGCCGCTGATCAAGCCCGATGACGTCATCTGGGTGCATGACTATCACCTGATTCCGCTGGCAGCCGAGCTGCGGCAGATGGGGTTGAAAAACAAGATCGGCTTCTTCCTGCACATCCCCTGGCCGCCGGCGGATGTGCTGTTCACCATGCCGGTCCACGAAGAGATCATGCGCGGGCTATCCCATTACGATCTCGTCGGCTTCCAGACCGACCATGACCTCGAGAATTTTGCGGGCTGCCTGCGCCGCGAGGGCATTGGCGACGAGCTCGGCGATGGCCGCTTCAGTTCGCATGGGCGGACCTTCAAGGGCGGCGCCTATTCGATCGGCATCGAGACGGCAGCCTTTGCCGAATTCGCCCGCAAATCGGCAACCCACAGCATGGTCAGGAAAGCACGCGAGAGCATCGAGGGCCGCAGCCTGATTATCGGCGTCGACCGCCTCGACTATTCCAAGGGACTGACACAACGCATCGACGCTTTCGAGCATTTCATCCTGACAAACCCGGCGCAGCAGGGCCGCGTGACCTACCTTCAGATCACGCCGAAATCGCGCTCCGAAGTGCCGGAATACGAGGCGATGCAGCGGACTGTCGCCGAGCAGGCCGGGCGGGTGAACGGCGCTCTCGGCTCCGTCGACTGGGTGCCGATCCGCTATATCAACCGTTCGGTCGGACGCCCCATTCTCGCCGGTCTGTACCGGCTCGGCAAAGCCGGTCTCGTGACGCCATTGCGCGACGGCATGAATCTCGTCGCCAAGGAATATGTGGCGGCGCAGGATCCGGAGGATCCTGGTGTTCTGGTGCTTTCCCGCTTTGCCGGCGCTGCCCGCCAGCTGAAAGGCGCGCTGCTGGTGAACCCCTATGACATCGAGGGCACAGCCAACGCGCTGGCGCGCGCACTCAGCATGCCGCTGGAAGAGCGGCAGGAACGCTGGAAATTGATGATGGATCAGCTCCTCGAATTCGATGTGTCGCGATGGTGCAGGGATTTTTTGACGGATCTGGCGCCTTAGGTTTCACGCGGTCGCGACTTCGGATTGCAGCCACGCGACAAGCCTGCCGGTCTCCTCCGTCATCTCTTTCGGCGGCACCAGCCAGTAACCGCGGTCCGAGGCCTCGACCATCGGGCCGGCCGCGACCAGCATGCCTGATGCCAGCAGTGAGTCGACCAGCCCCATCCAGCCGATCGCAACACCCTGTTCGCCGATAGCGGCCTGCACCACTAGCGAATAGGTGTTGAAGCTGATCTCGCCGGGCGCGGCAGCGGCATTGCGGCTGATGGCGAACTCGTAAAGATAGCTCGTCCAGTCGAACCAGGGCGGCGTCCCGCGGGCATCCAGATGCAGAAGTCGCGCGACGGAGAGGCGCTCCGGCGTCCCGAGCGGACCGTACCGCTCGGCAAAACCCGGCGAGCAGACCGGCACCACTTTTTCCGGCAACAGCAAGATGCCATGCCCGCCAAGCTCGCGACGGCTTCCGAAGACGATCGCGGCGTCGCTTGCGTCCGGCACGCCCTGTTCGACGAATTGGGTAGCGACGATCTGGATATCCATGCCGGGGTAAAGCTGGCGGAAGCCATGCATGCGCGGGATCAGCCAGAGCGACGAGAAGGCATAATCGGTGCGCAGCCGCACCGTCGAACGCTCCGCCTCGCTACGAAAGCTGCGCGCAAGGGCGTCCACGTCTCCGACGGTTCGGGCGGCGACATCGAAGAGCCTGCGGCCCTCGGCCGTCAATTCGACGCCACGATGACGTCGCTGCAGCAGGCTGACGTTCATCTGCTCTTCGAGGCGGCGGATCTGGTAACTGACGGCCGGTTGCGTCAGGCCGAGAGCGCGAGCCGCCGCCGACAGATTGCCGAGCCTGCCGATCTCAGCGAGAATGCGAAGCCATCCGAGATCCACCGGCCGCTCAGCCATAAAAAATCCTTTTGGCAAACATCGAAAAATTTTAGCTTCACAAGGGCCGTGAGCCGTTGTTGAATAAAATGCTCGAATAGCAGGCAGAGCGCAACGGCCTTCGAAGACCGCGCTTGATCCTGCTCCACATCATCAGGACATGACAGCATGGCGCGCCCGAATATTCTCATCCTCATGGTCGACCAGTTCAACGGCACGCTGTTTCCAGATGGCCCTGCCGATTTCCTGCATGCGCCGCATCTGAAGGCGCTGGCCCAGCGCTCGGTACGCTTCGCCAATACCTATACGGCAAGCCCGCTCTGCGCCCCGGCGCGCGCCTCCTTCATGTCCGGCCAGCTGCCGAGCCGGACGCGCGTCTATGACAACGCCGCCGAATTCGCCTCCGATATTCCGACTTACGCCCATCACCTGCGGGCCGCCGGTTACCAGACTGCGCTATCCGGCAAGATGCATTTCGTCGGCCCGGACCAGCTTCACGGCTTCGAGGAACGGCTGACGACCGATATCTATCCGGCGGACTTTGGCTGGACGCCGGACTATACCAAGCCCGGCGAGCGCATCGACTGGTGGTATCACAATCTCGGCTCGGTCACCGGCGCGGGCGTCGCCGAAATCACCAACCAGATGGAATATGATGACGAGGTCGCCTACAACGCGACCCGCAAACTTTACGACCTGTCACGCCGCCAGGACGACCGGCCCTGGTGCCTGACCGTCAGCTTCACGCATCCGCACGACCCCTATGTCGCCCGGCGCAAGTTCTGGGATCTCTACGAGGATTGCCCGGCGCTCAACCCGGCCGTTGCGCCTCTGCCTTTCGAGGAACTCGATCCGCATTCGCAGCGCCTGCTCGAAGCCTGCGACTACAAGGCGTTCGATATCACGCCCGAGCAGATCCGCCGCGCGCGGCAGGGCTACTTCGCCAATATTTCCTATGTCGACGAGAAGATCGGCGAGATTCTCGATGTGCTTGATCGCAGCCGGATGGCAGACGACACCATCATCCTCTTCGTATCGGACCATGGCGACATGCTGGGCGACCGCGGTCTGTGGTTCAAGATGTGCTTCTTCGACGGCTCTGCCCGCGTGCCGCTGATGATCGCGGCGCCCGGCTGGACCCCGGCAAAGATCGACCGCCCGGTTTCGACGCTCGACGTCACACCGACGCTCGCCGGTCTCGCCGGCCTCGACATCTCGTCGCTGAAGAAATGGACCGACGGCGAGGACCTGGCGCCGCTGGCAACCGGAACCGGCAGCCGCAGCCCGGTACCAATGGAATACGCCGCGGAAGGGTCGATCGCGCCGCTTATCGGCATCCGCGACGGCCGCTTCAAGCTTTCGCTTTGCGTCAAGGATCCGCCGATGCTGTACGATCTTGACGCCGATCCACACGAGCTGAACAATCTCGCTGAGAACCCTGACTATGCTGAAGTCCTGGCGTCTCTGAAGGCGCAAGCCGATGCCCGCTGGAATCTTGAAACCTTCGACGCAGCCGTGCGTGAAAGCCAGGCCCGCCGCTGGGTGGTCTATGAAGCGCTGCGCAACGGCGCCTATTACCCTTGGGACTATCAGCCGCTGCAGAAGGCATCGGAACGCTACATGCGCAACCACATGGACCTCAACATTCTTGAAGAGAGCCAGCGGTATCCGCGCGGAGAGTGACCCTTCCGGCCTATTCCAGTGCCTTTGGCAGGGCCGCGGCCACCCGGCGTTCAGCCGGCCAAAGCAATGCGGCCATGAACAGACTGTAGAGCGTTGCGAGAATGATATAGCCGATGCGCGTGGCGAATGTTTCCGCCGCCGTACCGGGCAGCGGCGATATTCCCGATCCCAGCACCACGAGGAATATCGTCAATGCACCTGCAAACACCTTGGCGGAAGGCCGCGGCAACACCGCACGGCCACCGAGTATCAGAATTACCGCGAGAATGCTGAGGAACATAAAAACCAGCGAGTGCCGCAGCGTGACGAAACCGAAGACCACACTCGCCGCGGCGCCACCGAATATGTTGACAAGGATGAGGCCGAAGGCGGCTCTTGCGCCAGCAAGGACATCCAGCTGCATCAGCATCGACGCGACCGTAATCGGTATGACCAGCGCTGTGGCGAAGCGATCATTTGTCAGGCAGATGGCGACAGCGCCCAGCAATATCGCTCCGCTTGCCAGCGCCCGGGGTATCGGTCTCTGGTGATGGATAGCGGGCGGCTGGCCGCTGGCAGTCAGTCCGCGGTGGGGAAAGGCGGCGTGCGCTGCCCAGCTCCAGATGATACCCTCGACGATGCCCCCGACCAGCAGCGCGAGGATCGAGCTGCCGAGGTCGTAGTGCAGCAACGTCAGAAGCGGCAGCATGACGGCGACGACGAGGATCATGAATGGCAGAGCGCCTGCCCTTCCTGTCGCTTGAGCGAGAAAGCAAAGGAAGTAAATCGCGGTAAGGAAGGTGAGGATCACCGGTGGATGATCGGAGGTGACCGTCAGGAACATCTGCAGGCAGAGCCCTGTAAGCGTCACAATCAGCGCCATGCCGAGTGCCTTGCCGAATGGCATCGGCGTGCGATCCGTCAGCAGGAACTGGACGGCGAAGAGCGCGCCGAGAAACGGGATAGCGTCTCCAACGGCAACGGACCAAGTAAACGAGAGCGTGGCGGCGAATGCCACGCGAAGACCTTGCGAAGCCTCAGGCGAATGCCACCAGCGATGACCCGATACGGCGTCAGCTGACATAGGTCAGAACCGAGATGATGCGCATCCACAATGCGCCCAGCGCGTTGGTCACCGGATTGTCGCCGGTATAGATCACCACATTCGCCTGGGCGCCGTAGCGGATACCCTTCGGCCGCTCGCCGTCGAGAATGAGCCGCACGGGGAAGCTCTGCGGCGTGCGGATCCAGCCGCTCTGATCCGATACTTTCGGCAAGCCCGTATTCGGATCGACATTGCCCTGGGCGACGCCGAAACCGACGCTTTCGACATGAGCAGGAAACAGCTTTCCGGGCAGCGCATCGAACAGGATTTCCGCCTTGTTGCCGCTTGCGACATTCTCGAGGCTGTTCTCCTTGAAGTTGGCCGCTATCCAGATCGTGCCGGCGTCGATGAAGGTGATGGCGCTCTGTCCGGTGTTGACAAAGCCACCGACGGACAGCTGAAGATTGGTGACAACGCCATCGGCGGGCGCGAGCACGGTGGTGCGGAGCAGATCGAGCCTGGCCCGCTCCAGCGCTGCAAGAGCGTCCTGTAGCTGCGGGTTATCCTGGCCGGCCGGTCCGAGCTCTTTCTCGGCGCTCGCAAGTTCTGCATCGGCCGCAGCTGCTCCCGCCTGCGCCTGCTGGAGCGTGGTCCGCGCCTGATCCGCCCGCGTCTGCGCGATGACCCCGCGTTTCAGCAAGGCCTCCGAACGGTTGGCCTGTTCCAGCGCGTTATCGCGTACAGCGCGCGCTTCCACGACTTTCGCCTGGGCGCCATCGAGCGCGGCGATCGAGGCGCCGATCGACTGGCCGACCTTGGCGAGCTGCGCCTCTGCTTGCGCCAGCGCCAGTTCGTATTGCTGCGGATCGATGCGAAACAGCATCTGACCCTTGGCGACCGGGTTGTTGTCGGAAACCGCGACATCTACCACCCGGCCGGAAACTTCAGGCGCGATGCCGACCACATAGGCGTTGACCGTCGCCTGCGCCGTTATTGGCGTGCGGCGTTCCATGAAAACGGAAACCGCAAAGGCGAAGACAAGAAACACGAGGACGCAGACCGCGACCCGGCGCAACGGGTTTCGCGCACTCACCGGCGCGGCAACGTCCTGCACAGCTCTGTTGTCCTGCTGATCCATTCGCCCCTCCCGAAATCTCTGCGAGAATGATCAGCTGGTTTGGATGCCCTCAGCGGTGTTTACCGCGCGCGCGGTCCGCACAAACAAGGCCCGGATCTTGCCCCAGAAATTGCCGCCGAGAACGAAGATGCTGGCAATCAGCATGAGGTCGCCGAGCAGCTGAAATTCCCAGCGGTTCGGGCGAAAATCCGGCCAGATGTTATCGACATAGGGTTCGAACAGCGCGGAAACGAGCGGCAAGCAGAACATCACGAGGCCAACAACATGGCGCACTGGACTGACGATCTCGTCTTTCAGCGATGGCAGATAGCCGCCGAGCGTGCGCTTCAATTCCTGAAAACCCGCTTTTCCCATCACCGCGATCATCACGACAAGGATGATCTTGTTGCCGACCAAGATGGCGCCCGTCAGCGCCGCGACGCGCGCAGGCGGCATTCCGGACATCGCCAGAACCGGGATTGCAACGACCAGCAGCAACATCAGCGCAAAGAGCGCAATGCCACATTTGAAACGCCAGCCGCCACTCGCAGGCGCATTCTCCAGCTCGATATTCGTGCTCACGTTCGCCAGCCCCCCATGGATGAACGATTTACGAATATCTAATGTACATTAGTATGATTGCGCAGTCATCCCAGCATTTCGGCGAGATCACGCCGCCTTGGCGACGTGATATTCCTTGATGGCATCCATCTTGATTGCCGGGAAACGCTCGGCTTCGTAACGAAGCGAGAAGCTGTCCTGCGCCAGAAAAACGGGATCGCCGTCGAGATCGCGGGCGATATCGCCGCGCTTGACGGTCAGGAACTTGTCGAGATCCGCGGCATTCTGCGATGAAACCCAGCGGCACACTGAGAAGCGCGACATTTCGAAGGAAACAGGCAGGCCATATTCCTGCTGCAGGCGCTCCTTCAGAACGTCGAGCTGTAGAGCACCAACAACGCCGACGATCGCCGGTGAGCCATCCTCCGGTGAAAACAGCTGGACGACGCCTTCTTCGGCCATCTGCTGCAGGGCTTCCTTTAGCTTCTTTGCCTTCATCGCATCCTCGAGACGCACGCGGCGGAGGATTTCCGGCGAGAAGTTCGGTACGCCTTGGAAGACCAGCGGTTCGCCTTCGGTCAGCGTGTCGCCGATGCGCAGCGTGCCGTGGTTCGGGATGCCGACGACATCGCCGGCATAGGCGGTGTCGGCCAGCTGGCGCTGCGAGGCGAAGAAGAACTGCGGCGCGGTGAGACCGAGCTGTTTACCGGTGCGGGCGAGACGCGCCTTCATGCCGCGTTCCAGCTTGCCGGAGCAGATGCGGGCGAAGGCGATGCGGTCGCGGTGGTTCGGGTCCATGTTCGCCTGGATCTTGAAGACGAAGGCGGTCATCTTGTCTTCGTTGGCATGAACGGTGCGGATATCGGCCACCTGGTCACGCGGCGGCGGCGCAAAATCGGCAAGCGCGTTGATCAGATCGCGCACACCCAGATTGCGCAGCGCCGAACCGAAAAAGACCGGCGTCATATGGCCTTCCAGAAATGCCTGGCGATCAAAGGGGCGGCACGCCTCCTTGGCGAGGTCGACCTCGTCGATGAAAGCCGCGCGTTCGTTTTCCGGAAGGCGATCGGCCACGCCCTGCGGGCCATTGACCACGATCGCATCTTCCTTGTCCGATCCGCGCGCCCGGTTTGCCGCGAGGTGGTAAGTGCCGCAGAAGCTCTTCGAGCGGCCGATCGGCCAAGTGACCGGGGCGGTATCCAGTGCCAGCTTTTCCTCGACCTCATCGAGAATTTCGAAGACATCGCGGCTTTCACGGTCCATCTTGTTGATAAAGGTGATGATCGGGATGTCGCGCATGCGGCAGACTTCGAAGAGCTTCAGCGTCCGTGGCTCAATGCCCTTGGCGGCATCGATGACCATGATGGCGGCATCCACCGCCGTAAGGGTGCGGTAGGTATCGTCGGCGAAGTCTTCGTGACCGGGCGTATCGAGAATGTTGAAGACCTTGTCGGCATATTCGAAGGTCATCACCGAAGTGACGACCGAAATGCCGCGCTCGCGCTCGATCTTCATCCAGTCGGAACGCGTCTGGATGCGGTCCTTCTTCGCTTTGACTTCACCGGCGAGCTGAATGGCGCCGCCGAACAGCAGCAGCTTTTCGGTCAGCGTCGTCTTGCCCGCGTCCGGGTGCGCGATAATAGCGAATGTGCGGCGGCGGGAGACCGCCTCGGCGAGTGTTTCGGCCATCATGTGAATCCTGTGGAATTGCGGGCTATCTAGCGATTTAGGCCGGGCTTTGCAATTGACCTTCGGCGGCCGGACGCAAACTAATGCCCGCATGAACATTCAAAACGACCTCCGCCCGAAGCTCAATCTCGTCCGCCTCGCCAATGGCGAAGGGCTGGAGCTGCCCTCCTATGAAACCTCAGGGGCTGCCGGGATGGACCTGCGCGCCGCTGTCGATGACGGCGCACTGCTGGTGCTGGCGCCAGGCAAGCGTGCCCTCGTTCCGACGGGCTTCATCTTCGAGGTGCCCGAAGGTTTCGAGGCGCAGATCCGCCCGCGTTCCGGCCTCGCCTTCAAGAACGGCATCACCTGCCTCAACACACCCGGCACCATCGACAGCGATTACCGCGGCGAGGTGAAGGTACTGCTGATCAATCTCGGCGAGGAGCCTTTCGAGATCAGCCGCGGCATGCGGATCGCCCAGATGGTCATTGCGCCGGTCACCCAGGTGCGCATTGCCGAGATCACAGAGACGAGTGCCACCGCGCGCGGCGCCGGTGGCTTCGGCTCCACCGGCGTATGAGCGCAGCGCCTGACACAACAGGTCTGACCTTCCGGCAGGATTACTTTGCGGACCACGCCGCCTGGCGGGCGCTGGTTTCGCTTCTCCACGACACATTCGGCATCGATATCGGCCCCCTGATGGAGCTCGGTGGTCCTGATCCATCCAGCATGCCCTTCGGCTGGTTTGCCGAAGACGGGATGCTGGCCGCCAACCTCTCGGCCTTCGCCATGCCTATCATCGTCAACGGCCGCCGGATCAATGCAGCCGGCCTGCAATCCGGCGCAGTAAGGCCGCCCTGGCGCGGTCGTGGCCTTTATCGAGATGTGACGAAGAAGGCGCTAGACTGGTGCTCGGACCACGGCTTCGAGGCCATCGTGCTCTATACCGACAAGCCGGCGCTCTATGAGCCCTACGGCTTCCGAAAGCTGCCGATGCACAGCTTCGAGGGTGATGCGCCGAAACCGGATGGCGCCGCCGACGCAAGGACGCTCGATCCCCGGCTCGCCGCTGATCTCGCCCTGCTCCAGGATCTGCTGGTGCGGCGGGAACCGGTGTCCGACACATTGGCCGTCACCGGCAGCCCGGCGATGTTTCTGATCAATACGCAGCTCGATCCCGATGTGCGGCTGACGTTCATCGAGAAGCTCAATGCGGTCATTGCCTGGAAGCTCGATGGCGAGCGCTTTATCCTGCTCGATGTGCTCGCGTCCTCGATCCCTTCCCTCGCTGCCATTCTCGGCGGGCTCGGCATCAAGCCTTCACGCGCTGAAATCCTGTTCAGGCCCGAGAAGCTTGGCTGGAACGGCGCGCCGCTGCCGTCTTCTTCGCACGGGACGCATTTCATGATCCACGGACTGGACGGCCTCGATCTGCAGGGCCCCGCCATGCTCTCGCCGATGGCGGATTTCTGATCAAACCGGCGGCAGTCGGCGCTTGACCGGCGACGACTTGATCATCGACGTGTTGGTTTCGGCGCGCTCCGCAATCTTGTCGAGGATGCCATCGAGTTCCCCCATGGAACGCACAACGAGGCGGGCGATGAAGCAGTCGTCGCCCGTCACCTTGTCGCATTCGATGAATTCAGGGGTTTCCTGGATCAGCTTCTCGACGATATGCAGCTGACCTGGCAACGGGCGGACGCGGACGATCGCCTGTAGGGGATAGCCGAGTGCGGCCGGATCGATATCGATGGTGAAAGCCCTGACGATGCCGCGTTCCTCCAGCCGGCGCAGGCGCTCGGCGGCGCTCGGCGAGGACATGCCGGCGGCCTGAGCTAGTTCCTTCAGTGATAGTCGGGCATTGATGGCGAGCGCATCCAGCAACTTCTGGTCCGTTTCGTCGATTCTGTCGTAATTAGCCACAACACTCCTTTCACCTAAAATTATTAGGCAAGACGCTTCCATTCTGCTTCACACGATATAGAGACGGCAGCGGTTGCGCAATAATCTGCGCCCCCATCACGGGAGAGTTGCGATGCAGAGCGAGATCAGACGGGGAAGCGCGGAAATGACGGCGGCAATGCTGATTTCGGGCAGCATCGGCTGGTTCGTTATCATGTCAGGGCAGCCGGTTGGCAATGTCGTGTTCTGGCGCTGCCTGTTCGGGGCCATCAGCCTGCTTGTCATCTGCGCGGTGCTCGGGCTTCTCAATCCTCGCCTGCTGTCGCTGAAGAGCTTCGGCATCGCCGTTTTCGGTGGCATCGCCATCGTGCTGAACTGGCTGATGCTTTTTGCGTCCTATTCGCATGCGTCGATCTCGATCGCCACGACGGTCTACAATACCCAGCCCTTCATGCTGCTGGCGCTGGGTGCGGCCTTTCTCGGCGAGAAGATCACCGGCACGAAGCTGTTCTGGCTCGGGCTCGCCTTCGCGGGCATGGCGACGATCGTCGAGGCGAAACCGGATAGCGGCGCGATCAGCGGCAGCTACGGAATGGGGATCGCGCTGGCGCTCGGCGCCGCCTTCTTCTACGCGCTGGCGGCGCTGGCAGCCAAATGGCTGAAAGGCACGCCACCGCATCTTATCGCCCTCATCCAGGTCTCGACTGGCATTATTATGCTGGCGCCCTTTGCCGATTTTTCCGCCATGCCGGCGACAGCTGGCACGTGGTCGCTTCTGGTGACCATGGGTGTCGTCCACACCGGACTGATGTATGTGCTGCTCTATGGCGCGATCCAGAAGCTGCCGACCCATCTCACGGGTGCGCTGTCCTTCATCTATCCGATTGCCGCGATCGCGGTTGACCGCATCGCCTTCGGCCACGCGCTGCAGCCGCTGCAGGTGGTGGGAGCGGCGATCATACTGCTTGCCGCTGCGGGCATGAATCTCGGCTGGACCCCGGGGCGCTTTCTGCGCGTGGTCAGAAGCTGACCTCGGCGGCCTTTGACAATCCGACGCCGTGAGAGCCGGCGCCGAATCCCCACAGAACCATGTTGTGATGTGCGATGATCTGCTCGAAGCCGAGTGCGCCGATATCGCCGCTCATGTGACCGTCGGTGATTAACGTCACATCGAAGCCGAGGGAGACGGCGCGGCGAACCGACGTGTCGATGCAGAAGGGCGTGACGCAGCCGCCGATGACGAGATGGGTAATGTCGCGCCTGCGCAGCTCGGCTTCCAGCGGCGTCTCGAAGAAGGCATCGCAAGCCTGCTTGTTGATCAGCAGCTCGCCGGGCGCAGGCACCACTTCCGCCCTGATTTCCCAGCCCTTGCTACCCTTGGCGATCGGATCGCCTTCGGCTTCGTCATGCTGGACGATGATAACCGGGACCGCTTCCGATCGCGCTTTTGCGAGCACGGCTGCGAGCCGTCTGGTCACCGCATCGTAGGCTTCCTGGATCGCCGGTACACGCTCTTTCGTCCCCATGCCTTCCAGCACGGCGTTCTGGACATCGATCAGTAGCAAAGCCTTGGACATTTCATCCCCCATGACGTCATTTTCGAAGTCGCTTGAAAGCCATTTCACACAGACGTAAATAAGCGGCAATCAGGGAGAGACAAATGACGATTGCAGCGCTCATTGCCTATAGCGGCGCACTGTTCATTGCAGCAGCCATTCCGGGGCCGGGTATCACGGCGATCGTGGCGCGGGCGCTGGGCTCGAATTTTCGCGAGACCTTCTTCATGGGGCTCGGTCTTGTGCTTGGCGACATGACCTATCTGACGGCGGTCATCCTCGGCCTCGCCTTCGTGGCGCAGACCTTCACCGAGATCTTCCTGGTCATCAAGTTCGCCGGCGTGATCTATCTCTGCTACATCGCCTACAAGCTCTGGACATCGGGGCTTCTGCCGCAGGATATCTCAGCGCGCAAATCGAGCAGCATGGGCATGTCTTTTCTTTCGGGCCTGCTCGTAACCCTCGGCAATCCGAAAACGATGCTCTTCTATGTGGCATTGGTGCCGACGCTGATCGATATCCATACCATCGGCCTGCGCGAGTATGGCCTGCTGCTGGCCGCGACTTTCATCGTTCTGCTGACGGTGCTGATCCCCTATATGCTGCTGGCAACCCGTGCCCGCAGCATGCTGAAGCAGCCGCGCGCATTGCAGGCCCTGAACCGGACGGCGGCCGGCATTCTGGCGGGCACCGCAGCCTTCATCGCCACCCGCGCGGCCTGAAAAATTCATCCGTCAAACGGCGGTTTTCAAAGGATTTTTTCTCTGGCTTGCCACTCCTGCGCGTGAGGCCGGTCTGGTCTGACGCCCGCTTTGACCCTATTGTCTGCGCAACACACTTCAAGGAGAGCACTCATGTCGAAAAAACCGGGCCGCGGCCGCATCTACTCGTCGATCACCGAGACTATCGGCGATACGCCGATCGTGCGCCTCGACAAGCTTGCCAAGGAAAAGGGCGTGAAGGCCAACCTGCTGGCGAAGCTCGAGTTCTTCAACCCGATCGCCTCGGTCAAGGACCGTATCGGCGTGGCGATGATCGAGAGCCTGGAAGCGCAGGGCAAGATCTCGCCCGGCAAGACGACGCTGATCGAGCCGACCTCCGGCAACACCGGTATCGCGCTTGCCTTCGCCGCCGCCGCCAAGGGCTACAAGCTGATCCTGACGATGCCGGAAACCATGTCCGTCGAGCGCCGCAAGATGCTGGCGCTGCTTGGCGCCGAGCTGGTGCTGACGGAGGGACCGAAAGGGATGAAGGGCGCGATCGCCAAGGCCGAGGAACTGGCCTCGACCCTGCCTGACGCGATCATTCCGCAGCAGTTCGAAAACCCGGCCAACCCTGAAATCCATCGCAAGACGACGGCAGAGGAAATCTGGAACGATACCGACGGCGCAGTCGATATCTTCGTTTCCGGCATCGGCACCGGTGGTACGATTACCGGCGCGGGACAGGTGCTGAAGTCGAAGAAGCCCGGCATCAAGGTGATCGCCGTCGAGCCGGAAGAATCGCCGGTTCTCTCCGGCGGCCAGCCCGGCCCGCACAAGATCCAGGGCATCGGCGCCGGCTTTGCGCCCGCCATCCTCGACACGAAGATCTATGACGAGGTCGTCACCATCAACAGCGCATTGGCCATGGAAACCGCCCGTCTGGTCGCCAGGCTCGAAGGCGTGCCGGTCGGCATCTCGTCCGGTGCGGCACTCGCCGCCGCCATCAAGGTCGGTAGCCGCGAGGAAAATGCCGGCAAGACCATCGTGGTGATCATCCCGTCCTTTGCCGAGCGCTATCTCTCGACGGCGCTATTTGATGGGCTCGGGAGCTGATCAGCGAATAGCGAATAGCGAATAGCGAATAGCGAAGCTTGCTCGGCCCTAAGCGCCCAGCAAGCTTTTCTTTTTCTATTCGCTATTCGCTACTCACTATTCGCTTCCCTTCATGCTGCAGCCGTCAGCCGCTCGCCTGCGATCCGATAGGAGATCGCTTCAGCCAGATGGATACGGCCGACAGTCGTCTTTCCATCTAGATCGGCAAGGGTACGTGCGACTTTCAGAACGCGATGATAGCCGCGGGCGGAGAAGCGCATCTTCTCGGCCGCATCCCGCAACAGCTGCAAGCCGCCGGCATCCGGTTCGGCGTATTTCTCGATGAGCGCCGTCGAGCAGCGCGCGTTGGTGACGATGCCGCCGAGGCCTGCAGCGATGAACCGGTCGGCCTGCAAGTCTCGCGCCCGTGCAACGCGGGCCGCCACCGTGCTGCTTGCCTCAGCCGGCATCGGCCGGATCAAGTCCGTTGCTGCCACGGCCGGTACGTCGATGCGGATATCGATGCGATCCATCAGCGGGCCGGAGATCCGCCCCTGATAGTCGGACTGGCAGCGCGGCCCGCGGGCGCAGCTATGGCCCGGCTCTCCCGCCATCCCGCAACGGCAGGGGTTCATGGCGGCGACCAGCTGGATACTGGCCGGATAGGAGACCCGGTGATTGGCGCGGGCGATGATGCATTCGCCGGTCTCCAGCGGCTGGCGCAGTGCATCCAGCGCCTGTGGCGAGAATTCCGGAAATTCATCGAGAAAGAGCACGCCATGATGGGCAAGCGACGCCTCGCCGGGCCTTGCCCGGAGACCGCCGCCGACCATGGCGGCCATGGTCGCGGAATGATGCGGGGTGCGGAACGGACGGCGATCGGAAAGCTTGCCGCCGGAGAGCTGCCCGGCGATCGAGTGAATCATCGAGACTTCAAGCAACTCGGCGGCCGAAAGCGGTGGCAGGATCGACGGCAGGCGCGCCGCGAGCATCGACTTGCCCGAACCGGGCGGACCGACCATCAGCAGATTATGATTTCCGGCCGCTGCGACCTCGAGCGCGCGCTTGGCGCTCTCCTGACCCTTGATATCCGCAAGATCGGGCAGGTTGGCGGCGTTGGCGCGGATCGACGGCTCGGGGCGCGACAGGACCTGCGTACCGCGGAAATGATTGGCGAGGGCGATCAGGCTTCTCGGCGCCAGAATATCAAGGCCGGTCCCGGCCCATGCCGCTTCCGGGCCGCTGTCGGCCGGGCAGATCAGGCCCTTACCAAGCCCGTTGGCACCGATCGCCGCCGGAAGCGCACCGGCAACCGGGGCGATCGTGCCATCCAGATTGAGTTCGCCGAGCACGACATAATCCGCGAGCGCATCGCCGGGAATGGCGCCGAGCGCCGCCATCAGGCCGAGCGCGATCGGCAGATCGAAATGCGAGCCTTCCTTTGGAAGATCGGCGGGTGCCAGATTGACGGTGACCCGCTTGGCCGGAAGCGCCAGCCCCGACGCATGAAGGGCGGCCTGAACCCGCTCGCGGCTTTCCGCTACGGCCTTGTCGGGAAGACCCACGATCTGCATGCCGACCTTGCCCGGAGCGACCATCACCTGGACTTCGACCGGCACACCTTCAATGCCCTGAAATGCAACCGTACTGACGCGCGCGACCATGCCCCTGCCCCCGCAACCAACTACATCGCGTTTTACGACCCATCATGGCCGCCAATTGCAATCTGGCATGGAAAACGGAATAAAACAAGAACAATAAACGAACAGATTCCCGCGCCCGCTGCGTTCAGGTTGCAGCTGGTTGTATTGGGCCGTCAAAATGAGAACAAAACACTCGTTTTAGGGACGCTTGCGCTCGATGGCATCCCAGAGAAGGCTGGCAATATCGGCGCCACCGAACTTTGCGACCTCGCGCAATCCGGTCGGAGAGGTGACGTTGATCTCCGTCATGTAGTCGCCGATGACGTCGATGCCGACCAGCAGGAAGCCGCGCTCCTTCAGAGCCGGGCCGATGCGCTTGCAGATTTCCTTCTCGCGCGCCGTCAGCTCGGTCGCCTCGGCGCGGCCGCCGACATGCATGTTGGAGCGGCTGTCATGCTCCGCCGGAACGCGGTTGATGGCGCCGACAGGTTCGCCGTCAACGAGGATGATCCGCTTGTCGCCCTTGCGCACGTCAGGCAGGTATTGCTGAGCGATGAAGGGCTCGCGGAAGAGCTGGCCGAACATTTCGAGCAGCGAGGAAAGGTTGCGGTCGTCCTTGGTCGAGTGGAAGACACCGGCGCCGCCATTGCCGTAGAGCGGCTTGAGGATGATATCGCCCATCTCATCGCGGAAGCGGCGGATTTCGGCGGCGTCCTTGGTGATCAGCGTCTTCGGCATCAGATCGGCGAATTCGGTGACGAAGATCTTTTCCGGCGAGTTACGCACCCAGGCCGGATCGTTGACCACGAGTGTCTTCGGGTGGATGCGCTCGAGCAGATGCGTCGAGGTGATATAGGCCATATCGAAGGGCGGATCCTGACGCAGCAGGACGACATCCATGGTCGAGAGATCGATGCGCTCGGGGGCGCCGAGCTCGAAATGGTCGCCCTTGACGTCGCGCAGGATCATCGGCTCGACCGAGGCAAAGACCTGGCCATCGCGGAAACTCAGACGATCCGGCGTGTAATGAAAAAGCTTGTAGCCCCGGGTCTGCGCCTCAAGGCTCATGGCGAAGGTGGAATCGCCTGCGATGTTGATACCCGAAACATGGTCCATCTGGACCGCTACGTTCTTGATCTTGGCCATTTCCGTCCCTCACTGAATGCCGGACAGATGTAGGTCGCAAGACGGCTGAACGCAACGGCCAATCAATGGCTTCGTGATATCGCGATCAAGGTTTCTTCAGGCCGCGAGGCCTTGCTGTCCGGTGTTGCGCAGCATGTTGCGGAGGCGGTAGGCGAGCGCCACCGGCTTCGGGAAGGGCTTGCGCAGGAAGGCAACCTTGCGAACGTAATTATCGACCCGCCAGCTGGCCCAGGTGCCGCCGGCGAAGAAGGCGACGTCGCCGGCGCGGAGTGTGCGCTCGGTGCCGTCTTCAGCGGTGATATGGACCTCTCCCTCGATGATCATCACCGTCTCGTCCCAGCCGAAGAACCAGCGGAACTCACCGGCGGTGCAATCCCAGATCGCTGTCAGCGAAGCTTCGTCGTGGCCGCGTGAATGCTCGGCGGTGCGGGCCTGCGGGTCGCCGCTGACCACCCAGTCCGGGTTGATCGGCGTCGACTTCATCGGCAGATGGTCGCTCGAATGCGCGATGAAGGATTTGCCGCGCGGCATCGCCACAGCATACGGCACCGTGCGCGCAGCCATTGCGACCGCACTTGCAAGCATAAGCTTCCAGGCCATGAAACACCCCGTTTGCTACCCCAATGTTCGCGGAATAACAGACAAGTCGTAAGAGAGGCGTTCAAGCAGCCGCTAAAATTTTAACGGTTCCTGACGAAGCCTACTGGACTGGCTCGGCGGCGACCGGCGCGCTTGTGCTGGCCGCGACGCCGGCACCGATCCGCTTGCCGCTATCGGCTGCGAAGAAGTGAAGCTTTTCGGGGGCGATGACGAAGCGCATTTCGCCGGCGAGCGGCGTTTCCGGCGAGACGACCGCAGTCAGCTGCTGATCGCCGAGCATACCGTGGACGAGGCGCTGCGAGCCCAGTTCCTCGACATATTCGACGGCGAGCGGCATGGCATATTCGTCCGGGCGCGCGAGACGCAGGTCCTCAGCACGCATGCCGATGGTAACAGGGCCGGAGGCCGGAGCGTTGCCTGCGAGGTCGATCAGGCTCGGGCCGATCGCCAGCTTGTCGCCATGCAATTCCGCCTTCAGGAGGTTCATGGCCGGTGAGCCGATGAAGCTGGCGACGAAGGTGGAGGCCGGGGTGTGGTAGACGTCGAGCGGCGCGCCGATCTGTTCGATCTCGCCACCATTCAGGACGACGAGGCGGTCCGCCAGCGTCATCGCTTCCAGCTGGTCGTGGGTGACATAGATCGAGGTGGTGCCGAGGCGGCGTTGCAGACGCTTGATCTCGCCGCGCATCGAGACGCGAAGCTTGGCATCGAGGTTGGACAACGGCTCATCGAAGAGGAAGACGGCCGGCTTGCGGACGATGGCCCGACCCATGGCGACGCGCTGGCGCTGACCACCCGAGAGAGCCTTCGGCTTGCGCTCCAGATATTGCTCGATCTGCAGCATGCGGGCGGCTTCGGCCACGCGAGCGTCGATCTCGTTCTTCGGCGTCTTGCGGTTCTTCAGGCCATATTCGAGGTTCTGGCGGACCGACATATGCGGGTAAAGCGCATAGTTCTGGAACACCATGGCGATGTCGCGATCGGCCGGTTCGACATTGTTGACGACGCGGTTACCGATCTTCACCTGTCCCTCGGAAATGCTCTCGAGACCGGCGATCATGCGCAGCAGGGTGGACTTGCCGCAGCCGGACGGGCCGACGAGGACGATGAACTCGCCGTCCCTGATGTTGATGCCGACACCCGAGACAGCCTTGACGCCGCCCTGATAGATTTTGCCGACGCCTTCTACATCGATAGAGGCCATTATCATTTCTCCGTTTCGACCAGGCCTTTGACGAAAAGGCGCTGCATGACGATGATGATGAGAACCGGCGGCAGGGCGGCGAGGATGACGCCTGCCATCACGAGGTTCCATTGTGTATCGCCGTCCAGTACCGAAGCCAGACGCTTGATGCCCATGACCGCGGTGTAATAGCCGGGATCGGTGGTGATCAGCATCGGCCAGAGATACTGGTTCCAGCCATAGATGAAGAGGATGATGAACAGCGCCGCGATATTGGTGCGCGACAGCGGCAGCAGGATATCCCGGAAGAATTTCATGGCGCCGGCGCCATCGACGCGGGCCGCTTCCATCAGCTCTTCCGGGATCGTCAGGAAGAACTGACGGAACAGGAAGGTCGCGGTCGCCGAGGCGATCAGCGGGATGACGAGGCCCGGATAGGAATTCAGCATGCCGAGATCGGCGACCACCTTGTAGGTCGGCAGGATGCGGACCTCGACCGGCAGCATCAGCGTCAGGAAGATGATCCAGAAGGCCACCATGCGCAGCGGAAAGCGGAAATAGACGATCGCGAATGCGGAGATGATCGAGATGGCGATCTTGCCGACGGCGATCATGACAGCCATCGCCAGGCTGTTTGCCAGCATCAATGCAAATGGCGGCGCACCGGCGACGGAATTGCCGCTGCCGAGCAGCTGGCTGAAATTGGAGATCATTTGATCGCCGGGGAGAAGCGGTACTAGGCCGGTCATGAAATCGGTCGAGCCGTGGGTCGCCGCAATGAAGGCGAGGTAGACGGGAAAGACCACGGTCACGACGCCGACGATCAGGATGAAATGCGTCAGAAAGTTCAGAAAGGGACGGTTCTCGATCATCGCGCGGGCCTCAATACTGGACTTTTTTCTCGATCCAGCGGAACTGGATGACGGTCAGGGCGACAACGATGAGCATCAACACCACCGACTGCGCCGCCGACGGGCCAAGGTTCAGGCCGACGAAACCATCAGCATAGACCTTGTAGACGAGCGTATTCGTCGATTGCGAGGGGCCGCCTGACGTCGTGGAATCGACGATCGGGAAGGTGTCGAACAGCGCATAGGTGACGTTGATGACCGCCAGGAAGAAGGTGGTCGGAGAGATCAGCGGAAAGACCACCGTCCAGAACCGTTTGAACGGTCCGGCGCCATCGATCGATGCAGCCTCGATGACCGACTGCGGGACGGATTGCAGGCCAGCGACGAAGAACAGGAAATTGTAGGAAATCTGCTTCCAGGCCGAGGCAATGACGATGAGGATCATCGCGTCATTGCCGTCGAGGCGGTGGTTCCAGTCATAGCCGAACTGGCGAAGGATATAGGGCAGGATGCCGATGCTGGGGTTGAACATGAACCACCAGAGCAGGCCGGCGGCCGCTGGCGCCACGGCATAGGGCCAGACGAGCAGCGTCGTATAGATGCGGCCGCTCTTCAGAACGCGATTGACGCAGACAGCAAAGAGCAGTGACAGCCCCATCGACAACACGGTGACGGAAACCGAGAAGATCAGCGTCACCCACAGCGCGTTCATATAATCGGTGCTGCCGAAGAGCTTGGTATAATTGGCGAACCAGACAAAGGTGGTCTTCATGCCGAAGGGGTCTTCGCGCAGGAAGGACTGCCGGAAGGCCTGAAAGGCCGGCCAGATGAAGAAGACCAGGGTGACTGCGAGCTGCGGCGCCAAAAGAAAATATGGCAGGACGCGGTTCGAGAAGATTGTGCGCTTTGTCTGCATGGCTCGCCCGATATGGAAAGGCCCTCCCCGGACTGGGGAGGGCTCAGCTTCTGCTTCGAAAGCTTAGTTCGAGTTGGCGGCTTCGAACTCGCGCAGGATGGCGTTGCCTTCCTTGACGGCTTCGTCGAGCGCCTGCTGGGCGGTCTGCTTGCCAGACAGCACGGTTTCGAACTGCTGGTCGATAACGTCGCGGATCTGGGTCAGGTTGCCGAAACGAACGCCCTTGGAGTTTTCGGACGGCGTGCCGCGCAGGATCTGCTTCAGGCCAACGTCGGAGCCCGGGTTCTTGTCGTAATAACCCTGCGACTTGCCGAGATCGTAGGCAGCATTGGTGATCGGCAGATAGCCCGAGAACTGGTGCCAATCAGCCTGAACTTCCGGCTGGCTGAGGTAGGTGTAGAACTTGGCAACACCCTTGTAGACCTCAGGCTTCTGGCCGTTCAGCGTCCAGAGCGTTGCGCCGCCGATGATCGAGTTCTTCGGATCCTTGGTGACGTCGTCGTAGTAGGGCAGTGTCGAGAAGCCGACCTGCAAGGCCTTGGCGTTGTTGATCACACCAGCGCGCGAGCCCGAGGAGCCCATGTAAATGGCGCATTCCTGCGAGTAGAACTTCGGAGCTGCATCGGGGCCGCCGCCCGGACCACCGTACTGGAAGTAACCGGCATCCTGCCACTTCTTCAGGTCGCTCCAGAGACGAGCCTGGTTCGGGCCGTTGAAGCTCAGCTCAGCCTTGGTGCCGCCAAAGCCGTTCTGCAGCGTGCCGTAGGGCAGGTCGTGGATGGCCGAGAAGTTTTCGAGGCCGAGCCAGGTTGCAGCATAGGTAATGGTGAAGCCGCACTTGGCAGCGCCGGAGTCAACGATCTTCTTCGAGAACTCAGCCAGTTCGGCATAGGTCTTCGGGGCAACTTCCGGATCGAGGCCAGCCTTCTTGAAGACGTCCTTGTTGTAATAGAGGATCGGCGTCGAGGAGTTGAACGGGAAGGACAGGATGTTGCCTTCCGGATCGGAGTAGTAACCGACGACAGGCGCGATGAACTTCGACGGATCCCAGGGCTCGCCCTCGTCGGCCATCAGCTTGTAAACCGGATAGACGGCGCCCTTGGCGGCCATCATCGTGCCGGTGCCGACTTCGAAGACCTGAACGATAGCCGGCTGCTGACCAGCACGGAAAGCGGCGATAGCGGCAGTCAGGGTCTCAGGATAGGTGCCCTTGAAAACCGGGGTCACGTGATATTCGGTCTGGCTGTCGTTGAACTTCTGAACGATCTGCTCGAGCTTCTGCCCGAGTTCGCCACCCATGGCGTGCCACCAGGTGATCTCGGTTGCGGCGAACGATGCCGACGAAGACAATACGACCGCGGCAGCGGCCAGAGAAAACGTCTTGAACATGGATAAATCCTCTCCACCAATTGTTGGGGTGAGGAAGCCAATAGAGGCCTTACGTGACGCCTCCTTTACATTTGCATGACAGAAAAATTACAAAGCCTGGCTGTCTGCACGCCTATGCAATGCCGCTAGAAGGCATTTGGGAAATGCCGGGGCAAGCGGCCGGGCAACACGGCCACGATGTCGTAACGCTGCGATAGAAGGTGATTGGCCGGCTGGCGGGCAAGCCAGAGGTCGCTGGCATCACGGATGCGTTTCTGAGCCGCATAAGAAACAGCGTCGACCGCGCCGCGCTCGTCACGCCGTGCTTTGACCTCGACGAAAATGGCGAGATCGCCCTTGCGGGCGATGATATCGATCTCGCCGAGCTTGGTGCGATAGCGGAAGGCGGCGATGCGGTAGCCCTTCAGGATAAGAAACAGTGCGGCCGCGTATTCCGAGAACCGGCCCCGGCGCAGCGCCTTCTGCCTGTCCGCGCGAGGGCCGCTACCGCTCATCCGCCTTCATCTCCAGCAAGCGCTGATAAAGCTCCTTGCGGGGCAGACCCGTCAGCTTTGCGGCCTCGGCTGCCGCCTTGGCTGTCGGCATCGTGCCCGAGAGATCGGCAAGGATCGCATCGACATCGGCAGCATCGGCCGGCTTCTCGGCGGCCGGTGCCACGACGAGGACGATCTCGCCCTTCACATTGTCGTTCTCGGCGTAGTGGGCAGCAAGTTCCGCGAGCGTGCCACGGCGGAATTCCTCATAGGTCTTGGTCAGTTCGCGGCAAACCGAGGCAAGGCGTTCACCGCCCAGCACATCGGCCGCAGCCGCCAGCGTCGCGCCGATGCGATGCGGGGACTCGAAAAACAGCAGCGTTGCCGGCGTGGTTGCGAATTCGCCCAGCCGGTCGCGGCGCGCCTTGTCCTTGACCGGCAGAAAACCGGCGAAAAGAAAGGCTTCGTTTGGCAGACCGGAACCGACGAGGGCCGCCAGCGGGGCCGAAGCACCCGGGATCGGAACAACCTTGTAGCCGGTCTCGATGGCTGTCTGCGCCAGACGGTAGCCCGGATCGGAGACCAGCGGTGTTCCGGCATCCGAGACCAGCGCAACCGATTTTCCGGCCTCGATCGCCTGCATCAGACGCGGACCGGCCTCGTCGGCATTGTATTCGTGATAGGAAAAGGGCCGATTCTGGATGCCGTAGCGATCGAGAAGCACGCGCGTCACACGCGTATCCTCGCAGGCGAGCACATCGGCTCCCGCCAGCGTTTCCAGCGCGCGAAGCGTGATATCGCCGAGATTGCCGATCGGCGTTGCGACCAGATACAGCGCCGCTTCGAGCGGGCGGGCGGGGATGCTGACATTATGCAGGCGGTAGGTGCGAAGCTTGCCGCCCTCGCCCGCCGTCTCTTCATTACTCAATTTCAAAGGCCCTCTCTGGCGTCGGCTCTTTATGCGCGCAGGCTTCGTTCGCGGCAAGGGTTCGGATTTCTGTGAGGATCATTGGGTAAATGCGCCTTTGCAGGCCTGCAAAGCCTTGCACCCCTTGCAATGCCCGGCAAAGTTCTGCCATTTTGCCCGTCCACTCCTCCGGCCATGGAGCCGGAAAGGCATTTTTCTGGCGCGCTCGCGCGCCCGGACAGTCACGGTCGAAAGCGGTAGCATCCCATGCGTATTACGATTGAGCGTTCCAACCTCCTGAAGTCGCTGAACCACGTTCACCGCGTCGTCGAACGACGGAACACGATCCCGATCCTGTCCAACATCCTGCTGCGCGCCGACGGCCAGAACCTCGACATGAAGGCGACCGACCTCGATCTCGAAGTCACCGAAGCGACGCCCGCCAATGTCGAACAGGCCGGTGCGACCACCGTTCCTGCCCATCTGCTCTACGACATCGTCCGCAAGCTGCCCGATGGTTCGGAAGTCCTGCTTGCGACATCGACCGATGGCGGCTCGATGACCGTCCAGTCCGGCCGCTCGAAGTTCTCGCTGCAGTGCCTGCCGCAATCCGACTTCCCGGATCTGACCGCCGGCACCTTCACCCATTCCTTCAAGCTGAAGGCAACGGATCTCAAGATGCTGATTGATCGCACCCAGTTTGCGATCTCCACCGAAGAGACCCGCTATTACCTGAACGGTATCTTCTTCCACACGATCGAAAGCGAAGGCGACCTGAAGCTGCGCGCCGTTGCGACCGACGGCCATCGTCTCGCCCGCGCCGACGTGAAGGCGCCTTCGGGCTCCGAGGGCATGCCCGGCATCATCATTCCGCGCAAGACCGTCGGCGAGTTGCAGAAGCTGGTCGATAGCCCGGATGCACTTGTTACCGTTGAAGTTTCCGACGCCAAGATCCGCCTCAGCATCGGCTCGATCGTCATGACATCGAAGCTGATCGATGGTACATTCCCGGATTACCAGCGCGTCATTCCGACCGGCAACGACAAGGAAATGCGCGTCGATTGCACCACTTTCGCCCAGGCCGTCGACCGCGTCTCGACGATTTCGTCCGAGCGTGGCCGCGCCGTGAAGCTGGCGCTTTCCGACGGACAGCTGCTGCTGACGGTCAACAATCCGGATTCCGGCAGCGCAACGGAAGAAGTCGCCGTCGGCTACGACACGGATTCGATGGAAATCGGCTTCAACGCCAAATACCTGCTGGATATCACGGCGCAGCTTTCCGGCGATCAGGCGATCTTCCTGCTCGCCGATGCCGGTTCGCCGACGCTCATTCGCGACACGGCTGGCGATGATGCTCTCTACGTTCTGATGCCGATGCGCGTGTAAACGCGCGTCGCATTTGGCGGGCAAAGTTTTCAGATTGCGACGTTTGGTCTTGTTTTACTGCCGGATGATTGCAATTAGATAGCCAGCGGTTTGTTGCTTGACGAGGAGGACGGCATGGCGTTGCGGCTGAAAGAACGGCTCGGCAAAAAGTTCGATGAGGAAATCCGTTTCTTCAAGGGAATGATGCAGGGGCCGAAGACTGTCGGCTCCATCGTTCCCACCTCCTCGATTACCGCCAGGAAGATGGCAAGCGTCATCAACCTTAATTCCGGTCTGCCGGTGCTTGAGCTTGGACCCGGTACGGGCGCGATCACCAAGGCGATCCTCAGCCGCGGCGTTAAGCCCGAAAAGCTTGTCGCAATCGAATATTCGACGGATTTCTACGAGCACCTCGTTCGCCTCTATCCGGGCGTCCACTTCATCAACGGCGACGCTTTCGATCTCGACAAGACGCTCGGCGCACTGAAGGGACAGATGTTCGATTCCGTGGTGTCCGCCGTGCCATTGCTGAACTTTCCGATGCAGGCCCGCAGCGCACTTCTGGAAAGCCTTCTCGACCGCGTTCCGGCTGGCCGGCCCGTCGTCCAGATTTCCTATGGGGCCGTCTCGCCGATCATCGCGCGGCCGGATCGCTATCACATCCAGCATTTCGACTTCATCGTCCGCAACATCCCCCCGGCTCAGCTCTGGATCTACCGCCGCGGCTGATGTTCGCGCTCTACATCACCCACCCACAGGTCAGGATCGATCCCGACGTCCCCGTTCCGCAATGGGGTCTGTCGGAAACAGGAGTGGCGCGCACCCGGCAGGCGGCCGCGAGCGGCTGGACGAAAAGGCTTCGCCGGATCGTTTCGAGTGATGAAACAAAGGCGATAGAGACAGCAGAGATTCTGGCCGAATCCGCCGGGATCGGTGTTGAGATCGTCCATGGCATGCATGAGAACGACCGGTCGGCGACCGGATTTCTGCCGCCTCCGGAATTCGAAAAAGCCGCCGACTGGTTCTTTGCCAATCCAGACCTCAGCTTCAAAGGCTGGGAGCGCGCTATCGATGCGCAGGCCCGCATCGTTTCCGCCGTCGATCGCATCCTGTCGTCGCACAATACGGACGAGCCGATCGCCTTCATCGGGCATGGCGGCGTCGGAACACTGCTGAAATGCCACCTGGAAGCAAAGCGGATTGGGCGCGACCGCGACCAGCCGGGCGGAGGCGGCAATCTCTACGCTTTCTCCCTTGCAGACCGGCGCTTATCATGCGACTGGACGCCCATTGAAAGCTGGCAGGGGTGGATGCGATGAACGCACGCGAACGGTTGATCGTCGGGCTCGATGTTCCGACACTGGGCGAAGCGGAAAAGATCGTTTCGACGCTCGGCGACGACATTCTCTACTACAAGATCGGCTATCAGCTGGTCTTTGCTGGCGGACTGGAATTTGCCCGCGAACTTGCCCAGACCGGCAAGAAGATCTTCCTCGACATGAAGCTTCTCGACATCGACAACACGATCGCATCGGGTGTCGAGAACATCGTCAAGATGGGCATGTCGATGCTGACATTGCATGCCTATCCGAAGGCAATGAAGGCGGCTGTCGAGGCCGCAAAAGGGTCCGATCTTTGCCTGCTCGGCGTTACGGTGCTGACCTCGATGGACGAGCAGGATCTGACAGCGGCCGGTTACGAATATGATCCGCACACCCTGGTGTTGCGCCGTGCCGAACAGGCGCTCGCCGCCGGCATGGGCGGCATCGTCTGCTCGGCCGAGGAATCGTCAGCCGTCCGCAAGATCGTTGGCCCTAACATGGCGATCGTTACCCCGGGCATCCGCCCGGCCGGCAGCGACAAGGGCGACCAAAAGCGCGTGATGACACCGGCAGACGCCTTGAAAGCGGGCTCCAGCCACCTTGTCGTCGCCCGCCCGATCGTCAAGGCGCCGGATCCGAAGGACGCCGCCCGCGCGATCCTGGCCGAGATGGACGCAGCGCTCCGTTAAGCAAAGAGAGGGAGAGGAAGATCATGGCTAAGGGTTACTGGATCGCGCGCGTCGATGTTCGTGACGCCGAGCGCTACAAGGACTATGTCGCGGCCGCAAAACCGGCCTTCGAGAAATACGGCGCCAACTTCCTCGCCCGCGGCGGTGCGATCACCGAGCTCGAGGGCAAGGCGCGGGCGCGCAATGTCGTGATCGAGTTCCCGTCGATGCAGGCAGCCGTTGATTGCTACAACTCGCCGGAATACCAGATCGCCGCCAAAATCCGCCAGGAAGTCGCGGATGCCGAAATGGTGGTCGTCGACGGAATCTGAGGCGTCTTCGCAGATGCGAAACTGCGGCGCGATGGGCCTTTCCGTCGCGTCTGGATTGGGCTAATACGGGAGCCAACAACCACTCTCTCCCAAGCCTTTCGAGGAACCTGCCATGACACTTGCCAACCTGCCGCCGCTCGTCACCGTGTTCGGAGGCTCCGGCTTCGTCGGCAGGCACGTGGTTCGCGCGCTTGCCAAGCGTGGATACCGCATCCGGGTCGCGGTGCGCCGCCCCGATCTCGCAGGTTTCCTGCAGCCGCTCGGCAATGTCGGCCAGATTTCCTTCGTGCAGGCCAATCTGCGCTACCGCCAGTCGGTCGAGCGCGCCGTCGAAGGCTCCGACTGTGTGATCAACTGCGTCGGCATTCTTTTCGAGACCGGCCGCAACACCTTTGACGCGGTGCAGGATTTCGGTGCGCGCGCCGTTGCCGAAGCGGCGAAGAATGCCAAGGCTCGTCTGATCCACATTTCGGCAATCGGCGCCGACGAGAAGTCGGAATCGAGCTATGCCCGCAGCAAGGGGCGCGCCGAGACGGCGGTGCTGTCGATCAAGAAGGATGCAGTGATCTTCCGCCCGTCGATCGTTTTCGGACCCGAGGACAGCTTCTTCAACAAGTTTGCCGACATGGCCCGTTTTTCGCCGGTTCTGCCTGTCATCAGCGGGGGCAAGACCAAGCTGCAGCCTGTCTACGTCGAGGACGTTGCCGAAGCCGTCGCTCGCGCTGCCGACGGCAAGGCTCTCCCTGGCAAGATCTACGAACTCGGCGGCCCTGAAGTCCTCAGCTTCCGTGAATGTCTCGAGACCATGCTGAAGGTGACAGCGCGCAAGAATCCGCTGGTATCGATGCCGGCAGGTATCGCCTCGCTGATCGGCAGCATCGCATCGCTGATCCCCTTCGTTTCACCGCCGATCACGCCCGATCAGGTTCGCCTGCTGAAGTATGACAATGTCGTTTCGCCGAAAGCGGAGAAGGAAGAGCGCACGCTGAAGGGCCTCGGCGTCACGCCGACGATGGCGACCTCGGTTCTGCCGTCCTACCTGGTGCATTACCGTCCGCATGGACAGTACACGGGCACCGGCAAGGCCGCCTGATTCGTCCCATTAGAATTAACCGAAACGCCGCCTGCGGATTTCCACAGGCGGCGTTTCTATTTTGGGCGAAAGCTCAAATCTGGCGCAAGTTTCGCGTGTTTTTGTGGCCTGCGAACAGGATTGGCGTTGCATAAAAGCCGCATGAAAAAATTAGTGAAATTAACGTCACATTTAGCAGGAACATTTATTGCTATTTGCCATTCCACTGACTACACACCCGGCGCGCAACTAGCGGCTCACGAGGCTTGGCAGGCGCGTTCAATCGATTTGAAAGGCTTTATACCGATGGGCAAGTCAATCGCGCTTCTCTTTGCGTGTGCGGCACTGGTTATCCTGGCCGGCTCCTTCATCGCGCCCGGCTCGGTCGCGGCTGTGAAGGATGGCTGTGCGCCGGCTTACGGTGTCGACCCCTGCTCGACGGCAAGCATTCCCCAATAGCTTTTCCACGCGGCTGAGTTGAACAGCCCGCTTGGCGGAAAGCAACGATTTTCAAAATAGTCTGAATTGGTTTCAGCCCCCTGCCTGCCGGCAAGGGGCTGTTTTTCGTTGAGGCTCAGGCAATGATGCCGGCATAGGCCATGCCGAGCAGCACGGCGCCGAGAATGATGCGGTAGATCGCAAAGACCGTGAAGCGGTTGCTCTGGATATAGGAGAGCAGCCATTTGACCGCGATGAAGGCAACGATGGTCGAGACCACGAAGGCAATGCCGAGCGCTGTCCAGTCTTCGTTCGCCGCGCCGCCATCCTTCACGGTCTTGAACAGCTGATAGGCACTGGCCGCGTACATGGTCGGAATGCCGACGAGGAAGGCGAATTCCGTTGCCGCGGCGCGATTGGCCGTTCCGGCCAGCATGGCGACGAAGATCGTTGCGCCGGAGCGCGAGGTGCCCGGGAAGATGCCGGCGACGACCTGAGCAATACCGACCAGAATGGCAACCATCCAGGTGATGTCCTTATAGGGCGGCTTCTTGGCGGCGGCCCATTCGGCAAAGATCATCCAGAAGCCGCCGATAATCAGCGCCCAGGCAATCGGCGTCGCATGTTCCGGCAGCTCGAAGCCGAGCTTCTTGACGATCAGGCCGAGCACGGCGGTGATCAGGAAGGCGACGATGAGCCTGGAGGCGTAGCGGCGGTTCTTGGGTTCCCGCCAGCCGACAACCAGATCCACGAGGCGGCGCCAATAAATGATGGTGACGGCCAGAATGGCGCCAGCCTGAATGACGATATTAAACGTATCGGACCGGGCGCCGAGCCACTGCTCTGCAATGATCAGGTGGCCGGTACTGGAGATCGGCAGGAACTCCGTTATCCCCTCGATGATACCCAGGATGATCGCGTTTATATAATCCATCTATGGTCTCCGGTTAAAATTCCTGGCCGCCGAATCAGGACCGGGCAAGCGCCGGCGGCGGGCAACTCATTGGTCATCAGGATGGCGGAAAAAGGCCGGATCTTTCGGGAGATCATGAAAAACCCATCAGTGGCCGCACTTAGAAGCGGCTGCAACCCTGCTTCGCAGTTGAAGCCGCCATCCAATCCTATATCTTTCTTAAACTCTAATTGTTAGGAGTTTGAGAAGGACACAATGTCGCCGAAACGCGGGCGGACCGAAAACCCACAATGCCAGTACTTTATCATCACCCCATGTCGACCGCCTCCCGGTTTATCCGGCTGGTGCTTGCAGAATACGGCTATCAGGTCGATCTCGTTGAAGAGCAGACCTGGGACAAGCGCCGTGATTTCCTGGCGCTGAACCCCGCCGGGACGTTGCCGGTCTATGTCGACGACAGCATGCGCGCACTCTGCGGCGCCATGGTCATTTCCGAATATCTCGACGAAACACACGGCGTCCTCAAGCGTGACCGCCGGCTTCTGGCGGAAGACCCGTTTCAGCGCGCCGAAATCCGCCGCCTCGTCGAATGGTTCATGCTGAAGATGGAAACCGACGTGACGCGCCCGCTGGCGCGCGAGCGGGTCTACAAGCTGCAGATGACAGCGGAGCAAGGCGGCGGCGCGCCTGACTCCAAGATGCTGCGCACCGCGCGCAGCAACATCCGCCAGCATCTGAAATATGTGACATGGCTTGCCGGCTCGCGCCAGTGGCTGGCGGGCGAGCGCATGAGCTATGCGGATCTGGCCGCGGCGGCATCGATCTCGATCCTCGATTACCTCGGCGAGATCGACTGGGCGGAAACGCCTGTCGTCAAGGACTGGTACCAGCGCATCAAGTCGCGGCCGTCCTTCCGCCCGATGCTCAACGAGCGGGTTCGCGGCCTGACGCCGGTTTCCCATTACGCCGACCTGGATTTCTGACGGGGCTCTCGATGCCCGCACGATCAGAGCAGGATAAAGAGCGAAAGAAGCGCGAGAGCCTGACCGCTTTCGTGCGCGCCGAGGCAGCAAGCCTCGGCTTCGAGCTCTGTCGCGTGACCCGGCCGGACTCCATTCCTGAAGCCAAGGCACGGCTCGGTGAATTCATTGATGCCGGACGGCACGGAACGATGGAATGGATGGCCGAGACGCAGGAGCGGCGTGGCGATCCCCGCTCGCTCTGGAGCGATGTCCGGTCCGTCGTGGTCTTCGGACTGAATTACGGCCCGGAAGAGGATCCGCGCAGCATTCTCGAGAAGCCCGATAAGGCGGCGATCTCGGTCTACGCCCGCAATCGCGACTATCACGATGTCATCAAGGGCCGCCTGAAGGAAATCGCCACGCGCTTTGCCGCACGCGCCGGAGCCGACGTGAAAGTCTTCGTCGATACCGCGCCCGTCATGGAAAAGCCGCTGGCTGCCGCTGCCGGGCTTGGCTGGCAGGGAAAGCACACGAACCTCGTCAGCCGGGCGCATGGATCCTGGCTGTTTCTCGGCTCGATGTTTACCACTGCCGACCTCGATATCGACGCGGCGGAGAGTGATCATTGCGGCTCCTGCCGCGCCTGTCTCGACGCCTGTCCGACCAATGCCTTTCCCGCCCCCTACCAGATCGACGCGCGGCGCTGCATCTCCTACCTGACGATCGAGCACAAGGGGCCGATCGCTGCTGAATTCCGGCCGCTGATCGGCAACCGCATCTATGGCTGCGACGACTGTCTCGCCGCCTGTCCCTGGAACAAGTTTGCGGCGTCTGCTTCCGAGATGAAGTTGCAGGCCCGCGAAGACCTGAAAGAGCCGGAGCTCGCCTTCCTGCTGACGCTCGACGATGCCGGCTTCCGCACGTTCTTCAGCGGCTCGCCCGTCAAGCGGATCGGCCGCAACCGCTTTATCCGCAACGTCCTGATCGCCGCCGGCAATTCCGGCCAGCGGCAATTGATCGATCTCTGCTGCAGCCTCAGCCGCGATCCCTCGCCTGATGTGCGCGGAATGGCGGTGTGGGCCCTTTCGAGGTTGATGGACGCTGGCGAATTCCAGTCGTTTGCGGCAGAAAGGCAAACCGAAGATGACGGCGACGTCCTGAACGAGTGGCGGCTGGTGGGAGTATTGTGATGAAGCTGATGATCTTCGGATGTGGCTTTTCGGGAATGGCGATCGCCAAGGCATTTGCCGCAGAGGGTGCCAGCGTCGGCGGCACGACCCGCAGCCGCGACAAGCGCGATCAGCTGCATGCCGCCGGGATCGACGGCCATATCTTCGACGGCGAGAGCTTGAGCCCGGAGCTGATGGCGGCGATGCATGGGGCAACGCATCTCGTGCAATCGATCGCGCCACGCGAAAACGGCGATCCCCTCGTCAATATTGCCGGATCGTCCCTCCAGACGCTGATGCCGCAGCTGCAATGGATCGGTTATCTTTCGACGGTCGGGGTCTATGGCGATCACAAGGGTGCCTGGGTCGACGAGGAAACCGTGTGCGTGCCGGTGTCCGGCCGTTCCAAGGAGCGGTTGGAGGCGGAACAGGCCTGGAGCGACCTCGGCACAGCACTGAATGTATCGGCTGCCATACTCCGCCTCTCCGGGATCTATGGACCGGGGCGCAACGCCTTCGTCAATCTTGAGCGCGGTACGGCGCGGCGGCTGATCAAGAAGGATCAGGTCTTCAATCGGATCCGTGTCGAGGATATCGGGGGTTCGGCCCTGTTTCTTTCGCAGAGAAAACTCGGTGGCATCTATAATGTGACCGACGATCTGCCAGGCCCGCCGCAGGATGTGATCGTCGAGGCGGCCCACCTGATGGGTGTCGAGCCACCTGCCGAACAGGCCTTCGAGACCGCCGAGCTGACGCCGATGGCCCGTTCCTTTTACGGCGAGAACAAACGGGTCTCGAATGCCAAGCTTAAGGCTGCCGGTTTTGCTTTAGCCTTCCCGAACTATCCCATGTCGCTCGCCCAGATGTGGCAGGACGGGCGATGGAAAATCTAACACTTCCGAGCTAGCGATCTAACCCCTCAAAGAGCAGAAAATTCCTACTTCCGAATTTTAGCAATCAAAATTTCGCGCCCATTTATGGTTAACGGCCTCTAAATTTGCGCAAATACGGCAACAAATATGGCGGTCTAGCAAAATTATTTTTGTGATCACCGTAACATTCCGTGAGCGGACTCAGCCCTCGGAAAAATTGTTCTAATTTTACCTGATTCTATTGTCTTTTTTCCATGAATGCGGCGGCAAGACTTTATTGACCCTAATCCGCCGGGAATCACGAATATTACAGACTGCAACATTCCGTGATCACGTGTGGCACTTTTTCGCCACTTTTGAGCGGATTCAAGCCCTCACCGCCCCCAAGGCGCAAGTTCAATAGTTGAGGGATACTCCGTTTTGAGGAAAATCAGCCGTTCTCTAATCACTGCCGCGGCGATTGCAGCCTGTTCTTTCATCCTTCCTGCCGAAGGATTTGCTGCAGCCGGATGTGGTGGTGCTTCGTGGTACGCACTGCACTCCAAAACAGCTTCCGGCGAACGCATGAACCCCGCCACACTGACTGCTGCACATCGCTCGCTGAAGTTCGGTACCAAGCTGAAGGTCACCAACCGCAACAACGGCCGTACGGTCATCGTTCGCGTCAACGACCGTGGCCCCTTCATTCGCGGCCGCGTCCTCGATCTTTCCCGTGCCGCCGCTCAGAACATCGGCATGGTCAGCTCCGGCACCGCCAAGGTCTGCTACGAAGTCGTCGCCTCCCGCTAGGCGTCCATCTGCTTGCGCCGAGGCGCTTGCTCTTGCCGTCAATCGCGTTTACCACGCGCTTGAGACTTGTGAATTATCCGCTGCATCCGTCTTCTTTCCCGCGGATCGTTCACAAGCCGTTGGCAACAGGAGACTTGTGAATGCGTTTGGGCGGCCGCCTCGAAGGGGCGATTTCGGTTCTGGCTGACATCGAGCAGCGAAAGAGACCTGTCGCCGACGCTCTCAAGGACTGGGGCCTCGCGCACCGCTTTGCCGGGTCCGGCGACCGCGCCGCGATCGGCAACATCGTCTATGACGCGCTGCGCATGCGGCTCTCGCATGCTTTCCTGATGGATGACGACAGCCCGCTGGCGCTTGCCTATGCGGTGATGTTGCGTCAGTGGGGCTTTACACAGGAAAGCCTCGCAGCCGAACTTTCCGGCGACAAGTTTGCGCCGCCGGAACTGCCGGATGCGGCTGCCACCGCTTTCGCAAGCCGCGATCTTTCGTCTGCTCCCGCGCATATACAGGGCGACATACCCGAATGGGTGCAGCCGTCCTTCGAGACTGCCTTCGGCAGTAGCTGGCTTGCCGAGGCGCAGGCGCTTGCTGCGCGCCCGACACTCGACCTGCGCGCCAATATCCTGAAGGCCAGCCGCGAGAAGGCCGTAAAGGCGCTGGAACGCGCAGGCGCGCAGGATGCCAAGATCGCCCGCCACGGCATTCGCATACCGGCCGGCGAAGGCGCCTCAAGACTTCCAAACGTCACGGCCGAGCTTTCGTTCCAGAAGGGCTGGTTCGAAGTTCAGGACGAAGGATCGCAGATCGTCGCCGACCTGGTGCTGCCGAAGGATGGCGAGCAGGTGCTCGACTATTGCGCCGGCGGTGGCGGCAAGACGCTCGCCATGTCGGCAGCCATGCATAACAAGGGTCAAGTCCACGCCTATGACGCCGATCGCAAGCGCCTTGCGCCGATCATCGAGCGGCTGAAGCGGGCGGGAACGCGCAATGTCCAGGTTCATGACGACGCGAGAGCGCTCGCAAGTCTCAAGGACCGCTGCGACAAGGTTCTGGTCGATGCGCCCTGCACCGGCACCGGCACCTGGCGCCGCCGCCCAGACACCAAGTGGCGGCTGACCGCCAAGAATCTCGACGAGCGCACCAGCCAGCAGCAGGACGCGCTGACCCAGGCCAGCGCCTTCGTGCGTCCCGGCGGCGAACTGATCTATGTGACCTGCTCGGTGTTGCCGCAGGAGAACGAGGAACAGGTCCGCAAGTTCACCGGCGATAACCCGGAATTCTCGATCGCCAGCGCCCTGCCCGCCTGGAAAGACCTGTTCGGTGCGGCAGCGCCGCAACCGCGCTCCTCCGATCAGCAGACGATTACGCTGACGCCGGCATCGACCGATACCGACGGCTTCTTTTTCTGCCGGATGCAGCGGAAGGCGTAAGGCGCTTTCACCGCTTGCAAGCGATGTGGATGCCGCGGCGGAACGCGTTTTTGAAACGCGGACGTTTTAGTACGTTCGATCCTTAAAACAATTCCAAACTAGAGTGTTTGACACCAGTTTGCTTTTGGGCGATGAGACTTGGGCATTTCAGACGGATATCCGTCAAGGAGAGGACCATGAAGCTCAACAAGAATGTCTGCGCAGCACTGGCGCTGGCGGTAGCCCCCCTATCCGCCGCTCCGGCTCTCGCAGCAGCCCCGAAGGCTGCCGAAGTCGTCAAATATTATACCGAAGTCGCGCATGCGAAATACGAAGACTCGCTGACCACGGCGAAGACGCTCGATGCAGCGATCGACGCCTTCCTGAAGACGCCGACCGACGAGACGCTGAAGGCTGCCCGCGACGCCTGGATCAAGGCACGCGGTCCCTATCAGCAGACGGAAGTCTACCGCTTCGGCAACCCGATCGTTGACGATTGGGAAGGCAAGGTGAACGCCTGGCCGCTCGACGAAGGCCTGATCGACTATGTCGACGCCTCCTACGGCACCGAAAGCGACGAGAACTCGCTCTACGTTGCCAACGTCATCGCCAACAAGACGATCAAGATCAACGGCAAGGATGTCGACGCATCCAAGCTGACGCCTGAGTTCCTCTCCGGCACGCTGGCTGAAGCAGGCGGCGTCGAGGCGAACGTTGCGACCGGCTACCACGCCATCGAATTCCTGCTCTGGGGCCAGGATCTGCACGGCACCGGACCGGGTGCCGGCGAACGTCCTGCCAGCGACTACGACCTGAAGAATTGCACGCACGGCAATTGCGACCGCCGCGCCGAATACCTGAAGTCGGCCTCCACCCTGCTGGTCTCCGATCTGCAGGAGATGACCGACAACTGGGCTCCGGATGGCGCTGCCACCAAGCATGTCGAGGAAAATGCCAAGGCTGGCCTCACCGCCATCCTGACCGGCATGGGTTCGCTCTCCTACGGCGAGCTTGCCGGCGAGCGCATGAAGCTCGGCCTTCTGCTGCACGATCCCGAGGAAGAGCACGATTGCTTCTCCGACAACACCTACAACTCGCACCTCAACGACGCGATCGGTATCGCCGCTGCCTACACGGGTGACTACACCCGCGTCGACGGCAAGAAGATGACCGGCCCGTCGCTTCACGACCTCGTCGCCGCGAAGGACAAGAAGCTCGACAAGGAAGTCGAAGGCAAGCTGAAGACCACGCTCGACGCCATGCACGCCATGGCCAAGCGCGGCGAGACGGTCGAGAAATACGACCAGATGATTGCCGAGGGCAACAAGGAAGGCAACGCGACCGTTCAGGCCGCCATCGACGGCCTCGTTGATCAGACCAAGTCGATCCAGCGCGTTATTGCCGCACTCGATCTCGGCAAGGTCGAGCTTGAAGGTTCGGACAGCCTGGATAATCCTAACGCTGTCTTCAAGTAAGCAGATAAAGGCGGGCCGTCCTGAAACAGGGCGGCCCGAACTCCGAAATGCCCCACCCACCGGCTCGCCGTCTCTATCTCAGCGTCGCGCTTCTCGCCATGCTTGCCGGTCTTCCCGTCGCGCTCGCCGCCAATTTCGATCTGCCGGTGAAGCGGACCGATCTTTCCGATGCCGACATGAAGCGGGTGGCAGACGTGACGCGCCCGACCTCGGACTTCTCCAAAGCCGAGCCTTACGAGGCGATGCAGGCCGGGGCAGCGACATCGATCGATCCCGTCACCGAAGACAGTTTCTCGCATATCTCCGCCAACATTCCCTTCGAGGAAGAGCAGAACTTCCGGCTCGGCAATGCGCTGTTCAAGAAGCTCTGGGTATCGGCACCATCCTCGACACAGGCTTCCGATGGGCTTGGCCCACTGTTCAACGCACGCTCCTGCATGAGCTGCCACGTCAATGATGGGCGCGGCAAGCCGCCGGAGGGCGGTGCCAGCGCAACGTCGATGGTCCTGCGGCTGGCGCGGCCACCAAAGACATCAGCGGAAGAAAAGGCGATCGCCGATGCCGAAACGGTGAATTTTCCCGATCGGGTCTACGGGCATCAGCTGCAGGACCTCGCAGTTCCTGGCCTTGCCGCCGAAGGCAAGATGGCGATCCGCTATACCGAAAGAAGCGTGATGCTGGCGGGCGGCGAAACCGTCATGCTGCGTACGCCCGAATATTCGGTGACCGGTCCCGCCTATGGGCCGCTCGATCCGGCGACGACAATTTCGCCGCGCGTCGCACCGGCAATGATCGGGCTTGGCCTCATCGAAGCGATCCCGGCGGCAGATATCCTGGCGCATGCCGATCCTGACGACCGAGATGGCGATGGAATCTCCGGCAAGGCTGCGATCGTGCGCGATCACCGCACCGGCGACATCGCGCTCGGCCGCTTCGGCTGGAAGGCGCAGAACGCCACGGTGCGCGACCAGAGCGCCGACGCTTTCTCCAACGATATCGGCATCTCAACCCCCGACCGGCCGGATGCCTATGGCGACTGCACGGATGCCGAGACCAAATGCCGCAAGATGCCGACGGGCGTTCAGAAGCGGCTCGGCAACGAGGAGGCGCCCGGGCCGGTGCTCGACCTTGTGACCTTCTACTCCGCCAACCTCGCAGTACCCGCCCGCCGCAAGGCGAGCTTTCCGGATACGCTGCGCGGCAAGCAGCTGTTTTATCAGTCCGGCTGCATCTCCTGCCACGTTCCGAAATTCGTCACCCGTCGCGATACGGCTGAAAAAGCTCAATCTTTTCAGCTGATCTGGCCCTATTCCGATTTTCTGCTGCATGACATGGGCGATGGACTGGCCGACGGTCAGCAGGTCGGGCTTGCAAGCGGACGTGAATGGCGCACCCCGCCGCTATGGGGTATAGGACTGACCCGGACTGTCAGCGGACACAGCTTTTTCCTGCATGACGGCCGCGCCAGGAACCTCACCGAAGCGATCCTATGGCATGGCGGCGAAGCAGAAAAAGCCCGCAACGCATTCTCCTCTCTGCCGAAAGACGATAGAGAGGCCCTGATCAGATTCCTGGAGTCCCTGTAATGCGCCTTTGGCAGCCTCTCGTTCTTTCGCTTGCCCTTGCCGGCCAGGCAGCCGCACAGACGGCAGCGCCTCCCTCAGGTCTCAACGAAGATGCCGTGCCGCAGGTGATGGCCCGCGCCGTCGACGAGGTGATCCGCCCCGGCTACCGCAACATGCAGCAGTCGGCGGCCCGGCTGACGACGGTGATGAAAGACCTTTGCGCCGACGGCACGCAGCAGACGCTCGACAAGGCGAAGTCGACCTTCGACGATACGATCCGCTACTGGTCGAATATCGAGATCGTCCAGACAGGACCGGTCATTCACGACAACCTCTTCGAACACATCCTATTCTTCCCCGATCGCAAGGGCGTCGGCCTCAAGCAGGTCCAGGCGCTGATCGCCAAGGCCGATCCGAAGGATACGACCGTCGATGCGATCGCCGGCAAGAGCGTTGCACTGCAGGGCCTGACGGCGCTGGAATACGTACTCTATGGAAACGGCTCGGAAGATCTGATCAAGCAGAAGAACGGCTTCCGCTGCCAATATGGCGCGGCCGTCGCCGGCAATATCCAGCGCGAGGCCGGCGAAGTCGTCGCCGCCTGGGAAAAGCCCGATGGCGTGCAGGCGAGCTGGAAACATCCAGGCCCTGAGAGCGAAGACTTCATGGACAACAAGGAAGCCGTCACAGCACTGCTCGGCATCCTCGTCCATGGCGCCGAGACGGTGCGCGACCAGCGGCTGGAACAGTTCTACAAGGGCAAGGACACGGCACCGCGGCCGCGCATGGCGATCTACTGGCGCTCCAAGAACACTTGGAAGTCGATGACGGCCAATATCGAGGGGCTGCGTACGCTCTGGCAGAAGGCTGGCATGGCCGAGCTGCTGTCGGCCGACAAGAAACCAATTGCCGATGCGATCGACGCCAATTTCAAGACGTTGCTCGACACGGTGCCGAAGCTCAATCCTGACATCGACGGCGCGACCAGCGATGCCGAGAAGGCCAAGCTCGATGCATTTCTGGCGACCAGCCGCGACCTGATCACCCGGATCAGCGATGATTTCGGTGGTGCGGTCGGCCTTTCGGCCGGTTTCTCCTTCTCCGACGGAGACTGATGCCAATGTGGCGCAGCGCTGCGATCGACCGGCGCGGCTTCATGAAGGCCGCAGGCGTGACGTTTCTTGCGGCGCTGCAGCCGCGCAGCCTGTTTGCGCTCGAGCGCGCCGACGCTGTCTACGCCTCCGGCATCCGGGCAGCTGACGGCTCTTTCGCGGTGGCGACGGTTACCGAGCGCGGAGAGATCGTCGATCAGGTAGCCTTGCCTGCCCGTGCGCATGGCATGGCCTTCAGCAAGGCGACCGGCAGGACCGTGGCCTTTGCCCGCCGTCCCGGCACCTATGCGATGATCTTCGACCCCTGGAACACGGGCGAGCCCGTTGTCATCACCTCGTTCGAGGGCCGGCATTTCTACGGGCACGGCGCCTTCTCTCCCGATGGCCGCATCCTCTATGCCAGCGAGAACGATTTCGACGCCAATCGCGGCATGATCGGGCTTTACGACGCGACCGATCGCTTCGCCCGGATCGGCGAGTACGAAACCTATGGCATCGGCCCGCACGACATGACGGTTTCCGATGACGGCAAGATGCTGATCATTGCCAATGGCGGCATCGAAACGCATCCGGATTTCGGCCGCGCCAAGCTCAATCTCGACAATATGCAGCCGTCTCTGGCGCTGATCGACGCGGCATCAGGCGCGCTCATCGAGCGGCGCACCTTGCCGCCGCAATGGGCGCAGGTCTCGACCCGGCATGTCGATCTCGATGCCGATGGCCGCGTCTGGTTTGCCTGCCAATACGAAGGGTCGCGGCGTGATCTTCCGCCGCTGGTCGGCCACTTCTCCAAGGGCGAGGATCTCACCCTCATCGACCTGCCAGAGGACACGACGCGGCGGCTCGGCAGCTATGTCGGCGCAATTGCCGTCAACCGTGCCGACCGGCTGATCGGCATCACCTCGCCGAAGGGTGTTTCGGTCACCATCGATGGGCGCACGGGGCGGATGGTTGCAGAAGACGCTCTGCCGGATGCGGCAGGTATCGCGCCCGCGGAACACGGGTTTGCAGTCTCTTCCTATGAAGGTGAATTCCTTGGGACCCAGAGCGATGTGGCATGGGATCAACACATCGTCCGAATTCAGCGCAAAGGCGCCTGACATCGCTGGACCGCGGGCCGCACGGCCCTAATTCCGCAGCATGAACAAAGCGCTCACCTATATCGTCTTCATTGCCGTCTCCCTTGGAGGCGGCCTGCTGATCGGCACCAACAATCTTCCCGGCGAATGGTATCAGTCGCTGGCCAAGCCGGTCTTCAATCCGCCGAACTGGATCTTCGGCCCCGTGTGGTCGATCCTCTACGTGCTGATCGGCATTGCCGGCGCGCGGACCTGGCTGCGCGGCCACCTCTCGGCAGCCATGCTGATCTGGGCCGGGCAGATGGTCCTCAACTTCCTCTGGTCGCCATTCTTCTTCGGTGCCGAGATGCCGAAGGCAGCGCTGGTGGTCATCGTTATCCTGCTCGGGCTGGTGCTTGCATTCATTGCCAATCGCTGGTCCTCGGACCGGATATCCGCCACCCTTTTCCTGCCCTACGCCGCATGGGTCGGCTTTGCGACAATTCTCAACGCCTCGATTGCCTACCTGAACTGATTTACCCCTTGGCATCCTTGTCGAATCCGGCGCGCCGTGCCACTTTCGCGGCTCGAAGGGGACAAGGCATGAGCGTCGGTAACAACGGTGATTTCCGCGAACGGATAAGGCAGAGCTTTTCGCGCCAAGCGGCGATGGAGACGATCGGAGCGGAACTGACGCGCGTCGAACACGGCGTCGTCGAGATCGAACTGCCGTTCGACGTGAAACTGACACAGCAACACGGCATTTTGCACGCGGGCATCATCTCTGCCGCGCTCGACAGCGCCTGCGGTTTCGCCGCCTACACGATGATCGATGCCGATGCCTCGATCCTGACAATCGAATTCAAGGTGAACCTGATGTCTCCAGGCAGGGGTGATCGCTTTCTCTTCCGGGGAGAGATCACCAAGCCGGGCAGCAACATCATCGTCGCAGACGGGCGCGGCTACGCGATCGGCGACGGTCCGGCCAAGCTGATCGCATCGATGACAGGCACGATGATGGTCGTGCGGGGAAGAGAGGGAATTACCGGATGAAGTTCGAACTGAAATCCGTTGCCGGAAAATCGATCCTGTTCGTAATGGCAGCGGAGGCGGAATACGGTCCATTCCTCAAGTCCCGCTTCGAGCCGTTGATGACCGGTATCGGTCCTGTCGAAGCAGCTGTGGCGATGACCAAGACGCTGACGCGGCTGGATGCCGCCGACGATCTCCCGCAACTCGTCGTCTCGCTGGGATCCGCAGGCTCTGCCAAGCTGGAGCAGACGGAAGTCTACCAGGTTTCCTCGGTCGCTTATCGCGACATGGATGCCTCGCCGCTCGGTTTCGAGAAGGGCAAGACGCCGTTTCTCGATCTTCCTGCGACGCTCGACCTGCCTCTGCGCATTCCCGGCATCCCCGAGGCGACGCTTTCGACCGGCGGCAACGTCATTTCAGGCGCCGCCTATCAGACGATCGATGCCGATATGGTCGATATGGAAACTTTCGCGATCCTGCGGGCCTGCCAGGGATATAACCTGCCGCTGATCGGGCTGCGCGGTATTTCCGACGGCATCGAGGAACTGCAGCATATTTCCGGCTGGACGGAATATCTGCATGTCATCGACCGCAAGCTTTCCTATGCCGTGGACAGCCTCTTTACAGCGCTCGAAGACGGTGTCTTCTGGTTCTGAAAGCCTTGCAGGCAGGGACAATCGGGACAATAAAATCGGCCAGGCCGTGATTTCCCGCATTGCAAGACCGGGTGCTATTCATTAAAGGCTCGCCATGACCCAGACAGCACATCCCGACAGCGTTCTCATCGTCGATTTCGGCAGCCAGGTAACCCAGCTGATCGCGCGCCGTGTGCGCGAAGCGGGCGTATACTGCGAGATCGTTCCCTTCCAGTCCGCCGAAGAGGGCTTCAAGCGCCTCCAGCCGAAAGCCGTGATCCTGTCCGGCAGCCCGGCCTCGACGGTCGATGAAGGATCGCCCCGTGCGCCGCAGATCATCTTCGACAGCGGCCTTCCTGTCTTCGGCATCTGCTATGGCCAGCAGACCATGTGCATGCAGCTCGGCGGCAAGGTCGAAAGCGGCCATCATCGCGAATTCGGCCGCGCCTTCCTTGAGGTCGATGAGGACAGCAAGCTGTTCGAGGGCCTCTGGTCGAAGGGCTCGCGCCACCAGGTCTGGATGAGCCATGGCGACCGCGTTACCGCGCTGCCTGATGGCTTCAAGGTCGTGGCAACCTCGCCGAACGCGCCTTATGCCTTCATTGCCGACGAGAAGCGCAAATATTACGGCGTGCAGTTCCACCCGGAAGTGGTGCACACCCCGGACGGCGCCAAGCTGATCGGCAACTTCATTCACAACATCGCCGGCATCAAGGGCGACTGGTCGATGTCGGCCTACCGCCAGAAGGCGGTCGATACGATCCGCGAGCAGGTCGGCGACAAGCGCGTGCTCTGCGCCCTCTCCGGCGGCGTCGACAGCTCCGTTGCGGCGCTTTTGATCCACGAAGCGATTGGCGACAAGCTGACCTGCGTGCTAGTCGATCACGGCCTGATGCGCAAGGACGAGGCGGCCAATGTCGTCGCCATGTTCCGCGAACACTACAATCTGCACCTGATCCATGTTGATGCATCCGACAAGTTCATCGGCGAGCTCGAAGGGGTCAGCGATCCCGAGACGAAGCGCAAGATCATCGGGCGCCTGTTCATCGAGACCTTCGAGGAAGAGGCCAAGAAGCTCGGCGGCGCCGATTTCCTCGGCCAGGGCACGCTCTATCCTGATGTGATCGAAAGCGTCTCCTTCACCGGCGGCCCCTCGGTGACCATCAAGTCGCACCACAATGTCGGCGGCCTGCCCGAGCGCATGAACATGCAGCTCGTCGAGCCGCTGCGCGAACTCTTCAAGGACGAAGTGCGCGTGCTCGGCAAGGAGCTCGGCCTGCCCGACAGCTTCATCGGCCGCCACCCCTTCCCGGGTCCGGGTCTGGCGATCCGCTGCCCAGGCGGCATTACCCGCGAAAAGCTGGAAATCCTGCGTGAAGCCGACGCCATCTATCTCGACGAAATCCGCAAGGCCGGTCTCTACGACGCGATCTGGCAGGCTTTCGCGGTACTGCTGCCGGTCCAGACCGTCGGCGTCATGGGAGATGGCCGCACCTACGAATTCGTCTGCGCGCTGCGCGCCGTGACCTCGGTCGACGGCATGACGGCGGATTTCTACCACTACGACATGGAATTCCTCGGCCGCGCCGCCACCCGCATCATCAACGAAGTCCGCGGCATCAATCGTGTGGTCTATGACGTGACGAGCAAGCCGCCGGGCACGATCGAGTGGGAGTGAGGGCGAGAACGCCCTTGCTTTCGCTTAGATCGTTTCGAGTCTGATCGGAAGCGCCTATTTCTTCGGTTCGATCAGGCTTGCAATGACCGGCGTCAGCAGTTCGACGAGCAAAGCCGGTTCCGCTTTCGTCAGCGGTTCAAGTTCGAGCATCTGCCGCATCATCTGCACACCTGCAACAACCGCCAGAAATAGAGCTGCACGCTCTGAAGCGTGGTCCCCTGAAATGGCCCCGGTCGCGGCGGCGTGATGCACTTTGGCGATACGCTCACGGGCAATTCGCGCCGCTGTCGCACTTCCAGTGGAGCGAAACAGGATCAGAAATCCGTCAAGCGGCACCTTGCCTTGCGTCGTCACCCCGACGAGCGCTTCCGCAAAGGCGCGGGATAACTCGGCCCGCTTCAGATTGTCCTGTGACAGGATGATCGGATCCCGCATCGTGTCGGTGACCACTTCACCGAACAAACCTTCCTTCGATCCGAAATAGCGCCCAACCATCATCGCGGTAACACCCGCTGCCTCAGCGATGCCACGCAGGCCAGCGCCATCATAACCATGTTCAGCGAAGGCTTTTCGTGCGGACGCGAGGATTGCGGCACGTGTCGCATCGGCTTTGGCGGCCCGGCTCGTGTGCGGCTGCGTTGATTTCATCATACACCCGTAGACTTAATTCGAAATTCAGTATACGGTCGTATATTGAATATAACAACCGCGGTCCGTTCTCACTCTACAACGCCGATCGCTCAATATCCTGAGGAGTTTCATATGGACGAACTTGTCCTCGTCACGGGCGGAACCGGCTTTATCGCACAACACTGCATCATCGCCCTGATCAATTCCGGTTACCGTGTCAGAACAACCGTGCGATCGTTGTCGCGCGAGGCAGAAGTGCGAGCCAACCTGAAAGCCGGTGGTGTCGAGCCCGGCAAGCGGCTGTCTTTCGTTGCCACTGATCTCAGTTCCGACGATGGATGGGCGGAAGCGACAACTGGCTGCACCTACGCTTTTCACGGCGCTTCACCCACGCCCTCCGGAACCTATGCTAGCGAGGAAGAATGGATCAAGCCTGCAGTCGATGGCAACCTCCGCGTTCTACGTGCTTCGCGCGATTCGGGCGTAAAGCGGGTTGTGCTCACCTCGGCGTTTGGAGCAATCGGCGCTGGGCACAAGCCCCTCGCCCGCCCCTTCGTCGAGACCGACTGGACCGATCTGACCGGAAACGTCGCGCCCTACCAGAAATCGAAGACCCTTGCCGAACGGGCGTCATGGGACTTCATTGCCAACGAAGGCCGCGGGCTGGAGCTCGCGTCTGTCAACCCCACCATGGTACTCGGACCGGCGCTGGGGGCGGATTATTCGCATTCGATCCGCACGATCAGAGAAATGCTGGAGGGTCAGCCCGGATACCCGAAGATCAAGACCTGCGTGGTCGATGTGCGGGATGTCGCCGAGCTGCATCTGCGTGCCATGACCGATCCTGCTGCAAACGGCGAACGCTTCCTGGCCACCTCAGGCGAAGGGCTTTGGCTGGCGGAAATTGCTAAGCTGCTTAAAGAGCGTATGGGCATGGCTGCTAGCCGTGTCTCGACGCGTGTGTTGCCAAACATACTCGTGCGTTCGATGGCTCTCGCCAACCCAGCAATGAAAGGTCTCGTGCCGCTTCTAGGGGCCAAACTGGACGCCAGCGGAGAAAAGGCAGAACGCCTGCTCGGCTGGACGCCTCGCTCGCGAGAAGAGGCAATTGTGGCCAGCGCCGAAAGTCTGCTAAGGTTGGGCCTTGTCAAAACCTGATTGCCGATGAGCAGATCCCGCCGTAAACTCGAAAGGCAGATGGGAGCAGAATCCCTCTCGCTGCCTAAAACCCCAGCGACTGCTGGGCCGGTTCAGGCGGACCGAGGTTGACACCCTCCAGTTCCAGCATCTTCGCCTTGGAGTTCGCCCCACCGGGGGCGGAGAAGCCGCCGAGCTTGCCGCCGGCGGCGAGGACGCGGTGGCAGGGGATGATCAGCGCAACCGGATTTTTCGCCAGGGCCTGACCGACGTCGCGGGCGGCTTCCGGGCCGCGGCCGAGTTCCTTTGCAAGCGTGCCGTAGGTCGTCGTCCTGCCCCAGCCGACGCGCCGGGCGGCGGCGTAGATTTCCCGGAAGAACTCATCCTGATTGGACAGATCCACCGCAACATCTGAGAAGTCCACAGTCTCCCCGGCGAAATAGCGTTTGACGGATTCGATCGTCGCCGCGACCGCGGCCGGCGGATCTGCGCGAAGACCTGATGACAGTCGCTTCAGCAGCAACTGTTCGGTCGAATGCCCGGATTTGGTCGGCAGCTGGAAGCGGACGATGCCGGCGGCATTCCAGGCTATGCCGCAAAAGCCGCCTGCGGTCTCGAAGATGCAGTAGTGATGCGTTGCCTCGCTCATGACGCAACCTCCATGATTGACTGCTCCAAAGATCGTATGCCTGCGCGCGGCCATCAACCCGATTCTTGCGCGCAACCGTCATCTCAACAGCTCGATTATTTGTTCTCTTTTTGTTCTTGTCAATTCCTGCACTGATTGCTAGCCTCTGGTCCTTCATGAGGAGGCGGCGGTTGCCGGTTGAAGATGGTTGCTCAAAACCAGACGGAATTTTCGTTTGACCGTGCGTCGGGGCCGGCGCCGAGTCACGGCGGAGCGGATCGAAAGCCTTTCAACGTCTATTTTGCACTGCGCCCCGACGAGCGGGCGGCAGAGCAGACGAGGCGCATGGCGGGTGATCTGCGGCGGCGTTTCGGCTTGCGGGAGAAGCCACGGCCCAAGCGCCTGCTCCACGTCTCGCTCTGCCATCTCGGGGAATGGGATGCGATCCCGCCGAGCATGCTGTTCGATGGTCTGGCGGCCGCCGCTGCCGTCAGAATGCGCCCCTTCAAGCTGACCTTCCGGCGCGCCGTGAGTTTTCGCCAGGGCAAGCCGGCACTGGTTCTGCGGGCAGACGAAGGGCGGCAAGAGGTTCTCTCATTGCATGCGCAGCTCGCCTTGTCGCTGCTCAACCGCGGCGTCAGCGTCCGGGTTCAGCCGAAGCTCGAGCCGCATATGACGCTGCTCTATGATTATCGCAGCGTGCCCGAGACGATCCTTTCGGAGCCGATCGTCTGGACGGCGAAGTCTTTCGTGCTGGTCAACAGCCTCGTCGGCGAAGGCCGGCATGTGGATATCGAAGAATGGCCGCTGCTTGGATGAGGAGCCCCTATTGACGCTTGCGCCGGTGCGGCGGAGTTGCTTAAAGCTGCTCCCAGCAGATTTTGCGGAGTGCTGACATGGATACGACCGAGATCATCATTCCTGGCGATACGCCGGGCATCGAATGGCGCCTGCCGGTGCTGCATTTCGAGGGCAGCGACCCGCACGCGCCGCGGATCTACATTCAGGCGGCGCTGCATGCCAATGAGCTACCGGGAACGGCACTGCTGCATTTCCTCTGCCGGAAGCTCAGAGCTGCCGAAGATGCCGGAAGGATCGCTAGCGACATTACGATCGTTCCGCAGGCCAACCCGATCGGCGCGGCGCAATCCCATTTCGGCGAGCTGCAGGGACGTTTCGATCTCGGATCGCGCACCAACTTCAATCGTGACTTCCCGCTGATTTCGCTGCGCGACCGCGATACGCTGGTAGAGAGTCTCGACCGGTATCCGGCTACGGATCGTCTCAAGCGGCAGCTGATCCACATGGCACTCGGCGCCGATCTGGTGCTCGATCTGCATTGCGACGATGAATCACTGCAATATGCCTATATCGACGAGGCCTTCTGGCCCGAGGCGGCCGATCTGGCCAGCGCTCTGTCGATGGATGCCGTGCTGCTTTCGGATGGCGAAAGCTCGGCTTTCGAAGAGGCCGTCGGCTTTGCCTGGAAATACGAGGTGCCCGGCGAGAAGCGCAGCCGCTTGCCCGGCAAGCTCTCCGTAACGGTGGAGCTTCGCGGCCGCCGCGACGTCTATCCTGACATGGCATCTGCTGATGCCGATGGCGTCTTCGCCTTCCTCGCCGCCCGCGGGGCGATCAGGGACAGCGCACCTCTCGGTGCTTTCACCGGACCCGCCGTGCCGCTCGACAATATCGAGATGATCCGCACGCCGGTTGCCGGCACCCTTCTTTTCCACCGCGACATCGGCGAGACGGTCGCTGCCGGCGATCTTTTGGCAACCATCGTCGCGCGGCCGGGCATGGCCGATGGCGAGACGGACATCCGTGCCCCGCAGGCAGGCTTGATCGTGACGCGCACGTCCGACCGGCTGGTGCGGCGGCGCGCAGACCTGATGAAGATTGCCTGCGGCGAGCCAAGCACGGCGCTGCGCAAGGCCGGCACGCTGGAAGACTAACGATGGCAACGACGATTTACGGCATCAAGAACTGCGACACGATGAAGAAGGCCCGCACCTGGCTCGAGGAGAATGGGGCGGGCTACGACTTCCACGATTATAAGGCCTCGGGCATCGACCGGGCACATCTGGAAGACTGGGTCGGCAAGGCCGGATGGGAAACGGTGCTGAACCGTGCAGGAACAACCTTCCGTAAGCTGACGGATGCCGATCGCGAGAACCTGACGCGCGACAAAGCGATCGCGCTGATGCTGGAGCAGCCTTCGATGATCAAGCGCCCGGTGCTGGAGCATGACGGCAAGCTGCTTGTCGGTTTCAAGCCTGATCTCTACGCTGCCGAATTCGGAAAGTGATCATGTCGAAGACGACGCGTGCCACGCAGGTCCTTGCCAAATCGGGCGTCGAATTCGCGGTCCATACCTATGACTACGATCCGAACGCCGAACGCGTCGGCCTGCAGGCGGCGGAAGCGCTCGGCGAGGAGCCACACCGGGTTCTGAAGACACTGATGGCCGAAGTCGATGGCAAAGCGGTCTGCGTCGTCGTTCCATCCGACCGTGAAGTGAGCATGAAGAAGCTGGCCGCAGCCTTTGGCGGCAAGTCCGCGAACATGATGAAGCCTGCCGATGCCGAACGGCTGACCGGCTATCATGTCGGCGGCATCAGCCCCTTCGGCCAGAAGAAGCTTGTGCCGACGGCCCTTGAGGAAGCGGCACTTGCGGAAGCGCTGGTCTATATGAACGGCGGGCAGCGTGGACTGCAGGTGAGGCTCGCGCCTGGAGATGCGCTCAAGGCGATGAACGCAAAGGCGGCATCGCTGATCGCCTAGGTCGACAGGTTCTTCAAAAGGCCTGCAAGCGCTTTTGCGGACGCATCGTCGAGCTTCGAGCCGACATGCCTTTCGATCGCTTTCGAATAGACCACCCACATCCGCTCGCGAAGCGCCCGGCCCGCATCGGTCACGACCACCCATCGGCCACGGCCATCCTCCGCAAATGCCTCGCGGCCGACCAGCCCCTCACGTTCGAGCCGGTCGATCAGGCGCGAGAGATTGTATTGTGCCAGCAGCGTGCGCTCCTCGATCTCGAAGGGCCTCAGACGGCTATCGGGCGCGCGGACCAGTTCCCACAAGACATCGTACCAGCCGAGCGGCGGCATGCCCGCCTGTTTCAGATCGGCCTCGATTGCCAGAAGCAACTTCTGCTGTGCACGCATGATACCGATCCACGCTTCGGTGGCGGCATCGGATGGGGTGGTTTTCTCCGGCATGGATGCAATTACATCTATCTTGACGGATGCCGCAAGCGTATTTATATGCAATTGCATCTATCATGGAGATACCGATGCTCAAGCTGACCCTCATCTCGCACCATCTCTGCCCTTACGTGCAGCGCGCCGCGATCGCGCTCGGCGAAAAGGGCGTCCCGTTCGAGCGTGTTGTCATCGACCTCGACAACAAGCCCGAGTGGTTTTCGAAGATCTCGCCGCTCGGCAAGGTTCCGCTGCTGCTTATCGAGGACGATGGCGAACAGACAGCGCTCTTCGAAAGCGCGGCAATCTGCGAATATCTGGACGAAACACAGCCGGGGCCGAGACTGCATCCCGGCGATGCGTTGCTGCGGGCGCGGCATCGCGGCTGGATAGAGTTCGGCTCGTCCATCCTCTCCGATCTCTGGACCTATGAGACGACAGGCGATGCACGGCAGCTGGAAGACAAGCGCAAGGTGATTGCCGGAAAATTCAGAACCATCGAGGCGGAACTCTCGGCCGGCCCGTTTTTCGCTGGCGATAATTTCAGCCTGGTCGATGCCGTCTTCGCGCCGATTTTCCGGTATTTCGACGTTTTCGATACGCTCGGCGAAAGCAATATCTTCAACGGGCTGCCAAAGGTGCAGGCATGGCGTAGCGAACTTGCGAAACGCCCCAGCGTGCGCGCGGCGGCCGCACCCGATTATCCGGAAAGGTTGATGGCATTTCTTGAAAAGCATCAGTCGGCACTGCTTCGGCAAACGGCTGCCTAGGGCCACATTCTCAAGCGGCGAATTCGATGCATCGAGCTTCATTTTCGCCGCAAACGGGTCTAAGTCTGCTGCCTGCAATTTATCAGGAGGTCCCGACCATGAACTTCATGCCCCAGAACCATTCGATCGACCCGGTCAAGCTGGATAAGCTTGCCGAGGTCGCGGTGAAGGTGGGCCTGCAGCTGCAGAAGGGCCAGGATCTGGTCATCACGGCGCCAGTCGTTGCCATTCCGCTCGTCCGCCTGATCACCAAGCATGCCTACCAGGCCGGCGCCGGCTTGGTGAATGCCTTCTATTCCGACGAGGAATCGACGCTCGCCCGCTATCAGTATGCGAGCGACGAGAGCTTCGATCGCGCCTCCGGCTGGCTCTACGATGGCATGGCCAAGGCCTATGCCAACAATGCCGCCCGGCTTGCCATCGCTGGCGACAATCCGATGCTGCTTTCGGACCAGGATCCGGGTAAGGTCAGCCGCGCCAACCGCGCCAATTCAAGCGCCTACAAGCCGGCGCTCGAGAAGATCTCGAATTTCGACATCAACTGGAACATCGTTTCCTATCCAAACCCTTCCTGGGCCAAGCTCGTTTTCCCCAATGATCCCGAAGCGATTGCCGTTGCCAAGCTCGCCAAGGCGATCTTTGCCGCGTCGCGCGTCGATCTCGATGATCCGATTGCCGCCTGGGCAGAGCACAACGGCAACCTCGCCAAGCGTTCGGCATGGCTGAACGGCCAGCGCTTCGCCTCCCTACACTTCACCGGACCGGGCACGGATCTGACGGTCGGGCTTGCCGACGGCCACGAATGGCATGGCGGCGCATCGACGGCGAAGAATGGCATTACCTGCAACCCGAACATCCCGACCGAAGAGGTCTTCACCACGCCGCATGCGCTGCGCGTCGAAGGCCATGTGTCGAGCACCAAACCGCTCTCGCATCAGGGCACGCTGATCGACAATATTCAGGTGCGCTTCGAAGGCGGCCGCATCGTCGAGGCCAAGGCGTCGCGCGGGGCCGAAGTGCTGAACAAGGTGCTGGATACCGACGAGGGCGCACGCCGCCTGGGCGAGGTGGCACTGGTTCCGCATTCCTCGCCGATCTCGGCCAGCGGCATCCTGTTCTACAACACGCTGTTCGACGAGAATGCCTCCTGCCACATCGCGCTCGGCCAGTGCTATTCGAAGTGCTTTGTGGATGGCGCAACGCTCAGCCAGGACCAGATCAAGGCGCAGGGCGGTAATTCGAGCCTGATCCATATCGACTGGATGATCGGTTCCAACAAGGTCGATATCGACGGCATCAAGCCAGATGGATCGCGGATGCCGGTCATGCGCCAGGGCGAGTGGGCGTAACGGCAATCCGGGCTGGCGCGCGATACCATCGAGCGCCGGCTCTCCCGGCGTCCTAGAAAAGGCTTCCCTGCTTCGGAGGGGGCGCCTGTTCGCCGGACTTGGGCGGACGCTTCTTCGTCGCTGGCGGCGCTCCGCCCTCGGTGGTTACGGCACCGATGCGGCCATCCGAGAATTCGATCGAGATCCCGGAACCTGCCGTCAGCATGGCGGCCTGCGAGACCGGCCGGTCCTCATCATCCCTGATAACGGCATAGCCGCGCTTCAGCACGTTCTTGTAGGAAAGCGACTGCAGCACCCGATCCTGAGCCGCCAGCTCTCCGCGCGCCCGTGTCAGCTGATGGCGCACGGCCGTGTCGCCATGGCGGGACAGATTGGCAAGGTGATCGCGCATCCGGGCGGTCTGCGTCGTCAGGCGCGCGGGGACAGACGACAGCGTCACGCCGAAGCGCTCGACCCGGCCTTTCAAGGCATCGATACGGCGCTCGACGATGCGCTCGGCCCGCGTCATCCGCTCGGCCAGCATCTGCCGCCGCTCGGTGATCCTGTTGGACAGCACATCCGGGCGCAGATGCGATGCCACGCGCTCGAAACTGCGGCGCTTGTTGATGGTATTGAGTTCCAGACCGCGACCAAGACCGGACGCTGCCTCATCGAACCGGCGGCGCGGCAGAGCCAGCAGCTGATCGAGCGATGGCAGCGCGCGCATCAGCGCCCGCACGGACTGGCGGCGATGATCCATCTGCCGTGTCATACAGCCTTGAAGACGGGCGGAAAGGCCGGCGATCTGCGCTTCCAGTTCCGCCTTGACCGGCACCGCCATTTCAGCCGCACCCGTCGGTGTCGGCGCCCTGACATCGGCCGCGTAATCGATCAGAGTCCAGTCCGTTTCGTGACCGACGGCCGAAATCAGCGGGATGGCGCTTTCGGCAGCGGCACGAACGACGATCTCGTCGTTGAAGCTCCACAGATCCTCAAGACTGCCGCCGCCGCGGGCAACGATCAGAACATCGGGCCTTGGCATCTCGCCCGAAGGCTCGAAAGCGTTGAAGCCGCGGATGGCATTGGCAACCTCTTCGCCGGATCCCTCGCCCTGCACCTTCACCGGCCAGACAAGCACATGAACGGGAAAGCGATCGGAGATGCGGTGAAGAATATCGCGGATGACGGCGCCCGTCGGCGAGGTGACCACACCAATTATCTTCGGCATGTAGGGAAGGCGGCGCTTGCGCGCCGGATCGAAAAGCCCCTCGGCACCGAGTTTGCGCTTCCGCTCCTCGATCAGCGCCATCAGCGCGCCGGCACCGGCCGGCTCCAGCGTTTCGATGACGATCTGGTATTTGGACGATCCCGGGAACGTCGTGATCTTGCCGGTGGCGATAACCTCCATGCCTTCCTCAGGCCGGAAGCGGAGACGCGAGAAAACACCCTTCCAGATGACGGCATCGATGCGTGCGCGGTCATCCTTCATCGAAAAATAAGCGTGGCCGGACGAATGCGGCCCGCGATAACCGGAGATCTCGCCGCGCACGCGGACCTGATCGAATGCGGTCTCGACCGTGCGCTTGATCGATCCCGATAGTTCGGAGACAGAATATTCCGTGAGGTTTGTTGGCGAATCGCCGTCGAAGACATTGCTCATGTCTTCGTTCTATCCGAAGTACGGCAAAAGATCAGCCGGAAGATCGCCGGTCCGCGGCGTCAATCCACCGGCTTGAAGAGGAAATACTGGACGCCTTCAGCCTTGGCATAGGGCTGAAGATAATCCGGCACATTGCCTTTGGCTAGCTGGGCGTAGAGGCCGTCAGGCTTGAGTTTTGCTAGCTGTGCCGAGGACACATCCTCCTGGCAATAAGCCAGTGCAGTCGCCCCCACGCCACGCAGGAACGCCTCTGCCTCCTTGGGCTCGGCCAAGCCGATATGCAATTCCGTGAGCATGCCTCGCGGGTTGCGGTGATAGGGGGCCGTCAGCACATGCTGGGCGCTGAACCGGAGGATCGGTACGCCCATTTCCCACGGCGCGACGATCATGCCTTGTGGCATGTTGTCGAGCGGCGCTATTGCCTGACGCGATTTGCAGGCGGATTCGGGTTCGTCTTCGCTTGCAACGGCGCTGGCCGCCGGGTTCACCTGCATCGCAACAAGATCGCCGGCGACGCCCCAAGCTGCCGGAACGCTGCCGATCACCACGAGGATGTAGCAGAGTGCCGCTGCAATATTTTCCCGGTCTGCATTGGAAACCTTGCGCACATCAATGATCAGAAGGGTCAGAGGCAGGATCGCCAACATGTTCGAGAACGTCGCACCCCGCACCTGCACCAGGGCGATAGCAAAACTAACCCCCAGCAGGAAAAGAAGCGTCAGGTGAACTTCCACGCGGTCGCGTTGCATGATGCGGAACACGCATATGGCGACACCGAAAAGGCCGGTCGCATAGAAGGCACCCAGAATATACGTTTCGGTGCGTGCCATCTCCACGAAGGATCGTGCCTCGGAGATGCTATCCAACCAAAGCTCGACAAGCATCGGATCAAGATTGCTCAGCGGATTCTGCAGGCATTGCGGCGCGATAAGCAGCGCGGAGATCGCGATGCAAAGGCCAACACCGGCGAGTACGGCAAAACGCATGAGGCGCGGCGCCCTGCTCGCAAAGGCGGCGGCAACGAAAAGTAAACCACCACCGATCGCTGACAGGCTATAGAAACCAAGCGAGAGATTGTCGCAGGTCACGGCCGAATAAAGCCGTGGCGGGACGGTGCCGAAGAAGAAGATACTGATGAAGACGGCAAGCGACAGGCCAAAGGCCTTTGCGGCACTCGCATAAACATCTCCATGCCACGCCCAGGCAATCGCAACGATCAGACAGATGGAGGCGACTGCCGGCGTTGTTTCGGCGCCGATCGCGATCGCGACTGCGGCACAAAATCCGGCGACGGCGAAACTCCATCCGCGATATTTGTCGTCGAGCAGCATTGCCACCATCATCGCGACGAGGCCCATCTGCGCATTGTGATGATCGATCGCGCCGGGCAAGAACCGGCCGCTCGTCAAGATCATCAAGAAAGTCAATGCGAGCGAGATGTGCATTGCCAGCGCGCCGCCGATACGGCGGCCGGCGATCGCCATTGCAAGCATCAAGGGCAGGACGAGCGAAATCGGCCAGACCGCGAGTGCCAGCGCCTCCGCTCGCTCTCCGGAAAAGAACAGTCCGAAAAACTTGATCAGCGCGGCAATCGGCAAATCGATCAGGCGCGACCAATGCATCAATGTCCCGCCAACGCCGAGACGATACTGCATGAGATCGAACCAGCCCTGACCGGCCAGCAGATCACGAACCTCGACAAGCCGCATGCCATCGTCATTGTCCGGACCGACGTAGTCCTTCGCATGCGGCAGCTTGATAAACAGGATCGCCACGAGCAAGACTGCGCTATAGGCGAATACAGAGGGCCAAAGCCGCGAGAACAGCGCCTGAAATCGTGCAAGCTTGCTGCCTGAAGGGGAAATGGCGGTCATCTCTACAGCGTTCGTCATTTCGGGAACTCGTTGCCAGTTCCAGCTGGTTTATCAGCAGGCGATCAAGAAAGAGTAAAACGTGCCAGTTGGGCGCAAGTGGCTGCCTGCGTCATAGCGTCTTATTAACATTGGCTGACTTATACTGCGCCCCGGCCAAACCCGGTGAGCAAGATCATGAACAGATCGCAGAACGATACCCCATCCATTGCTGTGCTCCTCCCCTGCTACAACGAGGCAGCAACGATCGGCGCCGTGGTTCGCGGGTTCAAGGCAGCGCTTCCCGAGGCCCAGATCTATGTCTACGACAACAATTCCACCGACGGCACCGCGCTGCATGCAATGCTGGCCGGCGCGAATGTCGTGCGCGAGCGGCGTCAGGGCAAGGGCCATGTCGTGCGCCGGATGTTTGCCGATATCGATGCCGATATCTACCTGATGGCCGATGGCGACGGCACCTATGCACCGGAAGACGGCGAAGACCTGATCCGCACTCTTCTGACGGAGCGCGCCGACATGGTGGTCGGCACCCGCCGGAACGTCCGCGCCGACGCAGGCCGTCAGGGCCACGCCTTCGGCAACCGGATTTTCAACGTCCTCTACCGGACGATCTTCGGTCCGGATTTTACCGATATCTTTTCCGGCTACCGCGCCTTCTCGCGCCGTTTCGTCAAGAGTTTTCCGGCGGTATCGGGTGGCTTCGAAATCGAGACCGAAATGTCGGTCCATGCCTCGCGCTTGAAGCTACCGGTCAGCGAGCTCGAGCTCGATTACGGCCGCCGGCCGGAAGGTTCGCATTCCAAGCTCTCCACCTTCAGGGACGGCGGCAAGATCCTCTGGATGTTTGCCATGCTGATGAAGGAAACGCGGCCCTTCGCCTTCTTCGGGATCATCAGCGCAACATTCATGCTGGCAAGCCTTGGTTTCATGACGCCCGTGCTGGCAGAATATTTCGCGACCGGTCTCGTCAGCCGCATGCCGACCTGGGTTCTGTCCATGGCGCTGATGATGATCTCGTTCATGCTTTTCACCGCGGGCACGATCCTTGATTCCGTTGCGCGCTCACGGGCGGAGCAGCTGCGCATCCACTATATGGCAGCTGGTGCCGCAAGCCGACGCGAGCGGCAGCGCACAGAGCTTTCCGAGAATATTGCCGAGCCGGCGCGCAAGCCTGTCGCGGCCCGCAAGGCAGGTGCCGCGTGAAAAAGCTGCTGCGCTTCGGCATCGCCGGCGGGATTGGCTTCGTTGTCGACGCCGGATTACTGATGCTTATGCTGCATTTCACACCGCTCGGCCCGTTCATCGCCCGGCTGATTGCGATCGCGCTGGCGATGGTCGTCACCTGGATCTTCAATCGGACATTCACCTTCGACCGCTCGCCGCATTCGCTTGCCGTCGAAGGTTTCCGTTACGGGTCCGTCGGGATCACGTCTGCGCTCGTCAATTACGGCCTCTACGCCGCCCTGCTGTTGACGATGCCCGCGCTGCAGCCACTGGCGGCGCTGGGGCTTGCCACCGCCGCCTCGATGTTCTTCAGCTTCTTCGGCTATTCCCGCTTCGTTTTCCGCAGCGAGTGATCAGACCGGCTCCCAGCCGTCCTTCTCGCTGGCGCGATAGATCGCGTCGATCACCTTCTGGTTCAGCTTCGAATTTTCCAGCGTGACGATCTCTTCCTGCTCGCCCTTGGCGGCGCGGGCAAAGGCTTCCGCCTGCTTGCGATACTGGCGGCTGTCCTGGAAGCGGAAGATGGTCGACTGGTTGTGGGCGCGATTGCTGAGCTCGATCTCCTCAGGCCCCCAGCGGTCAGCATTGAACGGCGACTTCACCTCGATGAAGCCTTCGGTGCCGTGGAACACCATCAGCTGGCGGTTGGCCATCTGCGTCGAGATGTAGAAGCTCAGCTCGAAATCGCCGAAGTCGGCTTTCACGCTCGAATAGACATCGGTGCCGAATTCCGGATCGCGCTCGGTAACGGCCTGGATGCGCAGCGGCTCCAGACCGGTCGAGAAGCGGGTGCTGATCGTCGGGTAGACGCCGATATCGGGCAGGCCGCCGCCGCCAAGCTCGGGGATGTTGCGCATGTTGCCCGGATCGCGGTTGAAATAGGTGAAGACACCCTGGACATGGCGTAGCTTGCCGATGGCGCCCTCGGCGATCAGCGAGCGGACTTTGCGCCAGACCGGTGCATAGGTGACCATGAAAGCTTCCGAGATCAGCACCTTGTTGCGGTCCCGCGCCGCGATCAGCTTGTCGATCTCCGCAGCCTTCAGCGCGATCGGCTTTTCGCAGAGGACGTGCTTGCCGGCATCCGCCGCCTTGATCGCCCATTCGATATGCTGCGACGTCGGCAGCGGGATGTAGACGGCGTCGATCGTGTCGGATGCCAGCATTTCTTCATAGGAGCCGAAGGCATGCGGGGCAGAGAAACGGTCCGCCATCTCACGGGCGCGGGCCAGATCACGGCTAGCGACGGCGGTGACGACGCAATTTTCGGCATCCTGAATGGCGGGCACGACAGCCTCACGACCGATCTTGGCGGTGGAAATGATACCGAAACGCAGCATGGATGAGCCTCCCAAAGGTTGATTGCGCGCACCTTATTCACCGGGCGGCAGGCAGGCAATGGCGCGGCTGCAGATCACGAAAGTTTGGTTTCCTTCGGCGCCGGGCTGCACTAGGTTATTTTCCGGCGGCGTTCTGCCGTGTCTGCACTTTCAATTAAATCAGCACTTTAGGAGAGCGCCATGGAAATGCGCCGGCTTGGAAAAACAGGTCTTTCAATTTCCCCGATCGTTTTCGGCGGCAACGTTTTCGGCTGGACTGCCGACGAAAAGACATCCTTCGAGATTCTCGATGGCTTCTTCGACGCCGGTCTCAACACGATCGACACCGCAGACGTCTATTCGGCCTGGGTTCCGGGCAACAAGGGTGGCGATTCCGAGGAGATCATCGGCCGCTGGTTGAAGAAGGGGAAGGTGGCGCGCGACAAGGCTGTCATCATCACCAAGGTCGGCTCCGACATGGGCCAGGGCAAGACGCTGAAGGAGCAGTATATCCTCAAAGCAGTGGAAGACTCCCTGCGCCGTCTGCAGACGGATTACATCGACGTCTATCTCTCCCATTGGCCGGATGCCGATACGCCACATGAGGAAAGCCTGACCGCCTATGCCAAGCTGAAGCAGCAGGGCAAGGTCCGCTCCTTCGGCTGCTCGAACTACGATGCGCCATTGCTTCAGGCATCCCTGGACGCGGCCGACAAGGCCGGGCTGCCGCGCTACGACGTTCTGCAGCCGGAATATAATCTCTACGAGCGCTCAAGCTTCGAGGGACCGCTTGCCGATCTTTGCGTCAAGGAAGACATCGGCGTGATCACCTATTTCAGTCTGGCCGCCGGCTTTCTCTCCGGCAAATACCGCACCAAGGCCGATACGGAAGGCCGGGCGCGCGAGGGGCGCGTTTCCCAATATCTCGACGCCAAAGGCATGCGCATCCTCGACGCGCTCGACAAGGTTGCCGCTGAAACAGGCGCCAAGCCTGCAGAAATTTCGCTCGCCTGGTTGCTGAACAAGAAAGGCGTGACGGCGCCGATTGCCAGTGCTACCAGCCTTTCGCAGCTCGAAAGCCTGGCAAAGGCCGCGAGGCTGCAGCTTTCCAGCGACGCTATGGCGCTGCTCGACAAGGCAGGCGCCTGAGGAGATAATCAATGACCGTGACGATCCGGGATGCGAGACCTGAAGATGAAAGCCGCTGGCGGGACCTCTGGAAGGACTATCTCGAATTCTATGACGTCACCGTCGATGAAAGCATCACCGATTCCACCTGGCGCCGGGTCTTCGATCCGGCGTCGGCAATCTTCATGCGTGTTGCCGAGGTAGAAGGCGCTGTCGCCGGCTTCAGCTTGTCGCTGACGCATGAGGGTACCTGGATCCATGGTAAGGACTGCTATCTCGAGGATCTCTTCGTCGATCAATCGATCCGCGGCAAAGGTATCGGGCGCGCCCTGCTCGACGATCTCGTCGATCTCTGCAGGACGAACGGCTGGTCGCGGCTCTACTGGCATACGAGCGAGAGCAACGCGCGGGCACGGGCACTCTACGACAGCTATGTCGAGAGCGACGGACATATCCGGTACCGTATCAATATCTGAGCGGCGGGAAGCCCTGGTAGAATTCGGAATGATCACCCTCCCAGTTGGTCATGCCTGACTTGGTCAGGATACCTCGCGGGCGCACGTAGCTCTGGATGATCCGCCGCGGACGCTCGTGCCATTGAATGTTGAAAGCCCATAGCTTCGGGAAGAAGCAGAGCGCCGCGTAGGGAAGCTTGTCGTGGATCCACCAGGCAAGCCGCTGCCAATCCTGTTCGTCGCGGTAGGTGTCGACGAGCCAAGGGACCACAACGCAGGCTGTTGCTCCCATGCAACCGTCGAGATCCCGCATATCCCAGATATGATCGGCTGCCGTCGCCGCATTTGACGAGCAGTTCAGCTTGTTCCTGTTGCCGAAGCCGTTCACTTCGGCGGACCGGTATCCCGACCGGATGTGAAGGCGGCCGAACGTCGCCTGCAGTGGTTCCAGAAGCTCCTCGCAAAGCCGCCTGCCCGCCTCGATCGCGAATTCCGGATCGTCGGGAATATTCGGAATGCGATAGAAATCGGCTATCTCGGAATGCAGGAAGTCGCGGAAGAAAAAATTCTTCGACAGGCGCGCACGTCCCATGTCTTCCAAAGACTTCATCGATCCCGGCTTTTTCATCAGCGCCCTCCTCTTACCACGCAGAGCATCGGCGAATTCGCTGCGTGTTTCCACCCGGTTTCGGCAAAACGGTCGCGATCCCGGGGTTGGTAGCGCGGCGCTGGCCCGCAAAGTAATTCGCGCCACCGCGTGCGCCAGAAAAGCGAAACGGCAGAAAATCGAGACCCCGCACGCGTCACGGATCAATAAAGGCAGCGGATCCGGCGAATAAAACGGCTCGCAACTTATAATACCAAAGGTATTGCGGCTTTCGCACAACCTAGCCTTCTTTTTGCATCGACCGGCACTAGTTAGAAGGCGTGACCGGAAATGGGGGACAAATCATGCCGGATGCCAAGAAGGACAGTGCTAAAGCGACATCAAGCAATCTGTCCGATATCGAAGGCCGTATGCTCGTGCTGGAAATCGTGGCGATGACATCGCTCGCCATGGTGCTTGATACATCCGATCCCGAGAATGCCAAAATCGGTCGAGGCGTGCTCTATCTCATCCGCGAGGCGGTGGAGAAAAAGTGTGAGGAAATGAACCTGTCCGAAGAGGCGACGGATACGGCGCAAGTGTATGTGGAGGAGCTTCTCCAGACAGCGATGCATTCGCTCTTTCCGGAAAAACACTAGGGATAAAGAAAAACCGGCTTCCGCCGGTTTCTCCTTCGATTTTCTGAACCTAGCTTCGCAGCACGCCGCCGGTGAATTTCGTCACGCTGGCGATGATCTTCTGCGTCAGCACTTCGAAATCTTCGTCCGTCAGCGTCCGCTCGACGGGCTGGATCTGAACTTCGATGGCCACAGACTTCTTGCCCTCACCAAGCGATGCGCCTTCGAAAATATCGAAGACGTTGACGCCGGTGATCAGCTTGCGGTCGACGCCGCTGGCAGCCTTGAGGATGGCACCCGCTTCCACCGTCTTGTCGACCACGAAGGCGAAATCGCGCTTGACGGTCTGGAAGGCCGAAAGCTCGAGCGCCGGCTTTGTGCGCGTCGCCTTCTTCTTCGGCTCAGGCATGGCATCGACATAGACCTCGAAGCCGCAGAGGGCGCCGGAGACGTCGAGCGCTTCCAGCGTCGAGGGATGGAACTCGCCGAAATAGCCGAGGACGACCTTAGGACCCATCTTGATCGTACCGGAACGGCCGGGGTGATACCATTCGGGACCGCCCTGCTCGATCTGGATATTGCCCATCGGCAGACCGCAGGCTTCGATCACGGCAAGCGCATCCGCTTTGGCATCGAAGACGTCTACGGGCTTGCCGCCGCCCTTCGCTGCGTTCGACCACATGCGGCCGGCCCCGGACATCGTTGCCGTTCCGCGGCGGACGCCACCAGCAACGCGGCGCTGGCCTTCCGGCCGGTCATTTTCGTAGGTGCCTGAGACTTCGAAGATCGCGACGTCGCCATAGCCCTTGTCGGCGTTGCGCTGGGCAGCGGTCAGCAGACCCGGCAGCAAAGAGGGGCGCATATCCGACATTTCGGCAGCAATCGGGTTGGCAAGCTTCAGCGCCGGTGAACCGCCGCCGAAAAGCTTCGCCTGATCTTCCGGAATGAAGGACCAGGTGACGGCTTCCAGCATGCCGCGCGAAGCAAGCGCGCGCTTGGCGGTGCGGGTACGGATCTGCAGCGTCGTCAGGATCTTGCCGTTGACGGCAGCATGGCTTTCGAGCGGCGCCGGCTTGATATTGTCGACGCCGTGGATGCGCATGACTTCCTCAACGAGATCGGCCTTGCCATCGACATCGGGACGCCAGGAGGGAACGGCGACCGAAACGCGCTCGCCGGAGCCGGAGACCTTGAAGCCAAGGCGACCAAGGATCGCATTGCTCTCATCGGTCGAGACCTCGAGGCCGGTCAGGCGCTTAACCTCGGAATAGGGGAAATCGACAATCTTGGCTTGATAGCCCTTGTAGCCGACAACCTCAGCCTTGGCAGGTTTGCCGCCGCAAAGTTCAAGAACCAGCTCGGTGGTGCGCTCAAGGCCCGGGACCATGTATTCCGGATCGACGCCGCGTTCGAAGCGGTAGCGGGCATCGGTGATGATGCCGAGGCCGCGGCCCGACTTGGCGATGTTCATCGGATCCCAGAGGGCCGACTCGATCAGGACATCGACGGTGTTCTCGTCACAGCCGGAATGCTCGCCGCCCATGATGCCGCCGATTGACTCGACGCCGTTGTCGTCAGCGATGACGACGTTGTTGGCGCCGAGCTTGTATTCGCGCTGATCGAGCGCCAGTACCGTTTCGCCATCCTTGGCACGGCGAACTGTCAGGTTACCCTTCACCTTGGCTGCGTCGAAGACGTGCATCGGGCGGCCCTGATCGAAGGTCATGTAGTTGGTGATATCGACCAGCGCGTTGATCGGGCGCAGGCCGATTGCCAGCAGGCGCTGCTGCATCCACTTGGGGCTCGGGCCGTTCTTGATGCCGCGCACGATGCGCAGGCCAAAACCCGGGCAAAGCCTCTCGTCATCGAGATCGAGCGTCACCTTCACCGGCGTCTCGCCTTCGACAGCGAAGGACGGCGCTGGGCGGGTCTTCAGCGTGCCGAGACCGGAAGCGGCGAGATCGCGGGCGATGCCGTAGATCGAAGTGCAGTCCGGACGGTTCGGCGTCAGGTTGATCTCGATCATGGGATCGTCGAGATGAGCATAGGCGGCGAAAGACGTGCCGATAGGCGCATCGGCAGGCAGGTCGATGATGCCGTCGTGATTGTCGGACATGTTGAGCTCCTTTTCGGAGCACATCATGCCGTGGCTTTCGACGCCGCGAATCTTGCCGACACCAAGCGTCACGTCGATCCCGGGCACGTAGTCGCCCGGTTGCGCCAGCGCGCCGACGAGACCGGCGCGGGCATTCGGTGCACCGCAGACGATCTGCAACGGCTTGCCGCCATTGACGTCAGGGCCGGCATCGACCGACAGCACCTTCAGACGATCGGCTTCCGGATGCTTTTCAGCCGACAGAACCCTGGCGATGACGAAGGGCTTGTAAGCAGCCTTGTCATCGACATCCTCGACCTCAAGGCCGATCTCCGTCAGGCGGGTGCAGATTTCATCGAGCGAGGCATCCGTTTCAAGATGATCCTTAAGCCAGGAGAGTGTGAATTTCATAGGTCCAATCCTCCCTTACGCGCTCAGGCCGCCGAACAGCGTCGGCATGTCGAGCGGGCGGAAGCCATAGTGGTTCATCCAGCGGACGTCGGCGTTGAAGAAGTCGCGTAGATCAGGCATCCCGTATTTCAGCATGGCGATGCGATCGAGGCCCATGCCCCAGGCAAAGCCCTGATATTCGTCCGGATCGAGGCCACCGGCGCGCAGCACGTTCGGGTGAACCATGCCGCAACCGAGGATTTCCATCCAGTCGGTGCCTTCGCCGAACTTGACGATCGGGCCGGAGCGGTCGCACTGGATATCGACCTCGAAGGACGGCTCCGTGAACGGGAAGAAGGACGGGCGGAAGCGCATCGTCACGCTATCGACTTCGAAGAAGGTCTTGCAGAACTCTTCCAGCACCCAGCGAATATTGGCGACATTGGCCTTCTTGTCGACGACGAGGCCCTCGACCTGATGGAACATCGGCGAGTGCGTCGCGTCACTATCCTGGCGATAGGTCTTGCCGGGGATGATGATGCGGATCGGCGGCTTCTGCGCTTCCATCGTGCGCACCTGCACCGGCGAGGTGTGCGTGCGCAGAACCTTGCGCTCACCGTTCTCGTCCGGATTGAAGAAGAAGGTGTCATGCATTTCGCGGGCCGGGTGTCCCTCGGGGAAATTCAGGGCCGTGAAATTGTAATAGTCGGTTTCGACGTCAGGACCCTCGGCGATTGAGAAGCCCATGTCGCCGAAGATCGCGGTGATCTCATCGACGATCTGGCTGATCGGATGAATGCGGCCGCGCTCTGCGGGAGACGAGCGGACCGGCAGGCTGACATCGACGGTCTCGGCCTTCAAGCGCGCATCGATCGCCGCGCGCTTCAGATCGCTCTTGCGCAGGTTGATGGCATCGGTGACCACAGTCTTCAGCGCATTGATCGCCGCGCCACGCGTCTGGCGCTCTTCCGGCGACATCGCGCCGAGCGTCTTCAGCAGTTCGGAAACAGATCCCTTCTTGCCGAGTGCGCCAACCCGCACCGCTTCGATCGCAGGCTCGTCGGCGGCGGCCGCGACATCGGCCAGCAGTTGCTTTTCCAGAGTTTCGAGTTCGGTCATCTTTTCCTGCCTTGCGGGCGTCAATGTGCTTCAGGAAGCGTGTTTCAAGTAACTGGTGGCCATGATGAACTGCCGCAGATCACTACCCATGTGAACGCGGCCAATCAACCGGGCAAACCACAAAAAGGCGCCCAGAAAGCCGGTGAGTTTGTGCAGTTCGTCAATGGCGCCGGCCGGTGCTGCTTCGCACCACGCTTTATAGGCCCGGTCATGGGTTTGACTGCCCAGCCGGGCGCGGCCTGCGATCTGCAGGAAGAGCAGCCAGATGTCGCGCGCCTGCGCCGTTGTCAGCGGCATGACGGTGTCGGGTTCTTCTTCGAAATCCATGAAGCCGATGCGGCCATCCTTGACGAACATGTCGCGCGGAAACGGGCGTCCATGGCACAAACCCTTGGCATGAAGCCGGCCGAGCTCGCCAGCACAGAGGACGAGTAGATCGTCATGGGCTACCGGATCGCTGCCAGCCATTGCGCGCAGCTGCTGTCCGACAGTCAAGCCGACATCGCTGAAAACGACGGCACTGCCGGACGAATAGACAACGCGCGCCGTCGGTACGTCCTTGGATGCGAACATGGTGATACGCCGGATTTCGCGTTGTGCCATGCCTTCGTCATCCAGCGCCGGTGACGGCCGGAGAAACGGCGCACCAACCAGATTGGCGATCATCCGCTGCAGAACGACCCAGCGCGAAGTGCACTCCGTGCCATAGCGCTTGATCCAGACAGCACCCTGCGACAGCGGCACACACTCGACCCTGTGCGAACCCGACAGCAGCGCAGTGAGAAGAACCGGAATGTCCTCCTCGCTCAGGCCGCGTCCGGCTTTCAGATTGTCGATAGCGTCCGCCACGTTCCCGTGACTCCCATTTCAAATCGCAAACAAAAACCCGCGCCAGCTAGCCAGCGCGGGTTTAAAAACATCGAAACTGAAGTTCGATAGCGCCGGCTTAGTTAACCGCTGCTTCAAACTCGTTCTTCGTGCCGGCGTCCTTGAGGTACTCAAGGGCCTTCTTGGATGCATCGACGAGGGCGCCGAATGCTGCAGGCTCATGGATCGCCATGTCGGAGAGAACCTTACGGTCGACTTCGATGCCAGCCTTGTTCAGGCCGTCGATGAAGCGGCCGTAGGTCAGGCCGAATTCGCGGACAGCAGCGTTGATACGCTGGATCCAGAGCGCGCGGAAATTGCGCTTGTTGACCTTGCGGTCGCGGTAAGCGTACTGCTTGGAGCGGTCAACCGCTGCCTTAGCCGTACGGATGGTGTTCTTGCGGCGGCCGTAAAAGCCCTTTGCGGCCTTCAGAACCTTCTTGTGCTTGGCGTGGGCGGTAACGCCTCTTTTTACACGTGCCATTTCATGATCTCCTTAATCTACAACGTTCGCGGAAGAGTCTTAGAGACCGTTCGGCAGATAGTTCTTCACAACCTTGCGGCCATCGGGTTCAGCCAGAACCATCGTGCCACGTGCATCGCGAATGAACTTGTTGCTACGCTTGATCATGCCATGGCGCTTGCCAGCAGCTGCAGCCTTGACCTTGCCGGTTGCGGTGATCTTGAACCGCTTCTTGGCAGAGGACTTCGTCTTCATCTTGGGCATTTTGCTACTCCGTTTCTGTCCTCCCTGCATGTTTCAAAGAAACCCTCGAGCGATGTCCGGAAAACCGACCGTCGCAACCAGGTGCGGGAGCGTTTGTTGTTGATCTGCGGGCCCGGTGACGAAACCTGCCCGCAAGCATTCGAAACTGCCACGGCATGCCCTGCCGGTCAGTTCGGACGCGCGCTTATAACCGCAGTGTCATGAAAGTGCAACGGGGCGGCCGGCGGAATCTTGGCACTCAGGCCGCGGGCATCAGATTCTTCGGCGCGGGCAACGCCAAGGTGACTTCCAGGCCGCCGAGATCCGAGCGCGAAAGGACAATCCTGCCGCCGTAAGCCTCGGCGATGTCGCCGGAAATGGCAAGCCCGAGACCGGAACCTGCATGCGCATCGTCAGCGCTGACGCCGCGCTTCAACATCATCGCATAGTTTTCGGGAGGCACGCCAGGGCCGTCGTCGCCGACCCGGAGGATAACGGCCTCGCCTTCCCTGGACGCCGAGACATCGATGCGGGAGCGGGCAAAGCGCACCGCATTGTCGAGAATGTTGCCCATGGCCTCAGCGACATCGGCGGGATCGGCTTCGATGGTCAGCGCCGGATCGATATCGACTTTCCAGCCAACGCCCTTGCCGTCGGTGACCGGTGAGAGAACACTGACCAGCTTGCCCGATATGCCGAGAAGCGACGTCGTCGCCATGCGTTCGACACCCATCCTCGCGGCCTGCAATTGCCGGTCGGCCCGCTGGCGCACGAGTTCGATCTGCTGCAGGGCGGTATCGCGCTTGTCATCCGGCAGGGTTTCGACGAGATGGGACAGAACCGTTAGCGGCGTCTTCAATCCGTGCGCCAGATCGCTCGCCCGCGATCGTGCCCGTTCCACGGCGGTTTCGCGCTCCGCCAGCAGAAGATTGATCTCGTTGACCAGCGGGCGGACCTCGCTCGGTCCTTCGGCACCGATATGCGCGCTGCGTCCGGCGCGGATATTCGCCACCTCGTTGCGCAGGCGCACCAGCGGCTTCAGGCCGATCAGCCCCTGCAGAAAAGCGGCGGCAAGCAGAAGCAGGCCGGTTGCGGCCAGCATCAGCTGCAGCGGCCGATGATAATTCGACAGCGCGCTTTCCATCTCGTCTTTGGAGAAGGCCGTATAGATCGTAAAATGTTTGCGCGCATCACCCTCACCGACAGACATCGCCTTCACGGTGACCAGGATCGTCGCCCCATCCGGCCCTTCGGCCTCGTGAAACCCGCAATAGAGATCCCTGGAGAGGCTATCCCTGGTCAGTTCCTCGTCCCAGAACGACCGCGAACGGAGCGGCGGCTGAGTGGGGTCGTCGGGCGTTATCTGCCAGTAGCGTCCGCCGGCCGGTGTCTGGAACCGCGGATCGGACGGTTCGCTGATCAGCGAAAGCGCACCGTTTTCGATCGCCAGACGGGCACCCAGAGCATCCGATACCGCGGTCATCTCGTTCGCATACTGGTCGGCCAGATAGTCTTCGAACAGATGACCGAGGACGAACCAGACCAGTGCAAGAGCCACCGCAATCGCAACAAGGGCGCCAGCGGCCAGACGGAAACGCAATGACTTCGTCATCGTGTCTTGCCCGGCAGCACGTATCCGAAGCCGCGGCGCGTTTCTATCGCGCCGCTATCGGTCTTCTTGCGCAATCGCGCCACCATGGCCTCGACGGCATTTTTGGCGGCGTCGTCATCGCGGCCCTGGACCTGGCTCGCAAGTTCCGCTGGCGTCAGCACGGCGCCCCGACGATCGATGAACACGGAGATCATCCGGTATTCGAGAGGGCTCAGATCAAGTTCGCGGCCATCGAAGGTCACACGGCGGGCCTGTTCATCCAGCGTGAAGCGGTCGGCCGATTTCACCCGCTGCTGCATCCTGCCTGATCGGCGAAGCAGAGCGCGAAGGCGTGCCAGCAACTCCTCGCTGCGGAAGGGCTTCGGCAGGTAATCGTCGGCCCCGGCGTCGAAACCATCGACGCGTTCCATCCAAGAGCCGCGGGCCGTCAATACGAGAACCGGCGTTTCGAGACCATTGGCCCGCCAGCGCTTGAGGATCGAAAGGCCATCCATGCCGGGAAGACCGAGATCGAGGACGATGGCAGCGTAATCACCGGTTTCGCCCTGCTCCCAAATTTCGGGGCCGGAGTTCAAGGTTTCGACGAGATAGCCTTCGCGTCCCAACGTCTCGGCAAGGTGCACCGATATATTGGCGTCGTCTTCGGCCAGCAGGATCTTCATCGGTCACTTGTCCCCGATCACTTCGCCACTGCGGGCATCGACACGCAGCGTGCGTATGGTGCCTTTTCCATCCCGAAGCTTGAGCTGATAGACATCACTGAACAGCGAGCGGCTGAGATTGACGTCGATCACCCGGCCGTAACGGCGGGAATCGATCTTCTGCAGCAGCGATTTCAGCGGCAGGATGCGGCCTTCGCGCACGGCATCGCGTGCGCGGTCGTAATCGGCGCGACCGGAGCCGCTGCCGCTGCTCGTTCCGCGGCCACCGTGATCATCGCCTCCGCCGTCGTCATCGCCGCCGTGGCCGCCATGATCGTCTCCGCCATCGTGGCCGGAGCCTCCCGATCCCGAGTTCGAGCCTGAACCGGATGAGCCGGAGCCACTGGAGCCGCTGCTGCCGGAACTGCCACTGCTGCCGCCGCCATCTTTTGCCGCTGCCGGAGACGCAGACAGTGCGGCCGCAACGATGGCGGCTGACAGCAGGAGAGCGGTCGATCTGCGGGTGAAAGACATGCCTGATCCGGACCTCATATACGGCTGATAAACTGAACGCTTACATGCACCCGCACAAGAGGCACAGGAAAGCGGGCTTTAAACGGCAGATGCTCCGCCGGCAAACGGCGGAGCATCGATCTTCCGGGGCGGGCGGAAGAACCAGGCGATTACGGCGCTACCGCAGGCCTGATGGAAACATTGGTGATTGGGCCGGGGTTACGGACGGCATCGGAGCGGTGCGGCTTCACTTCGACGGTCTGGACGCCGTGTTCCAATTCGACCTCGACTTCCAGCCTGCGGCCCAGCTGATCGACGGCGGTAAGCGAACCGTTGAGCAGACCTTGAAGACTTGCCGCGGAAACCGAGAGCGGAACGCGGGGACGATCGCTGCGGTCATTCTCGCGGCCACGGCGTCCACTATCATCCGCCCCCGCAGCAACCGTCCGGCCGCCATGGCGATCGCCGCCATTGTCGTCATCGCTGGAGTTGCCGCCACTCCGGCCGCGGCCACTGTTGCTGCCACTGTCGTGGCCGCCGCCATGGTCGTCGCCAGAGGCATCGTCGCTGCCGCCGCGGCCCGAACTGCCGCTGCCGCCGTCATGACCGCCACGGGCATAGGCAGCCGCGGAAAAGAGGGAATATCCCGAAGGCTGAAGGGCGGGTAGAGCAGCGGCCAGCGCAAGCGCGGCGGCCGAGGCCAGCGTGATCCTTTGAAGACGGGGGGCCATGGTCGTTTCCTTTCCATCCGTGTTTCGATGGAAGGAGCATGACATCTCCTGGCTGACAGGCCGCTGAGCGGCTCTGTCAGCAGACTGTCAGAAAGTAGCCCCAGAAAACACAAAAGCCGCCCTTGCGGACGGCTTCGATGCATCTTGATGGACCGCGCTCACTTGGGCGCGAGCACCATCATCATCTGTCGGCCTTCAAGCTTCGGCTCGGCTTCGACCTTTGCATATTCGGTCGTGTCGGCCTTGACCTGCTGAAGCAGCTTCATGCCCAGTTCCTGGTGAGCCATTTCACGGCCACGGAACTTCAGCGTTACCTTTACCTTGTCGCCTTCTTCGAAGAAGCGGCCCATCGCCTTCATCTTCACGTCATAATCATGCGTGTCGATGTTCGGGCGCATCTTGATTTCTTTGACTTCGACGATCTTCTGCTTCTTGCGCGCTTCGGCAGCCTTCTTCTGGTTCGCATATTTCAGCTTGCCCAGATCGAGAATCTTGCACACAGGCGGCTCGGCATTGGGGGAAATTTCCACCAGGTCGAGACCGGCTTCCTCAGCCATTTTCAACGCCTGATCGGTGGCAACGATGCCCAGGTTCTGTCCCTCTGCGTCAATCAGCTGAACACGGGGTATGCGAATTTCCCGGTTCGAACGCGGCCCTTCCTTAACGGGCGCGTCGGTTTTAAAAGGTCTGCGAATGGTCGTACTCTCCTCGAGTTGTTGAATGCTGCAGCTCGTACTCCCACGGGGGCACAAACGGGGTCTCGTTATCGCTGCAACGGAGTCAGTAGCACGCTTTAGCGGAAAAATCACCCGCTGTCAGCCTGTCAAGAATCTGTTTTATAGGCGGGAACAACAGGAGTTCAGCCGTGTCCGAGACATCCATCGCCCCTCAGCCGAAGTTTATCACCGCCGGAGAGGGTGACGACGCCCGCCAGATCGCCTTCATTCTGCGTCAGGCGAATGCTGGACCGGACGCCCCTCTTCTGCTCTGGCTTTCGGGATATCGCTCGGACATGAGCGGCACCAAGGCAATCGAGCTCGACAGGCTGGCGGCGGAAACGGGTCTTGCCTGCCTCCGTCTCGATTATTCGGGCCACGGGCTTTCCGGCGGCAAATTTACCGACGGGACGATCTCGCGCTGGCTTGAGGAGACGCTCGCGGTTCTCATGCATGTCAATCCGAAGCGCGTCATTGCCGTCGGATCATCGATGGGAGGGTGGATCGCGCTTCGTCTGGCCCAGGAACTGGGCAAGATCGCCGATGGACCGAAGCTTGAGGGCATGGTGCTGATCGCGCCCGCGCCGGATTTCACCTCGGATCTGATCGAGCCGCATCTGACCAAGAAGGAACGCGCCTCTCTGGAAGAGCGCGGCTATTTCGAAGAAAAGTCGGAATACAGCCCCGAGCCCAATATCTATACCCGGGCCCTGATCGAGGACGGCCGCGCCAACAGGGTGTTGACCGGGATCATCCAGACAGGATGCCCGGTTCATATCCTGCAGGGCATGAAAGACCCGGATGTGCCCTATGCACATGCCATGAAGCTGATCGAGCATCTGCCGTCCGACGACGTGGTGCTGACCTTCGTACGCGACGGCGACCACCGGCTTTCGCGGCCGCAGGATATCGAGCGCATGCTTTCTGCGGTCAGCGCGCTTATCCGTCAATAAGCGAATTCGGATGCATGAATAGTATCTCCGGTTGAGAGGATACCGCGCAAGCCCACCTTCTGTGGCATTTTAACCATGTCCGAGAGTTGTAACTCCCTACCAAGAAGTAACGATTGACTCCGAACGCCCCTCCCCGTTAACTCTTTGTTAATAAATACAAGGGCGATGCAGGGAATACGGGCGTGCGGATCAAGGGTTACCTCGTGGCCATGATGGCCATGCTAGCGATGTCTTCGGCTGCCTTGCCGGCTTCGACATCCAACCTCTCCATGGTTACCGGCGGAGCGACATCGCAGCCGATCGGCCATTACGATTTCTGTCAGATCCACCGCGACGAATGCGGCCCGAACCGCAACACTGCGAACATGCAGATGACCCCCGACCAGTGGACGCTGGTGCGTTCGGTCAACACGACGGTCAACACCACGATCAAGCCGATGACCGACAAGGAAATCTACGGCAAGGACGAGGTCTGGGCCTATCCGACGACGGCAGGCGACTGTGAAGACTATGCGCTTCTGAAGCGCCGCATCCTCATTCAGCGCGGCTTTTCGCCGGCAAACCTTTTGATGACGGTCGTACGCAAGCCTGACGGTGAGGGGCATGCGGTTCTGACGCTGCGCACCACGGATGGCGATTTCATTCTCGACAATCTGTCGACCAACGTGAAGCCATGGTTCGACACGAACTATTCCTTCATCAAGCGCCAGTCGAGCTACAATGCCGGGCGCTGGGTCACCATCGAGAACGGCCGCGACGTTCTGGTTGGCGCCCTGCAATAATCACTTCAACCGGTTCTTGGGTGGCCTTCCGAAGCTTGCTTCGGGAGGCCTTTTTTCTTTCTCGCGGAAGTCAACCGTTGCCGATCAGGATGCCGGCGCCGAGCACAAGTCCGCCGCCGAGAACCACCTGGAAGGCGGCGCGCAGGAACGGCGTTTCCATATACTTGTTCTGAATGAAGGCGATCGCCCAGAGTTCGAAGAAGACGACGACGGCCGCGGTGATCGTCGCCGTCCAGAAATGCGGGATCAGATAGGGCAGCGCGTGCCCGAAGCCGCCGAGCGCCGTCATGATACCGCAGGCGAGGCCTCGCTTGATCGGCGATCCACGGCCGGAAATCTTGCCGTCGTCATGCGCCGCCTCGGTAAAGCCCATGGAGATACCGGCGCCTACAGAGGCGGAAAGACCGACGAGGAAGGTTTGCCAGGTATCCTGCGTGGCGAAAGCGGCGGCGAAGATAGGCGCCAGCGTCGAGACCGAACCATCCATCAGGCCGGCAAGACCGGGCTGGACATAGGTCAACACGAACTGGCGGCGGACGCCTTCGTTCTCTTCTTCCTTGACGGTCTCCGGCGTGTGCTTTTCTCCGAGCATGCGGGCGATATCTTCGTGCCCCTGTTCGGCCAGCGCCAGATCGCCGAGAAGCTGACGGGTCGAGGCGTCAGTCGTCTGCTTGGCCGCCTCGACATAGAAGCGGTAGGCCTGCTCCTCCATGGCCTCCGTCTCGCGCCGCATGGCGTCGAGAGACAGGTTCTTGCGCAGCCAGTCAGGCTTGCGATCGTAGAAGCCCTGCACATGCTCGCGGCGGATCAGCGGGATGCGCTCGCCGAAGCGCTGGCGATGGATTTCGATCAGCGACCGCCGATGGGTACTTTCCACCTCCGCCATGTCTTCAAACACCTGCGCGCTCGCAGGATAGTCGCGCTTCAGCTGATCTGCATAGGCGAGATAGATGCGCGCATCATCCTCTTCCGAGGCGATTGCAAGTGCCAAGATTTCCTGTTCGGACAATGATTTGAAGGATCGCTTCTGCGATCTGAAAAGACGCGCCAGCATCGGCATGCTCCAGTAATTTAGAATTATTCTAAATCTAAAGAGCGCCGTGGCAGCGGTCAAGATCGAACGCGCCCGATTTGACAGATTGCCGCAATCTTCAGTTCCGGCTTTGGCGGCGCGCCCGCAACGCCTATATGAAGGGCGCCGTCGCATACGGCAAAGCCGGGGTGGTTTTAAAAATGAACAACGAATTGCAGGGCCGCGCTGCCCATGTTGCGGCGATCCGCGAGCGCGCGGAAGCCGAGATGAAATCGATCGGCATCGACGATGCCTTTATTGGGATGCTGGTCGAGACATTCTACAGCCGGGTGCTTTTACATCCCGAACTCGGGCCGGTCTTCGATGCGCGGCTTTCGGGGCGGTGGCCGGAGCATATGGAAAAGATGAAAAGCTTCTGGTCTTCCGTTGCCTTTCGCAGCGGGGCCTATGGCGGAAAGCCCGTTCAGGCCCATACCGGCGTCGCCAACATGACGCCGGAGCTGTTTCCAAAATGGCTGGCGCTGTTTGCAGCGACGCTTGACGATATCGCTCCGACCCCGGAGGCCAAGGCCTGGTTCATGGCAACCGCAGAGCGTATTGCCCGAAGCCTGACCCTCTCGCTGTTCTACAATCCGGCTCTCGACGATCCGGCACGCGAACGCGCCTGACCGTCACGCCTTGCCGGCGAAGAAGGTCGCGCCGGCACTTGCCAGCACCACGAGTGCCGTTCCGGCCATCTGCAGCAGCGTCATAGGCTGAGTCAGAATGACGAAACCGGCGGCGGCGCCGATCGCCGGTTCCAGACTCATCAGAATGCCGAAAGACGCCGTGGGCATGCGCCGGAGCGCCGTCATTTCCAAGGCATAGGGCAGAAGCGGCACGAGAAGGGCCAGTCCCGCCATCTCGATCAAGCCGGAGCCATCAAGATGGGGTACAGCGCCCATGAATCCGAAAGGCGTGGCGACGACGGCAGCAACGAGCAGCGACATCGACAGGCCTTCGAAGCCCTTGAAGGTTGCGCCGACCTTCTTCGTCAGCAGGATATAGATGGCCCAGCCGGTTCCGGCGCCAGCTGCAAAGAGCACACCCGGCAGATTGCCGACCCAGCCTTCGCCATCGTAGGCGAGGAACAGCACGCCGGCGGCTGCGACGACGGGCCAGATCAGACGGCGCGTCAATCCATAGCCGAATGTCGCAACCGACAGCGGCCCCAGAAAGTCGATGGCGACGGCAAGGCCGAGCGGGATATGCTGGATCGCCGCGAAGAAGCAGATCGTCATCAATGCCGTGATCGTGCCAAGCACGAGAGCACTGACCCATTGATCTCGGCTATAGCGCAGAACCGGCGGACGAACGATGACTGCGAGGATCAGCGCCGCGAAGACCAGGCGGAGCCAGGAAGCCCCTGCGGGTCCATAGGTCGCGATCGCATGCGAGGAAAGCGCCGCACCGAACTGGATCGACGACATCGAAAGAAGGCACATCAGTGCGCCTGCCGCGACGCCGCTCGACGGCACGGCCGCTGCCGAGCCGTCCGCATTCAACGCCGTATTTTCAGGCTGTACGCCCATTGCTTCCTCCCGATTTGCCGCTCTGAATAAGGCTGCGAAGCGACGGGGGCAAATTCAAACTTCTGATGCGAGGAGAAGCTCTATTGATGGCTAGCGATTGCGCCCGGTATCCAGCGCTTCTTCGGCATCATCAAGTGACATCTCAAAAACCTTCTTGCCGATATCGAAGCTGAAGCCGGCCCGGGCAAAAGCCGACAGTTCCTTGGCCTTGCGCTTCTCATCGAGCTCGCTCTTGCGGAACGGGCCGAAGGCGCGCTTGCGGGCCAGAACGACGGCTGCGTAAAGGTCGTCCGCTTCGGCGACGGCGGCCGCAACCGTCGGCTTGGCTACGCCCTTTTGTGATAGCTTCTGGGCGATCGCGCGCTTCGACTTGCCGTTGCGCATGCCCGAGCGCGTGCCGATTTCGGCATAGGCGGTGTCGTCGAGCGCCTTGTTGTCATAAGCAAACTTCACGGCGGAATCGGCAAGCGCCTTGACCTGCGCCTCGCTGATATCCTCGAACTTCTGCCGCGCCTTGCGGGCGATGGCATCGAACAGCTGCTTCTCCGTATGCATCCGCCGCTCCAGGCGGTAGATCGCCGAATTGCGCGCCCATGAGAACATGCGCGGCGTCGGCACGTCGGATGACGGCGTTTCCTCTTCCAAGCCGCTTAAGCCTCCAGACCCTTGAGGACATTGGCGACGTTCAAGCCGATTTCCGGCACGCCGTAACCACCTTCCATGCAGGTCAACACCGGCAGTCCCGTCGACGCGATCATCGCTCCCATGCGGATGAAATCGTCCGAAGTGAGCTTTAAGAAGGAGATCGGATCACGCTCGAACGTATCGACGCCGAGCGAGACGACAATTGCTTCGGCGCCGAACGCCTTGATGCGGGCAAGCGAATCCGAAAGGGCGGCCGCCCATTGGCTCCAGGCAGTTCCGCGCGGCAGCGGATAGTTGGCATTACTGCCCTCGCCTTCGCCTTCACCCGTCTCGTCCGCATAGCCCCAGAAATACGGAAAGGCGTTGGCGGGCTCGCCATGCAGCGAGGCGAAGAAGATGTCGCCGCGGCGATAGGTGATATCCTGCGTGCCGTTGCCATGATGAAAATCGACATCGAGGATCGCAACCTTCCTGGCGCCGAGATCGAGAAGGCGCTGCGCGGCGACGGCAGCATTGTTGATAAAGCAATAGCCGCCGAAGAGATCGATGCCTGCATGGTGACCGGGCGGGCGGCAGAGCGAAAAGGCGAAGCGATTGCCTGAATTCAGCCAGTCGGCACCCGACATCGCGCATTGCATCGAGGCGATCGCCGCCTCATAGGTGCCATTGGTAATCGCGGTCTCCGCCGCATTGGCATAATAGCCGAGAAGCGCGCCGATGTCGGTCGGCACCCGCAAGGTCGAGCGGCGCACGGGAAAGGACGCCGGGATCGCCTCGCCTTCAGCGCCAGTCGCCGCCCACATGTCCCAGGCCTTTGACAGGAAATCGAGATAACCGGCATCATGCACCTTGCGGGCCGTTTCCAGACCATGGCGGACCGGCGCGGCAACATCTCTGAACCCGGCATCCTTGACGGCATCCAGAATCCATTCGGCGCGGAAGGGGCCTTCAAAGGGCGTGACGAGCTGTCCGTTGTGCAGCTCGGTCTTCGCGTCACGCAGCTTGTGGTCTTCGGAATAGATGACGCGCATGGCGCATGCCCCTCGTTATGTCGCGGATAAGGCGCGGTGAGGCGCCGATTTGTCAATGGGTCCGGAGCGGCTCAAACAGCCAGCCGCTTGTAGAACAGCGTCGTCGAGCAATAGCCGCCATCCGGCCACATCGCGTATTCAGGAATCACGCCGGCGCGTTCCCAGCCGAAGCGTGGATAGATCGCTTCCGCGTCGCTGCCGGTCGCCGTATCCAGAACCAGAAGATGCTTGCCGTGACGGGCAGCCTCCTTCTCGATCGCCTCCATCAGGAGACGTGCGAGCCCATGACCACGCGCCGAGCGGTGAACGAGCAGTTTCTTCAGGTCGCCGCGATGCGGCTGGTTCGGCATCGTGGCAAAGCCGACCTGAACGGTACCGAGGATCCGGCCATCGATGACAGCCACGGCTAGCAGATTGACCCCGACTTCGACGCTCTCGGCGACGCCCTGCCAGTAGGGCTCGGCATCCTCGGCCGTATAGGGCTGCATGAAGCCGACGGAGGCGCCGCCCGCGACGCAATCCGCCAGCACATCGCAGAGCTCCGGAATGGCCGAGCGGGTTTCATCGGCGGTCAAAAGGCGTATCGAAGTCATCAGAGATCTCCTGGATATCATCGCGAACTGCGGCTCAGCACGACGCAGTAACGGGCGGGCTTGCTCGACGGATTGTGGAAGACGTGCCCCTCGCCGACAGGCATGAAGAGGCAATCGCCGGGAAAGAGACGGTGAACCTTGTCCCCGGCCGTCATCTCCATCTCGCCTTCGAAAACCCAGATATGCTGGGTCATGCCGTGGCTCGCCGCATGCGGCGGAAAGCTGACGCGAGCGCCGGACGGAAACTCGACGTCGACGATATCGACATCCGACGTGGTGCCGGGCGGGGAGACGGCGCGCCTGATATAGCCGGTCTCCGGATCCCGCCACACCTGTTGCTCGTGACGCCGGGCAAGCGGTGACGCCGCGCTTTCATCCTCCGCAAAGAAGGTCGAGAGTGAAAGGCCAAGTGCTGCGCAGACGCGCGCCAGAAGCGATGCCGTCGGGCTTGCCTCGGCGCGTTCGATGCGCGAGATCATCGCCCGGCTGACGCCGGAGCTGGTTGCGAGATCCTCCAGCGTCAGGCCTTTTTCCAGCCGCAGACTGCGGATCCTGGCGCCGATCGCCGCTTCCAGTCCCTGCTCCAACACTCTGCTCCGTATTTCTACTATACGAGAAATACATGATCCTATGATGGAATCAAGTGGCGCCGGACACCGCCATTTATCCTAAACAAACTCCTGCTTTTCCCCTATGCGTCAGGGGAAGGCGCTGCTATATGGCGCGCATGAGCACCAATTCTACCCGCACTCCGCTTGACCATATCCGCAACTTCTCGATCGTGGCCCATATCGACCACGGCAAGTCGACGCTGGCCGACCGTCTGATCCAGACGACCGGCGGCCTTGCCGAGCGCGACATGTCGGAACAGGTGCTGGATTCGATGGATATCGAGCGCGAGCGCGGCATCACCATCAAGGCCCAGACGGTTCGCCTGCATTACAAGGCGAACAACGGCGAAACCTATATCCTGAACCTCATCGACACGCCTGGCCACGTCGACTTTGCCTATGAAGTGTCGCGGTCGCTGTCGGCCTGCGAAGGTTCGCTGCTCGTCGTCGATGCCTCCCAGGGCGTCGAGGCGCAGACGCTCGCCAACGTCTATCAGGCAATCGACAACAACCACGAGATCGTCACCGTCCTCAACAAGATCGACCTGCCGGCCGCCGAGCCGGACCGCATTCGCGAGCAGATCGAGGAAGTGATCGGCATCGACGCATCGCAGGCCGTCCTGATTTCCGCGAAGACCGGCCTCGGCATTCCGGATGTTCTGGAAGCCATCGTTCACCAGCTGCCGGCGCCGAAGAGCGAAGGCGGCGACAAGGCGCCGTTGAAAGCGCTGCTGGTCGATAGCTGGTACGACACCTATCTCGGCGTCATGGTTCTGGTGCGCATTCTCGACGGCGTGCTGACCAAGGGCCAGACCATCCGCATGATGGGCACCGATGCCAAGTATCAGGTCGAGCGCGTCGGCGTTCTGACCCCGAAAATGCTGGCCGTCGATAGCCTCGGCCCGGGCGAGATCGGTTTTTTCACCGGCTCGATCAAGGAAGTGGCCGATACGCGCGTCGGCGATACGATCACCGAAGACAAGAAGCCGACGGCGCAGGCGCTGCCGGGCTTCAAGCCTGCCCAGCCGGTGGTCTTCTGCGGCCTTTTCCCGGTCGATGCGGCCGATTTCGAGGACCTGCGCGCTGCCATGGGCAAATTGCGCCTCAACGACGCGTCCTTCTCGTTCGAGATGGAATCGTCTGCTGCACTCGGCTTCGGTTTCCGCTGCGGCTTTCTCGGCCTGCTGCATCTCGAAATCATCCAGGAGCGCCTGGAGCGCGAATTCGATCTCGACCTGATCGCCACGGCGCCTTCGGTCGTCTATCACCTGTCCATGACCGACGGCTCGACGCGCGAGTTGCACAATCCGGCGGACATGCCTGACGTCGTGAAGATTTCCGAGATCGAGGAACCCTGGATCAAGGCGACGATCCTGACACCGGACGACTATCTCGGCGGCATCCTGAAGCTCTGCCAGGACCGCCGCGGCATCCAGACCGAACTCACCTATGTCGGCAAGCGCGCCATGCTCTCCTACGAGCTGCCGCTCAACGAAGTGGTGTTCGATTTCTACGACCGCCTGAAGTCGATCTCCAAGGGATATGCCTCGTTCGACTACCATCTGCATGGGTATCGCGAAGGCAACCTCGTGAAGATGTCGATCATGGTCAATGGCGAGCCTGTTGATGCGCTTTCCATGCTGGTGCACCGTTCGGCCGCCGAAAAGCGCGGTCGCGACATGTGCGAAAAGCTGAAGGACCTGATCCCGCGCCACATGTTCAAGATCCCGATCCAGGCAGCGATCGGCGGCAACGTCATCGCCCGCGAAACGATCTCTGCCATGCGCAAGGACGTGACCGCCAAGTGCTACGGCGGCGACGCCACCCGCAAGCGCAAACTTCTGGACAAGCAGAAGGAAGGCAAGAAGCGCATGCGCCAGTTCGGCAAGGTCGACATCCCGCAGGAAGCGTTCATTGCGGCGCTGAAGATGAAGGACGAATAGCGCTTCTCAAATCCAACTGATGCGCATATTCTTTGCGCATCAGCTATGGAGAGCGCCTTGCCTCAACATGTCCGTAAGCCAGCGAATTTATCGCTTGACGAAGAGCTTGTGACACAAGCGAAGGATCTCAAGATCAATTTGTCACGGGCTGCCGAAGATGGAATAGCGCAAGCCATAAAGGTCGAGCGCGAGCGGCTTTGGCGTATTGAAAACGCCGAGGCGATTGCAGCTTCCAACGCCTACGTCGAAAAACACGGCCTGCCGCTGCAGAAATATCGGCAGTTCTAGTGGCACGGTTTCATGTCTATAGCCTTCGCCACAGCGATGCGCTTGTTCTTGACCTACAGTCCGACCTACTTGATGAACTGACGACCCGAATGGTGGTGCCGATGCTGCCGCCAGACGAACTTTCACGTGTCATGCGGCAGCTCAATCCGCAATTTACGCTGCGCGGCAGTCCCTATGTCATGGCCACGCAATTCGCCGGAGCGATTTCGGTCGCGGAGCTCGACGAATCCATCGCAAATCTGACGTCCGAAAGTCACCGGATTATCGCCGCGACCGACTTCCTCTTCCAAGGCTTCTAAGCCGGCTGCGCCATATATTCCTTCACCAGGCCCTCATACGCATCCATTTCCGGCAGCGCCGGATAGCTGTGTTTCGCTCCCGTCTCGGCAAAGGCCAGCTTCTCACTTGTCCAGGTCTCGATGAAGGGTGCGAACCAGCTGGTATCGTCGAACATCGTGGCGCGGACATTGACGAACCAGTCCATGCCCTCTGGCCTGGTGAACATCCAGGTCATGCAATAAGGGCAGAAATAGTGATGCGCTTCGGGGCCGTGAAGGCCACCGATCACCGGCTCGCCACTGGTGACCTCGAAGCCCGCTGCCGGAATGGCAGCACTCAATGAATAGGCGCTCGAGGACATCTTCTGGCAGCCCGTGCAGTGGCACGCCATGGTCAACAGCGGCTTGGCGCTGATCTTCAGCCGAACTTGACCGCAACGGCAACCACCCTCCCAAGGCAACGCGTTCTCGCTCATTCTCTCCTCCTGTTGTCTCTTGCTGATCTAGGACGCATGTACGGCGCTTCCAGCACTAGTCTCGCTTGACCGGCCGGGCGGGATTGCCGACCACGGTTGCGCCCGCCGCAACATCTCTTGTCACCACGGAGCCCGCGCCAACGATCGCGCGATCGCCGATCGTCACCCCGCCGAGAATGATCGCGCCGCCGCCGATCCAGACGTCTTCGCCGATCACGACCGTACGAGCGATCTCGATGCCCTGGCGACGCAAGTCAGGGTCCTTGTGATGCTCGGCGCAATAGATCTGAACGCCCGGACCCAACATCGAGCGGCTGCCGATATGCACGCGCCCGGAATCGAGGATCGTGCAGCCGGCATTCAGATAGACGCGCTCGCCGAAGCTCAAATTGATGCCATAGGAACAATGGAACGGCGCCTCGATGAAAACCTCATCCGCCACGTCCAGAAACAAGGCCTTCAGCGCTGGAGCGATCATGCCGCGCGCATCGGGCGCCATCGTATTGTGCTGATGTACCGCATGCCGCGCCGCGATCCGGAGACGATCGAGTTCGGGGTCGAGACAGCAGTACCATTCACCTGCCGCCATCTTTTCGTAGTCGCTGGCCATGGCTGCCTCAGGCGCTCAGGCGGCTGTCTGCGGCGTCTTCCAAGGCGACCGACGGCCTGATGGTACTGACGAAGGCACGCGCGATCGCCAGACCAGCATGATCGGCATCGGCGGCATGTTTTGCCGCGGTCTGCGGAAACCGTTCGTGCCAACCGGGCTCGATGCTCTCGACCATATCACGGAATTCGGCATTCCATTTGGTGACGACTTCCAAATTGGCTTCGAAATGAAACTGCGTGCCATAGACGGCCCTGCCGATGCGGAAGCATTGGTTGGGGAGAGCCGCCGTCGACGCGAGACGGATGGCGCCGGGCGGCAGCGTGAAAGTATCGGAGTGCCATTCGAAGATCGGGAAGCGATCGCCGATCTCGCCGAAGAGCGGATCGGCAAGCCCGTCCGCCGTCACATCGACGGGCGTCCAGCCGAATTCGCGCGTCGCGTCCAGAATATTCTCAGCACCATAGGCACGGGCGAGAACCTGGCTGCCGAGGCAGATGCCGAGCACGGATTTCCCGGCATCGCCGAATTCGCGCATCAAAGCGGCGAGTGCCGGCAGATAGGGATGATCCTCATCATCGACAGCGCTCTGCTCACCGCCGAGTACGACAAGCGCGTCGTAGCCGTCGCGACCGGCAGGCAAGGCCTGGCCCTTCCACGGACGGAACCACTCAAGCACGGCACCGGCCTCATGGAGGGCATCACCCAGCGCGCCGATATGCGTGTTCGGCATGTTTTCAACGACGGCGACCTGCATTCTCACCTCCTGCTTCGTACGGGGAAGTGACCACGGGCGGCGGCGACATGCAAGCAGCCAGATTGCGCGGACCGGCCGAAACTTCTAAATCGGAGAGAGATCGAAAGGAACGCCGCATGACCGAAAAGGCCCGTGTCACCATTCTCTATTGCATCCAATGCAACTGGCTGCTGCGCGCCGGCTGGATGGCGCAGGAACTGCTGCAGACCTTCACCGACAGCCTCGGCGAAGTGGCGCTCATTCCGGGCACCGGCGGCAATTTCGAGATAAGGGTGAATGGCGACTTGATCTGGGAGCGCAAACGCGACGGCGGCTTTCCCGGACCGAAGGAGCTCAAACAGCGGGTGCGCGACATCATCGAGCCCGATCGCGATCTCGGCCACACCGACCGCGCATCGCTGGAAAGCTGACGCTCAGTCGAAAGGCGAGTTGCAGGTCTTGTAGACGCCCTCGTAGGTGACGAAGCGGTCGGTCTTCGGATTGTAGGACCGGTATTGGTTGCGGCACCATTCTCCATGCATGCCCTGATCCTTGGCCGCCGGCTGAACCCTGCGGATCGGCGCCGGGTCATAGGACAGCGCCGGCCGCCCCGTGCGTGGCGCTTGCGCTCTCGGCTGATAGTAGGTCGGCCCGGTCACGCCGCGCGGCCGGTAGTTCGGCTGCACATAGGCAGGACGATGCCATTGCTGCGGTCCGAAACCGAAGCAGCCGCGATAATCGCACATCGTCGATTGCACGTTGATAATATCCGGATTGCGGACCTGGAACGGTGCAAGCACCGGGGCAGCCTGTACTGCCAGTGGCAGAAAACCGGCAACCAGGCCGAAGATGGTGCTGCGTAAAGCAAACATCAGTGATTCCTTTCCGATGCTTCTCATATAGGTCACGGCATCCGTTCGAACATCGGCAGAGGCAAGCCAAACGTTCAGTTCCCCGTGAACGCGGCCTTTCACACCATCCCGGCAATTCTTTTTTACATACTGTCAGGAAAACTTCAAAAACCCTGTTGACAGCAAAGAGCCACCCCCGTACATGGCTCTCCGTCGCCCAGATGGCGGAATTGGTAGACGCGCCAGCTTCAGGTGCTGGTACCCGAAAGGGTGTGGAGGTTCGAGTCCTCTTCTGGGCACCATTCCCATTTAAAAATAGCAGCTTAGGCCGGTAGCAATCGCTTCCGTAAGCTCGCTATTTTTCTCTTCACCACCGCAGATATCGCGAGCCGATCAGCGCCCCGAGCGCGGTGACAGCTGTGGCGGCCGCTGTGTACCAGGTGGCCAGAAACAACGGGCTGTCGTCGGGGCAGTGCCAGGCGTAGAGCGCGGCTGCGAGCCCGGCGGAGGCGAGGCCTGCGACGGCACCGCCGAGGGTCGGGTTTGCCGGTGCGGCACTCTTCAGCGCCCAGAGAAAGCCCGCCAGCGGCGCCAGCGACAGGACAGGAATGAAGAAGACGCAGAAGGCCGCGTTGCGGCCCATCAGCGCCGTGCGCCAGGCGTCCTCAGGGATGGTCGTCAATTCGGTTGCGACGCCCGCGATCACCATGGCCAGCGGGATGAGCAGGCTGAGAGCCGATATCTTGAGTGGAATGCCGGGGCGGCCGATGCGGAAGACGAGTCCGCAGGCGGTGACGGCGAGTGTCAGCGTGGTCACGATCTTGAAGAGGACGCGCGCGGTCTCGATGGCGCTTGCCATGTCGTGGCGAATGCCGATGGTTGCCAGCAGCAGGGCGGCGGAGATGACGCCGCCGCCGAAAAGCGCGCCAAGCAGCATCGGCCCCAGGCGGGTCCGCACCGGCGCGTCCTCGGACAGCATGCTGATCAGGTCATCGGTCTTCACTCGTCTCACTCCGGTATAAGGCTGCCAGCGACTTCAGGGCGCGATGCAGCGCAACGCGCACCGCTCCTTCCGTCATCTTCAGCCTCTCGGCCGTTTCCCGTATTCCCGCCCCCTCCATCGAAATGGAGCGGACGATATCGCGCTGCGGATCTTTCAGCCGCTCCAGCATATGCTCGGCGTCGAGCCGGTCCAGGTTGCCTGCCTGCTCTTCCGCCTCGAGCGTCGCCATGACGTCGTCGATCGGAACGTCGATGTGACGGCCGCGGCGGCGCAGGCTGTCGATCAGCTTGTTGCGCACGATCGTCGACAGCCATGGCCCGATCGGGCGCGCCGGATCCCACGTGCCGCGCTTGAGGTGGACGGCGAGCAGCACTTCCTGCACCACGTCCTCCGCTTCGCTTGCCGGTGCGCCGAACTGGTCGCAGCGCCGGCGCGCCATTGCGCGCAAGTGGGGCGTCACGGCCGACAGGAAGCGGTGGTAGGCCTGCGTATCGCCCTCGATGGCGCTGCGCATCCAGCCTGCCCATTCCTCTTCACGCGCCGAATGTTTCACCCGACATAGTCCTCTACGGATGGGCACACATTTTTGTTACTGCCGCATCTCAAATATTTCGAACAGACGCGGATGCCTTTGTTTTCAGGGTTTTCGCTTGCCATCCCGTAAACGGCAAGAGCTTCCGGCGCAAAAAATCCAGGATGGCGCTGTAACAACGCCTGCCACCGCTCCGTAGCCCACCATGCAAGCCAATCACGGCTCGGCAATCTTACGGAGATGAAACCATGAAGAACAGCATCGTCACGCTTGCACTGGCAGGCTCCATCGCTTCGGCGCTCGCAACCATTGCGGCGCCGGCAGCATCCGCCGCCGACAACAAGGAAAAGTGCTACGGCGTCGCCATGAAGGGGCAGAACGATTGCGCCGCCGGCAAGCATGATTGCGCCGGCAAATCGACGGTCAGCTACGACAAGATGTCCTTCAAGCTCGTTCCGGCCGGCACCTGCGTCTCGATGAAGACGCCCAAGGGCCATGGTTCGCTGACCCCGGCCTGACCGCCCGAACGCCTGCAGAAACTCACCACACCGGAGAAGACCCATGACAAAACTACCTGTCACCGTGCTTGCGGCCTCGGTCGCCACAGCGCTCTCGCTGATCGGCAGCGTAACGACCGTTTCGGCTCAGGATGCCGCAAAGGAGAAATGCTACGGCATCGCGCTCAAGGGGCAGAACGACTGCGCCGCAGGCCCGGGCACGACCTGCGCCGGAACGGCCAAGATCGACTACCAGAAGAACGCCTGGAAGCTGGTGCCCGCAGGCACCTGCATGTCGATGAAGACGCCGGATGGCACCGGATCGCTGACACAGGGGCCGGCTCCGGTCTGATCCGCTTCCGTCGACAAGAGGCGGCGCCACCGACGGCGCCGCCGGACCAACCGGAGAGAAATGGAATGAAACCCTCCGCACTTGCCGGCCGTCCCGGCGTGGGCTTCAAGCCCGAGCATTTTGCCAGCATCATCGCTGCCCGCCAGCCGGTCGGCTTCTTCGAGGTTCATGCCGAGAACTACATGGGCGATGGCGGGCCACCGCACGCCCAGCTCGGCAAGCTGCGCGAGGACTATGCGCTGTCGATCCACGGGGTCGGCCTGTCGATCGGCTCGATGCAGCCGCTCGATACCCACCATCTGCGAAGGCTGAAAACCGTCTGCGACCGCTATGAGCCGGAGAGCTTCTCGGAGCATCTCGCTTGGTCCTCGCATGACACGGTTTTCCTCAACGACCTGCTGCCCCTTCCCTATACGCCGGAAACGCTGTCGCGCGTTTCCGATCATATCTCGCAAGTGCAGGATGTGCTGCAGCGGCAGATGCTGCTGGAAAATCCGGCCACCTACCTGCTATTTGCGGAAAGCACGCTCGAGGAGACCGAGTTTCTGAGCGAGATCGTCAAGCGCACCGGCTGCGGGTTGCTGCTGGATGTCAACAACGTCTTCGTTGCCGCGACGAACCACAATATCGATCCGCGGGCGTATCTTTCCCGCTTTCCGGTTCAGTCCGTGCGCGAGATCCATCTCAGCGGCCATTCCGAAACGGTGGATGACGATGGCGCGCCGCTGCTGATCGATTCGCACGATACGCCGGTCAAGGATCCGGTGTGGGCGCTCTACGAAGAGCTGATTGCCCGCACCGGCCCGATCGCGAGCCTCGTCGAATGGGACAATGACGTTCCCGACTGGCCGGTTCTGAGAGCCGAGGCGGAAGCTGCAGGGGAAATCCTGGCGCGGGCCGCCAAGCTGCGCGCGGCGTGAGGTCAGACCATGTCGATCACCACACAACGACATTTTGCTTCTGCGCTGAGAGACAACGATTTGCCGGTGCCCGCAGAGCTTGTCTCCTGGAATACTGCACAGCCGCCGCGCCGCTTCGGCGTCTACCGCAACAATGTGATTTCGGGTCTGATCGGCGCGATTGTCTCGCGATTTCCGGTGGCGGAAAGGATCACCGGCGCGGAGTTCTTCGCTGCGATGGCGCATGAGTTCGTGCTGCTTCATCCGCCGCGATCGCCGCTGCTGCTTTCTTATGGCGATGATTTCGGGGATTTCGTCGAGAGCTTCGAACCCGCACAGGAGATCCCCTATCTGCCTGACGTGATCCGGCTGGAAGCGGCGCGCGGCAGGGCCTATCACGCCGCCGATGCCGCGCCGATTGTGGCAGAGATGCTGGCTTCGTTATCCGCGGAGCAGACGGCCGGGCTGACCTTCTCCCCTCACCCCTCTCTATCCGTCCTCCGGTCGGAACACCCTGCCGTGACGATATGGGCGATGAACGCCGGAGAGATGGCATTTGGCCCCATCGAGGATTGGCGGGGTGAGGATGCGCTGGTCGTCCGCCCTGAGATGATCGTCGAGGTTCACCGGCTGCCCCCGGGCGGTGCCGTCTTCCTCGCTGCGCTTGTGCAAGGCACCACGCTTGCCGAAGCCGCAGGTGAAGCCCTTTCGCTCGCCGCCGATTTCGACCTTTCCGCCAATCTTGCCGGAGCGCTGAAGGCAGGCGCATTCACCGGCCTATCCACAGGAGCCGACGATGAATGAGAACATGACACTTTCAGCACCTGATGGCCGCGGCTTTGCCCATACATTCAAGAGCGCCGCCGCGCTTCTCGACCGCATCCCGCATGATCTGATCGCGACCATTTCCCGGCTGTCGATTGCCGCGGTTTTCTGGCAATCGGGGCAGACAAAGGTCGATGGCTGGCAGGTGACGGACAATGCGGTCTATCTGTTCCAGACCGAATACAAGCTGCCGCTCGTCGACCCCTGGCTTGCCGCCCATCTCGCAGCCTTTGCCGAGCACTTCTTCCCGCTATTGCTGGTGTTGGGACTGGCGAGCCGCCTGTCGGCGCTGGCCCTGCTTGCGATGACGCTGGTGATCGAGATCTTCGTCTATCCCGATGCCTGGCCGACGCACGGCACATGGGCCGTTTGCTTCCTGGTGATTATCGCCAGAGGCCCGGGGCGTCTGTCGCTGGATTATCTGATATCGCGTTATTTTGCCCGCAAAGACTGATCAGCGAACCGGCTGGTAGTGGCCACGCAGAGGGACCTGCGTGCCCTGAGTGACGAGTCCATCGCGATCGCAGACATAGACGATGGTCGGCATACCGCCGGAGCGGAAGATCCAGTCACCCTGCCGGCGAATATGGCCGGTCTCGGTGTGGCAGGCGTATTGTTCCTCATCCTTCTTGTCCGCTTGCGCCTTGACGCCCGGCAGATCGGTATAGGGATAGAGCCTTTGGACGCCGGATGTGCCGGCGGCGCTCCAATCCGTTGCAGAAGCCTGCAGCGGCAACAGGGCGGCAAGGGCAGCTGCCAGGATCAGTAACAAGGAACGCATTGTCATCTCCCTCGGCACGATGCCCCGGAACTCTTTTCCTGATGTAGGATGAGAGTGCCACCGCATCAAGCGCGGCGGAAATATCCGCGTACCACCGGATGGGCGCAAAGGCTGGCCAGAATGGCAAGCGCCGCACCCAGCGCGAAACCGCCGAACAGCCCGCCGAGCAGGCCTGCGATCATCAATGTCTTCTTGCCGGGACCGTCCGGCTTTACCGGCGGCTCGGCTTCGGAAATCACACGAATGTTACTCTGCGGCAGGTTCTGTTCTTCCGCCGTCTGGCTGGAGCGCTTCAGCAACGTCTCGTAGATGTTGCGCACGGCGGTCGCCTTGCGCTGCAACTCGTTGAGCTCCACCTGCTTGTCGGATGCGGTGGCCTGCAGCGCCTTCTGGATATTCAGTTCCTTGGCAACCGCGTCTTCTGCCTTCTTGGCCTGATCATATTCGGCCTTGGCCGAAGTCACCATGCGCTGCAGTTCGCCCTTGATCTCGTCGCGGGTGCTCTGCAGGGACGAGCGTGCCGCCTGGAGGCGCGGATGGCGGGAGCCCATCTGGCTTTCGAGGCTGCCGACGATGGCTGCCTGCGTCGCATATTGCTGCCTCAGGCTTCCGAGCGCCGAGTTGACCGCAGAGCTGCCGCTCTCTGTCTGGCCGCTGGCGACGACGGCTTCGAAACTCATGCTAGCGGCGGCATCGGCCCGTGTCTTGGCCTGGATCGTCTTGTCCTGAGCGGTGACGAGCAGCGTATTCAGCGAACCGAGACGCTGGTCGGAGATCAGCTTGCCATCGGTTTCCGACATGTCGTTGTCGGAGCGGAAGCTTTCGACCGCCTGTTCGGCATCCTGAACCTGCTTGCGAAGATCGGCGAGCCGCCCATCGAGGGTCGCGGTGGTGTTTTCGTAAAGCCCGGTCGAGGCACTGCTTTCCTCCTGCATGAAGGAGGCAACGACCTGGTTTGCCAGTTTGGCCGACTTTTCCGGGTTATGGGTGACCGCCGTCAGCGAAACCACGTAGGTGCCGGTCTGGCGGGCAATGGTCAGCGACTTCTGAAGTGCGCTGATGACAGCCGCGTCATCCGTCCGCCCGCCGTTGAAATCGGGATCCTCGTTGAGCTTCATCGTGTCGGCAACGCGCTTCAGCACATTGCCAGAGGTCAGGATCTGCACCTGGCTGTCGATCATCGACGAAATCATTTCGGGCGAGATCGTCGATTGCTGCGTGGAAGGGTCTGCAAGCCCGATCTGCCGGGGATCAAAATAAAGGCTGGCCGTTGCCGTGAATTTCTGCGGCAGCATCGGCAAAACGGCAGCGCCTGCGACCGCGCCGAGCGCAGCAAGCGCGGCAATGAGCAGCTTGCGGTTCCAGATGGCGAAGATCGCCGAGCGGACATCGAGCAGCGGTTCATCGGCACGGATGACGGGCTCAGGACGGACGACCGGCGCTTCAACCACTGCCGGAGCGGGCGGTGCAGCCTGCGGAGCCGCGGGCTCGATACGCGCTGCCTCGGGCTCCTGCGGCAGTTCGGCAGTGACCTTGGCAAAATCAGAGGGGCGCAGGACGGGCGAACGCGGACGCACGGGTTCGGATGCAGCCTGCGCGGGCTCGAAGCTCCGCCAGCCCGGCAACCGGCTCACCCTGTTCCTGTCGAATTGGCTCATCAGCGCTCTCGTGGCCCGCCGGCAGACTGCAGCGGAGGTAGGTTAATTTTAGAAATCCTTAGCTAACGGACCGTTAAGATGCGCCCACCGATATTAGCGGCTACTTCTGAAACCTGGGAAAACCATGAGAGCCACCTCCTGCCACTGGCGCCGCCTGCTGACGATCGCCGCAGCACTTCTGCCGCTGCAGGCGAGTGCTGCCGGCACTGCGGGCCCATGCCTCCGAGGAGTCAATCTCTCCGGCGCCGAATTCGGCAACCCCGATGGGACGGTTTTCAAGGACTATGCCTATCCGTCCGAAGAAACCGTCGCCTATTTCCAGGAGAAGGGCATGAACACGGTGCGCCTGCCGTTTCTCTGGGAACGGCTGCAGCCGGAACTTGGCCAATCCCTGAACGAAGACGAGCTTCAAAGGCTGAAGGATGCGGTGGCGCTGCTGCGCAAGCACAAGATGACCATCATTCTCGACCCGCATAACTACGCCGAGTACAAGAAGACGCAGATCGGCACCGCGCCGGTGACGACGCTCGCCTTCGCCGATTTCTGGACGCGCCTGGCTGCCGAATTTTCCGATCAGGACGACGTGGTCTTCGGGCTGATGAACGAGCCGCACGACATTTCTGCCGCCAAATGGCTCGAGGCCGCCAATACCGCCATTCGCGGCATCCGCACGGTCGGCGCCAAGAACTATATCCTCGTTCCCGGAACGCGCTGGACCGGCGCGCATTCCTGGCAGAGCGGCGATGACGATGCCAACGGCACCGTGATGCTCGGCATCAAGGATCCACGCAGCAATTTCGGCTACGAGGTTCACCAGTATTTCGACAGCGACTCCTCAGGTACCAAGGACGAATGCAGCGGCAACGCCAGCGCCAAACAGGCCATTCTCGACATGTCCGACTGGGCCCGCAAGAACGACACCCGAGTGCTGCTTGGCGAATTCGGCGTCTCGCAGGCACCGGAATGCGTTGCAGGGTTGAAGGAGGTGCTCTCCGCCATGCAGGACAATGCCGACGTGTGGCTCGGCTGGACGTATTGGGTGGCGGGCGACTGGTGGCCGGAGACCGAACCGCTCAACGTACAGCCGCATGACGGCAAGGACCGCAAGCAGCTGGCAGCCTTGCAAGCCGCCGCCAAGGCGCCCGCAGCCGCCAAAGATGCATGCGTGCTGATGGGCGAATGACGCGATGAAGGCGGCGGGCACAGAAACGGTCGAACCGATACAGTGGGGAATTCTCGCCGCCGGCGTGCTGTCGGTCACCTACAACGCCATCCTTGCCTTCATCAATCACAACATCATGCCGCTTTCGCCGGCCTATGTGGTGATGAGCGAAATGCTGATCCTCGGCTACAGCTTTGCCTTCATCCTGCGAAAGGGCATTTTCGAGGAAGATCTCGTCCCGCTCGGCTACCTGCTGGCGACGATCGTGCTGACTGTTTACGTGATGGCGATCAGCAAGTCGGCCTATATCGACCATCTGCGCAATATCCTGATCGTCTTCGCCTTCGTCGTCATGGGACGCTGGACAAACGAGCGGACGCTGAAGCTGGTCTTCAAGATCTGCTGCCTGGCAGTTCTTTCGGTGCTGATCTGCGAAATCGTTTCGGTGACGGCCTATGTGGCGCTCTTCCATCCCGCGGAATATTTCGAGAATACGCGCGGCGTGCCGCGAGCGACTTATAGCGATCTCGGCCTGTTTCGCGGCGCGCTTGGCTTTCCCGATCGCTTCTCCTTCGGCATCATCGACCACCGCTCCTCATCGATCTTCCTGGAACAGGTTTCGCTGGCAAATTTCTGCGGTGTGATGGTGATCTATCTCGTCAGCTTCTCGAACCGGCTGACGTTTTTCGATCGCATGATCTTCGTGGCGACTGTCGTCCTTATCCTGCTCACCAATGACACCCGCACCATGCTGATCTTCAGCGTCGTCTGCCTTGGCGGCTATGTCATTTATCCCTGGCTGCCAAAGATCCTCGACTTCTTCATGATGCCCGGGATCATCGTCGTTGGCTTCATTATCCACGCCTTCAAACCAAACGCGCATGACGACGACTTCGTCGGCCGCATCAGCGGCACGGTGCGCAACATCATCGCCATGGACCTCCCGGCAACGCTGGGGCTCGAGCTTGAAAAGGGGCTGGGCTACGTCGATAGCGGCTATGTCTTCATCACCTACAGCGCGACGATCTTCGGGCTCCTTCTTTTCTGGCTGTTCGTTTCCTTTTTCCCGGCGGGAGAGACGCCGAACCAGAAGCGTCTCAGCCATTCGCTGTCGCTCTTCATGTTCCTCAATCTGATGATCGGCTCGACGGCGATCTTCTCGATGAAGACTGCAGGGGTGGCATGGCTGCTCGTCGGCTTCCTGAAGGTCAACGAGGGAACACGCCGGGCGGCGCCTCCCGCGGCCGGCCCTGCCGTGGTGGCCGCTGCCGTCAGATAGCTGCGCGGCGGGGATATGCGACGACGCAAGCGGAACGGACTTTCTTCAAGTCAGCGGTCATTGATAGATGCATCGACAGAATGCGGGAGCTTGCAAGCGCCTGATAGGTTGCCTTGCAAAATGTTGCACGAATGAAAGAGCCGTGGCCTATTCGACGGGCGACGTTTGATCTAAGCAGCCTGCCGGCGAAGCCGCGAGAGGGAAGACGGACATGACGAACTATGTTTTGACGGTGACGTGCAAATCGACGCGCGGAATCGTTGCGGCGATTTCCAACTATCTTGCCGACAAGGGCTGCAACATCGTCGACTCCAGCCAGTTCGACGACCTCGACACCGGCAAGTTCTTCACCCGCGTCTCCTTCATCTCCGAAGAGGGCGTGAAGCTGCCGGCTCTCGTTGAAGGCTTCAAGCCGATAGCCGAGAAGTTCGAGATGGACGCCGAGATCCACGACGGCCAGAGCCGCATGAAGGTGCTGCTGATGGTGTCGCGCTTCGGCCATTGTCTGAACGACCTTCTCTACCGCTGGAAGATCGGCGCGCTGCCGATCGACATCGTCGGCGTCATCTCCAACCATTTCGAGTATCAGAAGGTTGTCGTCAATCACGACATTCCTTTCCACCACATCAAGGTGACCAAGGAAAACAAGCCGCAGGCCGAGGCGCAGATCCTCGAGATCGTCGAGCAGACCGGCACCGAGCTGATCGTGCTGGCGCGTTACATGCAAGTGCTGTCGGATGCGATGTGCAAGAAGATGTCCGGCAAGATCATCAACATCCACCACTCCTTCTTGCCGAGCTTCAAGGGCGCCAACCCCTACAAGCAGGCCTATGAGCGTGGCGTGAAGCTGATCGGCGCGACGGCGCATTATGTCACCGCCGATCTCGACGAAGGCCCGATCATCGAGCAGGACACGGCCCGCATCACACACGCGCAGTCAGCAGACGACTATGTCTCGATCGGCCGCGATGTCGAGAGTCAGGTTCTGGCCCGCGCCATCCATGCCCATATCCACCACCGCGTCTTCCTGAACGGCAACCGCACGGTCGTCTTCCCGGCAAGCCCGGGCTCCTACGCATCCGAACGTATGGGCTGATTGCGCCGGAAAGGCGTGCTGCCAGACGCTTGCCCATAGCATGCATTCGATTATCTGCTTAGTGTGAACAATCGAATCATGCCCTGGGGGATGCGATGACCGACGAAGCGCTCACCGATCGTATGGAGCTGCCGCGACCGGACGTGACGCCGGATGAAGCCTTAAGCATCCTCGAAACCCGCTACGGACTGTCGGGTACGATCATAGAGCTCGGCAGCCAGCAGGACCGGAACTACCGGCTCGACACCGGCAACGGCCGCTTCGTCCTGAAGATCTGCCACATGGCCTACGAGACTTTGGAGCTCGAGGCGCAGAATGCTGCCATCCACCACCTGACCACGATCGAAGGCGCACCGCGCGTGCCGCGGCTGCTGACATCGACCGACGGGCAGGAAATCATTGCGGTGACCGTTCGCGAACAGACCTATCAGGTTCGCGTGCTCGAATATCTGGAAGGCGAAAGCCTCACCCATCGCAAATATCTGCCGAAGAATTCGGTGACGGCTCTCGGCGCCCTCTGCGCCCGTTTGGCCCAGGCGCTCGCCGATTTCGATCATCCGGGTCTTGAGCGCAGTCTTCAATGGGATCTGCGACGGGCCGGACCTGTCGCCGTCCAGCTTCTGTCTGCTATCACCGACAGCGCGGCCCGCGACCGGATTGCCAAGACAATGGTGCTTGCCGTCCGCCGCATCCAGCCGCTGGCCTCGGCGCTTCGCGTTCAGGCCGTCCATCATGACGTGACCGACGACAATGTCGTCAGCCTTCCCGATGCCCATGGCCGGCTGATCCCCGACGGGGTGATTGATTTCGGCGACATCATTCGCGGCTGGCTGGTTGGCGATCTGGCCGTGACATGCGCTTCGCTGCTGCATCACGCCGATGGCGATCCGCTCTACATCTTGCCGGCCGTCAAGGCCTATCACGAGATCTACCCGCTGACGGCGGAGGAACTGAAGGCGCTCTGGCCGCTGATCGTGGCGCGCGCCGTCATCCTGGTTGCCAGCGGCGAGCAGCAGATTTCGATCGACCCTGGTAATGACTATGCCCGCGGCAATCTGGAGCATGAACGCATCATCTTCGACACGGCGATGTCGGTGCCATTCGAGCTGATGGAAGCGGCAATCCTGAAGGTTGGCGGGATCGAGCCCACGCTTCCCGACAATGCATCCTGGCTGCCGCTTCTGCCCGATATCAACACGGCCGACATCACCTATCTCGACCTCGGCGTGCAAAGCCGCCATTTCGCCGGTGGCAACTGGCTGAATGCGGAGATGGACTGGCGGCTGCTTGCCCGCGTCGCCAATGACAGCGGCGCTGCGGCAACGCGATACGGCGAATACCGGCTTTCGCGCGCCAGCACGCTGAGCGCCAGGCCGCACTCCACCTTTGCGCTGCATAGCGATATCTGCCTTTCCGGCGGCAACCCGGTCGCGGCTCCCTTTGCGGGGCGGATCGATCTGAAAAACCATCATCTGGTGCTCGCGGGCACAGGTGTCAGCCTGCATCTCGACGGCATCGAGCCCACGGTGGAGGATGGTGCCGAGATCGAGGCCGGGCAGGTGATCGGCACGGTTTCGGGTGACAGCGCTTCGCTCGGTGGCCTGCGCATCCAGCTTTGCACCGTTGCCGGCCTGGAGCCGCCGCTCTTTGCCACGGCAGGCGATGCCGGCGCCTGGGCAGCCCTTTGCCCCTCGCCTTCGCTGCTACTCGGCGATGGCTGCAATGCGCCGAAGCCCGATACAGAGGGCTTGCTTTCCAAACGGCAGGCGCATTTCGCCAAACCGCAGAAGAATTATTACGACCGGCCGCCACAGATGGAGCGCGGCTGGAAGGAGCACATGTTCGATGTCGAGGGACGCGCCTATCTCGACATGGTCAACAACGTAACGATTCTCGGTCATGGCCACACGCATCTCGCCGACGCGATCGCCGACCAGTGGCTGAAGCTCAATACCAATTCGCGCTTTCACTACGAGGCGCTTGCCGATTTCTCCGAGCGTCTCGCGGCACTCGCGCCCGAAGGGTTGGACAGGGTCTTCCTCGTCAACAGCGGTTCGGAAGCCAATGATCTGGCTCTAAGGCTTGCCTGGGCGCATAGCGGCGCGCGCAACACGCTTTGCCTGCTTGAAGGCTATCATGGCTGGTCGGTGGCGAGCGATGCGGTTTCCACGTCGGTGGCCGACAATCCGCAGGCGCTGTCGACACGCCCTGCCTGGGTTCATCCGCTCGCGGCGCCGAATACCTATCGCGGCGAGTTCCGCGGGCCGGAGTCAGCGCGCGATTATCTGGCCGCCGCCATTCCGGTGCTGCAGGCGATCGACAACAGCGGCCAGGGGCTGGCGGGCATCATCGCCGAGCCTGTCTATGGCAATGCTGGCGGCATTCCGCTGCCCGAGGGCTATCTCGCCGGTCTCTACGCGGAAGTTCGCGCCCGCGGCGGCGTGTGCATCGCCGACGAGGTACAGGTCGGATACGGGCGGCTTGGCCATCACTTCTGGGGCTTCGAACAACAGGGCGTCGTTCCCGATATCATCACCATCGCCAAAAGCATGGGTAACGGCCACCCGCTCGGCGCCGTGATCACCACGCAGGCAATCGCCGATTCGCTGGAGCGTGAGGGATATTTCTTCTCGTCGTCCGGCGGCAGCCCGGTCAGCTGCGTCGCCGGCATGACGGTGCTCGACATCATGCGAGAGGAGAACCTGCAGGAGAACGCCCGCGAGGTCGGCGATCATCTGAAGGCGCGGCTTGTGAACTTGATCGAACGGTTTCCGATCGCCGGTGCCGTCCATGGCATGGGCCTCTATCTCGGCCTCGAATTCGTTCGCGACAGGGAGACGCTGGAACCGGCAACAGGAGAGACCGCGGCAATCTGCGAACGCCTGCTGGAACTCGGTGTTCTCATGCAGCCGACCGGCGATCACCTGAACGTGTTGAAAATCAAACCGCCGCTGTGCCTGACGATCGAGAGCGCCGATTTCTTTGCATACATGCTGGAAAAGGTGCTTTCTGAAGGCTGGTGATAAAGCCGCCGAGCGTTAACGAATTCGGTCATTTCGCGGCATACCGCTTTTTAATGAATTGCACCATTGCCGGAATCAGACAGGCTTCCTATGTCTGCTGCGGTGATCGACCGTCACGTGAATTGCACAAAGTCTTGATAAGTTCTTTCTGCCAATTCGGATATGATGGAATGAAATTGTTCCGATCGCCGACATTTTGACACGTTTCAGAATATGTTTCTGACTGACGATCCGCTATTCTCTACTAAGTAAGTAGATTATTAGAAGTCAGTCATCGCCGGTCCCGGCTCTACGGGATCATCACGAGTGCAACGCTAACGCAAGGAACGAGACATGATTGAAATCGATATTCTCGCCTATCTCCTTGGGCGCCCTGTGCTCGGCAATGACCGTCCGGGCGCCCTCTCCCGCCCGAACTGTCGAATGTGACGTTCGTCCCCCTTTCAACGGTACAAGACAAGTCAATTCGCCGTCGCTCGCGCAGTCCGCGCAGCAGGAGTTCTACGCATGAAAAAGCAAGTTATAGAATATGCAGGCGTTCCCGTCGGGATCGTCATTCCGGATGAAGACCGGCTGAAATTCATCGCCGTGAAGTTTCACGTGCACGACCTCGACGAGCAGCGTTTCCGCTCGCCCGACGAGGTGAAGCTCGCGATCCACGACCTGATGACCCGCCGTCATCCAAAGCCGCTGCATGCCTGATTGCAGGCACGGGCTTTCCCAATTCGTTTCTTCGGAAGAATTCTGACCGGCCCCATCACTTGGGGCCGGTCTTGTTTTTTGCCTGTTGTTGCGCTCCTAATCGCCGCACGCACCGGGGACCGATCTTGCTCAATCTCATCACCGATATTGCCGGAATTTCCATCGGCCATGCCACCGACCTGACGCTTGGGTCCGGCGTGACCGCCATCCTTTTCGACGAACCGGCCGTGGCGTCGGGCAGCGTACTCGGCGGTGCGCCCGGCGGACGGGACACGGCGCTGCTCGATCCGTCGATGACCGTCGAAAGGGTCGATGCCTTCGTGCTGTCGGGCGGTTCGGCCTTCGGGCTGGATGCCGCGGGCGGCGTTCAATCGTGGCTGCGGCAAGCCGGGCGAGGGTTCGCCGTCGGCGACATCCGCGTGCCGATCGTGCCGCAGGCGATCCTCTTCGACCTCCTGAATGGCGGCAACAAGAATTGGGGGCTTCACGCGCCCTACCGTGACATGGGCTACGAGGCCTGCCGCAGTGCCAACAAAGGCGTTTTCGATCTTGGCACGGTCGGCGCGGGAACCGGTGCAACGACCGCGACGTTCAAGGGCGGGCTCGGTTCGGCCAGCGCGGTCGGCAGCGGCGGGCATGTGATCGCCGCCATCGTCGCGGTCAATGCGCTCGGCTCGGCAACGATCGGCAGCGGCAAGCATTTCTGGGCCGCGCCTTTCGAACAGGGCAGCGAGTTCGGTGGTCTCGGAATGCCACCGTCCATCGACCACCGGATGCGTCTCAAGGGCATGAATGCACCGGCGACGACCATCGGCGCCATCGTCACCGATGCCATGCTGACCAAGGCGGAGGCGCATCGCCTGTCGATCGCCGCGCATGACGGACTGGCGCGGGCGCTGCTCCCCGCCCATCTGCCGCTCGACGGCGATACCGTCTTTGCCGCAGCGACAGGCGCCAAGCCGGTCGAGACGCCCGGGACCCTCATGGAGCTTTGCCATCTCGCCGGTATCGTCATGGCCAGGGCGATCGCCCGTGGCGTCCACGAAGCGACAGCGCTTCCGCACCTCGGAGCGCAGCGCGCCTGGCGCGGCATCTAGCCTCGCCCAGCGCGATTGCCTAAAGAGAAGCGCAGAGCAGAAGGCGGGAGAGACGCATGCAGATCCGGGCGCTGATGTATTTCGACGAACTGGTCAGAACCAGCTCGATGCGCCAGGCGGCGGAGAACCTGAACGTTGCACCGACAGCCGTCAGCCGCCAGATCGAAAACCTTGAGGAATTCTTCGGCACGCCGCTCGTCGAACGCAGCGCCCGCGGGGTGACGCTGACGGCCGCCGGTGAACTGCTGGCCACCCGTGCCGGGCGGACGCTGCGGGAGCTCGAGCACGTCCAGCAGCTGATCGAGGATCTGAAAGGGCTGGAGCGCGGGCGGGTAACGATCTTTGCAAACGGCGCCATCGTCGCCAGCCTGCTGACCCCGGCGCTGGCCGAATTCGGGCGAAGCTATCCGAATATCCGCTTCGAGGTCATCATCACCAGCGCGCGCCAGGCGATCGAGGCGGTCAATTCCGCTCAGGCCGACATGGCATTGACGCTCTTTGCGCCCGCGACGACAGAGGCCAAAGTCATCGCCCGCTCGGAAATCGCCTATGACGTCATCGCTTCCAGCCGGCATGCGCTTGCCGGCCTCAAGGAGGTGACGCTGCGCGAGCTTGCCCGCCATACGCTGGCGCTTCCCGAAAAATCTTTCGGTTTCCGGCAGAGCTTCGATGCCGCTGCCGGGCGTCAGGGTCTGACGATCGAGCCGGCATTCACCGTCAGCGCGCTTGAGATGCTGAAAGAACTGGTGCTGAGCGACATGGCCGTGACACTGCTGCCGCAGCTTTCCGTGCGGCGCGAGATCGAGGCCGGGGCGCTGACTGCCATAAAGCTCGCCGCCGAAAGCGCGATCCGCACCCATGCCGAACTCTCGATCGCGCCGGACCGGCAGCTTTCCTTTGCCGCAGCGAAACTTAGCGGCTTTATCGAGGATTTCATGCGCAGCCAGTTAAAGGCGCGCTGATGCCGTGGTGAGCGAGCCTCTTGCATTGCCCCCGGTTTTAGTGTGTATCGATTTTCGATACGCAGAGAACACAATTTGTGTTCACCAAAACCGACGGGATATCGATGATCCGCCTTGCCCCCTCCGTCCGCCTCCTTCCCATTCTCGCGGTTCTCTACGCTGCCGCTCCCGGCGCAGTCATCCCTGCCGATGCAGCGCCGAAGACGACACTCAATCTCGGCATGGGCGTGGAACCGACCGGGCTCGACCCCACCATCGCGGCGCCCGTGGCAATCGGCCAGGTGACATGGCAGAACGTCTTCGAAGGCCTCGTCTCGATCGACGAGAGCGGCAAGGTGCAGCCGCAGCTCGCCAGGAGCTGGGACGTGTCTGCGGATGGCCTGACATATACATTCAAGCTACAGAGCGGCGTTACCTTCCACGATGGTGAAATCTTCGACGCGACCGCGGCGAAATTTGCGCTCGATCGTGCCCGTGGCAAGGACTCAGTCAATCCGCAGAAGCGATTCTTCGTATCGATCGCGTCGATCGATACGCCGGATGCCGAAACGCTGGTCCTGCATCTCTCGGCGCCCACCGGCAGCCTGCTCTACTGGCTCGGCTGGCCGGCATCGGTGATGGTCGCTCCGAAATCGGCCGGTACCGACAAGACCGTGCCTGTGGGCACCGGGCCATTCAAGTTCGTCAACTGGGCGAAAGGCGACAAGGTCGAGCTGGCGAAGGACGAGACTTACTGGAACAAGCAGGTTTCGGTGAAGCTCGATACGGTGACCTTCCGCTTCATCGCCGATCCGCAGGCGCAGGCAGCAGCCCTCAAGGCCGGCGATATCGATGCGATCCCGGAATTCGCCGCGCCGGAGCTGATGAGCTCATTCGATGGCGACCCGCGGCTGACGACGAAAATCGGCAACACCGAACTTAAGGTCGTCGCCGGCATGAACAACACCAGGAAGCCGTTTGACGACAAGCGGGTCCGCCAGGCGCTGATGATGGCGATCGACCGGCAGACGGTAATCGAGGGCGCGTGGTCCGGTCTGGGAACGGCGATCGGCAGCCATTACACGCCGAATGATCCCGGCTATCAGGACACGACGGGCGTGCTGGCCTATAGTCCGGAGAAAGCCAAGGCGCTGCTTGCCGAGGCCGGCTATCCCGAAGGTTTCAGCTTCACCGTCAAGGTGCCGCAAATGGCCTATGCGCCGCGCAGCGCGCAGGTGATGCAGGCGATGTTTGCCGAAATCGGCGTGACGATGAACATCGAGCCGACGGAATTTCCGGCCAAATGGGTGCAGGACGTCATGAAGGACCGCGCCTTCGACATGACCATCGTGGCTCACGCCGAACCGATGGATATCGACATCTATTCGCGCGATCCCTACTACTTCAACTACAAGAACCCCGGCTTCAACGCCCTGATGACAAAGGTGCAGCAAACGGCGGACCCGGCCGAGCAGAACCGGATCTACGGCGAGGCCCAGAAAATCCTGGCAGAGGACGTGCCGGCGCTTTATCTCTTCGTGATGCCAAAGCTTGGCGTCTGGAACAAGAAGCTGACAGGCCTTTGGGAGAACGAGCCTATTCCCTCGAACGTTCTGACGAATGTTTCGTGGACGGAATAATCGGCATACTGAGTTCGCAGCAGTACAAACGATCTTGGATTGGTGAGATGCCGGAACTTGCTTGCGCCTTTCATCTTTCCTCACTCCTGTGCTTGCCGCAGAAATCCAATGCGCCCCAATCCTGGGGCGTGACAGACCTCCTCGTACCGGTCATTCACCGCACCGACGCGCGGTGGCTGGACCCCTTTAACGAGCACAATGATGTGGGAGCGTGGAGAGCACACGCAGCTTTTGCCAGGGCGGCGATCGCATGATGTCTCTGCTTGCCCGCCGCATCGCCGGTCTGGTGCTCACGCTGGCTATCGTCTCCTTCCTGATCTTCGCGGTGATGGACCTGCTGCCCGGCGATCCCGCCTCGATCATGCTGGGCACATCGGCAGCGCCTGACACGCTTGCAGCCTTGCGCCATGAACTCGGGCTCGATCAGCCTCTGATCCTCCGCTACGGGTATTGGGCGGCCGGCGTTCTCAGCGGCGATCTCGGCCAATCCTATACCTATGGCGTTCCCGTTGCCGGGCTGATTGCCGAACGGCTGGCTGTCACCCTGCCGCTGGCGATCTTCGCGATCGCTCTCTCGGTGACGATTGCACTGCCGCTCGGCAGTTTTGCCGCGGCCCGGCGCGGCGGGATCGCCGACGTCGTCGCAACCCTGTTTTCGCAGATCAGCATCGCCGTTCCCGCTTTCTGGGTCGCCCTGCTGATGATCATTCTGTTTTCGACGTCGCTTGGGCTGATGCCGGCTGGTGGTTTCCCGGGATGGGGACATGGCATCTGGGCAGCACTGCAGGCGCTCGTCATGCCCGCCGTGGCACTCGCCTTGCCGCAGGCCGGCGTGCTGACGCGGGTGACACGGTCGGCGGTGCTCGAGGTGCTGCACGAAGACTTCGCGCGCACGGCAACGGCCAAGGGGCTTTCATCCGCCGCCGTGCTCTGGCGGCATGCGGTGCCGAATGCGCTGGTGCCCGTCATGACGATCCTCGGGCTGCAGTTTACCTTTCTGGTCGCGGGGGCAGTGCTGGTCGAAAACGTCTTCAATCTTCCCGGTCTCGGACGCCTGGCGCTGCAGGCGCTGGCGCAGCGCGACATCACCGTCATGCAGGACGTCGTGCTGTTCTTTGCGGCGCTGGTGATCGTCATGAATTTCGTCGTCGACACGTCCTATCTGGCGATCGACCCGCGGCTGCGGAGGGCGGCGTGATGGCAAACATCTCTGCGGGCACCATGCTGCCGGTCAGAAAAATTAGCCGGCAAATTACATTGTCTACAGGCGCGCTGATTGTTGGCGCACTGCTGGCCGTCGCTGTCATCTCGCTGTTCTGGACGCCGCTGCCGCCGGCGAAGATGCAGATCGTCCACAAGCTTCAGCCGCCGCTCGCCTATGGTTTGCTCGGCACGGACCAGTTCGGGCGCGACGTGCTGTCGATGCTGATGGCCGGGTGCTGGAATTCTTTATCGATCGCCCTCACTTCCGTTGCGATCGGCGGCGCGATCGGCTCGATCATCGGCATTTCCGCCGCAGCGATCAGGGGCATTTTCGAAGCCCTGCTGATGCGGGCCTGCGACGTGATTTTCGCCCTGCCCCCGATCCTTTCGGCGATGATTCTCGGCGCGTTTCTCGGAACCGGGCGCTTCACGGCGATCATTGCGATTGCCGTCTTCATGATCCCGGTCTTCGCGCGCGTGACACTGGCGACCGCGATGCAGGCCTGGAGCCGCGATTATGTGCTGGCAGCACAGGCGATCGGCAACAGCCGCCTGACGATCTCCTTGCGGCACGTGGCGCCCAACATCATGAGCCAGATCATCGTGCAGGCGACCATTCAGCTGGGACTGGCGATCCTGACAGAGGCGGGCCTCAGCTTTCTTGGCCTCGGCATGGCGCCGCCTGCGCCGACCTGGGGGCGCATGCTGGCGGATTCGCAGACCTTCATGGGGACGGCACCGTGGCTCGCAATCCTGCCCGGCCTGACGATCGCGCTCGCTGTTCTCGGCTTCAACCTGCTCGGCGATGGTCTCAGGGACTGGCTGGACCCGCGCCAGCGTTAGAACGGCCGGCGATAGCCGTTTGGCTGCTCATAGAGCCAGCCGATGCGCTCGACCGCTTCCTCGAAATTCTCGCGGGCGACGGTCATGGTGTGGCCATTGGCATGGATGATGGTTTCGGCATCCTCCATGACAGCCACATGCCCCTTCCAGAACACCAAATCGCCGCGGCGAAGCTCGGAGCGGTCGATCGGTGTGCCGAGGCCTGCTGCCTGCATGTCGGTATCGCGCGGCGCACCGCGGCCGGTCATTAGCAACGCCAGCTGTACGAGGCCGGAACAATCGATCCCGAGGCCGGAGCGCCCGCCCCAGAGATAGGGCGTGTTCAGGAACTGCAGCGCGATCCCCACGTAATCTGCATCCTTGCCCGAGCCGATCGGCTGCAGATGCTTCGAGAAGATAGCTGTGCCGTCAGCAAGCAGGTGATAGTGATTTCCTCTGGCTTCCGCCTCGCCGGTAATGTGGACGCGGCTGCCCATCGACAGAACCGACCGGTAGGGTTTGCGAAGCTCAGGCTCCTGATAGACGAAGGTCCGCTGGACGTTGACCACATGCGTGGGCTCGGGAGCCGCCGTTGTCAGCATCTCTTCCGGCATGTAGCCAACATAGCCATCCGACGCCGCCTTGAGCCAGCACCAGCCGCCGGAGCGTTCGAAGATCGTCACGTCTTCTCCCATCAGCAGTTCGGTATCGATACCGCGCGTTAGATCGGCAACCGGGCGAAGCGGCGCGACCGGAACGGCGACACGCGCCGAAGAGCCTGAGACGAAGCGCGCAGCCTCGACTTTGCCCTCAAGCGAGGCGTCGGCGAGATCCGGTCTGTGCGCATTGAGGCGCCGGTCGAGCATGGTCATGACAGTCCCTTCAAGGCGAAAGCTTGCGGCCCTGCTCGCGCACGAGATCGCCCAGCTTTTCAAGATAGAGCGCACCGCCGACGGTGCGTTTGATGATGACATTACGCCGATCCGCGTCGTCGCGCACCCTGTCGACCAGCCCCATTTCACCCATCGTATCGAGGGCGCGGGTGATGACAGGCTTGGTCACCTCAAGGGTGGCAGCAAGACCGCGAACAGTGTGTGGCGGAGGCACGAGGTAGATTTGCAGAAGGATGGCCATCTGCCGAAGCGTCAGGTCGCGATTATCATGACGCACCTGATCGAGGGCAACGCCATGCCAGAGCCCCAATGCCTGCGAAGCAGTCAGTTCGATCGGCACAGGCCCTCCGGAGATCGTTACGCTAACGTTCCTATTGTCCGCAGCGCGGGCACATACGCAAGAGGCGGCAGAATCTGCCGCCTCTCAAGGTGAATAAAATTTTAACGATCGCCTCAGAGGCTCTGGCGGATATGGTGATAGAGCGCGCGGATCGCCTGCGCCTCGCCGCCCCCCGGGGAATGCGCCCGTTCCGATGGCGCCCAGCCGTAGATGTCGAAATGGGCCCAGCTCTTCGTCTTGCTGACGAAACGTTTCAGGAAGAGTGCCGCGGTGATGGCGCCTGCCATCCCGCCTGCCGGCGCGTTGGTGATGTCGGCGAGCTTCGAACGGATATCCTTGTCGTAGCCCATGTAGAGCGGCAGACGCCAAAGTGGGTCGTCCGTCTCCAGGCTCGCTTCAGTCAGGTCATGCGCCAGGCTCGCATCATCCGTGAAGAAAGGCGGCAGATCGGGGCCGAGCGCGACACGCGCGGCACCCGTCAGCGTTGCCATGTCGATCAGCAGATCGGGGGACTCTTCGTCGGCATAGGTCAGCGCATCGGCGAGGATCAGTCGGCCTTCGGCATCGGTATTGTCGATCTGGACGGTCAGGCCCTTGCGGCTCTTGTAGATATCGCCGGGGCGGAAGGCGTTGGCTGAGATCGAGTTTTCGACAACGGGAATGATGACGCGCAGATCGACCTTCAGCTTGGCGTCCATAATCATCAGCGCCAGGCCCATGACATTGGCAGCGCCGCCCATGTCCTTCTTCATCAGCAGCATGGAGGAGGATGGCTTGATGTCGAGGCCGCCGGTATCGAAGCAGACGCCCTTGCCAACCAGCGTGACCTTGCGATGGCCCTTCTTGCCCCAGCGCAGCTCCAGCAGGCGCGGCGCATCGGCGCTGGCGCGGCCGACGGTGTGAACCAGCGGAAAATTCTCCTTCAGCAGGTCATCGCCGATGATGACCGACATTTCCGCCTTGTAGTGCTCGGCAAGGCCGCGGAAAGCCGCTTCCAGCTGCTCCGGTCCCATGTCGTTGGTCGGCGTGTTGATTAGGTCGCGGGCAAGGAACACGCCGGCAAGCTGACGCTTGATATCGGCGGCATCGGCATCGCGCGGGATCATCAGTGTCGCGGCGGCCGGCTTTTCGGAGCGGTAACGATCGAAGCGGTAGCTGCCGAGGCCGAAGCCGAGCGCCAGACGGTTGGCCGTCAGCGGCGCGGTTTCGATATGCCAGTCGCCAGCCGGCAGCGAGCGTGCCAGCTTTCCGGTGATGTATGGCTGTTCGGAAGGGTTCGTGCCGAGACCGAAGAGAGCGCCGCCGAGATGGCCTTCTGCCGTCGGGATCAACAGCAGCGAGCCGCTTTCGGCACGATAGCCGGCCTTCTTTGCCCAATCGAGAGCGATCGGATCGATGGTGCCGGTTTCGATATGGGCAGGCGTCACTGCGAAAATCGGGAGTGTCGAGCCGCCCTTGTTGTTGAAGGGCGTCGGTCTCTCGATAAATTGATAGGGGGCCATTGGAGTCCTTCGGCGGTATCCGGAATCGTTTCTTAACGGTCTGTTAGGGTTAACAGACTATTGCTGGAGCGAAGATTGCGTCACACCTTTCCCTGTTCCGATTAGAGGTCAGGCGCCTGTTTCTGAATTCAGGAAAGCGCGATGCCTCGTTTGGCCACCACTTCGCTCAAGACCCGTCTCCTGCAGGGTGCCGTTGTGGCGCTGGTCGGCCTGACGCTCGCCGGCTGCTCGACAACCAAGGACAAGATGACCACCGGGTCGATCCCCGCTTCTGCTAAGCCGGTCGAGACGATGGACGTCAACGAAATGCGGTCTGCCACCGAGCGTGCCGGACAGATATACGAGAAAAACCCGCGCGATCCAACCAATGGCGTCTATTATGCGAGCTTGCTGCGCTCGGCCGGACGTGACGCTCAGGCGCTGGCCGTCATGCAGCAGGTGGCGATTTCCAATCCGAGCGACCGCAACGTTCTGGCGGCCTACGGCAAGGCGCAGGCAGCGGCCGGACAGCTCCAGCAGGCGCTTGACACCATCAGCCGCGCGCAGACGCCCGACCGGCCCGACTGGAAGCTGGTTTCTGCCCAAGGCGCAATCCTCGACCAGATGGGCAAGGCCAGCGAAGCACGGGCGCGCTATCGCGACGCGCTGGATATCATGCCGAACGAACCCTCGGTTCTTTCCAATCTCGGCATGTCCTATGTGCTGACGGGCGATCTTCGCACGGCGGAAACCTACATGCGGCAGGCGGCAGGCCAGCCTAGTGCCGACAGCCGCGTCCGCCAGAACCTGGCGCTCGTCGTCGGACTGCAGGGGCGCTTTCCGGAAGCCGAGCAGATTGCCCGGCGCGAACTCTCTCCGCAGCAGGCCGACGCCAATGTCGCCTATCTGCGCTCGATGCTCTCGCAGCAGAATTCCTGGCAAAAGCTGGCTTCCAAGGATAGCCAGGCGCCGAACAACACCAACTGATCCGGCGATTCTCTATCGCAGGGTCACCCCCGCATAGATCAGGCGTAGGCCAAGTCCACCCATGACGAAGCCGGCGGCACGGTCGACCCATGCCTTTGCCGCCAGATAGGCCTGCCGCGGTCTGCGGGCCGAAAAGGCCAGCGCGACCACGGTGTACCAGCCCGTCTCGATGGCGAAAATTCCGATCGGCAAGCCGACGGCGACGGCGAGCGGAACGGATTTCGGCAGAAAAGCTGCGAAAATGCTGGCATAGACAACAATGGTCTTCGGGTTGCTGAGCTGCGTCAAAAGTGCCGTCGAGAAGCTGCGCCGGAGTGACGAGCGGCCCTCGGTAACGCCTGTCACCTCAAGCGGGTCTGCGGCACCCTGCCAGATGCGATAAGCGATATAGACGAGATAGGCGCCGCCCGCGATCTTCAGCACGAGATAAAGCCAGGAGAATTGCGTCAGCAGCGCGGTCAATCCGGCGAGCGCAAGCGCGCTGAAGATAACGCCGCCGATGCCCATGCCCAGGGCGGCGCAGAGGCCGTCGAGGCGCGATCGGGAAATAGCGATCCGGGAGACGACGACAAAACTCGGACCGGGGCTCATTGCCCCGATAAGCATGGCCGCGAAAATACTGGCGAGAATGGCAGCAGACGACATGCGAGCTCCTCGTGACCGAAGAGCGCGATACCGGCTCTTCCGGTCGATCAGGATCTATGGCTAGACCGGTTGGCCACGCTCTTCAAGGGCCTCAGAAGCGATCGGCGACCTGGATACCGGCTGGGCCGAGGATGACGGCGACCAGAACCGGCAGGAAGAACAGGATCATCGGCACCGTCAGCTTCGGCGGCAGAGCGGCCGCCTTCTTTTCCGCCTCGTTCATACGCTCGTCGCGACCTTCCTGGGCAAGAACACGGAGCGCCTGCGAGATCGGCGTGCCGTAACGGTCGGCCTGGATCAGGGCCGCCGTGACCGAACGGACGATGTCGATCTGCGTTCGAGTGCCGAGGTTTTCGAGCGCCTGACGGCGATCGGGCAGGAAGGACAGCTCTGCTGTCGTCAGGACCATTTCCTCGGCGAGCGCTGGCGATTGTTCTCCCAGTTCTTCCGAGACACGGCGCATCGCAGCTTCGATCGAGATACCCGATTCAACGCAGATCAGCATCAGATCGAGTGCATCCGGCCAAGCGCGCTTGATCGAGTGCTGACGCTTGCCCATACGGTTGGAGATGAAAATATTCGGAGCGTAGAAGCCCAGATAGGCGGTTCCGATGACCACGAGAAGCCTGATCGGGAAAGGCTTTTCGATCATGTGGCCAAGGCCGAAGATGTAGAATGCGGCGCCCGCAAGAAACACAAACGGCAAAAGGAAACGCGCCACGAGAAAGGTATTCAGCGCATTCTCAGACCGGAAGCCTGCGGCCTTCAGTTTGTTCATGGTATTTTCGTCGACCAGCGCTTCGCGCAGATTGAAACGCTCGACGATCTGGCGAACGGAACGATTGTTCTGCGTTCTCAGCGAGGCCTTGCTCGACGTGGTATCGGAGTTCATTCGCGCGCGTTCACGTGCCCGGATCTGATCGCGTTCGGTCGAAACAGCGCGCATGCGCTTATTGAGATCGCCGCGCTCGAAGAAAGGGACTGCAATCGTATAAAACGTTGCGAAAACGGCGATCGCGACGAACAGCGCGACCAGCATGGACGGATCTGTCAAACGTGATGCAAGATCTGAAGACATGGCTTGCTTCCCTCTCCGTCAGATATCAAAACTGACCATTTTCTTCATCACGAAGATGCCGATAGACATCCAGAAGGCCGACAGGCCCATGATCAGATGGCCGCGCGGATCGGTAAAAAGGATCATCATATATTGCGGGGAGCTCAGATAGACGAGCGTCGCGACGATGAACGGCAGAGCGCCGATGATGCAGGCTGAGGCCTTCGCTTCCATTGACAGCGCCGAGACCTTTGCCTTCATCTTCTTGCGATCCCGAAGGACCTTGGAAAGATTGCCGATCGCCTCCGAAAGGTTACCACCGGCCTGAGATTGAATGGCGATGACAATGGCAAAGAAACTGACTTCCTGCAGCGGCATATAATTTGTCATACGGGCGCAGGCATCGGGCACACTGAGACCGAGCTGCTGCGATTCGACGACGCGGCGAAATTCCGTCTTTACCGGATCGCGGCCTTCGTTGGCGATCAGTCTGATGGCATCGTTGAGCGGCAGGCCGGACTTGATCGAGCGGACGATGACATCGAGCGCATTCGGAAACTCGGTCAGAAAGTTGTTCTGACGGCGCTTGATCAAGAAGCTCAGTATCCAGCGCGGCAGACCGAGGCCCGCAATGACGGGCACAGCCAGAACCATCAGTGTGGGAGCGCCGGCCAGGAACGCAATCAGCATCAGGAAAAAACCGAAGCCAGCGCTGAACATGTAGAATTTCGCCGGGGTGATGGAAAATCCAGCCTGCGTCAGGCGCGACTTCAAGGAGAGCTTGCGCTTGTGGTTCTCCTGCTGCCGCTTCTCGAGATCCTTCAGGTTGTCCTGCACCGACTTGCGGCGTTTGGACATTTCCTGAACGCGATCCCGCGCCGCCTTGACGTTCGACCGGTCTGCTTCGGCCGAACCGACGCGGCTGACGCGGCTCGCGGCCTTTTTCTCGGTTTCCATGCGGGTGAAGAGCAAGCTGTAGCAAACGGCTCCCGCGGCGATAGCCACGAGGAGAATGATGCCAAGGACGATGGGATCAAAACCGAACATCACGCCCCCTTCGACTTCGTTTCCATTTCGTCAAGGGCTGCGGCCAGCCGCTTCTCCTCGTTGTAGTAGCGGGCGCGATCCCAGAAGTTCGGCTTGCCGATGCCCGTGGACATGTGACGGCCAATCAACCGGCCTGCAGCATCTTCGCCATCGATCTCGTAGCGCATCAGGTCCTGGGTGATGATCACATCGCCTTCCATGCCGATCACTTCGGTGATCGCCGTGATGCGGCGCGAACCATCGCGAAGGCGGGCCGCCTGAACGATGACATCGATCGATCCGGCGATGATTTCGCGGACGGTCTTTGCCGGCAGGCTGAAGCCGCCCATCGCGATCATCGATTCGATACGGCTCAGGCATTCACGCGGCGAGTTTGAGTGGATCGTTCCCATCGAGCCGTCGTGGCCAGTGTTCATCGCCTGCAGAAGGTCGAACACTTCAGGTCCACGCACTTCGCCGACGATGATGCGTTCAGGGCGCATACGCAGGCAGTTCTTGACCAGGTCGCGCATGGTGATCTCACCTTCGCCTTCGATATTAGGCGGGCGGGTTTCGAGACGCACGACATGCGGCTGCTGAAGCTGCAATTCGGCCGTGTCTTCGCAGGTGATGACACGCTCATCGCGGTCGATATAGTTCGTCAAGCAATTGAGAAGTGTCGTCTTGCCGGAGCCGGTACCGCCCGAAATGACAACATTGCACCGGACGCGGCCGATGATCTGCAGCAGAGTTGCGCCCTCGGGCGTGATTGCGCCGAAGCGGACCAGCTGATCGAGCGTCAGCTTGTCTTTCTTGAACTTACGAATCGTCAGTGCCGGGCCATCGATTGCCAACGGCGGCGCGATGACGTTCACACGCGAACCATCGGGAAGGCGCGCATCGCAGATCGGGCTCGATTCATCGACGCGGCGGCCGACCTGGCTGACGATGCGCTGGCAGATCGACAGCAATTGGCCATTATCGCGGAATCGGATTTCCGATTCGATAGTCTTGCCGCCGACTTCGATGAAGGTCTTCCCGGCGCCATTGACCATGATGTCGGCAATATCGTCGCGTGCCAGCAACGGCTCCAGCGGGCCGTAACCCAGGACGTCGTTGCAGATGTCCTCGAGCAGCTCTTCCTGCTCCGAGATCGACATCGCGAAATTCTTGATCGTGATGATGTCGTTGACGATATCGCGAATTTCTTCGCGGGCACTTTCGGCATCGAGTTTGGCAAGCTGAGACAGGTCGATCGTATCGATCAGCGCGGAGAAGACCTGCGCTTTGGTGTCGTAATATTCGTCCGTGCGCGCCGGGCGGCGACGCTGCGGTGTCTGCATCGGCGGCGGCGTTACCTGAGAGCGTGCGGGTTCGCGGTTCGGTTCGACGATGACGCTCGGAGAGGCCGACGGCGAAACAGCAGCGGCAGCCGGCGGCGGCGGGGCTGCAACGCCGCCGGCCTTTCCGAAACCTTCATTTCCGCGTTTTCCGAACATGCCAGATTCCAATCTACACTTTTACGTCTGTCACTTGCCGCGCTTCAAAAGCCCGAGAAGGCTGCCGCGTTTGGCCTTCTTGAGGGCAACCCGGCCGGTGACGATGTGGGCAACCTGCGAGAAGGTTTCCGCCGTGGGTGATTTCGCATCCATTTCGGAGATCATCCGGCCGCTGTTTGCAGCGTTTCCAAACAGATTGATGTCGAATGGAATGATCGCGATCGGGTCGATCTCCAAAGGCTCGCAGAAGTCGCCCGGGGTAATTTCCGGACGTTTGGGCATGCCGACCTGATTGAGAATGAGATGCGGTGCCTTGTCGTTTGGCCGCACCTTGCGCAGGGCGTCGAGCATATTCTTGGTGTTGCGCAGGTTAGCCAGGTCTGGTGCGGCGCAAATCACCACCTCGTCGACCGAGCCAAGGACGGAGCGCGTCCACTCGGACCACGTATGCGGAACATCGAGCACGGTTATAGGTGCATTGCGCTGCAGCACATCGAGGACAGGCTGGAAGGCCTGACCGTCGAAATCATAAACCCTGTCGAGGAGAGATGGAGCCGCAAGCATCGACAGGTGCTCGGAGCACTTCGTCAACAACCGGTCCAGGAAAACTTCGTCGAGCCTTTCAGGCGCGAAGACCGCTTCGGCAATGCCCACGGTTGGATCCTGGTCGAAGTTGATATTGGCGGTTCCGTAAGGAAGATCGAGATCGGCGAGGATCGTTTCCGTCGAGAACAGGTTGGAGATACCGAAGGCGCAGTTATGGGCGATCGTCGAGGCGCCGACACCACCCTTGGCGCCAATGAAAGCAATGCTCTTGCCGAGCGGCTCGGCGTCCGGATCGACAAAGATTGCCGCCATAGCCGTCATCAGATCCGGCATGGCGACCGGCTGGACGATATATTCGGAAATCCCATTGCGGATCAGATCGCGATAGAGGGAGATGTCGTTGTAGTAACCGACAACGACGACCTTGGTCGAGGGATCGCAGACACTTGCCAGCGGCGCGAGCTCAGCCATGAGGCTCGCAGCATTCGCCTTGGTTTCCAGAATGATCAGATTCGGTGTCGGAGTGGTCTGAAACATATTCGCAGCGGCCGCAATGCCGCCGCTCGTTATGCGCAAGCTGACCTTCGACATGCGGCGGTCGTTGCCGCAGCGTTCCATCGTTTCCTGAAGACCTTCGCTCTCGCAAAAGGCGTGAACCGAGATACGCGGAAGTGGCCGCATATTCTCGAGCTCGGCCATGCGAACCGCTTCTTCGGCATTGCGAAGTTCGGTCGTGTTCTTGATCTCGTAATCGACTGCGCTCATTCGTTCAATTCCGCATTAGAAGTCGGAGCTACCGTTCGTCTCGATGGTCGTGCGATAGGTGCGATATTCGGTGATGGCGTCGTTACGCCGTGCCGCGTCGATCGGCGTCATGCCGCGGGGCGCGATGAAATCTTCCGGATTGGCGACCTGGGCAGCCAGATTGTTCTGATAGGCGCAACCGAAATTGTAATAATTCTGGTTGTCGAAGCCGCCTCCGATATCCTTTGGCCACTGGCCGCATTGGGTCGTGACGGCCGTGGTCCCGATGAAGGTCAGACGGATCGGGGCTGCATCGCCGCCGCCTGCGGCCGCATAGGACGCATAAACGATCTTTGATGTGGGGATACCGCGCGAGGCGAGTTCGGCGCGCACCTGCCCGCGAACCTGGCTGACGGCAAACGCATTTGCCGAGCCCTGCGGTGACATCAGATAGACAGGACCGGATGCGCGCGAAGTATAGGTTGTCGCAAAGCCCCGGATCAGATCTCGCTGAGCAATCGTCAGACGGCGGTCCGTGGTTGCGACAGGAATATCGACGGCCTGTTCGGCTTCGGTAACGACGATGGGATGACGCTGACGATAGTCATCCGGGATGCCGCCGGTGGTGAGATTGTCACGCGGAGCAGCGCAGCTTGTCAGCGCGGCCGCAGCGAGCAGACCGGCCGCCGTCAGTAATTTCGATGCGCTTCTTTTGATCTTCGTCATATCGGCCACCGCCTGATTGGGCTTCGTCATGATTGTGTCCCGCCGCATCGTTTTCATTTGTAGATAAACCCGATGGAACCGTGGAACTGAGCGTCGGCAACCGGCGCCTCGCGGCCGCCGTAGACCTTGTTCACCCGGTTCATGAAGAACGCCTGGCCATCATTTTCCGGGCTGAAATTGTCGTCGGGACGGTTGAGCAGATTGCGAGCGACCGGACGCACGAGATAGGGCGTCGCGATAATGACAAGCTCGGTTTCCTCACGCTGGACGCTGCGCTGGCGGAACAACGTGCCGAGCAGCGGGATCTTGTTGACCCCCGGCGTGCCATTCGACGTCTGCGCGACGTTATCGCGTATCAGGCCGGCAAGCGCGATGGAGCCGCCCGAAGGCAGTTCGACTGAGGTTTCGGCAGAGCGGCGCTGATAGGTCGGAGCAGATCCGGTGGCGGACGGTGCTGGTTCGGAAACGTTCGTCTTGATTTCCAGGCTGATACGGCCAGAGGAAAGCACGACAGGCTTGAACGCCAGACTGATGCCGTAGTTATACGGAACGACAGTGGTATTTCCGTCATTGTCTGTCGTCGAGTACAGAACCTGGCCGCCGGAGTTGAAGGTTGCCGCCTGACCCGAGATCGCGGTCAATGTCGGCTCCGCCAGCGTGCGAACCACCTTGGCCTGCTCTAGCGCGCTCAGATAGGTCGAAATATCATAGCGGCCGATCGACGACTTGAAGAGAGCCGCGAGGCCGCCGCCAAGCGTAGCTGCGGACGAATTGGCAGTCGGCGAACCCAATTGTGCGACGTTGAGCCCCGAAGAGTTCGAGACGAGATTGTCAAACCCGATCTGCTTGAGGATCTCGCGGCGCACTTCGGCAATCGTCACCTTCAGTGTGACCTGATCCTCGCCCTGGATCTGCAGCAGGTTGACCACTTGCGACTGCTGCCGGGCTTCCGCGAACAATGCGACGTCGCCCTGTTGTGCTGTGCTGGAGGCGGTTTCCGTACGGGTGGTCGCTTCACCGCCCTTCAGGAAGGCCTGCGCCAGATCGGCAGCCTGGGTCGCGTCCTGCGGCGTACGGACCGTTCCCGTCAGGACGATGTTGTCCGAGACGATCTCGACATTGATATTCGAGTCCTGAATGAAGCGCTTGAGATTGGCTTCAAGACCGGAGACATCGCGCTCGATCTCGATGTCGAGGCTGACGACTTCCTGACCGTCGCCGCCGAAAATGAAGATGTTGGTCTGGCCAACCTTCTTGCCGAACAGATAGATACGGCGCGACGTCCGCGTCACGGCATCGGCCATCGAGGGATCGGAGACGAGGATATCGTGCGCATCCTCTGGCAGGTCGATGACGACCGCCTTGTTGAGGCCGATCTTGAGACGGCGATGTGCGCCGGGCCCCGTTTGCGAGATACGGACAATACCATCGGAATCAGCAAATGCACTTGAAGCGCCAAGAATTGGTGCCATGAAACCTGGCGTCAGGCCCGTGACGGCTGTGGTCAGCGACAGGAAGCCGGTGAGCAGAAGTCTGGTGCGCCGCATTGTCTTGGTCATCTCAACGTCCTCATTCTGCCTTGGGCGCACTGCTGTCGGTAACGATCGATCCAGACTTGATGACCTGAACCAAGGCGTTTCCGTTGTCGCCGCTCAGGAGATAGTCAGCGGCGCTCGTATCCTGATCCTGCGCGTCGGCAATCGAGCGCAACGCCAGCGACAGCCGGTCCGCCATCTGCTGCGCAACGACGAGGACCTTCGTCTGATCAGGGGTGAGCTCAAGTGTGGCAGTCGTACCAACGACGGCCTTTGAGCCATCGTCCTTCTCCTGAATCTGCTGGTCGATCGCGAGAACCCGAACATTGCTCAGAACCGTCTCGGTGATGAACTTCTCGGTACCCGTGCCCTTGCGGACCATGATCACGTCGACGCGGTCATTGGGGAGGATGAAGCCGCCCGCTCCTGTTGCAACCGAGATTTCAGTTGCAACGGCGCGCTTGCCGGCAGGCAGAAGAGCCGAGAGAATGCGGCTGTTGGAATCGGCGACCTTTTCAGGCCGGATCGGTTCGCCTTCGAATATCGGCAGGCGGACGACGGCGCCCTGCAGCTCCTTCAGAGCATCGGGCTTGTCCGTTTCTGTGATGAAACCCTGCACGACGCCGCCCTGTGGCCAGGGCATCCAGTGTACGGCCTTGTCATCGATGCGGGCGCCAACGGGAAGATTTGAGCTGGAGACGAGAACATTGACCGTCGGCTCCTTCTCGACGACCGACTGAACCTGGGTGACGACACCACCGCGTCCAGCGAGCTTCATCGCCAAAAGGCCGGCCAGGCCGGCGGCGACAACGGCCACTGAAAGTATGAGAAGACGCGCGGGCTTCATCGATCATTCCTCGAAACGATGCATATTCGTCCCGCAGAATGGTCAGGAATTGGTATAATTATAGTTAACGGAAGCCTTACATTTTAAGTTAATGGGCGATTAAAACGCCGCTATTTCAGGGCTTCCAGCGTTGCCACAAAGATTGGCGAAGACGGGAACGCAATAAAACCTCCCGCTGCGATCGCAATACCATATGGAATCTTCTTGGCGAGAATCAGCGAATTCGGAACCGGCACACCGATCGCCAGGATGGTATTAGACTGCGTTCTCAGCAAGAGGATGGCGAAGGTTAGCAGTCCGCCGAACAGGCCAACAGCGGCGATGAACATGACAAGCGAGGGCGTGAAGCCGAACCACAATGCGGCGGCAGAAAGAAGCTTCGCATCGCCTCCACCCATGACGTTCATGGCGAACAGCGCAAAACAGGCGAGAAAGACAGCGGCACCGGCAAGCAGTGAAAGCCCGATTGCATCAAAGGGCATACCGGTCAGCGGTGCAGCGATCAGGAAACTGCCAACGAGAACGAGCGACACCCGGTTCGGGATCGTCATTGTAAACAGATCGGAGAGTGCCGCCACTGCCAGGCAGAACGGAAAAATCACGAACACGGCTGCAGCAATCATGTCTCACCCCCGAAAAGGAAAAGGCTCACGTCTCAGGTGAGCCTTCGCACGGCATATCTTTTGACGATCGCCTATCAAGCAGCTTACTTGGAAGCGGCCGTAGCGGCGGTGCTCATCTTCGTGCTCAGGTTCTGGAACACGTTGTTGATGTTGGTACCGAGGCTGGTTGCACCGGCGATGAGCGCTACAGAGATGAGCGCTGCGATCAGGCCGTACTCGATTGCGGTCGCACCAGATTCGTCCTTCAGGAAACGGCTTACAAGCTTGGTCATGTCTAACTCCTACTCCAGTTGATGTTCAGCACGTCCGCCAACTGTTTGCCGTTGATCGGATTGGCTCAACCTAGCGAGGCGCTGTTTCAATCGGCTTAAAGAAGAGGGTTACCAGACTGTTAATGCTAAAGTAGAGCCGCTCATGGTAATCAGTTTCTTAGCGGATATATTATCATTTTATCTATGCATGAAAGACGTTCACCGCCAAGCATTCCTGGCGTTACATTTCAATACAACAGCCAGTCCCGGAATGATACGCTTCCCTATGGCGCCGGCGGAAACGTCCTGTTTCGGGATGCCAGAAGCCGCGATTTGGCGAAATAAGAGACTTTTAAGTCTTCATTCACCAATTTTTTCCATGCTGTTGAGAAATTCTGCAGAAATTCAAGAGAGAGTTCCATGTCATCACGCGGCAAGAGTGTATTGGTCGCCTGCATCGCTGCCTTGCCGTGGTTTGCTCTTTTGCAACCCGCGTCGGCGGAAGAAGACATGCTGCGGGTTTACATGGATCACGCGCGCGTGCTGAAGCTCGACCGGGCGGTCAGCAAGGTCATCGTCGGCAATGCCAAGGTTGCCGATGCGACGGTCGCCGATTCCAAGACGATCGTGCTGACGGGACGTAGCTTCGGAACGACCAACATCGTTCTGCTGGACATCGATGGAAACGCTATCCTCGACCAGACGATTCTGGTGTCGATCGACGAAGGCAACACCGTCCGGGTCTACCGCCAGACCGACCGCTCGGTTCTGTCCTGTTCACCGGCCTGCGAACAGCATACGCAACAGGCCGCGACCGAAGCAACAGGCGGCTAGCATATCGGCCTCGGTCGCCATCTGTTAAATTGTTGCTTCCCTCTGAAACGGAAAATCAACGATCGCTCCCTAGTATCGGTGCATGACAAACTCGCCCCAAAGCGCAATTCCCTGCCCGCAGGACCAGCCTGCCATGCCCGGCACGAAGAAGCGCGGGCGGTTTAGAGCGTTCGCGCGTTCCAAGGACGGCTCTGCAGCGATCGAATTTGCACTGCTCGCCATTCCCTATTTCATGGTGATCTTCGCGATCATCGAAACCTTCGTCGCCTTCGCGGCCGAAGAGTTGGTATCCAACGGCGTCGATACGATGGCCCGCCGCATGCGCACCGGCCAGATCACATTCAGCTTGGGCCGGGCCACGGACGTGGCGGACGTGAAGGACTTCAGGCAGCGGTTCTGCAATGAGGTTTCCATCCTCATCAATTGCTCCGCTGCCGAGGTGGCAACGCCGAACAAGCTCTGGCTCGACGTCCGGACATTCACGAATTTTTCGGACATGCCGGTAACCATTCCGATGAACGCAACGGGCCTCGATACAACCGGGATCCAGTATAGCCCTGGCGGCTCAGGTACGAAGAATATGATACGTGCCTATTACAAATGGCAGGTCATTACCGATCTGGTCCGCCCCTATATTACGCCCTATCGCAGTTCGACCGGCGCCCACCTCAATGAATTCCTGATCGTTGCCACCGCAGCTTTCCAAAACGAGCAATACCCGTGATGGCCAGCGCGCTCCAATTCAGAATCACGTCCAAGTTGGCCGGACTTTTCGGCGATCGCAGCGGTGTTGGCGCTATTGAATTCGCGATCCTCTTTCCGATTCTCGTGATGCTCTATATCGGTGCCTTCGAGATCACGGTCGGGCTAAGCGTGAGCAAAAGGGCAGCGCGTGCCGCGGGTTCTGTCGCCGACATCGTTACTCAGCAGCAGGGTGTCACGAAGACCTCGCTTCAGCAGATCACTACTGTCGCCAACGCGATCTTCGCGCCGTACAATACGTCCCAGATGCAGGTCAAGCTGACCGGCATCACGATGGACGCCAGCGCCAACGCGAAAGTGCTCTGGTCATGGGGAAATTCGACAACATCGGCACCTTATGCAGCGAACTCGGCCGTTACGGGCGTTCCTGCCGATATGCAAAAGGCCAGCAGTTTTCTTGTTCGCGCCGAGTTGAGCATACCATACCAGCTCTTTGCCTTTAGCCCCGCTTTCCTGCCGGGCAATCTGCAGACGCTGACAATCCAGCGAACCTATTATTATCGCCAGCGTCAGAACGACAGCATCGCCTGCAGCGACTGCTGAGCCCGTTGTTTTAGCAATTTGCCAAGCCCGCCACGCCGTTATATGCCTGAGCGCCATCACGGCCCGCGGGCCGCATAGCGATTGGTTTGATGATGGCACGTGCATTTCTCTTCGTACTTGATTCCTTCGGTGTCGGCGGCGGCCCCGATGCTGCCAGCTATGGTGACGAGGGTGCCGATACGCTCGGCCATATCGCAGAGTTCTGTGCGGCAGGTGCTGCAGATCGCGCCGGTTTACGGTCAGGGCCGCTGCTTCTGCCAAACATGTCGGCGCTCGGTCTGCTCGACATCGCCAAGACCGCCACGGGACGCCTGCCTGCGGGCATGCCGATACCGGAAAAGGTTTATGGTATTCACGGCTGCGCCAACGAAGTCTCCCGCGGCAAGGATACGCCGTCAGGTCATTGGGAAATCGCCGGAACGCCCGTCACTTTCGACTGGGGTTATTTTCCAACAGAGGGCGATGCCTTTCCGCCGCATCTCGTCGAGGCTCTTTGCGCCGCCGCTGATGTGCCCGGCATTCTCGGAAATTGCCACGCGTCCGGCACAGACATCATCGCCCGGTACGGCGAAGAGCATATCCGCAGCGGCAAACCGATCTGCTACACGTCGGCGGATTCCGTGTTTCAGGTTGCCGCGCACGAGAAGTATTTCGGGCTCGAGCGCCTGCTTGGCTTCTGTCGCATCGCGCGGGCTCTGCTCGACAGCTACAATATCGGACGCGTCATCGCCCGCCCATTCATTGGTGAAACCGTCTCTATATTCGAGCGCACCGGCAATCGCCGCGATTTTTCGGTGCCGCCGCCCGAGCCGACGCTGCTCGACCGGCTGGTGAAGGCCGAGCGCAAGGTGCACGCCGTCGGCAAGATCGGCGACATCTTCGCCCACCAAGGCATTTCCCGCGTCATCAAGGCGAATGGCAACGACGCGTTGATGGACGCGTCATTGGCGGCGATGGACGAGGCGAAGGATGGCGATCTGGTCTTCACCAATTTCGTCGATTTCGACATGGTCTATGGTCACCGCCGCGATGTGCCGGGTTATGCCGCAGCGCTCGAGGCTTTCGACGCCCGCCTTCCCGATGTGCATCGCAAGCTGGCGCCCGGCGATCTCGTGATCCTGACGGCCGATCACGGCTGCGATCCGACTTGGCGGGGAACCGACCATACCCGCGAACGCGTGCCGATCCTTGCCTATGGCCCCGGTCTGCGCTCGCGCGATATCGGGATCCGCAGAACATATGCCGATATCGGCGAGACGGTTGCCCGGCATCTCGGTATTGCCGCCGGGCCGCATGGGAGAAGTTTTCTATGACATCGCATTTGAAGAAGGTCGAACTGCACTGCCACCTGGAAGGGGCGGCACCACCGGCGCTGACGCTGGCGCAGGCGCGCAAATACAATATCGATATCTCGCCTTATCTGCGCGACGGCACCTATGTCTGGCATGATTTTGCCAGCTTCCTTGAGTGCTATGACAAGGTCTCCGAGGTCTACAAGACCGAGGAAGACTACGCGCTTCTGACCGAAACCTATCTCGAAGAACTTGCCGGTATCGGCACGATCTATAGCGAGCTGATCGTGTCACCCGATCATGGCAAGCGCATCGGCCTCGGGGCCGACGCTTATATTGCCGGTGTTTGCGAAGGTATCCGGCGGGCGAAAGCCACTCACGGCATCGAGGCACGGCTGATCGTCACCGGCGAGCGCCACTTCGGCCCTGAGAGCGTGATCGGGGCAGCAGAATATGCCGCCAAGGCCAGGAACCCGCTGATTACAGGCTTCAACCTCGCCGGCGAAGAGCGGATGGGCCGCGTTGCGGATTATGCTCGGGCATTCGATATTGCGCGCGATGCCGGTCTTGGCCTGACGATCCATGCCGGTGAAGTCTGCGGCGCCTTCAGCGTCGAGGATGCGCTCAATGATGTGCGCCCTTCGCGGATCGGCCATGGCGTTCGCGCAATCGAGAACCCCGACCTCGTCAAGCGGCTTGCCGATCAAGGCACTGTTCTGGAAGTCTGCCCCGGATCGAACATCGCGCTCAAGGTTTTCCCCGATTTCGCGGCACATCCTCTGCGGAAGCTGAAGGAAGCGGGCGTACGCGTGACCATCAGCTCCGACGATCCGCCGTTCTTTAACACGTCGCTGAAGCGAGAATACGAGCTGGCCTCGGAGGCCTTCGGCTTTAGCGACGGTGAAATCAATGATCTGACCCGGACGGGTATCGAAGCGGCCTTTGTCGATGAGGAGACGCGGCGGGCACTGCTTGCCCGGCTCTGAGCCCGCCGGACTGGGGATCATCCCCTGAAAATCGCCTGCACTCTTGCAGTCCGGGCGATTTCCATGGAAGAAACGTCCGATAACGATAATCAGAGGAAGGCTTGGCCATGGAAGGCGTCACCGTCATCGATCACCCGCTTGTTCAGCACAAACTGACCATCATGCGGCGCAAGGAGACATCGACGGGCAGCTTCCGCCGGTTGCTGCGCGAAATTTCCACCCTGCTCTGCTACGAGGTCACGCGCGATCTCGAGCTGACGATGGAAACCATCGAGACACCGCTGCAGACGATCGAGTCCCCGGTGCTCGAAGGCAAGAAGCTGGTTTTCGCCTCGATCCTGCGCGCCGGCAACGGCCTGCTCGAAGGCATGCTCGACCTGGTGCCCTCGGCCCGCGTCTCGCATATCGGCGTTTATCGCGATCACGAAACGCTGCAGCCGGTCGAGTATTTCTTCAAGGCACCCGAAGACATTTCCGAGCGCCTGATCATCGTCGTCGATCCGATGCTGGCCACCGGCAATTCGGCAATCGCGGCGATCGACAAGCTGAAGGAACGCGGCGCGCGCAACATTCGCTTCCTCTGCCTGCTGGCTGCCCCCGAGGGCCTGAAGAATTTCCGCGACGAGCATCCCGATGTGCCGGTCTTCACCGCTTCGATCGACAGCCATCTCAATGAGCAGGGCTACATCATGCCTGGCCTCGGCGATGCCGGCGACCGCATGTACGGAACGAAGTGATTTCAACGCCGAATTTACCAAATCAGTGCAGAAACAAGGCCCGGACAGTCGATCCGGGCCTTTTGACTTCAGGCGTTAGCAACTTGTCAGCAATTATGGCGTAGCTGCTTGAAGCATGAGGCCTCGCATGATGCGCGGTTTATACAGGAAGGATTTCTGTTTCATGCTCATGCGTACGGTCATTTTCGCGAGCATTGCTGCGGCGCTGGCGACCCAGGTGCCATCGTTGTTTACGGCGACGAGCCCGGAACCCGCGAACCAGCCCATTTCAGCCAATTACGTTTCAGCCGCGCCTGATGCCGCGTCCCCTGCTGCGCCCGCTTACGGCAGCGGCACCATGCGCCTTCCGGCTGACGCGCAGGGCCATTTCAATGGCGACTTCAAGATCAATGGCAAGCCGGTGCAGGGTATGATCGATACAGGCGCCACCTATGTGGCGCTGAACGAGAGCTTGGCGCGCCGCCTCGGCTACGGCGGCAACCAGCTCGATTTCCGCTATGCGGTCAATACTGCCAACGGCCAGACAAAGGCAGCGCATGTGACGCTCGACCGCGTCGAAATCGGCGGCATTCGCGTTCAGGGCGTTGAAGCTTTCGTGCTGAAGGACGATGCGCTGTCCCAGACGCTTGTGGGCATGAGCTTCCTGAAGAAGCTGCAGTCCTACTCGGTCGCCGACGGCTCGCTGAGCCTCAAGCAGTAATCAGACGCGGCCTGAGATGACGGCAGACAGATCCGGTTTGCCGCTGGCTATGCGATAGGTGGCGAGAATACCGGCTGCAGCCTTTGCGGCCGCAGTTTCATCTGCTGCGTGAACTGTAGCGACCGGCTGCCCCTTTTCGACCTGCGTTCCAAGCGGCAGGAGATCGGAGAAGCCGACGCTATGGTCGATCTTGTCCGAAGGGTGCCTGCGCCCCCCACCGAGATCGATGACGGCCATTCCGACGTCTCTGGCGTTGCAGCTGGAGAGCCAGCCGCTTTCGGGCGCCAAGACCGTTTTCCGGACAGCGGCGGCCTTCAGATATTTCGATGGTTTCTCGACGAAGTCAGCTGGGCCGCCGAGCACGCTCACCATGCGCCCAAATATTTCGGCGGCGCGTCCCGAGGAGAGCGCGCTGCGCGCCATTGCCTCGCCTTCCGGCAACGAGGTGGAAACGCCGCTGCTCACCAAGATCTCTGCGGCAAAAGCAAGCACGATCTCTTCCAACCGCGTGCCGGACTTCTTGCCAGCGAGAAAATCGAGGCAATTCCAGATTTCGACGGCATTACCGGCAGCATCGGCCAGAGGCTGGTTCATGTCGGTGATCAGTGCGGATGTCTTGACGCCTGCGCCGTTGGCAACTTCGACCAGCGCGGCGGCGAGGATCATCGCTTCCTCATGATCGGTCATGAAGGCGCCGTTTCCGGTCTTGACGTCGAGCACCAGGGTCTGCAGCCCGGCCGCCAGCTTCTTGGAGAGAATGGACGCGGTGATCAGCGGAACGGAATCGACGGTCGCGGTTACATCGCGCACGGCGTAAAGCTTGCCATCGGCAGGCGCCAGCGATCCGGTCTGGCCGATGATGGCGCACCCGACGTCCTTGACGGCTTTTCGGAACAGGGCTGCATCAGGGGTAATTCCATAGCCGGGAATGGATTCCAGCTTGTCGAGCGTTCCGCCGGTATGGCCGAGACCGCGGCCCGATATCATTGGAACGGCGAGGCCGCAGGCGGCGGCGATCGGTGCCAGCATCAGCGAGACGTTATCGCCGACACCGCCTGTGGAATGCTTGTCGGCGATCGGCCGGTCGATGTCTCTCCAGTCGAGCATATCGCCCGACCGCGCCATGGACAGCGTCAGCGCCACCGTCTCGGCGCGAGACATGCCCTTGAACCAGACGGCCATGGCAAAAGCGCCGATCTGGCCTTCCGATAGACGTCCGGCCGCGAGGGCTGCGATGAACGCCTCGATCTCTTCGGTGGAGAGCGTCTCGCCGTTTCGCTTGCGCCGGATGATCTCCTGCGGAATCATGCTCAGTAGCTCGAGGCCTTGGCGGGCGCCGGCTGCGTACTACCAAGCACCGCCAGGATATCGTCGAGAACGCCAGAAGCGCCGAACCGGAAGGTCGACGGCATCGGCCAGTCCGGCGTCATGATTGTTTCAGCCAGGCTCAGATAGAGTGCTGCGTCGGCGACAGAGCCGATGCCACCGGCAGGCTTGAAACCAACCTTCCGGCCGCTCTGGCGAATGGCGCGAAGCATGATATCGGCAGCCTCGAGGGTAGCGTTGACGGCGACCTTACCGGTCGATGTCTTGATGAAATCCGCCCCGGCCTCGATCGCCAGTTCGGAGGCACGGCGGATCAGTGCGGGATCCTTGATCTCACCCGTCTCGAGGATCACCTTCAGCAGCGCGCTGCCGCATTCGGCACGGATCGCCGCGACCATGTGGGTCACGGCTTCTTCGTTGCCCGCGAGGAACTTCTTATAAGGAATGACCAGATCGATCTCGTCGGCGCCATCGGCGATCGCTTCGCGCGTTTCGGCCGCGACATCGGCAATTTCCATGTCACCCGAAGGGAAATTGACGACCGTTGCGATCCTGACCTTGTGACCCTTGCCGAGTACTGTGCGAGCACGCGCAACGAAACGCGGCCAGATGCAGATCGCAGCGCTATTGCCATAAGGCGTTTGCGCGCGTTCGCAGAGCGCATCGATCTGCGCTTCGGTGCAATCGTCCTTGAGGCTCGTCAGGTCGAGCAGGGAGAGCGCGACAGCCGCCGTCTCCTTGTGCGTATGATTAGTCATTGTTGCTTCCTCCACCCGCGACCATTTCCTTGAGGATGGCTGCGAGACGCGCGCCGCCAACGGGCGCCATGTCTTTCGTTTCGTCATGGCTGAGTTCGGCACCGGTCATGCCGGCCCCATAATTGGTGATTACCGAAGCTGCCGCAACCCTGAGGCCCAACATTCGGGCGATGATCACTTCCGGCACGGTCGACATGCCGACGGCATCGGCACCGAGAATGCGCGCCATGCGGATTTCGGCCGGCGTTTCGAAGCTCGGCCCGGAGAACCACATATAGACGCCCTGCGACAGCGTGATGCCGAGCTTTTCGGCGGCCTTGCGCATCGAGATGGAGAGTTCCGCATCATAGGCATTGGTCATGCCGACGAAGCGGTGATCGCTCTCCTCGCCGATCAGCGGATTCATGCCGGAATAGTTGATGTGGTCGGTGATCTGCATCACCGAACCCGGCGGCATGTCCTCGCGCAGCGAGCCGGCGGAATTGGTCAGAAACAGCGACTGAACGCCGAGCCCCTTCAAGACCTCGATCGGCAGACGCATGGCATTGGCATCGCCCTTCTCATAGAAGTGCACGCGGCCGGACAGCATGATGACGGGGACGCCGCCGAGGCGGCCGGCAACAACCTCCCCTGCATGGCCGGATACGGCGCTCACTGGGAAACCGGGCAGATCCTTGTAGGCAATGCGAACCGGGTCCTCCAGCTCGCCGACGAGCGAACCGAGGCCGGAACCGAGGATGATTCCGTGCCGCGGCAGGAGCCCGCCGAGCTCGCCGGCGAGCAGGTCCGTTGCCGCGTTCATCCGAGTTCGGTCTCGAAGCTGAAGGGCAGAAGCTCCTCCATGGTCATGGTCTTCTTCACGCCTGCTTCGTCACAGAGGTAGATCTTCGTGTCCTTGGAGGCAAATTCCGAGATCTTCTGGCGGCAGCCGCCGCAGGGCGGGCAGAGCGGCAGCTTCTCGGCGATAACGGCCATTTCGACGATCTTCTTGGCGCCGCCCATGATCATGGCGCTGATTGCCGTCGGTTCGGCGCACCAGCCCTGCGGGAAGGACAGGTTCTCGATATTGGCGCCGGTATAGACATTGCCGTCCTCGGCGCGGATCGCCGCGCCGACGGGGAATTTCGAATAGGGGGCGTGGGCGAAGGCCATGGCGCCGCGTGCGGCTTCGAACAAATCGTGGGACATGGTTTAACGTTCCTTCGTATAGGGCACGCCGCCCGCCTTCGGAGGTGTTGCGACACCGATGAAACCGGCCAGCAGCACGCAGGTGAGAATATAGGGCAGTGCCTGGAAAATCTGCACCGGCACTTCGCCGATCAGCGGCACTTCCTTGCCCTGCATGAAGTTTGCCAGCGCATCGAGGAAGCCGAAGAGCAGGCAGGCGAACATGACCGGGACCGGCTTCCACTTGGCGAAGACGAGCGCTGCCAGGGCGATATAGCCCTTACCGGCCGACATGTCCTTGATGAAGGCCGCCGACTGGGCGATGGCCAGATAGGTGCCGGAGAAGCCGCAGAGAATACCGGCGCACATCACGGCGCGGTAGCGCAGCCAGGTGACCGAAATGCCGGCAGTATCGACCGCACCCGGGTTTTCACCGACAGCACGAAGGCGAAGGCCGAAACGCGTGCGGTAGAGGATCCACCAGGACAGCGGCACGGCGACGAAGGCCAGATAGGTCAGGACGTTGTTGCCGGAGATGACATTGGCATAGAGCGGACCGATGACCGGCACTTCGCGCATCGCATCGGCGCCGGGCAGCGTGATCGGCGTGAAACGGGCGTCGCCCGCCAGCTGCGGCGTACGTCCGCCCTGCCCGAACCAGGCCTGACCGAGCACGATGGTGATGCCTGCGACGAAGAAGTTGATGGCGACGCCAGAAATGATCTGGTTGCCGCGATTGGTGATCGAGGCAAAGCCATGGACGAGGCTGAGGGCCACGGAGCAGAGCACGCCCGCAACGAGGCCGAGCCATGCCGAGTCCGTGATATAGGCGACGCAGGCGGCGGCGAAGGCCGAGCCCAGCATCTTGCCTTCGAGGCCGATATCGAAGACACCGGCGCGTTCCGAGAAGAGACCGGCGAGCGCGGTGAAGATCAGCGGGATCGACAGGCGGATCGTCGAGCTGAGAACGCTGATGAAGATGTCATAATAATCCATCGTGCGCCCTCACTTGCCCTTGAACTGCTGATAGATGCGGACCAGCGCCGGGCGGAACATATATTCGAGCGCACCGGCAAACAGGATAACCAGACCCTGGATGACCAGGATCATCTCCCGGGTGATGTTCGGCATCTCGAAGGAGATCCAATCGCCGCCCTGATAGAGGATGCCGAAGAGGATTGCCGCCAGGATGATGCCGACAGGGTGGTTTCGGCCCATCAGCGATACGGCGATACCGACGAAGCCCGCGCCGCCGACGAATTCGACCTGCAGGCGCGCCGAAGCGCCCATCACCGGGTTCAGCGCCATCATGCCTGCCAAGGCACCCGAGAGCAGCATGGCGATCATGACGGTCCGTGCGTAGGGAATACCGGCATAGGCGGCAGCCGTCGGGCTGACGCCGAGCGTGCGCATCTCGAAGCCGAGCTTGGTGCGCCAGATCAGCAGCCAGACCAGCCAGGCAACGACAAGCGCGATAACGAAGGAGACGTTGAACGGGGCCGCGCCGAGCTTGCCGCCGAACATTTCCATGACCCAGCCGAGCTTCGGCAGCTGGCCACCATCGAGGAAAGTGCGGGTTTCAGGCGCCATCTTGCCGGGCACGATCAACACATGCACCAGCAGGTACACCATCAGCGCCGCGCCGATATAGTTGAACATGATGGTGGTGATGACGATGTGGCTGCCGCGCTTGGCCTGCAGATAGGCCGGAATGAAGGCCCATGCGGCACCAAAGATACCGGCGCCGATCACGGCGAGCGGCATCGTCACGTACCAGGGCACGTACTTATCGAGGGCGAGTGCCACCAGCGCACAGCCGAGACCGCCGAGATAGGCCTGTCCTTCGGAGCCGATATTGAAGAGGCCCGCATGGATGGCGACGGCGACAGAAAGACCGGTGAAGATGAAGCTCGTCGCGTAGAACAGCGTGAAGCCGATGCCTTCGCCGCTCCCGAGCGCGCCCTCGATCAGCAGCGACAGCGCGTCGAGCGGGCTCTCGCCGATCAGCCAGACAACGAAGCCGGAGATCAGGAAGGCGACGAGGAGATTCAGGATCGGGATCAGGCCGTAATTGATCCATTTGGGCAGTGGGACTGAAGCAGTGCTCATAAAGGCCTCACGCGGCAATGCCGGCCATCATCAGGCCGAGGGTCTGTTCACCGGCATCGGGCGTCTTTTCGCCGACGACATGGCCGGCAAACATGACAAGGATACGGTCTGAAAGGGAGCGGATTTCATCGAGCTCGACGGAGACGAGCAGGATCGCCTTGCCCGCGTCGCGCATCTCGATGATCCGGCGGTGGATGAACTCGATGGCGCCGATATCGACGCCGCGGGTCGGCTGACCGATGATCAGGGCTGCCGGATCACGCTCGATTTCACGAGCAACGACGATCTTCTGCTGGTTGCCGCCGGAGAAATTCGCGGTCTTCAGCCGCGGGTTCGGCGGGCGGATATCGTATTTCTCTATCTTTTCCATGGCGTCCTTGCGGATCGCATCAAGATCGAGAATCGGACCTTTGCTGTAGGCCGGATTGCGGTGATAGCCGAGGACCGAGTTTTCGTATTCCTCGAACTTCAGAACCAGGCCCATATGATGGCGGTCTTCAGGAATATGGGCGAGACCGAGTTCGCGCAGACGCGCCGGATCTGCCTTTTCGATCGACTGGCCATCGAGCAGGATTTCTCCCGAGGCGGGCTTGCGGATACCGGCGATCGCTTCCAGCAGCTCCGACTGGCCGTTGCCGGCAACGCCGGCAATGCCGACGATTTCTCCGGCGCGGACGTCGAAGGAGACGTTATCGACCATGGTCACGCCGCGGTTGTCTTTCACCGTCAGGTTCTTGACCGACAGGATGACCTTGCCCGGATTGGCCTCGCCCTTCTGGACGCGCAGCAGGACACGGCGGCCGACCATCAGCTCGGCGAGTTCCTCGACCGTCGTTTCCGAGGTCTTACGGGTCGCCACCATCTCGCCGCGGCGCATGACCGACACCGTATCGGTAATCGCCATGATCTCGCGCAGCTTATGGGTGATGAGAATAACAGTCTTGCCCTGGTCGCGCAGCACCTTGAGGATGCGGAAAAGGTGATCGGCCTCGGCAGGCGTCAACACGCCCGTCGGCTCGTCGAGAATCAGGATCTCGGCGCCTCTATACATCGCTTTCAGGATTTCGACGCGCTGCTGCAGGCCGACGGGAAGCTGCTCGATCAGCGCATCCGGGTTGACCTCCAGGCCGTATTCCTTTTCCAGCCGCTTCAGCTCGGCGCGCGCCGCAGCAACGCCACGGGCGAGCAGCGCTCCGCCTTCAGCGCCGAGCATGATGTTCTCGAGCACCGTGAAATTATCGACCAGCATGAAGTGCTGGTGCACCATGCCGATACCCGCCGCGATCGCCGTCTGGCTATCGCGGATCGAAATCGGCGTGCCATTGACGCGGATTTCACCGGCGTCGGCATGATAGAAACCATAGATAATCGACATCAATGTCGACTTACCGGCACCGTTTTCGCCGATGATGCCATGGATAGACCCCTTGGCAACGGTAAGATTGATGTCCTTGTTCGCGTGGACGGCACCGAATTTCTTATCGATGCCCACGAGTTCGATTGCGGGCGTGTCTGTCACAGCAGGCTCCAAATAAGAAAAGGGCGTATGGCGGTAAAATCAACACGCCATACGCCCATCTCAATCGCGGATCACTTCGGGCAAGCGTTGTCCGTGGTGTAGTCGTGAACCTTGATGGTTCCTGCGATGATGTCAGCCTTTGCCTTGTCGACAGCAGCCTGCATTTCCGGGGTGATCAACGCCTTGTTGTTGTCGTCGATCGCAGCCGCAACGCCGTCTTCCTTGACGCCGAGAGCCTGAACGCCACCGGTGAACTTGTCAGCCTTGGTGTCGGCATAAGCGTTGTAGACGGCGAGGTCGACGCGCTTGACCATCGAGGTCAGGACGGAGCCCGGATGCAGGTAGTTCTGGTTGGAATCGACGCCGATCGACAGCTTCTTGTTGTCGGCAGCGGTCTGGAGAACGCCGAGACCGGTTGCACCGGCTGCCGCGTAAACAACGTCAGCGCCCTGGTCGATCTGGTTCTTGGTGAGCTCGCCGCCGCGAACCGGGTCGTTCCATGCAGCACCGGTGGTGCCGGTCATGTTCTGGAACACTTCGACGTCAGCCTTGACCGAGCGCGCGCCCTGCTCATAGCCGCATTCGAACTTGCGGATCAGCGGGATGTCCATGCCGCCAACGAAGCCGACCTTGCCGGTCTTCGATGCCAAGCCGGCGAGAACGCCAACGAGGAAGGAGCCTTCTTCTTCCTTGTAGACGACCGAACGGACGTTCGGCTTGTCGACGACGGCGTCAACGATGATGAACTTGGTGTCCGGGAATTCTGCAGCGACCTTTTCGATTGCCGAGGTCCAGGCGAAGGAAACGGCGACAACCGGGTTGAAGCCACGGCTCGCGAAGTTGCGGATTGCCTGCTCGCCCTGCGTATCACCTGTTGGTTCGAAGTCGCGGTAAGCGATACCGGTTTCCTTCTTGAACTTCTCAGCGCCATTGTAGGCAGCTTCGTTGAAGGACTTGTCGAACTTTCCGCCGGTGCCGTAAACCAGAGCCGGCTTGACGTCGGCGGCGAGCGCCGTCGTGGACATCGCGGCCACGGCCAAAAGCGAAAGGAGGGTTTTTTTCATGAGTTGCAGCCCTGTTGTTGCTATTTGTTTGGGGTCCTCCCGCAAGCCTTCTTCGAGGCATGTCTGCGGAACCACCGGCCTCCCCCCGGAGACCTGGCTTCGCGCATCCTTGCATGGCTGAATGAAAATTTCACGAGAAATTTTTCGGGTGGTAAAAATTTGCCGGGGATGCCGAAAAACAGTTCAATCAGGCTGATTTCTGCGCAAAAGCCGCCAACAAACTGCTTTTTCGGTGATCAGGCCGTGAACCGGCCTGCAACCGGGGGCTTCTTATATCCGACCATCCAGAGCAGCAGCGCCAGCACCAGAAACACGCCGAAAGCGGGCTGCAACATCAGCCACTGGAAAATGAAGGTGTAGAAGCGCGGATGAACATAATAGGCGATCGACGATTGCAGCGCCACCAGCGAAGCGGGGCTGACATCCTGCCAGGCATCCCCCATGGGCGTCATCACCACAGCTGAGGCCGCGACCGACTGGATGGAATCGATGGTTCCCGCGATCACCGCAACGGCAAGCGCGACAAGACTACTCAAACGCAACAAGAAACGCATAAAACCCTCCGGCGCACTCATGCCGAAAACCCCGGCCAGCCACGCCATTTTCCACCCTCAGAAGCAGGATAAATCCGAGCCTTCTAAAGTGCAATGGATGACGCGAGCGGAGTTTTATCCGAAGAAGTCAAAAAACTGTTAGATTTAGGTTGATCCCCGAAAATTCATCGGTATATATCGCGCCGTTCCAACGATTTGTGTTTGACGATGCAGATCGAAATAGCAGGACAGGTGGCCGAGTGGTTTAAGGCGCACGCCTGGAACGCGTGTGTGCGTGAAAGCGTACCGTGGGTTCGAATCCCACCTTGTCCGCCATTTTCCTTTTCGTTTCCTCGACGTGTGCTTGAAGCAGGTGCCGCGCCGCATATGTTCCTGCGGATGAATGACGGGACGCTACCGCCTGAGACATCAGGGCTTACCAGCCTTCGCCAGAGACTGCGCGTGCTCTATCTGGGGCGCGAAGAGAAGGCGATCACGTTTCAGGCCGTTCTGGCTGTCGTCGATCTCGCAATTCTTGCCTTCTTCGTTCTTGGTCCTTATCTGCGCTCGGGCCCATCCTATCTGATCATCGACTACTCGATTGCCGTCTGGATCGGGCTCGAGCTTTGTGCGCGGGCGCTGATCGAACGCAATCTCGGCGACTGGCTGAAGAGGCCGATTACCTGGATCGACATATTCGTGCTGCTGACGCTGCTGTTGCCGGAGTTGCTGTTCAACTTCGCCTTCCTGCGGGCAATCCGCATCTGGACGATCGGCCAGAGCGCGCTTCTCAAAGTTCTGCTTCGCTATTGCGGTTTGAGGCATCTGGAAGATGTGATGCGGGCGTCGATCAACGTCATCGTCTTTCTGTTTCTCGTCACGGGCTTTGTCTACACGTTCTTTTTCCGCGGCCTTCCCGGCATCACTGGCCTCGTGGACGCTCTTTATTTTACGGTTGCGACAGTGACGACAACGGGTTTCGGGGACATCACCCTGCCGGGAACACTCGGCAAGCTGACGTCGATCGTGACGATGATCATCGGCATCTCTCTGTTCGTGCGCCTGGCTCAGGCCGTCGTACGTCCGTTCAAAGTGACGTTTCCCTGCCCGCAATGCGGGTTGCAGCGCCATGATGCGGATGCAGTGCATTGCAAGGCCTGCGGCCATATCCTGAACATTCCCGATGAAGGGGCATGAGAGGCAGATTACCTCTCCTCCCCCTCCCAGCCGAACACGCTGCGGCCGATCCATTCCGGCGAGTTCCTGAATTCTCCGGCAACGATCTCCTTGAGATCGGGTCCGGTCACGTAGCGCTCCAGCTGGCGGGACTGGTCGTCAAGCCGCTTGAGGGCCTCAAGCTCTTCCTCGCGACCGAGGCGGCCCTTGTGAACCGCCGATTTCATGACCTTGATCGTTTCGTCATAGACCTTCAGCGGCACCGGGAACGGATGCCGGTCCTTGCCGCCGTGGGCGATCGAGAAGCGGGCGGGGTCTGAAAAGCGGTAGGGAGCCCCGTGCACCACTTCGGCGACCATGGCGAGCGCCTGGACGGTGCGGGCGCCGACGCCGGGAACGAGGAGAAGCTGCTCGAAATCTTCAGGGCCACGATCGGCGGCGGCAGCCAGATTGCCGTGCAGCCGCTTCATGTTGACGTCCTTTTCGCGGACATCGTGATGCGCGGGCATGATCAGGTGCGGTAAGAGCATCTGGTCGGGCAACGGGGTAGGCTTTGCCGGGCTGAACGCCAGCGCGACGGCTTCGCGGACGATTCGGTCGGGGCCGAGCGTTGCGAGGAGATCGAGCTGTCCGGCACGCGAGCGTTCCGCCCGCTTGTCGGCGAGATTGACGATATTGCCCTGGCTGCGGCCCTCGATCGCCGCGTGCGGCGAGTTGACGAAGCTTTCCAGCCCCTCGGATAGCCAGTGATAGCGGCGGGCCTGCCTGTTGTCGCCGTTCATGCCCTGCTGAACGACCACCCACTTGCCGTCGTCGGCGACGATGAAGCCGTGCAGATAGAGATCGAAACCATCCTGCAGGGCAGCGCTATCGACCTTGGCGACAAGGCGGCTTGTCCGCGCCAGCGAGATCCCGTCGATACCGACGCGATTGCCGATCGCGGCAAGCTCATCCGGTGTGCGCCGCGATTGCGCGCCACGACCGCCGCAGACATGCAGGCCGAGCTCACCGGAGAGCGGCGTCAGCCCGCGTTTCAGCGCGCCGAGCACACTGGTGGTGATGCCAGACGAATGCCAGTCCATGCCCATGACGGCGCCGAAGGACTGGAACCAGAAAGGATGTGCGAGGCGGCGCAGGAATTCATCGCGCCCGTAGTGATGCACGATCGCCTCGGTGATCACCGCACCGAGCTTCGTCATCCGGTCACCCAGCCATTTGGGAACCCTGCCGCCATGCAGGGGAAGATCGGCGCTGCCTGCTCTTTGAGCCATGGAAGCAATTATAGCTGCGTCGCGCAGCCGAAGGAAACCGATCCTTCAAAAAGAAAACGCCGGCTGCAAGCAGCCGGCGCCCTTGGGAGGAAAACCTCTTTGGATTATGCAGCAGCCGAAGCGTAGCTTTCGGTCGGCACTTCCGAAATCGTCTTAAGAACCTGGGAGGCGATCTGGTAAGGGCAGCCCTGCGAGTTCGGGCGGCGATCTTCCAGGTAGCCCTTGTAGTCGTTCTTGACGAAGGAGTGCGGCACGCGGATCGATGCGCCACGGTCAGCAACGCCGTAGGAGAACTTGTTCCACGGAGCAGTTTCGTGCTTGCCGGTCAGGCGCTTGTCGTTGTCCGGACCGTAGACGGCGATATGAGCTTCAAGGTTCTTTTCGAACTGACCCATCAGAGCCTCGAAATAGGCCTTGCCGCCAACTTCGCGCATGAACTTGGTCGAGAAGTTGCAATGCATGCCCGAGCCGTTCCAGTCGGTGTCGCCGAGCGGCTTGCAGTGATATTCGATATCGATGCCGTACTGTTCAGTCAGGCGCTGCAGCAGGTAGCGAGCCATCCAGATCTGGTCGGCAGCGCGCTTGGAGCCCTTGCCGAAAATCTGGAACTCCCACTGGCCCTTGGCGACTTCAGCGTTGATGCCCTCGTGGTTGATGCCGGCAGCAAGGCACTGGTCCAGATGCTCTTCGACGATTTCGCGAGCGACCGGGCCAACGTTGGACGAGCCGACGCCACAGTAATACGGACCCTGCGGAGCCGGGTAACCCTGTTCCGGGAAGCCGAGCGGACGGCCGTTTTCGTAGAAGAAATATTCCTGCTCGAAACCGAACCACGCATCTTCGTCGTCGAGAATGGTTGCGCGGCTGTTGGAAGGATGCGGGGTGACGCCATCAGGCATCATGACTTCGCACATGACGAGGACGCCGTTGGTACGGGCCGGGTCAGGATAAATAGCGACCGGCTTCAGCACGCAATCCGAGCTGCGGCCTTCAGCCTGCATCGTCGAGGAGCCATCGAAGCCCCAGAGCGGAAGCTGTTCCAGGGTCGGAAATTCAGCAAATTCCTTGACCTGCGTCTTGCCGCGCAGATTCGGTACCGGAGTGTACCCATCGAGCCAGATGTACTCGAGCTTATACTTTGTCATTGGCCAGTCTCTCAAACGTGTGCGTGTCACAAATCCTGAGGGTGCGTTTCACCAGCGGATGCACAGTACCAAGCACGTGGCGTGCCAGTTTGGCGGACGCGCCTGAGGGTGCGTCAAAACGCGCAGGCAGGGAGACCGCGGCGCAAGGCGTTAACTTTCAATAAAAGCTTGGGGTTAGACGGGAACCGGGCCGATAACGGCGCGTTTTTCTTTTGAAAGTGCAAACGCCTGAAAAAGATGCAGGAGCACCATCGTATTTCGCGCACTTTATCAATCGCTTACGAAGAGCACAGCAATTGGCGCTATTTTGTGCAATTTGCATAATTCATGTGCAATCTGCTATTGTGACGGTCCGACTAAACGCGAATGTCGATAAGGGAAGGCAAATAGGATGCCGACAAACGTTCATGGCGAAACCGCCAAGATCTACCAGTTTCCGGTGAAATTGCGCCGCGCCGGCGAACGCTTCGGCGCCCGCCAGCCGCTGGATATCGATCCGGATATTTGCGATGCCGCTTTTGACAGCTGGTATCATCAGGATGCGATCCGCGAGGACGAAGAGAATAACCGCAAGCCGCAAGCTTAAACGAAAACTGCCTGATCAACGCGATCTTCGCTTCCGAAGATCTTCAGATACCGCTCAACCTCACCCGGTTCACCGGTGGCTTTTTGAGGATTGTCGGACAGTTTGACGGCCGGCCGACCATTCGCGTCGCTGACCTTGCAGACAATCGAGATCGGATCGAGGCCGGACATATCGATGGGCGCGCAGCCCACGAAATCGTTGGTGAGGTTCGTCCCCCAACCGAAGCTCATGCGAACACGGCCCTCGAAATGCTTGTAGGTGTCGATAATCGCATCGACATCCATGCCATCCGAAAAAATCAGAAGCTTCTGGCGCGGATCGCGGCCCATCTTCTTCCACCATTCGATGATCTTCTCGCCGCCTTCGACCGGCGGCGCGCTGTCCGGGCGGAAACCCGTCCAGTCGGCAACCCATTCCGGCGCATCACGCAGGAAAGCGGCAGTGCCGAAGGCATCCGGCAGAACAATCAGAAGATTGCCGCCATAGAGCCGGTTCCAATCGCGCAGAACCTTGTAGGGCGCCTTGCGCAGGTCGTCGTCGGTCTCCGCGAGGGCGGCGGCGACCATCGGCAGCTCATGAGCATTCGTACCGACGGCTTCGAGGTCGGAGTCCATGGCAAGCAGCACGTTGCTGGTGCCCGTGAAAGCCGGGCCGATGCCTTCCTTCAGCGCTTCAACGCACCAGCGCTGCCACAGGAAGCTGTGACGGCGGCGCGTGCCGAAGTCCGAGATGCGCAAGCCGGGCAACTCCTTCAGGCGCTCGACCTTCGACCACATCCGCGCCTTGGCGCGAGCATAGAGAACATCCAGAGTAAACGGTCCGAGCGCCTTCATCGCCGAGCGCGACCGCAGCTCGTTGATGATGGCGAGCGCCGGTATTTCCCACATCGTGGTTTCCTTCCACGAGCCGTGGAAATCCAGGACGTACTGGCCGTCTTTCTTCGACAGTTCATATTCCGGCAGCTGGAAATGCGAGAACCAGGCGAGGAATTCAGGCTCGAAGATCTGGGCGCGGCCATAGAAGCTGTTACCGGCGAGCCAGATCATCTCCTTCTTGGAGAGGCGCAGCGTGCGTGCGTGATCCAGCTGCTCGCGCAGTTCGCCCTCGTCGATCTCTTCGGCGAGATGCACGCGTTTGGTGCGGTTGATCAGCGTGAAGGTCGCATTCACATCCGGATAGAGCTTCCAGATCATCTGCAGCATCAGAAGCTTGTAGAAGTCCGTGTCAATGAGACTGCGGACAATGGGGTCCAGCTTCCAGGCGTGGTTATAAACCCGTCTTGCGATATCGGTCTTGGCCATGCTCCACCCCATACCAATCCGGTCGGGGGCCACCGCTGCGGCCGGCACACGACGACCGGCTCGTGCGCCTTCTTATCGAAAAATCAGCGGCCAAAGTCCAGTGCAAATACAAAGCCCTGCCGTCCGGGACGGCAGGGCTTGCGATGACCGCCAGACCCATGCACGGTTATTGCGCGGAAGGTGTTGCCGGTGCGTTGGGCTGCGCGCTACCCGCAGGGGGCGTTTCCGTCGGCACCGCGGTGCCGTTCTGCAGCGAAGGCGACGCCGGCGGCGCTGCCGGCTGTTCCGATTGCATCTGCTGGCCGGGCTGCTGCGGAGCGACCTCGCTCGCCTCACGCCCGCCCCAGATCTCCACTGGAATCCAGACGATGAACGCGAGCACCAGAGCGACGATCAGAACCGTCAGGACACGGCGGCCGGTCCGGCCCTGTTTGGCCTTGACCGGAGAAATCTGTTCTTCCTCGTGCAGCTTGCCATCCGATTTTTCCCAACGGGTTTCCATCTGATGCGCCATTCCTGTCTCCTTCCGGTAAGCGGACAGCCGGAATGCGGCCTGCCGAAAGCTTCCGGTGAGAACAACGAAGAGAAACGGCGAATGTTCCCGGCCGGGCCGGTCAGTATCCCGCGCCGCGATTGACGAGGAACTGCAGCGGCTCGCCCTTTTCGAAGCGGGCCATCTGCTGCTCGACATGCCGGAAGAGTGCGTTTTCTTCGGAGATCGCGGCGTCGTGCGGCGTGATGAAGACGCTGTCGAGACCCCAGAGCGGATCGTCAGCCGGCAGCGGCTCGACTTCGAAGACGTCGAGCGATGCGCCGCCGAGGATACCGCCTTCGATGGCCGCGACGATATCGCTCTGGACCTGGCTCTTGCCGCGCCCGGCATTGATGAAAACAGGTTTGCCGAGCGCGCCGCCCTGGCGAAGCTTCGTGAATAGGCCGGCGTTGTAGAAGCCTGTCGTTTCCGGCGTCAGCGGCAGAAGGCCAACGAGAATATCGGTCTTCGACAGAAAGAGATCGAGGCCCGCGGCATCGAATGTCTCGACGCCGTCAAGCTCTTTTCTGGTGCGCGACCAGCCGATGACGTTGAAACCCATGACCTTGAGCTTGCGGACGGCATCCTGGCCGAGCACGCCCAGCCCCATGACGCCGACGGTAATTTCGGCAGCTTCTGGCGGCGCCATCTTGCCCCAGATGCGATCACGCTGATGCTGGTCGTGTCCGCGCTGATCGCGCAGATGCATCAGGCACTGCATCACCACCCATTCGCTCATCCGCACCGTCAAGCTGCGATCGACGAAGCGGACGATCGGCACGTCGGGCAGACCCGGCAGCGTCATGATGCTGTCGACGCCGGCACCGCCGGAAAAGATGATCTTCAGGTTCGGCGCCCGCTCGAAAAGGTCAGCATCCGGCTTCCAGAGCAGCGCGTATTCGCAGGTGCTGAGATCCCTGCCCTTGCTCGTGGGATCGGCTAGGCTGATGCTGCCGCGATCCGCAAAGGCGGTTTTCAGGATGCGGGCGATACCTTCGGGATTGAACTTGAGATCGACGAGAACGGGCGGTCTTGCGGACATGGTCTTCTTTACTGCTGAACGGCAGGCGTCGGCACTGCCTCGATGTTGAATGCGGCGGCCATCAGCGCCTTGGTGTAATCGTCCTTCGGTGCCTGGAATATCTCGGCAGACGGCCCCTGCTCCACCACCTTGCCGAAGCGCATGACGATGACATCGTTGGCGAGCGCTTTGACGACCTTCAGGTCGTGGCTGATGAAGAGATAGGCAAGGTCATGCTTTTTCTGCAGATCGCGCAGCAGATCGACCACCTGGGCCTGGACGCTCATATCGAGCGCCGATGTCGGCTCGTCGAGCATGACGAAGCGCGGCTTCAGCACCATGGCGCGGGCAATGGCGATGCGCTGGCGCTGACCACCGGAGAATTCATGCGGGTATCGCCAGCGGGTCAGCGGATCGAGGCCGACCTCTTCCAGCGCCCAGCAGACGCGCTGGTCGCGATCTTCGTGCGAGAGCGAGCGCTCGTGCACCTTCAGTCCTTCGGCGATGATATCGCCGACCGACATGCGAGGGCTGAGCGAGCCATAGGGATCCTGGAAGACCACCTGCAGCTGATTGCGCAGCGGCCGCATCTGCGTGAACGAATAGCTTGCTATATCCTTGCCGACGAAGCTGATGCGTCCCTTGGACGAGATCAGCCGCGTCAGCGCCAGGCCGAGCGTGGTCTTGCCCGAACCGGATTCGCCGACGACGCCGAGCGTCTGGCCGGCCCGCAGCGACAGATCGATGCCATCGACGGCCTTGACGTGATCGACCACGCTGCGCATCAGCCCTGCCTTGATCGGGAACCAGACGCGGATATCCGAGCCTTCCATGACGACAGGTTTCGTAAGGTCGGACAGCGGCGGCTCGCCGCGCGGTTCGGAGGCCAAGAGGTGGCGGGTATATTCGTGCTGCGGCCGGGTGAAGACTTCCTCGACCGTACCCGTCTCGACGATCTTGCCCTTGGTCATGACGCAGACGCGGTCGGCGAATTTGCGCACAATGCCGAGGTCATGGGTGATGAACAGCATTGACATGCCATGCTCGCCCTTTAGCTTGCGCAGCAGTTCGAGTATCTGCGCCTGCACCGTGACGTCGAGCGCCGTCGTCGGCTCATCGGCGATCAGTAGTTCCGGCCGGTTGGCGAGCGCCATGGCGATCATCACACGCTGGCGCTGACCGCCCGACAGCTCATGCGGATAGGCCTTGAGACGCTTTTCCGGCTCGCGGATACCGACCTGGTTGAGAAGCTCCAGCACGCGCTTGCGCGCCGCAGCACCCGTCACGCCCTGATGCAGGTCGAGGATTTCGGCGATCTGCTTCTCGATCGAGTGGAGCGGATTGAGCGAGGTCATTGGCTCCTGAAAGATCATCGTGATGTCGTTGCCGCGCACCTGACGCAGCTCCTTATCCGATGCCTTCAGCAGGTCCCTGCCCTTGAAGAGGATCTGCCCCGTCGGGTGGCTTGCCGTTGGATAGGGAAGCAACCGCAGGACGGAGTTGGCCGAGACCGATTTGCCGGAGCCGGATTCACCGACCAGCGCCACGACTTCACCCTTGCGGATATCGAAGGAAATGCGATCCACAGCCAGCGATGTTTCGCCGCCCTGATGAAAGGCAACCGAGAGATCGCGGACCGAGAGGAGGGTTTCGGGGCTCTCGCTCATTGGAACGTCTTTCTTGGGTCGAAGGCGTCGCGGACCGCCTCGCCGATGAAGATCAGCAGCGAGAGCATGATCGACATGGCGAAGAAGGCGGTGAGCCCCAGCCATGGCGCCTGCAGGTTGGACTTGCCCTGGGCGATCATTTCACCCAGCGACGGCGAGCCGGGCGGCATGCCGAAGCCCAGGAAATCCAGCGAGGTCAGCGTGGTGATCGAGCCCGAGAGGATGAAGGGCAGGAAGGTCAGGGTCGCGACCATCGCGTTTGGCAGCAGGTGGCGCCACATGATCGTGCGGTTGTTGACGCCAAGCGCCCGGGCGGCACGCACATATTCGAAGTTTCGCGCCCGCAGAAATTCGGCACGGACGACACCGACGAAGCCGACCCAGGAGAACAGCAACATGATGCCGAGCAGCACGAAGAAGCCGGGCGGCAGGATCGCGGCAATGATCAGCAGGATATAGAGCACCGGCATCGACGACCATATCTCGATGAAGCGCTGCAAGAGCAGGTCAGTCCAGCCGCCGAAATAGCCCTGCACCGCGCCGGCGGTGACGCCGACGACGGCCGAGCAGATGGTCAGCGCCAGGCCGAAAAGCACAGAAATGCGGAAGCCGTAGATGACGCGCGCCAGCACGTCACGGGCCTGGTCGTCCGTGCCCAGCCAATTGAGATTGCCGTAGTTGCAGTTCGGGTCGTTGACGCCCTGCGGATAACCGGCGCAGCGTTCCTCGGCGCCCATTAGCCAGAAGGGCGCGGTCGGGGCGGAATGCGGGATGTTCGAATTGACCGAGCGGTAGGAATAGCGGATCGGCGGCCAGATCATCCAGCCATTGGCATTGATCTCATCGGTGATGACATCCGACCGGTAATCGGTCTCGGCCAGGAAGCCGCCGAACTTTTCTTCCGGATAATCGACGACGACAGGGAAAAGGATCTCGCCCTTGTAGGAGGCGATGATCGGCTTGTCGTTGGCGATGAATTCGGCAAACAGGCTGAGGATGAACAGCACCATGAACAGCCACAAGGACCAGTAGCCGCGGCCATTGGCGCGGAAATTCCGCCAGCGGCGGATATTGGTCGGCGACAGCAGCCCCTTGCGCGGCGGTTTGACGGGTGTGGCAGTAGCGGGATTGGCGGCGGTATCCATCAGACATCCCTCCGCTCGAAATCGATGCGCGGATCGATCCAGGTATAGATCAGGTCCGAGATCAGGCCGACGAAGAGGCCGAGAAGCGAGAAGATGTAGAGCGTTGCAAAGACGATCGGATAGTCGCGGTTGACCACCGAGAGGTAGCCAAGACGGCCGAGGCCATCGAGCGAGAAGATGTTCTCGATCAGCAGCGATCCGGTGAAGAAGGCGGAGATGAAGGCGCCGGGAAAGCCGGCGATGACGATCAGCATGGCATTGCGGAACACATGCCCGTAGAGAACCTGGCGCTCGTTGAGCCCTTTGGCCCGCGCCGTCGTCACATACTGCTTCTTGATCTCCTCGATGAAGGAGTTCTTGGTCAAGAGCGTCGTCGTCGCGAAAGCCGCCAGCGACAGCGAGATCAGCGGCAGCGCCAGATGCCAGAAGTAATCGAGCGGCTTCTGCCACCAGGCGAGCTGGTCGAAATTGTCGGAAACCAAGCCACGGAGCGGGAACCAGTCGTAGAAGGATCCGCCAGCAAAGAGCACGATCAGCAGGATACCGAACAGGAAGCTCGGCACTGCATAGCCGACGATGATCACGCCAGACGTCCAGACGTCGAAGGTCGATCCGTCCTTGACCGCCTTGCGGATGCCGAGCGGGATGGAGATCGTGTAGGAGAAGATCATGATCCAGACGCCGAGCGAGATCGACACCGGCAGCTTGTCCTTGATCAGATCGAGAACCGAGGTGTTGCGGAAGAAGCTCTCGCCGAAATCGAAGCGGATATAATTCCACATCATCTCGCCGAAGCGGGTGAGCGGCGGCTTGTCGAAACCGAACTGCTTTTCGAGCTTGGCGATCAGCTCTGGGTCGAGGCCCTGGGCGCCACGATATCGCGATCCCTCGTCACCACCCTGCCCCAGAAGATCACCGCCACCGCCGGAAAGACGCTGGTCGGCGCTGTCGGCCTGGCCGGTGAGCTGCGCGATCACCTGCTCGACCGGACCACCCGGCGCGAACTGGATGACGGTGAAGGAAATCGCCATGATGCCGATGATCGTCGGTATCATCAGAAGCAGGCGGCGAAGGATATAGGCTCCCATCAGCGCGCGGCCTTCCAGGTCTTGAATTTCGCCGGGATGCGCATCCTGTCAGAAGTCGTCAATCGCTGGGCCTTTCACCGGTTAGCCCGGCTTTTTCATGGTGATTCGAATGGACCATTTGGACCTCAGCGGCCCAGCCAATGCAAGTCCGCTATTTCGCGTCCTTCGACCACCAGACATCGGGGAAGCCAATGGAATATTCCGGCAGCTCCGCCGGGTGAGCGATCTTGTCCCAATAGGCGAGACGCGAGTTGTTGCTGTAGAAGAGCGGAACGACGTAGTGGTTGGCGAGCAGCACCCGGTCCATCGCCTTGATCGCCGCCACCTGCTCGTCGCGACTGGGGGCGAAAATGATCATCTTGATCAACGTATCGATCGCCGGATTGGTGATACCGGCATAATTGCGCGAGCCCTGCTGCGCGGCGGCCTGGGAGCCCCAATAGTCCATCTGCTCGTTGCCCGGGTTCATCGTCTCGCCCCAGATCGACCAGATCATGTCGTAGTCGAAGCTCCGGACGCGATTCGTGTATTGCGAGGCATCGACCGTGCGCAGGCGGGCGTCGATGCCGATCTTCTTGAGATTGTTGGCGAAGGGCATGACCGAGCGCTCGAAAGACGAGTTCGAGAGTAGGATCTCGAAGCTCATCGGCTGGCCGGTCTTGCTGTTGACCATCTTGTTGCCCTTCAGCTCGTAACCGGCTTCCTTGAACAGCCCGATCGCCGTCTTGAGGTTGTCGCGCAGCTTCTGCGGATCGCCTGCAACAGGGTTCGTGTAAGGCGTGGTGAACACCTCCGGCGGCACCTGATCCTTCAGTCCCTGCAGGATTTCAAGCTCACGGCCCTGCGGCAGCGCAGAAGAGGCAAGGTCCGTTCCCCAGAAGTAGCTGTCGATCCGCTTGAAGGCGCCATAGGCCAGGTTCTTGTTCAAATCCTCGAAGTCGAAAGCGTAATTCAGCGCTTCGCGGACGCGTGGATCCTTGAACTGGTCGCGGCGGGTATTGGGTGTCAGCGCCTGCATGATGCCGACGGAACGCAGAGCGTTCGGCACTTCCTCCCGGATCACCCGGCCATCCTTGACGGCCGGAAAATCATAGGCGGTCGCCCAGCGGCTTGCCTGGTTTTCCTGGCGGTAGTCGACATTGCCAGCCCGGAACGCCTCGAACTCGACGTCGCGATCTCCGAAGAACGTATAGGTGATGTTGCGGAAATTGTTCTGGCCGAAATTGACGTTAACGTCCTTGCCCCAATAGTCGTCGCGCAGTTCGTAGCGCACTGTGGAACCGGCGGTGAAGGCGGCGATCTTATAGGGCCCGGAGCCCATGGGCGTCTCAAGCGTCGTCTTGGTTATGTCGCGCGGCTTGCCGTCAGCACCCGTCCCTTCCCACCAGTGCTTCGGCAGGATCGACAACTGGCCGAGAATATTCGGAAGCTCCTTGTTGCCCTTCTCGTCAAACGTGAAGGTCACATCGCGTTCGCCGGTCTTTTCCGCCTTCGTGACATGCTTATAGTAATTCGAAAGAAGCGGATTGAGCTCCTTTGCCTTGTCCAGGCTGAAGATGACATCCTCAGGCGTCACCGGTTGACCGTCGGCCCATTTTGCTTCCGCACGCAGCCTGAATGTCGCGCTGGAGAAATCGGCGGGGTAGGAAATACCTTCCGCCAGCAAGCCATAGCTGGCGAGCAGTTCATCGTCGGCCGATTTCGTCAGCGTCTCGAACACCAGCGGCGAACCGTCCGCGAGTTCACCCTTCGAAAGCAAGGGATTGAAGGTATCGAATGTGCCTGTCGTCGACAGATTGAGCGTGCCGCCCTTCGGCGCATCCGGATTGACATAGTCGAAGCGCTTGAAGCCCGGCTTGTATTTGAGTTCGCCGATAGTCGACGTGCCGATCTGGAAGTTCTGCTCCTGGGCTTTAACGGGCAAGGCCAGCGCGCTCAGTGCCACGAGAGCAACAACCAGACTTTTCTTCGACCCCACAAACGCCATTCGCCAACCCCTATTGTTTCGGTTCGGGCGAGAATAAGGAAAATGGCGGCGAAAAACAGGAGAGAGTTTGGTTTTTGCCGATCTCGCGAAATTTTGACCTGCCGTTCGGAGCCCCCATGTCCCTTTACGATCCCAAGACCACCGCACTTATCTCGATCGACCTGCAGGTCTTTATCACCAGCCGGCCGGTTGCTCCTCACAGTGCTCAGCACGTCATTGAAAACACCGCGGCGATTGCCAGACAGCTGAAATCACAAGGCGGCACCGTCATACTCGTCACCGTCGGGTTCGCTGCGGACTATGCCGATGCCGTCAATCAGCCGGCCGACGAACCAGCGAGCTTCCCCAAAGGCGGATTGCCCGCCGCCGCACTCGAAGCGCCGCCGGAGATTGCGGCACTGACTAACGATGCCCATGTCGTCAAGCGTCAGTGGAGCGCGTTCTACGGCACCGATCTCGATCTTCAGCTTCGCCGCCGGGGCATAACGACCGTCATCCTTGCAGGGATCGCAACCAATTTCGGCATCGAATCGACCATTCGCGATGCCTATGCGCATAACTACGCGGTCATTGCCGCCGAAGACGCGATGACGAGCTTCACCGCGGAGATGCACGGATTTGCGTGTGAGAAAATCCTGCCGCGACTGTCGCGCGTCAGAAAGACCAGCGATATCCTCGCCAATCTCTAAGCAGAAGCGGCCCGCCTTTCGCGCGAAGCGTGATGAAAACATCGATTCACCAGAATTGCTTTTCACGGTAAATTCAACCGCAAATCACCTGGCAATTTCGGGAACCCGCATGACGCTCCGCCTCGCTTCGTCCAAGATCTTCGGCAAACTCGCTCTGGCGGGCGCATTGAGCGCCGGCCTCATATCGGCTGAAGCCGATGCGCAGCAGAAACAGCCGAGCCCGGGGAGTGCAAAAGCGATCTTCGGGTCGGTTTCGCTTCCCTCTCAGGGGCCCGCGCAGCCGATTGGGTTCTATGCCAAGGGCTGCATGTCGGGTGCCGTTGCGCTTCCGGCCGACGGCCCGACCTGGCAGGCCATGCGGCTGTCGCGCAACCGGCGCTGGGGCAATCCCGCGATGATCGCGCTTCTAGAGCGGCTCTCCCGCGATGCGCAGCAACAGGCAGGCTGGCCGGGTCTGCTTGTCGGCGATATCGCGCAGCCGCGCGGCGGACCGATGTTCAATGGGCACGCCTCTCATCAGGTCGGCCTCGATGCAGATATCTGGCTCACCCCGATGCCATCGCAGCGCATGAGCGCGCAGCAGCGTGAAGATCTGCCGTTCACGACGATGCTGCAGAAGGGCAAGTTCCTGACCGTCGATCCGAAGATCTGGACGCAGTCGCACGCCGAACTTCTGATGCTTGCCGCCAGCTACCCGCAGGTCGAGCGGATTTTCGTCAATCCCGCGATCAAGAAGAAGATGTGCGACACCTGGACCGGCGACCGCACCAATCTCGGCAAGCTGCGCCCGGAATATGGCCACGACTCGCATTTCCATATCCGTATCAAGTGCCCGCCGGGCGCCACCGCCTGCAAGCCGCAGGCGCCTGTTGCTGCCGGAGACGGCTGCGACAAGTCGCTCGCCTGGTGGTTTACCAAGGAACCGTGGGCAAAACCCGCACCGCCGAAACCCGGCACACCGCCGCCGAAGCCGCCGCGCGAGGGCCAAGTTTCGGATCTACCTAAGGCCTGTGCGGCCGTGCTCGATACACCTTCCGTAGCCTCGGTGGCGGCAGCGACCTATGGCGGCCCTTCGGCGGCAAGCGCGCTGACGGCGACACCAGCTGCGGCGCCTGCCGTTTCGGATGAGGGTCTGCCGCCCACCGGTCCGATTCCCGCCGACAAGCCGATGCAATGATCACAGCGCAGGCTTGTGTTTCAAATCGCACGCTTGGTATAGAAACGGCCAAATCGATTGAAACCCGTGATGGAGGTCCTTCTTGATGGCCAGCGGCAAATGCCTCGCATTGATTGCGCATGACCAGAAGAAAGACGACATGGCGGAATTTGCCCGCCGCAACCGCGACCTTCTCGCAAAATGGAAGATTGTCGCGACGGGCACCACCGGCGGCCGCGTTCTCGATGCCGTCCCCGATCTCGACGTGACGCGCCTGAAGAGCGGCCCGCTCGGCGGCGACCAGCAGATCGGCGCGCTGATATCGACGGGCGAGATCGGTGCGCTGATCTTCTTCGTCGATCCGCTGACGCCGATGCCGCATGATGTCGATGTAAAGGCGCTGATGCGGCTGGCGATTGTCTACGATATTCCGATGGCGCTGAACGAAGCGACCGCCGATAAACTCATTCCGACCCTGAAAGCTTGAGCGGAAAAGGCCATGTCCATGCTTGATGCCAGCGATGCCCAGATGCCCTTCCCGATCCTGATCGGCGATATCGGCGGAACGAATGCGCGCTTCTCGATCCTCGCCGATGCATCGGCCGAAGCGATCAATTTTCCGAATGTACGGACGGCGGATTTCGAGACGATCGACGACGCTATCAAGGCAGGCGTTTTTGCAAAGACGGATCTGCGGCCGCGTTCGGCCATTCTTGCCGTTGCCGGTCCTATCAATGGCGACGAGATTCCGCTGACCAACTGTGACTGGGTCGTGCGGCCGCATACGATGATATCGGGCCTCGGCATCGAGGATGTTCTCGTCGTCAACGACTTCGAGGCACAGGCGTTGGCGATTTCGGCGCTCGCGCCGGATGAACGCGAACAGATCGGTCCAGCCTCGGGCGACCTGATCGCTTCACGTGCCGTTCTCGGGCCGGGTACGGGTCTTGGCGTTGGCGGTCTGGTTCATGCGCGTGGCTCGTGGATCCCGGTTCCCGGCGAAGGCGGCCATGTCGATCTCGGTCCGCGCTCGGAGCGAGACCTGCAGATTTTCCCCTTTATCGAACAGATCGAGGGGCGCGTTTCGGCAGAGCAGATTCTTTGCGGCCGCGGGATCGTGCATCTCTATCGCGCCATCTGCATTGCCGATGGTATCGACCCGAAATATAGCGATCCGGCCGATGTGACGTCGCACGCACTTGCCGCAACCGATCCCGTCGCTGCCGAGACCATTTCGCTGTTTTCGACCTATCTCGGCCGGCTCGCCGGCGATATCGCGATGCTTTTCATGGCGAAAGGCGGCGTCTATCTCTCCGGCGGCATTTCGCAGAAGATCCTGCCGGCGCTCCGCAGACCGGAATTCCGCGCCGCCTTCGAGGACAAAGCGCCGCACTCGCACTGGCTGCGCGACATCCCGACTTTCGTCGTCACGCACCCGCTGGCGGCACTGGCCGGACTTTCCTTCTACGCCCGTGCACCGGAGACCTTCGGCGTTTCGACGGATGGGCGGCGCTGGCGGAGCTAGCGCCAGTCTAGCCAAGCCGCTGGCAAATCTTTATAGAGCCCCGCGAGTGCGTGGGCTTGCCGCGCACACGATCTGAAACGGGAAGCGCAATTTTTGGAATCGCCCGCAAACAAGAGCGTGAATAGCGATACGGTCGCGAGCGTACTGAAGCGCATCATCGCCGAGAACGGCCGTGAGCACGTCATGGGCTACGTCTTCGCGATCATCTGCCTGATCATCGTCGCGCTCTCGACGGCCTATACCGCCTGGATCATGCGCGCGATCATCGACGAGGCTTTTGCCAACAGGCGGGCCGACATCGTGTGGGTCATCTGTCTGTCAATCTTCATCGCCTTCGTGGCGCGTGGTTTCGCCAGTTATGGCCAGGCGGTGGCGTTGTCGAAGGTTGGCAATAATATCGTCGCGCGTTACCAGCGACGGATCTATGCGCACCTGATGACGCTGTCAGTCGGCTACTACAACGACACGCGCTCGGCGCAGATCGCCGCCCAGGTCAGCCAGAACGTCAGCGGTATCCGCGATGTAATGAACCTGACAATCACCTCGACGGCACGCGACCTGCTCTCCTTCGTCTCGCTGGTCGCGGTCATGGTCTATCAGGACCCGATCCTGAGCGTCATCATTTTCGTGATGGCGCCGCCGTTGCTTCTAGGACTTCGCTATCTTTCCAAGCGCCTTCGGGATGTCACAAAAGAATCGATCCACCTGAACAGCCGTGCTTTCGGGGCAATGCAGGAATCGATCCAGGGCATAGCGATCGTCAAGGCGTTCACCATGGAACGCGAGCTTGAGAAGAGGGTCAATCAGATCATCGGGGTCGCCGAGCAGCGCGCCAACAAGATCGCCCGCCTTTCCGAACGCAACGCTCCGATGACCGAGAGCTTTGCGGGTCTGGCCGTGGCCGGTGTTCTGGCCTACGCCGCTTACCGCTCTATCTATTACAACGTCCCTCCGGGCGCGTTCTTCTCCTTTATCACCGCGTTGCTGCTTGCCTACGATCCGCTGCGCCGCCTTGCTAAGCTTCAGGTGCAGATGGAGCGCGCCGCCGTCAACGCGCGGATGATCTATGAACTGCTCGACATGGAGCCGCGGCAGCGCGATCTGCCGGATGCGAAGCCGCTGACGGCGACAGAGGCCCGCATCGAATTCCGCAATGTTTCCTTTGCCTATGGCAACGACCCGGTGCTGAGCGATGTGAGCTTTGTCGCAGAAGGCGGCAAGACCACGGCTCTTGTGGGGCCATCGGGTGCCGGCAAATCGACGATCATCAATCTGATCCCGCGCTTCTACGATCCGAAGAGCGGTGAGATCATCGTCGATGGGCAGGACATCGCCCATGTGACGAAGCAGTCGCTGCGTGAGCAGCTCGCTTATGTCTCGCAGCAGCCCTACCTGTTCGAGGGTTCGATCCGCGACAATATCCGTTATGGCCGTCCGGATGCGACGGATGCGGAGATCGAGGAAGCAGCCCGCCTCGCCTATGCCCACGACTTCATCATGGCCCAGCCCGACGGCTACGACACAGCGGTCGGTGAGAATGGCGTGACGCTTTCCGGTGGTCAGCGGCAGCGCCTTTCGATCGCGCGGGCACTGGTGCGCAATGCACCGATCCTGCTTCTCGACGAGGCGACTTCAGCGCTCGATACGGAATCGGAAGCGGCCGTGCAGAAGGCACTCGACGAGGCAATGACCGGACGAACCGTCGTCGTCATCGCACACCGGCTATCGACCGTGGTGCGCGCCGACAAGATTGTCGTCATGCAGCAGGGCCGGGTTGTCGAGGAAGGCAATCACGAGACGCTTGCGAAGCTCGAAGACGGACTTTACGCTCGCCTCAACAATCTCCAGAGGCCGGCGGCCTCGAACTCCATCTGATACGGGAGTGCTGAAGACATGAGCGATGCTGCTATGAAACTGGTTGTAGTTGGAGCAGCAGGACGAATGGGCCAGACGCTGATCCGGCTGATCGATTCCATCGACGGCGTGACGCTGCATGCAGCGATCGAGCGCGCTGGATCGCCTTTCGTCGGCCGCGATGCCGGCGAACTGGCCGGGCTTGGACCGAACGGCGTGATCATCGGCGATGATCCGCTTTCCGCCTTCCTGCATGCCGAGGGCGTACTCGATTTCACCTCGCCGACCGCGAGCGTCGAATTTGCCGGACTGGCCGCGCAGGCGCGCATCGTCCATGTCGTCGGTACGACGGGATGCTCGGATGCCGACGATGCCAAGATCCAGGCGGCCGGGCGCCATGCGCGCATCGTGAAGTCGGGCAATATGAGCCTCGGCGTCAATCTTCTTAGCGTTTTCATCGAACAGGCGGCGCGGGCACTTTCGCCAGAAGACTGGGATATCGAGGTTCTCGAAATGCACCACAAGCGCAAGGTCGATGCGCCCTCCGGCACCGCGCTGTTGCTCGGGGAAGCCGCTGCAAAGGGCCGCGCTGTCGACCTGAAGACCCAGTCTGTTCGCGTTCGTGACGGTCATACCGGCGCCCGCGAAGCGGGTACGATCGGCTTTGCGACGTTGCGCGGCGGGTCCGTGATCGGCGAACATTCGGTTCTCTTCGCCGGCGAAGGCGAGATCGTCTCGATGTCGCATAGCGCGGCGGATCGCTCGATCTTCGGCCGCGGTGCCATCAGGGCGGCGCTCTGGGCGCGCGGCAAGAAGCCGGGTTTCTATTCCATGCTCGATGTCCTCGGGCTCTCTTCACAATAATCCCCACGGAGGCAGACTTTTATGAGCGGCACACTCGTTCTCGTTCGGCATGGCCAGAGCGACTGGAACCTGAAGAACCTCTTCACCGGCTGGAAGGACCCCGATCTGACCGAACTCGGCATTCAGGAAGCCACCACCGGCGGCCAGGCACTCGCCGACTACGGCATCAAGTTCGACGTTGCCTACACGTCAGCGCTCACCCGTGCGCAGCACACGCTGAAGTTCATCCTCGACAAGGTCGGCCAGCCCGGCCTGCAGACGATCAAGGATCAGGCTCTCAACGAGCGTGACTACGGCGATCTTTCCGGCCTCAACAAGGACGATGCCCGCGCCAAGTGGGGCGAGGAGCAGGTTCATATCTGGCGCCGCTCCTACGACGTCCCCCCTCCCGGCGGCGAAAGCCTGCGCGACACTGGCGCCCGCGTCTGGCCTTATTACCTGACGGAAATCCTGCCGCGCGTTCTGCGTGGCGAGAAGGTTCTCGTTGCGGCTCACGGCAACTCGCTGCGTTCGCTGGTCATGGTGCTCGACCACCTGACCCGGGAGCAGGTTCTGGACCTCAATCTCGCGACCGGCGTTCCGATGGTCTACAAGCTGAAGGCTGATTCCACGGTCGCTTCCAAGGAAGTGCTGGGCGACATGTCCGCCGCACACTGAGCCGGATTCGCAATCAATTTGAAGCCGGGCCAAGCGCCCGGCTTTTTTAGTTTTCGATGGTGAACTGCACCCGGTCGGCAGCAAAGCGGGTGATGGAATATTGCACGGGAACGCCGTCGAGATCGGTATTCATCGCCTTGGTGATTAGCAGGATCGCGCCCGGTGTGAGCTCAAGATCGGCGATATCCCCGGCGTCGGCATGCGCGGCGGTGATCTCCGTCGTTGCGCGCACATAGTCCTGCAAGCCAAGCAGCGCGAAGGCCTTGGTGATCGATTCCGTCTTGCGATAGGTTTCTGCGATATCGCCGAAGCGCGCGGCCGGAAACCAGCTCGTCGCCCGCGACACCGGGCGCTTGTCCGCCTCCCTTGTTGTCTCCAGCCTGATGACCGCGTCGCCTACGCGCATCTTCAGCCAGCGGGCGACCTCCGCATCAGCAGATTCTTCGGCAGCCGCCAGCAGGAAACCGCGCGTTTCTCTTGCCTGGCCGCTGATACCCGTCGTGAAACGGGTGCGCTTGCTGATCGGGAAGTTCAGCCGTTCCCGACGCTCGATCAGCGTGCCGCGGCCCTGCACGGCGCGGACGATGCCTTCCTGCGCCAGCGCGGCAAGGGCACTTCGAACCGTATGCCGGTTGACGCCGAACTGCTCGGCGAGCATCGTTTCCGGCGGCACCATGCCCGTTTCATCATAAGCACCGCGGGTGATTGCCTCGCGGATTCGATCCGCTATCTGGCGCCATAGCGCCACCCCCGTCTGCCTTTGCACCTGCTTCAGCCCAGCCATTTCACCCCTGCCGTGTCACACGCTTGTCACGTCCCCGATTTAAGCGTAACCATATCTTGTATGGTTGTCTATATCAATAGACATTTCGAAGGATGTGGCGATGAGAGCAGCAGAGAAAATCGAGGCAGCCGACAGCAGGAAAAGAGTGGTCGATCTCCTCGCCCGCTCCGACCTTGCCGAATTGAATGACGCCTGGGAGGCGCTTGCGGACAAACCGGAAGTGCAGGCTGTGCGCGGCCCCGAAACCGGGCTGGTGATGGTTCGTGGCCGTATTGGCGGCGGCGGCTCGCCCTTCAATCTCGGCGAAGTGACGGTCACCCGTGCAACGATCCGGCTGGCAAGCGGGACCGTCGGCCACGGCCAGTCGCTCGGCACCGATCGGAAGAAGGCACGGCTTGCGGCGATTTTCGATGCTCTCTGGCAGGAAGAGGCAAGCAGGGCTTTCGTCGATGAAAAGCTGCTTCAGCCGATCGCCCGCCACATTGCCGCCGCAGCGCAGCAGAAGGCCGACGAGACGGCCGCGACCCGCGTCGATTTCTTCACCATGGTGCGGGGAGAAGACTGATGGAACTCAAGACCGATACTTTGACCGGCGGCTTTGCCGAACCAGTTTTCCAAGCCCAGAGCGTCTTCAAGGCGATGATGGATGCGATGGCCCGCCCGGGCTCAGTCCAGACGCTGGCGCCCGATGCGGCGCCGCCGGCTCCCCTTGGCGTAGCGGCCGGTGCAATCGCACTGACGCTCTGCGATCACGACACGCCCGTCTGGCTTTCGCCTGCGCTCAACAAATCCGCCGTGCCGGGCTGGCTGAGCTTTCATACCGGCGCGACCGTCACGACCGAGAAGGCCGAAGCGCGCTTCGCCTTCGTCGACAGCGGCATGGCAGTTTCGTCTTTTGGACTCTTTGCGCCGGGCACGCAGGAGTATCCCGACCGCTCGACAACGGTTGTTATCGAGATCGCTTCGCTCGAAGGCGGCAAGACGCTGGCGCTGATGGGGCCGGGGATCAAGACCGTGACGGAAATCGCGCCGTCGGGATTGCCGGAGACGTTCATCCGCCTCTGGAACGAGAACCGCACCCTCTTCCCGCGTGGCATCGACATCGTTCTGACGGCGGGCAGCAGTTTCCTCTGCCTGCCGCGCACCACCAAAATCACCGCAACGGAGATGTGAGCCATGTATGTTGCAGTCAAAGGTGGCGAGGCCGCCATCGCCAATGCTCACCGCCTGCTCGCCGACCGGCGCCGCGGCGACCGCTCGCTTCCGGCCATCGGCATCGAGCAGATCGTTGCCCAGCTGGCTCTCGCGGTCGATCGCGTCATGGCCGAAGCCTCGCTCTACGACCGGACGCTGGCGGCGCTCGCCGTACGCCAGTCGCGCGGTGACATGATCGAGGCGATCTTCCTGCTGCGCGCCTACCGTACGACGCTGCCACGCTTCGGCTATTCACAGCCGCTCGACACCAGCGGCATGACCATCGAGCGCCGTATCTCGGCAACCTACAAGGACCTGCCGGGCGGCCAGCTGCTCGGCCCGACCTTCGACTACACGCACCGCCTGCTCGACCCGTCGCTCCTGGCCGACGAAGCCGTCGAAGAGCCGGCTCAGCGTCAGGCCGAAACCGGCCGTGTCATCCGCGTTTCCGAGATCCTCGGCCAGGAAGGTCTGATCGAGGGTGATGGGGACATGCCCGAGGATCACGAGATCGGCGACCTGACGCGCGAGCCGATGGAATTCCCAATGAGCCGGGATTTGCGGCTGCAGGCACTGGCCCGGGGCGATGAAGGCTTCCTCTTGGCGCTCGGCTACTCGACACAGCGCGGTTACGGTCGCAACCACCCCTTCACTGGTGAAATCCGCATCGGCGAGGTCGAAGTCGAATTCGATGTTCCGGAACTCGGCTTCGCCGTCTCGCTCGGTACCATCCAGGTAACCGAGTGCCAGATGGTCAATCAGTTCAAGGGCTCGGCCAAGGCGCCGCCGCAGTTTACCCGCGGCTACGGTCTGGTCTTCGGCCAGAGCGAGCGCAAGGCGATGTCGATGTCGCTGGTCGATCGCGCGCTTCGCGCCGGCGAACTCGGCGAAGACGTCACGGCACCGGCGCAGGACGAGGAATTCGTCATCTCGCATGCCGACAACGTGCAATCGACCGGCTTCGTCGAGCATCTCAAACTGCCGCATTACGTCGACTTCCAGGCCGAACTCGACCTCGTGCGCCGCATGCGCCGCGACTTCGAGGCAAGCCGCCGCAACGGCGAAGCAATGAAGGAAGCAGCCGAATGACCGATCTTGCCACTTACAACTTCGCCTATCTCGACGAACAGACGAAGCGGATGATCCGCCGCGCCATTTTGAAGGCGATCGCCATCCCCGGCTATCAGGTGCCCTTCGCCAGCCGCGAAATGCCGATGCCCTATGGCTGGGGCACCGGCGGCGTGCAGGTCACGGCTTCGATCATCGGCCCCGACGATGTACTCAAGGTCATCGACCAGGGCGCCGACGACACGACCAATGCCGTCTCGATCCGCGCCTTCTTCCAGAAGGTCGCCAATGTCGCTGTCACCACGCATACCAAGGATGCGACGATCATACAGACGCGCCACCGCATTCCGGAAGAGAAGCTCGGCGCCAATCAGGTTCTGGTCTACCAGGTGCCGATTCCGGAGCCGCTGCGCTTCCTCGAACCGCGCGAGACCGAGACCCGCAAGATGCATGCGCTGGAGGAATATGGCCTCATGCATGTGAAGCTCTACGAGGACATCGCCCATAACGGCCGGATCTCGAAGACCTACGCCTATCCTGTCAAGGTTGCCGGGCGCTATGTCATGGACCCGTCGCCGACCCCGAAGTTCGATAATCCGAAAATGCACATGTCCGATGCGCTGCAGCTCTTCGGCGCCGGTCGCGAAAAGCGCATCTACGCCGTGCCGCCCTATACAGACGTCGTCAGCCTCGACTTCGAGGATTATCCCTTCGAGATCCAGCGCTTCGGCAAGCCCTGCGCGCTCTGCGGCGCCGAGGAAGTCTATCTCGACGAGGTCATCCTCGACGACAAGGGCGGGCGGATGTTCGTCTGCTCCGATACCGACCATTGCGAAGACCGCCGCGAGCACGGCCATGCCGGCGAGATGCTTGCGCCCAAGGAGGCTGCGGAATGACCGACACACCGCTTCTCAAAGTCAACGACGTCTCGAAATTCTACGGCAACCGCATCGGCTGCCGGAACGTGTCCTTCGATCTCTGGCCCGGTGAAGTGCTGGCTATCGTCGGTGAATCCGGCTCCGGCAAGACGACGCTGCTCAACTGCATCTCGACCCGCCTGATGCCGACCACCGGCAGCGTCGAGTATCACATGCGCGACGGCAGCTACCGTGATCTCTACCGCATGAACGAGGCCGAGCGCCGCTTCCTGATGCGCACCGACTGGGGCTTCGTGCACCAGAACCCTGCCGATGGCCTACGCATGACGGTCTCGGCCGGCGCCAATGTCGGCGAGCGGCTGATGGCGATCGGCGACAGGCACTACGGCAAGATCCGCTCGACGGCCATCGACTGGCTGGAGCGCGTCGAGATCAACGCAGAGCGCATCGACGACCAGCCGCGCGCCTTCTCGGGCGGCATGCGTCAGCGCCTGCAGATTGCCCGCAACCTGGTGACCGGCCCTCGCCTCGTGTTCATGGACGAGCCGACCGGCGGACTCGACGTCTCGGTGCAGGCCCGCCTGCTCGATCTCGTCCGCGGTCTCGTCAATGATCTCGGGCTTGCGGCGATCGTCGTCACCCACGATCTCGCGGTCGCGCGTCTGCTGTCTCACCGGATGATGGTGATGAAGGACGGCAATGTCATCGAACATGGTCTCACCGACCGCGTGCTCGACGATCCGCGCGAGCCCTATACCCAGCTTCTCGTTTCCTCCATCCTGCAGGTGTGACCATGGCAACGCCACTAGTCGTTTCGGAAGTCGCAAAGAGCTTCACCATGCATCTGCGCGATGGCATCAAGCTGCCGGTCGTCTCGGATGTCTCCTTCTCGGTTGCCGCAGGCGAATGCGTCGTGCTCGGCGGCCCCTCGGGCATCGGCAAGAGCTCCCTCCTGAAGATGATCTACGGCAACTATGCCGTCGATAGCGGCCAGATACTCGTCAATCACCAGGGCAAGGTCGTCGATCTCGCCTCGGCCGATCCGCGCACGATCATCGAGGTGCGCAAGCAGTCGCTCGGCTATGTCAGCCAGTTTCTGCGCACCGTGCCACGCGTTGCAGCCCTCGACGTCGTTGCCGAGCCGCTGCTTGCCCGCGGCGTAGCGGCGAGCGAGGCACGCGAGCGGGCTGCCGTCCTGCTGACCAAGCTCAACCTGCCTGAGGCACTCTGGCAGTTGCCGCCCGCGACTTTCTCGGGCGGTGAGCAGCAGCGCGTCAATATCGCCCGCGGCTTCATCACCGACCATACCATCCTGCTGCTCGACGAGCCGACGGCTTCTCTCGATGCCACCAACCGCGCAGTCGTCGTCGGCATGATCGCCGACAAGAAGAAGGCGGGCGTGGCGCTGCTTGGCATCTTCCACGACGAGGAAGTGCGCGAAGCCGCCGCCGACCGCATTCTCGACGTCCAGAAATTCTCTCCCAGAAAGGCCATTGCGGCATGACCCGGCAGATCGGCGAAAAGCCCTATATCCACGAGACGGCATCGGTCAGCGACACCACGCTTGGCCGCTATACCGAAGTCTCGGAACGGTGCCGGATCAGCGAAGTGGAGTTCGGCGACTATTCCTACATCATGCAGGACGGCTCGATCTGGTGCGCGACGATCGGCAAGTTCGTCAATATCGCCGCCGCGGTGCGCATCAACGCCACCAACCATCCGACATGGCGCGCGACGCTGCACCACTTCACCTATCGCGCCACCGACTACTGGCCGGATGCGGATATGGAGACCGACTTCTTCGAGTGGCGCCGGTCCAACCGCGTCACGATCGGCCATGACGTGTGGATCGGCCATGGCGCGACGATCCTTCCCGGCGTGACGGTCGGCAACGGCGCCGTGATCGGCGCGGGCGCCGTCGTCTCCAAGGATGTGGCCCCCTATACGATCGTCGGCGGCGTGCCGGCAAAGCTCATCCGCGAGCGGTTTGGCAAGGGTGTCGGCGAGCGCATGGACAAGCTTGCCTGGTGGGATTGGGAGCATTCGAAGCTGCGCTCGGCGCTCGACGATTTCCGCGCGCTTTCGGCGGAAGATTTCCTTAGCCGGCATGGCGCGTGAAGCGCCATCGCCTGGGCCGTTTGTGACAGTCATTACACAAAACTGACATTGGAGGTTCATCAAGCGGGACTAATGCACTGCGAGACGAAGGTCCCGGATTGCAAGGAAGAGCATGATGTTCGAGCTGAAGAATGTCACCCGCCGTTTTGGCAAAAAGCTGGCAGTGGATTCTGTAACGCTCGATATTCCGCAAGGACAGATGGTCGGCATCATTGGCCGTTCGGGCGCCGGCAAATCCACTCTTCTTCGGATGATCAACCGCCTGCAAGAGCCGACCTCCGGCTCCATCCGTTTCGGCGGCGTGGAAGTCTCGTCGCTTCGTGGCGAGGCGCTTCGCAACTGGCAGCGCGACTGCGCGATGATCTTCCAGCAGTTCAACCTCGTGCCGCGTCTCGATGTGCTGACCAACGTGATGCTCGGCCGCCTGAACCATCGTCCGACGATGCTCTCGCTGCTCAGCATCTTCAGCCGCGAAGAGCGCATTCATGCGATCGCCGCTCTGGAGCGCCTTGGTATCGAGCAGACGGCGCTGCAGCTTGCGGGCACGCTGTCGGGTGGCCAGCAGCAGCGCGTGGCGATTGCCCGCGCGCTGATGCAGAAGCCGAAGATGGTTCTCGCCGATGAGCCGATCGCCTCGCTCGACCCGCTGAACGCCAAGATCGTTATGGACGCGCTGCGCGACATCAATGAGCGTGAAGGCATCACCGTCATCACCAACCTGCACACGCTCGACACCGCCCGCAGCTATTGCGAACGGATCGTCGGCATGGCCGGCGGCCGCGTGGTCTTCGACGGCAAGCCCGGTGACCTCGATGCGTCTGCTGTCAAGGAAATCTACGGCACCGACAAGGACGGCGCCGGCATCGACGAAACTATGACGTCGACATCGATCAACATTCCGGCGGCAGCTGCCGCCCATCAATCCGCCGGCCTGCAACCGCTGGCGCTGGCCGGTCTCTGAGCGAGACGGCTGCGATCGAGAGCCCGCGTCAAGGGCACAGTTCTTCGTATCAAGAGAGACCACCGGGGACACCGGTCAATCAGGAGAGTACCATGTTGAAGAAAGCACTCTTTGCCGCGACGGCGCTTTTCGCGCTTTCCGGCGTTTCGCATGCTGCAGACCTCAAGGAATTCCGCGTCGGCATTCTCGGTGGCGAAAACGAAACCGACCGCCTGCGTAACTACGCCTGCCTCGCCGACCACCTGAAGACCGAGTTCGGCTTCGAGAAGGTTTCGCTGTTCCCGGCCGCCGACTATGACGGCGTTATCCAGGGTCTCCTCGGCGGCACGCTCGACTTTGCAGAACTCGGCGCTTCCGGCTATGCAGCTGTCTACCTGAAGGACGCAAAGGCCGTCACCCCGATCCTGACGACGCAGCAGAAGGACGGCTCGACCGGCTACTACTCGATCGGTCTCGCACTGAAGTCCTCCGGCATCAAGACAATCGCCGACGCCAAGGGCAAGAAGCTCGGCTACGCCGATCCGGACTCCACCTCGGGCTACCTCGTTCCGCTGACGCAGATCCCGAAGGACACGGGCATGCCGAACGACCAGTTCTTCGCCTCCACGCAGTTCAACGGCGGCCACGAGAATAACCTTCTTGCTGCCTATGACGGCAAGGTCGACGTTGCTGTCGACGACTCCTCGGGCCTCGGCGATTTCAAGGACGGCTACACCTCGGGCACCTTCCGCAAGGAAGTCGATAAGGGCGCCGTCGACCCGAACAAGCTGGTCGAAGTCTGGCGCTCGCCGCTGATCCCGAACGGCCCGCTCGTCGTTCGCAACGAGCTCGGCGAAGAGTGGCAGAAGAAGCTGGCTGCCTTCTTCACGGCTCTGCCGGAGAAGGACCACAAGTGCTTCACCGCCATCGAAGGCGGCGACTACAAGGGCTACGCTCCTGTCACGCACGAATTCTACAACGCCGTTGTAGACGTTCGTAAGGCTGCCATCGGCGGCTGATCGACTGGCATTCATTGGGGGCGGCCGTCATTGGCCGCCCTTTTTCCTGCGAAGAAGCGGACACGCCATGACCCTTGCCGATTCCCGGATCCACGCGCATGAAATCCAGCAGAGCAGCCGAGAGATTGGCGATGCCTGGGGCCGCATGGTGGCGCGACGCCGCCTCTATACCGGCATCGGCCTGATCCTGCTTCTGATCGCCTTCGTCAGCTCGGTCCGCTTCGCCGACGAAAGCAATGCGGGTCACTTCTTCGACCGCCTTCCGCATCTCTTCGATTTCCTGAGCTGGCTGATCCCGAAGGACTGGCACGACGTCTGGCGCGCGCTGTTCGATCTGGCGAGCCCGAACGACAAGGGCGGCGAGGAGTTCAACTTCGCCAAGGGCCGGGTCTATGTTTTCGGCGACTATTACATTCCTGAATATTTCGAGCTGATGATCATCACGATCAACGTCGCGCTCGTTTCGACGATCATCGGTTTCATCTTCGCGGTGCCGCTGAGCTTCTTTGCCGCCCGCAATCTGACCAGGAACTGGCCGCTGCGGGTGTTTTCGAAGCGGGTGATGGAATTCCTGCGCGCCTTTCCCGAGATCGTCATCGCCGGCCTGTTTTCCGCGATTCTCTCGATCGGTCCGGTGGCGGCGATCATCGCCGTGTCGCTGCATACGATCGGCGCGCTCGGCAAGCTGTTCTACGAAGTCGTCGAGAATATCGACATGAAGCCGGATGAAGGCATGAAGGCGGTCGGCGCCAACTGGTTCGAGCGCGTCCGTTTCGCCGCCATGCCGCAAGTCATGCCGAACTTCGCCTCCTACGCGCTGCTGCGCCTCGAGATCAACGTGCGCGCCTCGACCATCATCGGCGCAGTCGGCGGCGGTGGCATCGGCGAGGAGCTGAAGCTTTCCATCTCGCGCGGCTTCGGCGCCAAGACGGTGGCTCTCGTGCTGTTGCTCTTCGTGACGATCGTTGCCGTTGATCAGTTCTCCGCATGGCTGCGCCGCCGTCTGGTCGGCGAGCACGCTTTCCTTCTGCAACATTGAGGCCCGCCATGACGGTGATTGACGCAAACCGGATGCACGAGATCGAGGCGCGCTATCCCGAATATTTCCACCGCTCGTTCCGCCAGCGGTTCGGCGCCCTGCTGATCGTGATCGCGACGCTGCTCTATGGTCTCTACGCCGTCTGGTTCTTCGACCTGCCGAAGCTACTCGCCGAAGCCCATTGGGAGCGCGTCGGCATCTATCTCAGCCAGTGGGTGAGCTATGACGTACAGCCCGAATTCCGCATTCAAGAGGACGGCTCGATCGAGACGCGCTACCCGCGCTTCTCGCCGCTCGGCGACGACCCGCATCCGGATTGGGTGAAGAACGAGCCCGGCAGCGTCACGGTTTTCGTCAGCGGCACCAACCGCACGGTCGTGGTCACCAAGGCGATGACGACAGTCAACGCCCATGGCATCAGCGTTCCCGTCGATCTCTCTTCAGGCGCCCCGAAGGTCGTCGGCGAAGTTCCCTCGTGGATGACCGTCTATGACGACAACGTGCTTGCCGATCTCGGCTTTGCCGGTGACGTCAGCATCGCCTCCGACCGCGTGAAGGTGCGAAAGCGCTTCCTCGGCTGGGCGAATTTCGTCTTCGACACGCATTCTCCTTTCTTTGACAAGCCGGCCGGCGAAGTTCTGAGCCTGATCGTTTCGGGCCCCCGCCTCGACCCCAGCCACTCGAACATCTCGCTTGCCTTCGACAATATCTGGAACAATTCTGCCTGGCAGCACGGCGATGTCTGGACCAAGCTTTTCCAGACCATCGTCATGGCCTTCCTCGGCACGCTGCTCGGCTCGCTGGTGGCGTTCCCGCTGGCTTTCCTGGCGGCGCGCAACATCACGCCGAACCGGCTGCTGAACCAAGTGCTGAAGCGCTTCTTCGATTTCCTGCGCTCGGTCGACATGCTGATCTGGGCGCTGTTCCTGACCCGTGCTTTCGGCCCCGGGCCGCTTGCCGGTTCCGGCGCCATCTTCCTGACGGAGACGGGAACGCTCGGAAAGCTCTATTCGGAAGGCCTCGAGAATATCGACAACAAGCCGCGCGAAGGCATCAAGTCGACGGGTGCCTCGACCATGCTCGTTCATCGCTACGGCATCATCCCGCAGATCGTCCCCGTCATCGTCAGCCAGACGCTCTACCAGTGGGAATCGAATGTTCGCGGCGCGACGATCATCGGCGCCGTCGGTGCCGGCGGCATCGGCCTGAAGCTCTGGGAAGCGATGCGCACGAACTCCAACTGGGAGAACGTCGCTTATATGGTCATCCTGATCCTGATCGTCGTCTTCCTGTTCGACATGGCCTCTAACGCGCTTCGCCACCGGCTGATGGGCAGCAAGACACATTAAAAAGATGATGGCGCCACGGCGTCATCATCATTCTGTCACGGAAATCTTTTAGCCGGGAACGAGCTTGCAGTCCGCGGTCAAATCACTGACATTGCGACCCCTGTTTCTGACGTTTTCCCGGGACAAGACCTTTGCGATACGCTCTCTATTTCACGCCGCCGCAGGATGATTTCCTGACGCGGGCGGCTGCCGAATGGCTCGGCCGCGATGCGTTTTCCGGCGAAACTTACCCGGCTCCCGAAGAGGCGGGGCTTCCTGCCGAAGAGCAGCTGACACTGACCGCAGATCCACGCCGCTACGGCTTCCACGCGACGATCAAGGCGCCATTCGCGCTTGCCTCCTCGGTGACCGAGAGCGACCTGATGGCCGTGGTCGAGGACTTCGCGGCCCGCACTCCGGCCTTCGAAATTCCCGAACTGGTGCTCGGCCAGCTTGGCCGGTTCTTCGCACTCGTACCCGGTTCGCTGCATCCGCCGCTTCAGGATTTTGCCGCAAGCGTGGTAAGGTCCTTCGAGCCGCTGCGTGCCGCCCTGTCCGAGGCCGATATTGCCAGGCGCAAGCCGGAGAAGCTGACGGAAAGCCAGAGAGCCAATCTGATGCGCTGGGGCTATCCCTATGTCATGGACGATTTCGGCTTCCACATGACATTGACCGGCCAGGTTCCCGACGAGCGCTCGGCGCTGATGAAATCGATCCTGGAGCGGCGTTTTGGCGCTTTCACCGGCCGCCCGCTTCCCATTTCCGGCATCGCCGTCTTCACCGAGGAGACACGCGGCGCCGATTTCAAGGTTCATAGCCTTTTGCCGCTTACCGGCACCAAACGCTGAAAGACGATGCAATGACAAAAGAGACCGTGCTTTCCAACGCCCGCATCATTCTCGAGGATGACATCCTTCACGGCTCGCTGCTGATCCGCGATGGGAAGATCGCCGACATTTCCGAGGGCAACTCGGCCCATGGCGAGGATTTCGAGGGCGACTACCTGCTTCCCGGTCTCGTCGAACTGCATACCGACCATCTGGAAGGCCATTACTCGCCACGCCCCGGCCTGCGCTGGCACAAGACGGCAGCGATCCAGGCGCACGATGCGCAGATCGTCACCTCCGGCATCACCACCGTCTTCGACTGCTTGCGCATGGGCGCGGACGAGGATGGCGGCTTCGATCGCGGCGAGATGCGCGACATGGCCGACGCCATCCAGAAGGCCGAGCAGGAAGGCCGCCTGCGGGCCGAGCATCTGCTGCATCTGCGCTGTGAGGTTTCAGCCGACAACGTCATGGAGCATTTCGCCGACTTCGAGAACGACCCCTATGTCCGGCTCGTCTCGCTGATGGACCACGCTCCCGGCCAGCGGCAGTTCCAGACCATGGACCAGTACATCTTCTACTATCAGAAGAAGCGCGGCCTCTCCGACGAGGTATTTGCCAAGTTTATCGAGAAGCGGCTTGCCGAATCCGCCCGCAACTCTACTCCCCACCGCATCGCCATTTCCAAGATCTGCAAGGAACGCGGCATCACGATTGCCAGTCACGACGACGCAACGCTCGATCATGTGGACGAGGCGATCGAGAACGGCGTGCGCCTTGCCGAGTTCCCGACGAGCTTCGACGCCGCCAAGGCATCGCACGAGCACGGCATGAGCGTGCTGATGGGTGCGCCGAACATCGTGCGTGGCAAGTCGCATTCCGGCAATATCGCCGCCCGCGATCTCGCCGAGCGCGGCGTGCTGGATGTGCTTTCCTCCGACTACGTGCCGCTCAGCATGCTCTATGCGCCCTTCATCATCGCCGATGAGGTCGAGTCCATTTCGCTGCCGAAGGCAATTGCTATGGTCACCTCGACGCCGGCCCGCACCGTCAGCCTCGACGATCGCGGCCGGATCGCCACCGGGCTGCGCGCCGATCTGGTGCGCGTCTTCCGTGACGAAGGCGTGCCGGTCACCCGTTCCGTCTGGCGCGAAGGACGCCGTGTCGCATGATCCCGTCGCACGAACCCCACGCCGTTCCCGGCAGCGAACGCGGCATCATGGTCGTCGTTGTCGGGCCGAGCGGCGCCGGCAAGGATACGCTGATCGCCGTCGCTGCCCAGCATTTCGGCAGCCGTCCCGACGTGCATTTCGTCCGCCGCGTCATCACCCGTGATGGCGATGCCGGCGGCGAGGACCATCTCTCGGTATCGGATGCCGGCTTTGCCTCGATGGAGCAATCCGGCAGCTTCGCCGTCTGGTGGGAAGCGCATGGCCTGAAATACGGCATTCCGGCCGAGGTCTCAGTGGCGCTCGGCAAGGGACACCTGGTCATCGCCAACGGATCACGCTCAGCCTTGCACCACTTCCAGGCCGCCTTCCCGCGTCTCAAGGTGATCAACGTCACGGCCCGGCCGGAAGTGCTCGCGGGCCGCCTCGAGGCCCGCGGCCGCGAAACCCATGAAGACATCATGGCCCGTCTCGCCCGCGGCTCGCTGACGGTTCGCGGCGACTACGACGTCACCGATCTCGACAATAGCGGGACGCTGGCCGAGGCCGAACGCAAGATCGTCGATACGCTGAACGGCTTCCTCGCGGAAGTCGCCTGATCGAAGGAGACGCCATGGCCATCGTCGTTGTTCCCTACGATGACAGCTGGCCGGATCTCTTTGCGCAGGTATGCGGTGAACTCGCGCCGGTGTTCGCCGGGCTGGCACCGGTGTTCCACCATGTCGGCAGCACATCCGTTCCCGGATTGGCGGCAAAGCCGAAGATCGATCTGCATGCGGCCTTTGCAGATCTGGAGATTGTTGCCACGGCCGTGGAGCGGATGCAGGCGGTGCCCGGTTACACTTATCACGGCGACAAATACGACGATCAGAGCTGGACCTTCACCAGCGGCCGAGGCTCCTATGGGGCGCGGCTCTATCTCTGCACGTTGGAGAACCACGTGCTGCGCGACCGCATCCTGTTTCGCAATTATCTCAGCGCGCACCCCGAAAGGGCAGCCGCCTATGCCGCGCTGAAGCTGCGGCTGATGGGCGAGGCAAATGACGACTGGGGTTATTATACCGGCGGAAAGACGGAGTTTGTCCGCGAGACGGTGCGCCTCGCTGAATTGCAGCGCCGTTAAACCGGCGCTGCAGCCGCATACCTACTCGCCCTCGCCCCGCGCCGAGACGATTTCACGCTTGCCGACATGGTTTGCCGGGCCGACGAGGCCTTCCTTTTCCATGCGTTCCACCAGCGATGCGGCGCGGTTGTAGCCGATGCCGAGGCGGCGCTGGATGTAGGAGGTCGAGCACTTCTTGTCACGCAGTACGACCTTGACCGCCTGCTGATAGAGCTCGTCGCCATCCTCGGCGCCCATGGCGCTCTTGTCGAAGACGGCGCTGTCTTCGGCTTCCTCTTCTTCTTCGTCGCCCGCCGTGACCGTATCCAGATATTCCGGACGGCCCTGCGTCTTCAGGTGTGCCACGACCTTTTCGACCTCGAGATCGGAGACGAAGGGACCGTGGACGCGGGCGATGCGGCCGCCGCCCTGCATGTGCAGCATGTCGCCCTGGCCGAGCAGCTGCTCTGCACCCTGCTCGCCGAGAATGGTGCGGCTGTCGATCTTCGACGTCACCTGGAAGGAGATACGGGTCGGGAAGTTCGCCTTGATCGTACCGGTGATGACATCGACCGAGGGGCGCTGCGTTGCCATGATCAGGTGGATACCGGCGGCACGCGCCATCTGCGCCAGACGCTGGATCGCGCCTTCGATATCCTTGCCGGCGACCATCATCAGGTCGGCCATCTCGTCGACGATGACGACGATGTAAGGCATCGGCGTCAGGTCGAGTTCCTGCTGTTCCTCGATCGGCGCGCCAGTGCCCTTGTCGAAGCCGACCGGGACCATGATGTGGATGGTCTCGTCCTTTTCGCGGGCCTGCGCCACGCGGCCATTATAGCCGTCGATATTGCGGACACCAAGACGCGACATCTTGCGATAGCGCTCTTCCATCTCGCGGACCGCCCATTTCAGCGCCATCACGGCCTTCTTGGGATCGGTGACGACGGGGGTCAGCAGGTGCGGAATGCCGTCATAGACGGACAGCTCCAGCATCTTCGGATCGACCATGATCAGGCGGCACTGCTCCGGCGACATGCGGTAGAGCAACGACAGAATCATCGTGTTGATGGCAACGGACTTGCCTGAACCGGTGGTGCCGGCAACAAGCAGATGCGGCATCTTCGCAAGTTCGGCGATCACCGGTTCGCCGCCGATCGTCTTGCCGAGGCCGAGTGCCAGCTTGTAGCTGCTCTTGGCGAAATCCTGGCTTTCGATCATCTCGCGGAAATAGACCGTTTCGCGGGTCTGGTTCGGCAGTTCGATACCGATGACGTTGCGCCCGGGCACCACGGCAACGCGAGCCGAAAGAGCCGACATCGAGCGGGCGATATCGTCGGCAAGGCCGATGACACGCGATGACTTCACGCCGGGCGCCGGTTCGAATTCATAGAGGGTGACGACCGGGCCGGGACGGACATGGATGATCTCGCCCTTGATGCCGAAATCTTCGAGTACGCTTTCGAGGAGGCCGGCGTTCTGCTCGAGCGCTTCCTGGGTCATGATTTCGCCCAGCCGCTCCGGCGGCTGCTGCAGCAACTCGTTCGGCGGGAATTCGTAGCCGGATGCATCGACCTTCGCGGCAGCAGGCTTTGCAGCGGTCAGACGCGGCGCCGGCATCGTCACCGGGGCGACGGCGGGTGTGCGGACCGGGATCGGTGCGATCGGCTGCGTGCGGGCTTCTACCGGTGCCGGCTGCGGCACGGGTGCCGCCGCTTGAACCGGCTTTGCCGGGGGCGGGGCGGCCACGGGGGCTGGCGCAGCGGGCGCCGGTGCCGCGATCGGCGCCGGTGCGATCGCAGCTGGAGCATCGGCGGATGCCGCCTCCATGCGCCGGTGCGGGTGCCATTCCATGACGCGGAAATTGGCGATGATCGATTCGGCGGATACCTCCACCTTCGGCATCGGAACCGGGTGGAACTGCGGCGCGGCAGGTGCAGCGCCCTCTTCGAAGGCCATGACCTCCCAGAAGGCGAAGTCCGAAATCGAGGCAAGCTCACCGGCAGCATGATACGGCTCTGCCGCCACAGGCGCTTCCGGCAAAGACGGGACGTGGACGGGTGCAGCGGGCTGGACCGGCGTGCGGACGATGGGCAGCAACGGTGGCCTGACGACAGGCTGTGCCGCCATGCGGGTCACGGGCGGGAGCGGGACGCGGACGGCTGGCGCGGGCTGCGGGGCGTGCGCGTCGAAGGGGACATCGACGACGATCGGCGTACGGCTTTCCACGGCCTGCGCCGCTTCGGCGACGACGACCTCTACAGGCTCATCCAGCTGCGGAATTTCAGGCGGGGTGCGGCGCAGCAGGTTCTCCGGCGTACGGGTGAACCGGACATTCGGCGCCAGCGAAAAATTGCTCTGCCAGATCGGCGGCGCCGGGCGCTCGCCTGTGCCGTCTTCATCCTGATGCACGTCAACTTCCGCAGAAATCTCCGCGGCATCCGTCAAGTTCGTTCTGGGAAAACGCATGCGACCTGCTGCTCACTCAAATTACCGACCTGAACGGATTAGAAAAGGAAGGTTAATAAGTTCCTTCCTTCCGCGTTAAAATGCCACGGGTATTTTGCCGTAAATCAAACGGAATCAAAGACTTGGATCTTTAAGAAAAATCTTTGCAAATATCGGACGAAGCGCTCAGTGCGCTTCGTCCCAGTTGCTAGCCGCGCGCGCATCAACCTTGAGCGGAACGCGCATTTCCAACGCCGGCATGGTGGCGTTCTCCATGACGGAGACGATGGTCGGCATGGCCTTCTCGACGTCGGCGTCCTCGACTTCAAAGATCAGTTCGTCGTGCACCTGCAGCAGCATGCGCACACGATCGGCCAGACCGGCCTCGGCAAGCGCCGGTTCCATCTTGATCATCGCGCGGCGAATGACATCGGCCGCCGAGCCCTGGATCGGCGCGTTGATCGCAGCGCGCTCGTTGAAGGCGCGCACCGACGGATTGGACGAGCGGATTTCCGGATAGTTGATTCGCCGGCCGAAGATGGTTTCGACATAGCCCTTCTCGCGGGCCATCTGCTTGCGGCTGTCCATGTAGTCACGGATGCCGGGGAAGCGCTCGAAATACTTCTTGATGTAGTCGCCCGCCTCGGAACGCTCGATCGACAACTGATTGGCGAGGCCGAAGGCCGAGATGCCGTAGATGATGCCGAAATTGATCGCCTTGGCGCGGCGGCGGACATCGCTCGGCATGCCCTCGACAGGAACGCCGAACATCTCGGAGGCGGTCATGGCATGAATATCGACGCCGTCGGCGAAGGCCTGGGTCAGCTGCGGGATATCGGCGACATGGGCCAGCACGCGCAGTTCGATCTGGCTGTAGTCGGCCGAGATCAGCTTGTGTCCCGGCGTCGAGATGAAGGCCGTGCGGATCTTGCGACCTTCGGCAGAGCGGACCGGAATATTCTGAAGGTTCGGCTCCGACGACGAAAGGCGGCCGGTCGTGGTGGAGGCCAGCGAATAGGACGTATGAACCCGCTTGGTCTGCGGATGCACGTATCCCGGAAGCGCGTCGGTATACGTGGACTTCAGCTTGGTCAGCTGGCGCCAGTCGACGATCTTGCGCGGCAGCTCGAAGCCGGCCGCGGCCAAGTCTTCGAGAACGCTTGCCGATGTCGACCACTGGCCGGTCTTGGTCTTCGTGCCGCCTTCGAGGCCCATCTTGCCGAACAGGATATCGCCCAGCTGCTTCGGCGAACCGATGTTGAAGCGCTCGCCCGCCAGCGTATAAACTTCGTCCTCGAGGCGTGCAGCGCCCTGCGCCAGCTCGCCCGAGAGGCGCGAGAGAATCTGACGGTCGACGGTGATGCCGCGCTCTTCCATATGGGCGAGAACGGGCAGGAGCGGACGCTCCAGACGCTCGTAGATCGTCGTCAGCTTGGCGGCGGCGAGCCGCGGCTTCAGAACCATCCACAGGCGCAGGGTGACATCCGCGTCTTCGGCGGCATAATGCGTTGCCCTGGTGATATCGACGAGATCGAAGGTGACGTTCGACTTGCCGCTTCCGGCGACGTCCTTGTAGGCGATCGGCTTGTGGCCGAGGAACTTCTCAGACAGCGGATCCATGCCGTGGGCCCCGGTGCCGGCGTCAAGGACGTAGGAAATCAGCATCGTGTCGTCGAAGTTCTTCGTCTCGACGCCGTAGCGCTTCATCAGCAGGTAATCGTATTTGAGGTTCTGAGCCACCTTCAGAACCGATTCGTCCTCCAGCAGCGCCTTCAGCCGCGGCAGCGCATCGCGCATCGGAATCTGGTTTTCAGCCAACCCGCCACCGAGCAGATCGCCGACGCCGGTCTTGTGTCCGATCGGCACATAGGCGGCACGGATCGATACGCCCGCCGGACTCTTCGAATTGTCGGCAAGCGCCAGCGAAAAGCCGACGAGCTCGGCCTGCATCGCATCAAGCGACGTCGTTTCGGTATCGAAGGCGACAAGGCCGGTATCGCGCGCAGCGGCGATCCACTGATCGAGCGTCGCGACATCACGGACCGTCACATAAGCCGAATGGTCGAACGGCAAGGCAGCGAAGGCTTCGGCGCGCTGCTTGGCAAGATCGGCAGCAACGAAGGCACCCTCGACCGCACCGGCCCTGGCTTTTTCCGGGACCGGAACGGAGGCACCGGCTACATCCGGAATACCGCCGGCAACCGGGGCGGGCTCAGCCACATCGAGATCCGGGCCGTGCGCTGCGGCTCCCCATTCGACGGCCACTTCTGCCGGCTCGATGGCATTGGCATCGCAATCGCAGGCTTCGGCGACGCGGCGCGTCAGGGTCGTGAATTGCATGGTCTTCAGGAAGCCGATGAGCTTCGGACCGTTCTGCGGCTCAAGCACCAGATCCTCGACCTTGAGCTCCAACGGAACGTCGAGACGCAGCCGCACGAGCTCCCTCGAAAGACGCGCCTTGTCGGCGTTCTCCATGATCGTCTGGCGGCGTTTTTCCTGCTTGATCTCGTGAGCACGCTCCAGAAGCGTATCCAGATCGCCATATTCGGCCAGCAGCTGCGCTGCAGTCTTCGGGCCGATGCCGGGAATGCCCGGGACGTTGTCGACCGAATCGCCGGTCATCGCCTGCAGGTCGATCATCTTCTCCGGCGGCACGCCCCATTTCTCGATGACGTCAGGGATGCCGATCTGCTTGTCCTTCATGCTGTCATACATATGGACATTCGGCGTCACCAGCTGCATCAAGTCCTTGTCCGAGGAGACGATTGTCACATCGGCGCCCGTGGCTTCGGCCTGGCGGGCATAGGTGGCGATGATGTCGTCAGCCTCGAAACCTTCTGTCTCGATGCAGGGGAGGTTGAAGGCGCGTGTTGCCTGGCGGATCAAGCCGAATTGCGGGATCAGCTCCTCAGGCGGCGCCGAGCGGTTCGCCTTGTAGGCGTCGTAGAGATCCTTGCGGAAGGTCTTCGAGGAATAGTCGAAGATAACCGCCAGATGCGTCGGCGTTACCCCCACCGAGGTGTCGCGCGCGTCGGTCAGGAGCTTCCACAACATGTTGCAGAAACCGGAGACGGCGCCAACCGGCAAACCGTCGGATTTGCGGGTCAGCGGCGGCAGCGCGTGGAATGCGCGAAAGATGAAGCCGGAGCCGTCTACGAGGAAGAGATGATCGCCTTTTTTCATGGCAGCATGGATAGCGTGGAGGCATCGCGAAATCCATATAAAGTTCTGTGGCATCCGGGATTCACCCCTTCACCGAACTGTTACCAATTTGTAATCGGCGGCTTATTCGCGTTCCCTTGAAAAACCACATTCCAGATCACAAATCAAAGTCACCGGCGTTTGATCGCGCCGCGGGTCTGATACCCGGCTTGTCCCCCGCCGCATCAGACTTGGACAAAGGCCTCATTCCCCTCTCCGGGCCTTTGTCCCCATTTTTGAGCTGCCATGGTCAACCTCCAGACCATGGCGGCTTTGTTTTCTGCATCAATGGATAAATCTGAAGCAAAAAGGCATCTTTTGATCCATCGCATGCGATTTGTTGCATTGTTTCAGCCGCGCTTTTGGGCCTAACTACAATCATGGGATTTAATCGCATGGATTCGGGAGCCTACCTTGCCAGCCAGCTGGCGAAGGGTTTCGCCCGCTCGCTGCAGCAGCGCGCGGGGCGTCTCGGCTTTTCTCCCGGCCAGTTTCCGATCCTGCTCGAACTGTGGGCCGAGGATGGCCTGACGCAGAAAAAGCTTCTTGAGCGGGTCGATATCGAGCAGGCAACGATGGCCAATACGCTGTCGCGCATGGTCCGCGACGGGCTGATCGAGCGCCGCCCGCATCCCTCCGACAAGCGGGCTCAGCTGATATTCCTAACGCCCAAAGCCCAGGCGATGCGGGACGAGGCGGTCGATACGGCCCGCGAAGCGGATCTGGCGCTGTTCGACGGCTTCAAGACCTTCGAGCGCGAGCTGATGCTCGAATATATCCGCCGGCTTCTGGAGAACGCCAAGAAGATCTGAGTGTCATGCCTGGCGCGTAGCCGTGCGGTGAATTTTCAGCACCTCGGTTCCCGTCTGGGCGGAGAGGAAGCTCTCGCGCGCCGCTGCCTTGATGCTGGGTTCGATATCCGGCTTGCCAAGCAACAGCCCCTGCACCTGCGCGCAGCCTTCGTCCATGACGATCTGGCGCTGCACTTCGGTTTCGACGCCTTCCGTTACAACGGGCATTCCGAGGCTATGACCGAGGCCGATGATCGCACGGACGATCGAGCGCGCCGCGGCGTCATGTTCAAGAGCGCCGGTAAAGCTGCGATCAACCTTGATCTTGTCGAAGGGGAAAGTCCTGAGGTTGCTCAGTGACGAGAAGCCGGTTCCGAAATCGTCCATGACGATCCTGACGCCGAGTTCGCGCAACCTGACCAGCGTTGCCATGACACGCGTACGATCGCGCACCAGTGCGGCCTCCGTGATCTCCAGCTCCAGCCTGGCGGGGGCAAGCCCGGTTTCCGTTAAAATGCCGGCTATCTGATCGTAGAGATTGGGCAGCATGAACTGCACCGGCGAAACATTGACGGCTATGGATAGCGGATCCGGCCAGCGCGCCGCCTCCATACAGGCCTGCCGCAGCACCCATTCGCCAAGCTGGACGATCGTGCCGCTCTCCTCGGCGATCGGGATGAAGATATTGGGTTCGCTCATACCATGGCCAGGCCGGTTCCAGCGCATCAGCGCCTCGTAGCCGTTGATTTCACCTGTCCTGGTGTCGAGGATCGGCTGGTAGCTCACATGGATCTGATTGCGGATGATCGCGTGGCGCAGATCGTTCTCGATCTGACGTCGGGCACGCACCGCCTCGTCCATCTCCGCATCGAAGAAGCAGGCGCTGCCGCGGCCTGCATGCTTGACGCGATAGAGCGCCGTATCCGCATTGTTGCAGAGATCTTCCGCAGTCGTTCCGTCGGAGGGGAAGAGCGAGATCCCGATGCTGACGCCGACCGCAGTCGGATCGCGCGTCGTGTCCATTCCGGCAGCGAATTCATCGAGGATGCGGGCCGCCAGCCTGCGGGCGGCCTCCGGCTGCTTTCCGGGCTGGATGATCGCGAACTCGTCGCCGCCAAGGCGTGCCACCGTTTCGCCATCGGCGGCGCAACGCTTGAGGATCGCGGCGACCTTGCACAGGATGCGGTCACCCTCTGCGTGGCCGAAGATATCGTTGACCGCCTTGAACCGATCGAGGTCGAGGCAGAAGACCGCCACCTGGCTGCGTTTGCGGTGGGCGATCTGCAGTGCCTGGCGGATACGGGTATCGAACAGCGAGCGGTTCGGCAGGTCGGTCAGCACGTCATGATGGGCGAGATGCTCGATCATCTCTTCGGCCCGCTTGCGTTCCGTGAGGTCGCGGATCACCAGCACCTCGCAGCCGCGTCCGCGATAGACGATCTTCTTGGCCACCACCTCGACGGATATTTCGGTTTCGTCGCGGGCGATCAGCAGCATCTCGCGATGCCCTTCGCCGTCGGCGCTATGGGAGATCAAGACCACATCGGGGACATTTCCCTGAAGCTCGGCGAATTTCCAGCCGGACATCTCCTGGAACCGCTCATTGGCATCGATGATCCGGCCGTCGCGCAGGATCAGCAGGCCTTCAAGCGAGGCGTTGGCGAGGCCGCGCAGGTCGGTGAGGTGGCTTTCGAGGAAGACCGCACCGAGCGCGACGAGGATCAGCCCGGTCGATACAGCCATGATGATGGCTGCCAGGACATCGGTTGCGATCGTCATTTGGGCAACGTCCTTGGCCGGATCGGGAACAAGGACGATGCTGCTCATCGAGGTGAAGTGCAGTGCGCAGATCGACAGCACGAAAATCAGTGACGAGATGACAATGCGCTTCGCGCCCGTCAGCTTGAAAAAGGTCAGGAAAGACAGTGTCGCCAGGCCGGCACCGGTAACGACGGCGGCGAGCGTGACATAGGGATCGTATTCGATCGTTGCCTGCGCTTCGATCGCCTGCATGCCCGTCAGATGCATGGTGGCAATCGCCAGCGCCATCAGCACACCGCCTGAGGCGAAGGAGTAGCCGCTTGTCCCTTCCGAAGCGACGAGGATCGCGCCCCAGGATCCGGCGATCGCCAGCACGACCGAGAGACCGGTGAGACCAAGCCCGTAGCTGATCGGCAGGCCTCCATCATAGGCAAGCATGGCAATGAAATGCGTTGCCCATATACCGATGCCGCAGGCAAAAGCCGAGGCGGCGATCCACAAACGCCGCTGCCCTGCGTCGCACTCCTGAGCGCGCGAGAGCAGCAGCATGGTGGCCAGGCTGCCGACGAGGCAGACAATGGCGGCCGCCCCGACAAGGCGCCAATCGTGATAGTCCCTGACGCAAGCAATCACTGAAAACATTGGTCACCTCACCGCGTTTTCAGCCAAGCTATTTAGTGTTTGCTAAATAACCGTAAATTGCATTAGTGATTTCTTTCTCTCCATTTATTACACATCACCAAAGCGGGACACTCGCCGGACCTGCGAGAAGCGGCCGCTGAACGACATAGGTTTTTCTCCTCGAAACCCGCTGGCCTTTGGTCTATCGTCCGGCCGGAATTTCAAGAGGAGTCGGAAATGACTGACGTCACACCGGTGCTTTCGCGCGCCGACCAGAATCTCAATTCAAGCCTCGACAAGCTGTTTGAACTGCTGCGCATCAAATCGATCTCGACGGATCCGGCTTTCAAGGCCGATTGCCGCAAGGCGGCGGAATGGCTCGTCGCCTATCTCAAGATGCTCGGCTTCGAGGCCTCGGTGCGCGACACGCCCGGCCATCCGATGGTGGTCGCTCATCATCCCGGCGCCACGCCGGACGCTCCGCATGTGCTGTTCTACGGTCACTATGACGTGCAGCCGGTCGATCCGATCGAGCTCTGGGAAAACGATCCCTTCGAACCGGCGATCAAGGATGCCGGCAACGGCCGCAAGATCCTGACCGGCCGCGGTACCGCCGACGACAAGGGTCAGCTGATGACCTTCGTCGAGGCCTGCCGCGCCTACAAGGAAATCAACGGTGCGCTGCCCTGCCGCGTCACCATCCTGTTCGAAGGCGAAGAAGAATCCGGTTCGCCGTCGCTGAAGCCGTTCCTGGAGGCCAATGCCGCGGAACTGAAGGCGGACTACGCGCTGGTCTGCGACACCAGCATGTGGGACCACGAGACACCGGCGATCGCGGCGGCGCTGCGCGGCCTCGTCGGCGAAGAAGTCGTCATCACTGCCGCCGACCGCGACCTGCATTCCGGCCTGTTCGGAGGTGCTGCCGCCAACCCGATCCATATCCTGACGGAAGCGCTGGCCGGTCTGCATGACCAGACCGGCCGCATCACGCTCGAGAATTTCTACGAGGGCGTCGAGGAAACACCCGAGAATATCAAGTCGTCATGGGACAAGCTCGGACAGACATCCGAGAGCTTCCTCGGCCAGGTCGGCCTTTCCGTACCATCGGGTGAAAAAGGCCGTTCGGTTCTGGAGCTCACCTGGGCGCGGCCGACGGCTGAGGTCAACGGCATCTGGGGCGGCTACACCGGCGAAGGCTTCAAGACCGTCATCGCCGCCAAGGCTTCTGCCAAGATCTCCTTCCGGCTTGTCGGCAAGCAGGATCCGGCCGCCATTCGCGAGACATTCCGCGCCTATATCCGCTCGAAGATCCCGGCCGACTGCTCGGTCGAGTTTCACGCCCATGGCGCCTCTCCGGCAATCCATCTGTCCTATGATTCGCCTGTCATCACCAAGGCAAAGAACGCGCTGTCCGACGAGTGGCCGAAGCCGGCTGTCGTCATCGGCATGGGCGGGTCGATCCCGATCGTCGGTGATTTCCAGAAGATGCTCGGGATGGAATCGCTGCTGGTCGGCTTCGGCCTTGCCGATGACCGAATCCACTCGCCGAACGAAAAGTACGAGCTTGCCTCCTACCACAAGGGCATCCGCTCCTGGGTGCGCATCCTGGAAGCACTGGCTTAAGACAGAAAAGGCGCGCAGCTCGAAAGAGCGCGCGCCATCCAGACAGACAAAAAGGCCGGCAAGAACCGGCCTTTCGTCATCTGCTTCGCTTCGGTGCCAGTACATCCGTGGTCAAGGAGGAAGCAGATATTGCAGCCAGACTGATCCGGAAAGGTTAACAAACCATTAAGCCGTTTCGCCCTCGGATCAGAACGCTTCAGGCATCTCGTGCCTTCGCAGCGTCCAGGCCGCGATCTCTTGGACCCCATATCGGCATTCGCACGCCGCTTTTCAAGACGCCGCGATTTTGCCCCGCCGTTCAAGCTGCATTCATCGGAAACACATTACAAGCCTTTGAAAGACAACGTGAATGCACGCCGCCTCATAAAAGCCGGCAAGCGCTCTAGCTTTGTCTGATGCCGGCCCGAAGCCGGCTGCAGAACATATAGGCGTCGGCTTTGCCGCGCCCAATAGGGAGTTGAAACGTGCGAAACACGCTTCTCAGGATCGCGGCAATGAGCCTGCTTCTACTTGCCCCGGCGATCGCACAAGCCGCCGAAGGCTATGCGACTGCCAACGTCAACATGCGGGCCGGGCCGAGCACCGGCTATCCGGCAGTCGCCGTCATCCCGGCTGGCGAATCCGTTGAAATCCATGGCTGCCTTGCCGATGTGCCGTGGTGCGACGTCGAGTTCTACGGCGGACGCGGCTGGGTCGCTGGCCGCTATGTCCAGGCGCTCTATCAGAGCCGCCGCGTCTATGTGGGGCCGGAATATTACCGACCGCTCGGCATTCCGACCGTGGTCTTCAGCGTCGGCAACTATTGGGACCGCTACTATCGCAACCGCGATTTCTACCGCGACCGTGACCGCTGGCGCCGCGGCCCGGAATTCTACCGTCCGCCGCCGCCCCGCGACTTTGACCGCCGCCCGGATTTCGACAGGCGTCCCGATTTCGATCGCCGTCCGGACTTTGACTGGCGCCCTGATTTTGATCGGAGGCCAGATTTCGATCGCCGCCCGGATTTTGATCGCGGCGGGGACCCGCGCCCGGATTTCAACCGCGGCCCCGACCGCAGACGGGATGACGGCGATCGGAACCGCCGCCCGCAATCCGACCGTCAACCGGACGCCCGCGAAAACAACAATGATGCCGCCCGCCAGCGTCTGCGCGACAATCTAAGGGGCATCATGCAGCACGGCGACGTCAATAACAATGACAACGACCGCCGCAGACCGCCGCGCGGCGCCTGCCAGCCCGACGATCCGAATTGTAACAATTGATCCCCAAGGGCGGCAGCGATGCCGCCCTTTCTGTTTGCCGAAGAGGCCGAACGAAAAAAGCCCGGCGCTCCGAAGGAGACACCGGGCCTGATTTCGATCGGCACGTATTGAGGGGGGACGGCCGACCTTAAGCGGAACGTGAGGGGCTGTCCCGCTGCAGAAGAAACAGCCGGGACGCCTAAAGGTTCCCAATTACCAGATGACGACACTCTTATGCGCCGCGACGAGATCCTGCATCGCTGCAAAAGGGCCGTGAAGCATCTTCAGCCGGCTCTCTTCCATCTTGGTGAGACGGTACTGCCGGGCGAAATCGTGGACGCTCCAGATTTCCCGCAGACGGGTTTCTTCAATTCTATTGAGATCGATGCTCATGACAAATGCCTATGCATTACGCTTATTGCTTTTTTTCTTGGGCGCAACATGGCGGCATATATGTCAGTTTCATGACATTCGCAACGAATGGCAGCTATGCGCAAAAGCGAGAGCTCGAACCGCGTCAAATGGCTTCATCCAATAATGTTAACGCCCCCTTAAATCGCCGTATTTACAATTCAATCGGGTAGCTCCGCGTGACGAATGAAATGCGGGCGGCAAAGGGTACGACCGGTCCGGAATGGCAGGCAAAAGCAGATCACGCGACAGAATTGAACCGTCCTTCAGCGGCCGCGACCGCCGTGAGGACGACGAAGACGATTTTGCGCTCGATGACGAAGACCGTATCGACGGCCGCCGCGGCGCAAAACGCAGCTCCGCTCCATCCCCCAAACCATCGCGCAGCCGCACGCCTGAACGCAAGCGCCGCGAAAGGCGCGAGCCGCCTGAGCGTGAGGGCGGCGGGCTTTTCGCCATGCTGCGCCGGCTGATCTACTGGTGCATCGTGCTCGGCATCTGGGTCAGTATCGGCGTGGCCGGACTGGTCTTCTATTACGGCTCACGCATGCCGAGCGCCAGCACATGGTCGATCCCGGACAGACCGCCGAACGTCAAGATCACTTCGGTGGACGGCAGCGTGATTGCCAATCGCGGTGCCACCGGCGGTGAGGCGCTGCCGCTGGAGCAGATGTCGCCTTACATTCCGCAGGCGATCGTGGCGATCGAGGACCGGCGTTTCTATTCGCATTTCGGCGTCGATCCGATGGGCCTTGCCCGCGCCTTCGTCAACAACCTGACGGGACAGCCGATCCAGGGCGGCTCGACATTGACGCAGCAGCTTGCCAAGAACCTCTTCCTGTCGCCAGACCGGACGCTGGAACGCAAGGTGCAGGAAGTGCTGCTCTCCTTCTGGCTGGAGCAGAAATACACCAAGGACCAGATCCTTGCGATGTATCTGAACCGCGTCTATTTCGGCTCGAACGCCTATGGCGTGGAGGCTGCCGCACGCCGCTACTTCAACAAGTCGGCCCGTGACGTCAATCTCGGCGAAGCGGCGCTGCTCGCCGGCCTGGTGAAGGCGCCGACACGGCTGTCGCCGGCACGCGATCCGGAAGCCGCCAATGCCCGCGCCCAGGTGGTGCTGCAGGCGATGCGCGACCAGGGCTATATTACCGACGACGAAGTCAAGACGGCGATGTCGCAGACCCCCGCCAAGGCAAAGAGCTACAGGTCGGGCGCTGGGCAGTATGTCGCCGACATGGTTATGGATGAGCTGCCCGGACTGATCGGCGGCGCGGTCAAGGAAGACGTGATCGTCGATACGACGATCGACAAGGGGCTGGAGAAGAAGGCAGACGAGGCGTTGAACGATATCCTGTCGAAGCAGGGCGTCAAGCTCGATGCCTCGCAGGCGGCCCTCGTTTCGATCGACGGCACCGGCGCGATCCGGGCTCTGGTCGGCGGCAAGGATTATGCCGAAAGCCAATTCAACCGCGCGGTCAAGGCCAAGCGCCAGCCCGGCTCTTCCTTCAAGCCATTCGTTTATGCGGCGGCGCTCGAGAAGGGCCTGACACCAGCTTCCGTCTTCAACGACGCGCCGATCCGCATCGGCAACTGGACGCCCGAGAACTACGAGAAAAAGTATAACGGCGAAGTGACTCTGGCGACGGCGCTCGCGAAGTCGCTAAACACCGTTGCAGCCCAGCTCGTGATGTATGACGGCCCCGACCAGGTGATCAAGCTGGCACACCGGCTGGGCGTCGAAACCGAACTTCAGTCCAATGCGTCGATAGCGCTCGGAACATCCGAAGTGACACTGGAAGAACTGACCGCATCCTATGCCGCCTTCATGAACGGCGGTTACAAGGCGACGCCGCATGTGATCCGCCGGGTGACGACGGCCGAAGGCAAGGTGCTCTACGAAAACACCTACGACAATCCGCCGCGTGTGCTTTCCGAGGCCATCGCCGCCAACATGAACGCGATGATGATGGGCACAATCGAGTTCGGCACCGGCCGCAGCGCGAAAATTCCCGGCTGGCAGGCGGCCGGCAAGACGGGAACGACGCAGAATTCGCGCGATGCGCTGTTCGTCGGCTTTACCAGCAACCTGACGACGGGCGTCTGGTTCGGCAATGACGACGGCACGCCGATGAAGAAGGTAACGGGCGGTGGGCTCCCGGCCAAGGCCTGGCAGGAATTCATGATCGCGGCGCATAAGGGACTTTCGCCGGCACCGCTGTTCGGCAGCGGCCAGTTCGTTGCCGACCCGAACGCGATCGCCAACCAGCCGATGGCGCAGGGCGAACCGCAGCCGATGCAGGAGCAGCCTTCGACGATCGGCGGCATCATTTCCGGTGTGTTCGGTGGTGGCTCGTCCGAGCAATATCCGCCGGCGCCCGTGCAGCAGGGTCCTCTTCCTCCCGGCGATGTCGGGCCTGACGACGGCTATGACGGCGCGGTTCCGCCCGGCGATATCGGCCAGGCGCAGCCGGTGCATCAGGGCCAGCCGCGGCGCACAACGCTGCTTGATCTGATCATGAGACAGTAGAAGCACAAAGGGACGATCTGCAACGCGCAGTTACGCTGCCGTGCAGTCAAAAACCTTTGTTTTCCGGCTACCGTAAAAATTGAAGACAACACGCTCGTTTTGCTGGATTTCGGGCTATTTCTCGCCTTGCAGTCCCGAAAACCGCTCCTTATATACGCCGCATCACCGCAATCACGATTGCGTTAGTTCGAAGACCCCCATCCCCCAAGGGGCTGTCAGGGAAATGCCTTAACCAAGGGTTCCGACAGCTTGCTTCAAGGAGTAAATGACATGGCAAAAGTAATCGGTATCGACCTCGGAACGACAAATTCCTGCGTCGCTGTCATGGACGGCAAGGACGCGAAGGTCATTGAAAATGCGGAAGGCGCGCGTACGACCCCTTCCATGGTGGCTTTCTCCGATGATGGCGAACGCCTCGTCGGCCAGCCGGCAAAGCGTCAGGCAGTCACCAACCCCACGAACACCCTCTTCGCAGTGAAGCGCCTGATCGGCCGCCGCTACGACGATCCGACCGTCGAAAAGGACAAGGGCCTCGTTCCGTTCAATATCGCCAAGGGCGATAACGGCGACGCTTGGGTCGAAGCTCAGGGCAAGGGCTATTCGCCCGCACAGATTTCCGCGATGATCCTTCAGAAGATGAAGGAAACCGCCGAATCCTACCTCGGTGAAAAGGTCGAAAAAGCCGTCATCACCGTTCCGGCCTACTTCAACGACGCCCAGCGCCAGGCAACCAAGGATGCCGGCCGCATCGCCGGTCTTGAAGTACTGCGCATCATCAACGAGCCGACGGCAGCAGCACTCGCCTACGGTCTCGACAAGAAGGACGGCAAGACGATTGCCGTTTACGACTTGGGTGGCGGTACCTTCGATATCTCGGTTCTCGAAATCGGCGACGGCGTCTTCGAAGTGAAGTCGACGAACGGCGACACCTTCCTCGGTGGTGAAGACTTCGACATGCGTCTCGTCGAATATCTTGCCAATGAGTTCAAGAAGGATCAGGGCATCGACCTGAAGAACGACAAGCTTGCCCTGCAGCGCCTCAAGGAAGCTGCGGAAAAGGCGAAGATCGAACTGTCGTCCTCGCAGCAGACCGAAATCAACTTGCCGTTCATCACGGCAGACGCTTCCGGCCCGAAGCACCTGACGCTGAAGCTGACCCGCGCGAAGTTCGAAAGCCTGGTCGACGATCTCGTTCAGCGCACGATCGCACCGTGCAAGGCCGCCCTCAAGGATGCCGGCGTCACCCCTGCCGAGATCGACGAAGTCGTTCTCGTCGGCGGCATGAGCCGCATGCCGAAGGTGCAGGAAGTCGTCAAGCAGCTGTTCGGCAAGGAGCCGCACAAGGGCGTCAACCCGGATGAAGTCGTCGCACTCGGCGCCGCCATCCAGGCCGGTGTTCTGCAGGGCGACGTCAAGGACGTTCTGCTTCTCGACGTGACCCCGCTGTCTCTCGGTATCGAGACCCTCGGCGGCGTCTTCACCCGTCTGATCGAGCGTAACACCACGATCCCGACGAAGAAGAGCCAGACCTTCTCGACCGCTGACGACAACCAGCAGGCCGTCACCATCCGCGTTTCGCAGGGCGAGCGCGAAATGGCGCAGGACAACAAGCTGCTCGGTCAGTTCGACCTCGTTGGCCTGCCACCGGCACCGCGTGGCGTTCCGCAGATCGAAGTCACCTTCGACATCGACGCGAACGGCATCGTGCAGGTTTCGGCCAAGGACAAGGGCACCGGCAAGGAACAGCAGATCCGCATCCAGGCCTCTGGTGGTCTCTCCGACGCCGACATCGAGAAGATGGTCAAGGATGCTGAGGCTAATGCCGAAGCCGACAAGAAGCGCCGCGAAGCCGTCGAAGCCAAGAACCAGGCCGAAAGCCTCGTTCACTCCAGCGAGAAGTCGCTGAAGGATTACGGTGACAAGGTTTCGGAAGCTGACCGCACCGCGATCTCTGACGCGATCGCCGCGCTGAAGTCTTCGATCGAAGCAACAGAGCCGGATGCCGAAGACATCAAGGCCAAGACCCAGACGCTCATGGAAGTTTCCATGAAGCTCGGCCAGGCGATTTACGAATCGCAGCAGGCCGAAGCGGGCACGGCTGATGCTTCCGCAGGTGATGACAACGTGGTCGATGCCGACTACGAAGAAGTCAAAGACGACGACCGTAAGAAGTCCGCGTAATCCGCGGCAAAGCGGTTATGCTAAACACTGTGATCCGGCTGCCTGAGGGCAGCCGGAAATCCATTTCCGGGGTTTAAATTGGCAAAAGCGGACTTTTACGAAACTCTGGGCGTCGCCAAAACGGCGGATGAGAAAGAGCTGAAAAGCGCCTTCCGCAAGCTGGCCATGAAGTATCATCCGGACAAGAACCCGGACGATAAGAGCGCTGAAGTCAAGTTCAAGGAAATCAACGAAGCCTACGAGACGCTCAAGGACCCGCAGAAACGCGCGGCCTACGATCGCTATGGCCACGCCGCCTTCGAACATGGCGGCATGGGACCCGGCGGCGGCGGTGGCGGTTTTGCCGGCGGCGGTGGTTTCTCCGATATCTTCGAGGATATTTTCGGCGAGATGATGGGCGGCGGCCGTGGACGGCAGCGCTCTTCGGGTGGCCGCGAGCGCGGCGCCGACCTTCGCTACAACATGGAAATCACGCTGGAAGAATCCTTCTCCGGCAAGACGGCGCAGATCCGCGTTCCGACGTCGATCACCTGCGATGTCTGTTCGGGTTCGGGCGCCAAGCCGGGTACGCAGCCGAAGACCTGTGGCACCTGCCAGGGTTCAGGCCGTGTGCGCGCAGCTCAAGGCTTCTTCTCGATCGAGCGCACCTGCCCGACCTGTCATGGCCGCGGCACGATCATTCCCGACCCATGCACCAAGTGCCATGGCCAGGGCCGCGTGACGGAAGAGCGTTCGCTCTCGGTCAACATCCCGGCTGGTATCGAAGACGGCACCCGCATTCGCCTGCAGGGCGAAGGCGAGGCAGGCACGCGTGGCGGGCCTGCGGGCGACCTCTACATCTTCCTGTCGGTCAAGCCGCATGAGTTCTATCAGCGCGATGGAGCCGATCTCTATTGCGCCGTACCGATCTCGATGACGACGGCGGCACTTGGCGGCACTTTCGATGTGGCGACACTCGACGGCACCAAGTCGCGCGTTACCGTTCCTGAAGGCACGCAGGCGGGCAAACAGTTCCGCCTGAAAGCCAAGGGCATGCCGGTGCTGCGCTCCAGCCAGACGGGTGATCTCTACATCCAGATCCAGATCGAGACGCCTCAGAAGCTCTCCAAGCGCCAGCGCGAGCTGCTGCAGGAATTCGAGCAGCTCTCCTCCAAGGAGAACAATCCTGAATCGACGGGCTTCTTTGCCCGGATGAAGGAATTCTTCGAGGGCTGAGCGAGCATTTAGCGAAGACAAGGACAAAGCCGGTGGTAACCCCACCGGCTTTTTTGTATTATGCAGGTTGTTTCGCCCTGCCCTGATAGTGTTTCGGCGCGCAGCCCATGGCGCGTTTGAAAGCCGCGCTGAAGGCGCTTTCGGACTCGTAGCCGACAGATAGCGCGATATCGGACAAGCGGTTGCGCTCCGGCGACAGCAGCGCGCGGGCCGCCAGCCGCATGCGCCAGCGGAGAAGATAATCGAGCGGCGGCCAGCCGACCAGGGCTTTGAAATGCAGAGCGAAGGCCGTTCTCGACATCCCGGCCTCTTTCGCCAGAACCTCCAGCGTCCAGCGCCTTGCCGGTTCGGCATGCACGGCCCGCAACGCCCTGCCGATCCGCGGATCGTTCAACCCCTTCAGCCAACCCGGCGCCACCTCACCCTCTGCCGCCATATGCAGACGCAACGCATTGACGAAGAGGATATGGCCGAGATGCTCTGACATCAGCAGACCGCCTGGCCGCAGCTCCGTCAGTTCCTTCGCCAATTGTTTCAGCGTCCAGCGCAGCACGGCGGCTTCATCAGCGGCTGCCGGAATATGCATCACTGCGGGAAGTGCGCCGGTCAGCAATATCTGATGACTGGCATCGAACATCAGGCGGCCGCCGACCAGGAACGTATCGTCATGAGGGCCATACCGGGCAACGCGGGTCTTCAGATCGACAAAGATCGTGCGGGCATCGATCCCCGCGAGCGAGAGATCGCTGCCCAGCCAATAGGGTTGGCCGGTCAAGAGGTAGCAATCGCCCTCCTCCAGCCGGAATGGCGCCGGTTCGCCGGAGACCCTTAGAAAACATCCGCCGCGGGCCACTGCGCCGAACTTGATGCCTTCATAGCTGCGCGGAAAGTCGAGCGCCCATTCACCGCCGGCCATGACGCCATAGGTCTCGACGCTTTTTGGCTGCAACAGCGCAAGGATATCGGAAAGGGGATCCATCTCTGAACGATCCAGCAAGAAATTGGAACTTTCTTACATGGATCATCCCATTTCGGCAATCTATACCGGGCTGTGGTTCAAAAGGAGTTCGTCCATGACGACAGAACAAAAGCCTATCCATTCTGGTTTCGGTAGCAAGACGACAGCGCGAGACGCCTTGGCCGGGATCGACCTCGGCGGCAAGATCGCCATCGTCACCGGCGGCTATTCCGGCATCGGCGTCGAGACGACGCGGGCACTCAGCGAAGCCGGTGCAACGGTCGTCGTCCCGGTCAGGTCACCCGCCAAGGCGGAGGCCAACCTCGCCGGTATCGCAGGGGTCGAGCTCGCGCCGCTCGACCTGCTCGATCCGGCTTCGATCGACCGTTTCGCTGCGGGCTTTGTCGCCAGTGGCAGACCGCTGCATATGCTGATCAACAGCGCCGGCGTCATGGCCTCTCCGCTGACGCGCGACGGGCGTGGTTACGAGGTCCAGTTCTCCGCCAACCATCTTGGACATTTCCAGCTCACCGCGCGCCTCTGGCCGGCGCTCGCGAAGGCGAACGGCGCGCGGGTCGTGGCGGTCTCCTCGCGCGGTCACCGCTTTGCACCGGTCGATTTCACGGATCCGAACTTCGAGACCCGCGAATACGACAAGTGGAAAGCCTATGGCCAGTCGAAGACAGCCAATGCGCTCTTTGCCCTTGGCCTCGACAAGCGGGGCGAGGTATCTGGTGTCCGCGCGTTTTCGCTTCACCCCGGCGCCATCATCACGGATCTCGTGCGCCATCTGACCGATGACGATTTCAAGGCCTTCGGCATCACCCGCCATGCCGACGGCGGGATGGACGTCAGCGAAGAGAGCCAGCGCAGTTTCAAGACTGTCGAAGAGGGTGCGGCCACCTCGGTATGGTGCGCAACCAGCCCGAAGCTCGCCGGTCTGGGCGGCGTCTATTGTGAGGACTGCGACATATCTCCACTGGTCGGGGAAGGCCACACGGGACCTGTCGGGGTCTGGCCGTGGGCCTGCGATGCCGAGGCAGCCGAAAGGCTCTGGACGCTCAGCGAGCGGCTGACAAGCTGCAGCTTTTCGGCGTAGAGGCACGCTCGCTACACGTCCTATAATCAGTCAAAGGCGTTCCATAGCGGCACGGATGCCGTTTCCGTGCCGTTTTGGGACGGCATGAAATGCCCATATGTCGAGCATTAACGCAGGCCCTGAAACGGACTTGCAAGTTCTCTAAATCACTTCAATCTTCTGAACAGAATTGGGGAACGAACCAAAGGGCATTTCACATGACCGCAGCACTTTCCATGTCCGCTCCGGCGGATGATGTCGATGTCCTCGCCGGCGCGCTTTACTCGTGGTGCGCAGAGCGAAACATCAAGCTCCGCAGCCAGCAAGGACTGTCGATCGCCAGCATCGCGATCGATCTCTATCACGCCGGCCACCATACGCAGGACGAGCTGCTGACAGCACTGCATGAATGCGAGCGGCACTAGAAAAAGAAAGCCCGCCGTGAGGCGGGCTAAAGTACCGGGAAACGGTGTGACCCATATCCGCCGGTCGATTGGGGCGGATTACGCCGCCGTCTCATTGCTCATCAAAGTCAGGATAGTCTTCACCGCTTCCTTGCCTGCCGGCGAGTGGAGCTTGTCGTAATGCAGCGCCAGCTGATAGGCCTCCGGGCTCAGCTCGATCTTCTCGGGCTGGCTGGTTTCGGCACCTTCGAAAAGGGCTGAGATTTCGACCCCCAGAAACTGGGCGATCTGATGCAGCTTACTCGCGGAAACGCGGTTCGTGCCTTTCTCATATTTCTGAATCTGCTGGAAGGTCAGGCCGAGGGCCTCACCCAATTCCAGCTGTGAAACGCGGCGTCTGGCACGCAATTGTCTTACGTTGCGACCGACTAGGATATCGACTGGATCCGGCACGTGAGCGATCCCTCATTTAGAAACGATTTGCTCACCATAATATGCCGGGTATTTCAAATATCGCAACCCGCGAGTTGCAAAATTCAACCGACTTTTTTTGGTCTTTACGTTGCGTCAGGCCAACCCAGAGTAAGGGCATAGATCGGCGCATGGGCCGGATTGCTAATTTCGAGCAATTCGCAGATCGCGCTATGGCTGAGTGCGGCTGTCGGGCAGGCTGTCATGCCATGCGCGGTAGCCGCGAGCATGATGTTCTGGCCGATATGTCCCGCTTCGATCATCACCACCCTGTAGGCGTTCGCATCGCTGTATTTCCACATGGTCCGGTCCATATGCGCGACGAGAACGATCATGCAGGGCATGGTATCGGCCCATTCCTGGCCACCGACCAGATCCGACAATGCGGGCGTCGCGGCCGAGACGCGCGCCAGCGAATGCTCCAGCGCTGAATAGTGATAGATGCCGGGCTCAAGCCCTTCGACATTCCGGGCAAAGACATAGGCTTCATAGGGATTGCGGGCGCCGCCTGACGGGGTCATGCCCAGCGGCAATTCGACGACGGCATTGCGCGCCTTGCCGGTAATGCCGAGACCGGCGAACAGCGCTTCAGAGAGCGCACCGATACCCACGGCCTGCGGCAGGCCCCGGCGCTGCGTCCGGCGGCGCGACATCAGCTGCAGCAAGGTGTTGCCACCAAGCGCTCGCGGCAGCGCGATGACGTCGCTCTTGTCTGCGTTGAGGGTGTAGAGCGCGATCTCGCCTTCAGTGGCAAGCGTCGTGCGCTGCAGATCCTCCGCCTCGTTCAGCGACATGTATTCTGGGTCCTGAACGCAGAAATGCAGCAGCGCCGACGGTACACCCCATTTCCAGTTTTCGGAGAAGGCCTCTTCGCGCGCGTGGAGGGCGGAACCCTCCTCGATGAGCGCCGACATCTCGACCAGCGAGGCGAGCGTCTCGTCCAGTTCTTCGTCGCTGTAGCCAGGCGCCTGATCGCGGATTGCAGCGCGATCGCTCCAGGAAGCGAGCGCGCGCAGAAACTCCAGGAGATCAGGGCTGCATTCGAACACAGCCTTGGTGAGAAAATTGCAGGCGACGAAGGCGTCGCCATCGTTATGAAAAACGAGAGTGCGGGAAGAGCGATAACGCATCGAATCAGATGCGCCTGCGGCGAGGCTCGCAGCAGGCGCTTATGAACTTAATCAATACGGAACATCATGCCGCGGCTGACAAACGTCGGCTTAGCCTTAACAGGCGTTACCTTGAGGTTCGGCTTCGTCTTGTTCTGCATGATCCATCTCCACGGTTGTATGAACGATCCCCTTGATCGCGGCCGAAGGATGAAACAGCAACCAGAAATATTCAATTAATGCGGAAATATTGTTTTGATACATCAAAGTGATGCATTGCTTCAATTGAAGTCAAAAACAGATAATTACTGAATTAAATTCGTTATTTTTGTCTTTACGTAGAATTATGTAGCCCAAAAAAGAGAACTATGACAATCATGCTGTGAGAATAATTCGGTAGGACCGCCGGAGAAGCAGAATGGGCCTTAAAAAGACTGTACAGACCGAAGAAGAGCTGACTTTGGACGATGCCCTCGGTGGATACACCATCGACATGCTGAACACGCTGATCGCACAGAGCAGGAGCGCGAAGCAGCCGATGCTGACCTATCTCTTGTCGATGGCATTGATCGAGGCGCACCGGGTCAGCGTTGAACCGGCTGCGGCGACCCACGATATGGGACTGTCGCTGAACTAAGTGAGGTCGCGCGTGACTGCGGAGATGAAGTCGGCGCGCTGCTGAACAATCATATCCCGGACGATCCGGGGCACGGCCTCATCGGTCGTGCGATAGACCTTGGCGAGCCGCAGTGCGGTTCGCAAGTTGATGCGGCTGTTGAGCGGCACCATGACCACGGCGCTGAATGATGGCCCGGCCGGAGTAAAGATCATCGAGTGGCCGCCAAGCAGCTTGTCGGAGAAGGGCAGCCAGCGCAAACGCATCAGCGTCGGCTCCTGGGTGCCGATCTGGTTTGCGGCAGCAAAAGACAGGCAGTTCAGCCGCTCGACGACGATACCCTTGTGATCGCCGGTGAAGCGCGACCAGTATTCGCCCTTCTTGACGGCCCGATTGGTCAGCCGGCGGAAGGTGGTGGCATTGCCCTGTTTGGCAATAACGACGACCGCGCAGAGCAGGCTGTCCGGCGTACTCGGTATTGTCATATAGGCATGGTAGAGGCCCGGGGCGATCCCGGCGGCCGGATCGGCAAAGAGCAGTGGCTCCAGCGCGTCACGCGCAGCAGAGAGCACGCGCGTGCCCGAAGGACGGCCGTGATCGAGATCGACGGCGATCGGCCGCTGATACATTTCTTCCTCGGTGACATCGAGGTACTGACAGATTTTCTTGACCGAAGCGCGTCCCGGCGCCCGGCGAGCCTGAAGATAGGATTCGATCTGCGAGCGGCCAATTTCCATGCCGCGCGCGGCAGCGCTGATGCTGCCTGCCTTTGCGAGGCAGAGCCGCCGTAAATTTTCGGCAAAATTCTCAAGTGCAGACATGTCCGCAATGGCTTTCAGGAGATGAGTCGCGCTCAAACTAGCCGCAAGCCAAGCGGAACACAAAGGGGGATAGGCCACAATTTAAGGGCTGATCCGATTGACAGACGGCTGCGTAACGATAGGTAATTTTCGCCGGAAACAAAAAGAGTTTGCCGCCCGATGGAGGCACGATCGCCGCAATGAAATTCGACATTGAATTGCCTGACGCCTTGCCCAGCATCGCAGCCGATGAAACGCAGCGAAATCTTTCCTCGATACTTGATGGGCTCGCGGCGCTCCGCTTAAATATTAATCATCAGCCCGAAATTCTTTACTGGATTGAGCGCGCCGTCGTAGAGACAGAGAAACAGCTGCGGATGATCTCTCCTCCTTTCCACTAAATAATTGAATGGACATTGATTTTTCCGCTTACCGCAGTGACGCGCCAGTCCCGGTAACGGCGGTCGTTTCCCTGGAAGCCGAATCGCATAGGATGCTGCCCAGTTCGATACCGGGAGCATTTCGTGTTTATCTTCTCCAAGCTTGTCTGGGTTTTCGGCCAGCCGCTGTCCGTTGCCTTCTTCCTTATCGTTCTCGGGCTCCTGGCCCTGGCGCTCCAGCTGCGCAAAAGCGCACTGTTGTTCTCCGGGCTTAGCGCCGTCGTGCTGTTCGTGACGCTTTATACGACGGCCGGCAATTATCTGCTGCAAGGCTTGGAGAACCGTTTCCCCAAGCCCGCACAGGACCCGGAAAGCCTGCAATGCATGATCGTGCTTGGCGGTGCCTTCGAGAGCGAAGTCAACACCGCCCGCCACGGGATCGAATTCAGTGCCGCGGCAGACCGCTTTATAGAAGCGCTGAGACTGGCACAGAAATTCCCGCAGTCGCGGATCCTGATTTCGGGCGGAGATGGCTCGATTTCAGGCACCTACGAAGGTGATGCCGCCGCCTCGACGCGCTTTTTCCCGTTGTTCGGCGTACCGCGCGAGCGGCTGGTGGAGGAGACAGCTTCGCGCACGACCTTCGAGAACGCGATGAACACCAAGGATCTGCTTGCACAGAACGGACTTTCGAACTGCCTGCTGATCACCTCCGGATATCACATGCCACGGTCCGTCGGCATTTTCCGCAAACTCGGCATCGACGTCACGCCCTGGCCCACCGATTTCCGGACGGACGGCGAGGTCCACCCCGGCATCGACTTTACCCAGCCGAGTCTCAACGCCCAGAACACTTCGACCGCGGTGCGCGAATGGTTCGGCCTGGTCGGCTATTATCTGGCGGGGCGAACGTCGGAGCTCTATCCTCGATAACCGCTATTTCTTGGAGATGGTGACGAACTTGGTGCCGCGGACGCGGGCCGTGACGATGCAGGGGTCACCTTCCGTGCGGTCGCAGAAGCGTGGATGCATCTTCATGGCCAGCACCATGTTGCCGAAGCGCTGGACGAAATCGTAGCCATAGATCTGCGCCGTCGCGATCATGAAGTAGCCGCCTTCGGCGACCTGGAGATAGAAATTGTAGGGGCAGCCGTCGTCGTTGCACTGCGGCCCCTTTTCGCCGTCGCAGGTCAGCTCGCCTTCATTGACGACCGCGTCGATGAGGCCATCGTTGTTGATATCGAGGCGCTTGACGTAGCCCTCGCCGAAGTCGGCTTTGGTGCACTGCTCGGTGAAGTGCTTCTTCTCGTAGATCTCCGGATCGGAGAGCAGCGACTGCTGGGCGAAGGCGGCGGCCGGGACCACGAGCAGCGCGACGAGATTGACGGCGATGAGAAGCGCTTTCACGACTTTCCTCTTTCTGGCGGATAAGGGCATTGACAGTCGCGCATTCTGAACGCCCCGCCTTGCGCCGCCCTTGCCGCCGTGATTCAGTCTCGGCACGATCTGCCGCTCCAAGGACCTCTGATGTCGCTGCTCGTCTATCTCGATTATGCAGGCATTGCGCTTTTTGCGGCAACCGGCGCGCTCGCCGCCTCGCGCAAGCAGCTTGATCTCATCGGCTTCCTGTTCTTTGCGACCGTGACCGGTATTGGCGGTGGCACGGTGCGCGATATCGTGCTCGGCCGCGTCCCGGTCTTCTGGGTGCTCAACCCGGCCTATATCGTCATCTGCTGCGTCACCGGCGTGGTGGTGTTTTTCACCGCCCACCTTGTCGAATCCCGTTACCGGCTGCTGATCTGGCTCGATGCCATCGGGCTGTCAGCCTATTGCGTCATGGGCGCGGCGAAGGGATTGGCGGCGACAGGGTCGCCGACGATCGCGATAGTAACAGGAACACTGACGGCGACCTTCGGCGGCGTGCTGCGCGATCTGATGGCAAACGAGCCTTCCGTACTGCTGCGGCCGGAAATCTACATCACTGCGGCGCTGATCGGTGCCGGCGTCTTTACCGGTGCGACGGAATTCGGTTTGCCACTCTATGCGGCATCAGCGCTCGGCGCAGCGGCGGCCTTCGCAATCCGCGGCGGCGCACTGTGGTTCGGATGGACGTTCCCAATCTACAAGCACAGGCCCGGCCGGCATCCCGATGACGTGATGTGACGTCTAGCGGCTCTTCGGGCGCAGGCGGATCACCACGTCGACATGGGCGATTTCCATGCCCTCGGGCGGTTCCGGCAGGTTGCCGATGGTCAGATTGCTGACCGGGATATCCAGAACGTCGTTTTCACCCTCGACAAAGAAATGATGGTGATCGGAGACGTTTGTATCGAAATAGGTCTTGGCGCTTTCGACCGCGAGAACGCGGATCATGCCGGCCTCGGTAAACTGGTGCAGCGTGTTGTAGACGGTCGCCAGCGATACCGGCACGCCTGCCACCACGGCTTCTTCGTGCAGTTCTTCGACGGTCAGGTGACGATCGCCCTTGGCGAACAGCAGATCACCGAGGGCAACGCGCTGGCGCGTCGGGCGAAGGCCGGCGCTGCGCAGTCTCGCTTCGATACCGATCGGGGCTTCAGCCGCCATGAAGGAAGAACTCCGTTTAATTCTAGCATCAACTAATCAAGTTTCCTAAGCCATATAACTTTTGCGCAAAAGCCTTTCAATAGTTTCAATGGGGACAATAGGCGCTGAAATGCCTTAAAATCCGGCCTTTGGCGCATTTAGCTCTGGTCGCGGCCTTGGCCTTCCTGTATGCGACCACCAAATAAGGCAGATCGCTGGTCCGGCGCGGAATGGGAGGCAGGCATGCTTATGCTTCATTTTCCGAAGAACTTGGACTAACACTCAATCCATCAGCACGTTGCGGGGGACCCAGACTTTTCATGACGACGAGACAATCCAGCTTCAACTATGAGGAAATCCTGTCCTGCGGCCGTGGCGAGCTGTTTGGCCCCGGCAATGCGCAGCTTCCCTTGCCGCCGATGCTGATGGTCCACCGCATTACCGATATCTCCGAAACCGGCGGAGCGTTCGACAAGGGTTACATTCGCGCCGAATATGACGTGCGCCCCGACGACTGGTATTTCCCCTGCCACTTCCAGGGTAACCCGATTATGCCGGGTTGCCTCGGCCTTGACGGCATGTGGCAGCTGACGGGCTTCTTCCTCGGCTGGCTCGGCGAGCCTGGCCGCGGCATGGCGCTCTCCACTGGCGAAGTAAAGTTCAAGGGCATGGTCCGTCCGGAAACCAAGCTTCTCGAATACGGCATCGACTTCAAGCGCGTCATGCGCGGCCGCCTCGTCCTCGGCACTGCCGATGGCTGGCTGAAGGCCGACGGCGAAGTGATCTACCAGGCGAGCGACCTGCGCGTCGGCCTGTCGAAAGCCTGAACCGCGGCAAGACCGCTCCAAATACAAAGACGTTTTAGAAGAGGTCATCGACATGAGACGGGTAGTTGTCACAGGTCTGGGTATCGTTTCTTCCATCGGTAATGATGCACAGGAAGTCACCGCGTCGCTGCGCGAAGCCAAGTCCGGCATTTCGTTTTCCAACGATTTTGCCGAGCATGGCTTCAAGTGCCAGGTTTGGGGGTCGCCCAAGATTGACGTTACTGAACTCGTCGATCGCCGCGCGGCGCGCTTCCTGTCGCAGGGCGGCATGTGGAACCACGTCGCCATGAAACAGGCGATCGCCGATTCCGGCCTCGAAGACGCCGATATCGGTGGCAACGAGCGCACCGGCATCATCATGGGTTCGGGCGGCCCGTCCACCCGCACGCTCATCGAAGCGGCCGACATCACCATCAAGAACAACAGCCCGAAGCGCATCGGCCCGTTTGCCGTTCCGAAGGCGATGTCCTCGACGGCATCGGCGACGCTCGCCACCTGGTTCAAGATCCACGGCGTCAACTACTCGATCTCGTCGGCCTGCTCGACCTCGGCACATTGCATCGGCAACGCGGCTGAAATGATCCAGTGGGGCAAGCAGGACATCATGTTCGCCGGCGGTCACGAAGACCTCGACTGGACGATGTCGAACCTCTTCGACGCCATGGGCGCGATGTCTTCCAAGTACAACGACACGCCGGATACCGCTTCGCGCGCCTATGACGTCAGCCGCGACGGCTTCGTCATCGCCGGTGGCGCAGGCGTCCTGGTTCTCGAAGAACTCGAGCATGCCAAGGCCCGCGGCGCCAAGATCTACGCTGAAATCGTCGGCTATGGCGCAACCTCCGACGGCTACGACATGGTCGCTCCGTCGGGCGAAGGCGCGATCCGCTGCATGCGCCAGGCACTGGCAACGGTGAAAGGCAGCGTCGATTACGTCAACACGCACGGCACTTCGACGCCGGTTGGCGACTCGAAGGAAATTGGCGCCATCCGCGAAGTCTTCGGTGACAAAATCCCCCACATCCAGTCGACCAAGTCGCTGACCGGTCACTCGCTGGGTGCTGCCGGCGTTCAGGAATCGATCTACTCACTGCTGATGATGCAGGCGGGCTTCATCGGCGAAAGCGCTCATATCAAGGAACTCGACCCCGAGTTCGACGGCGTGCCGATCGTTCGCAAGCGCATCGACGACGCCAAGATCGACATTGCCCTTTCCAACTCCTTCGGCTTCGGCGGCACCAACGCTACGCTCGTCTTCCAGCGCTACAACGGATAATACCATGACGGGAATCATGCAGGGTAAGCGCGGCCTCATCATGGGCGTCGCAAACAACCATTCGATTGCCTGGGGCATTTCGAAAGCGCTGGCGGCGCAGGGCGCCGAGCTCGCCTTCACCTTCCAGGGTGAGGCGCTCGGCAAGCGGGTCAAGCCGCTCGCAGCCGAAGCCGGCTCGGATTTCGTGCTGCCTTGCGATGTCGAGGATACCGCATCGGTCGATGCCGTGGTGGACTCGATCAAGGAGCGCTGGGGCAAGCTGGATTTCATCGTTCACGCCATCGGCTTTTCCGACAAGAACGAGCTGAAAGGCCTCTACGCCGACACGACGCGCGACAATTTCAGCCGCACGATGGTGATCTCCTGTTTCTCCTTCACCGAGATCGCCAAGCGCTGCGCGCCGCTGATGGCCGACGGCGGCTCGATGCTGACGCTGACCTATAACGGCTCGACGCGCGTCATCCCGAACTACAACGTCATGGGTGTCGCCAAGGCGGCTCTGGAAGCCTCCGTACGTTACCTGGCGGCCGATTACGGCCCGCGCGGCATTCGCGTCAACGCCATCTCCGCAGGCCCGATCCGCACGCTCGCCGGCGCCGGTATCTCCGACGCCCGCGCGATCCTGTCGTGGAACCAACAGAACGCACCGCTGCGCAAGACCGTCAGCATCGACCACGTCGGTAACTCGGCACTCTACCTGCTGTCTGACATGTCGGCCGGCGTCACCGGCGAAATCCATTTCGTCGACGCGGGTTTCAACATCACCTCGATGCCGACGCTGGATGCGCTGCGGACGGCAGACGTCGAGTAAGATCAGCTACAAATCATCCGGATATGAAAAAGGCGGCCAATGGCCGCCTTTTTCATTTCTTCGCCCAGAGAACCTTGAAGCGGGCGTTGCGGCAGGTTTCGCCGCTTTCCCGAAAATTGGCGGCCAGAACCGGCTCATAAGGCAGGCCGCGATTGGCGACGATGAGCAGGCGGCCGCCGCCGCGTAGCGCCGAAGCTGCGGTCTTGATCATCGCCTGGCCGAGCGAAGGCTCGGCGGCATGGCCCTCATGGAAGGGCGGGTTCATGATGACGAGGTCGTACTTGTCCTTGACCGGTTCGCCTGCCAGATCGTGCCAGAAGAAGCGCGCCGGTGCGTTCGGGCAGTTCTCTGCCAGATTGTCCCTTGCGGCCTCCAGCGAGGCGTGGTTGGCCTCGTAGAGGTCGATGCGTGCGAGCTTCGGCGAATGCGCGACCAGCTCAGCGGAGAGATATCCCCAGCCGGCGCCGAAATCCGCGGCATCGCCGGTGAAATCGGTCGGCAGGCGCGAGGCGAGCAGCTCGGAACCATCGTCGATCCGGTCATGCGAGAACATTCCCGGCGACGCGATGAAGCGGCCGTCGACGCGAACCGGCGCCTTGGCGAATTTTGACACGGCTTCGCTGACATTGTCAGGACGGACGAACCAAAAGGCGACGCCGTGATATTTCGGCATGTGCTCGATATCGAAACCGAAGCCGTCCATGCGCTTGCGCAAAGGCTGGATGCCGTCTTCCTTGCCACCGGCGACGACAATCAGACCTCCTGATTTCACGCGCGACAGGGCGGCGGCGATATTCGCCTCGTTCTCGCCCTTATGCTTGGTGCAGAGTACCAGGGCCGCATCATAATCCTCGCCTTCGATCTCAGGCGTGGTTTCGATGCGCTGCGCCTGCAGCTGCCGGTATAGCGGACGAAAGCCCTGTACGGCGCTCAGCGAGGCGGCAAAGCCCTCCGGCAAGGCAAAGCCTGCCTCGGCGCCCAGGAACAGCACGCGCTGCCCCTCGCCCGGCGCATCGACAGTGCCGCTGGCAAAGGGGTGGAACAGGGTTTTCAGCGTTTCGCGGCTCATGGGCTCATCTCGTCTTCGAATACAAAAAGGGCGCGGAAACAGTCCCGCGCCCATGAAGTTCTGGAAAGGCGCAGCTTATTCGGCTGCTTCTTCCTTCTTCTTGTCGGCAGCGATTTCCTGGCCGGTTTCCTGATCGACGACCTTCATCGACAGGCGGACCTTGCCGCGCTCGTCGAAGCCGAGGAGCTTGACCCAGACCTTCTGGCCTTCCTTGACAACGTCCTGCGTCTTGGCAACGCGCTCGGAAGCGAGCTGCGAGATGTGGACGAGACCGTCACGGGCGCCGAAGAAGTTGACGAAAGCACCGAAGTCGGCGGTCTTGACGACCGTGCCTTCGTAGATGACGCCGATTTCCGGCTCGGCAACGATCGAGTGGATCCACTTGCGGGCCGCTTCGATTTCCTTGCCGGACGAGGAAGCGATCTTCACCGTGCCGTCGTCTTCGATGTTGATCTTCGCGCCGGTCTTTTCGACGATTTCGCGGATGACCTTGCCGCCGGAGCCGATGACTTCACGGATCTTGTCGACCGGGATGTTCATGACTTCGATGCGCGGTGCGAATTCGCCGAGCTGGCCGCGGCTCTCGGTGATGGCCTTGGCCATTTCGCCGAGAATGTGCGTGCGGCCGCCCTGTGCCTGGCCGAGAGCGACCTTCATGATTTCTTCGGTGATACCTGCGATCTTGATGTCCATCTGCAGCGAGGTGATGCCGTCGGCGGTACCGGCGACCTTGAAGTCCATGTCGCCGAGATGATCTTCGTCACCGAGAATGTCGGAGAGAATGGCGAAGCGATCGCCCTCGAGGATCAGGCCCATGGCAATACCGGCAACCGGCTTGGCCAGCGGAACGCCGGCGTCCATCAGAGCGAGCGAGGTGCCGCAAACGGTTGCCATCGATGACGAGCCGTTGGACTCGGTGATCTCGGAGACGACGCGCAGCGTGTAGGGGAACTGCTCGGCAGACGGCAGCATCGGACGGATAGCGCGCCATGCGAGCTTGCCGTGACCGATTTCGCGGCGGCCCGGGGAGCCCATGCGGCCGGTTTCGCCAACCGAGTAGGGAGGGAAGTTGTAATGGAGCAGGAAGCGCTCCTTGTACATGCCGGTCAGGCTGTCGACATACTGTTCGTCTTCGCCGGTGCCGAGCGTGGCAACGACGATCGCCTGCGTTTCGCCACGGGTGAAGAGAGCCGAACCGTGGGTGCGCGGCAGCAGGCCGACTTCCGAAACGATCGCACGAACGGTCGACAGATCGCGACCATCGATACGGCTCTTGGTGTCGAGAATGTTCCAGCGAACGATCTTCGCCTGCAGATGCTTGAAGGTCGCGCCGATGACTTCGGCAGTGTACTTCGGCTCGACGCCTTCAGGGAAGAAGTGAGCCTTGACCTTTGCCTTCACGGCATCGACGGCTGCGTAGCGTTCAGCCTTCTGGGTGTTCTTGTAGGCGACGCGCAGTTCGGCTTCGAAATGCTTCAGCATTTCGGCTTCGAGCTCGGAATGATCTTCCGGCTGGAAATCGCGCGGTTCCTTGGCAGCAACTTCGGCGAGCTTGATGATCGCGTCGAGAACCGGCTGGAAGCCGCGGTGGCCGAACATGACGGCGCCCAGCATGACTTCTTCGTTGAGTTCCTTGGCTTCCGATTCAACCATCAGAACGGCGTCGTGCGTACCGGCAACGACGAGGTCGAGAACGGACTCTTCCATTTCGTCGAGATGCGGGTTGAGGACGTATTCGCCGTTGATGTAGCCGACGCGTGCGCCGCCGACCGGACCCATGAACGGAACGCCAGACAGCGTCAGGGCTGCCGAGGTGGCAACCATCGACAGGATGTCGGGGTTGTTTTCAAGGTCGTGCTGGATGACGGTGACGACGACCTGGGTGTCGTTCTTGTAGCCTTCAGGGAAGAGCGGGCGGATCGGGCGGTCGATCAGGCGGGAAACGAGCGTTTCGTTTTCCGACGGACGACCTTCCCGCTTGAAGTAGCCGCCGGGGATCTTGCCGGCTGCGTAGGTCTTTTCCTGGTAGTTGACGGTGAGCGGGAAGAAATCCTGGCCCGGCTTCGGCGACTTGGCGGAAACAACGGTCGCGAGAACGACGGTTTCACCGTAGGTCGCGAGAACGGCACCATCAGCCTGACGGGCGATCTTGCCGGTTTCGAGCTTCAGCGGGCGGCCTGCCCACTCGATTTCCACGCTATGGGTATCGAACATATGTCTTGTCCTTCAATGCGGGAACAGGCGCCACGACCCTTTCAAGGCACAGCGCGCGATCGACCGCAATTATGTGACGCATCATGGGCAAGACAACGGGAGGCTTTGCGGCGGCGGCTTTCGAGAAAGCCGGGCCAAGGTTCCGTACCTTGGCCGGAAAGCATCCGGCAATCCTGCCCCATGACAGGTCAACGGTTGTTCTGGCAAAACCGGCCCATCCGGGTCTGCCTCAGTCCCACCCCATGAAAACATCAAATGTGGTGGTCAATCTCTGGGGCTTTCCAACCCCTGATAAGCAACCGGCGAGCGCCCGAAGAGCGCCCGCCGGAAAACCTTAGCGACGGATACCCAGGCTGGTGATCAGCTTGGTGTAACGGCCTTCGTTCTTCTTCTTGAGGTAGTCGAGAAGCGAACGGCGGCTCGAAACCATCGTCAGCAGGCCACGGCGGGAATGGTTATCCTTCTTGTGGCCCTTGAAGTGTTCCGTGAGGTTGTTGATCCGCTCGGTCAGGATCGCAACCTGGACTTCCGGAGAACCGGTGTCGCCTTCGAACGTTGCGTATTCCTTGATGAGGGCGGTCTTGCGCTCAGCAGTAATCGACATCGGATGTTCCTTTCGATGAGAGGAGATAAGGTCGCCAAAAGCCGGGATGTCGTCCAGCTTTGGCCGCGAAAGCATTCAGGCCTGCCTGATGCTGGCGCTGCCTATAGACCATTCAGACAGCAAAGGGAAGAGGCATGACCGGCAGGCCTCCGGCGCGCCGGTCGCGTCGTCAGACGAAGACGCGCTTCGGGCGGAATTCGCCTTCGCCGATCTCGCCGATGGCGATCAGCTTGCCGCGCGCCGTCGCATAGGCTTCGCTCTCGGTGATCGGCGCGTCACGGCCGCGCACGAGGATCGGGTTGCCCATCTTCAGACGGTGCGCCTGATCATCGTTGACGGCCAGATGCGGCAGGGAAGACAGCGCTTCGCTGGTGTCGATGAGCAGCGCATCGAGAGCTGCCAGCCGCTCGTCCTGATCCTCGATCGCTTCAAGGGCGACGAGCTCGGAAAGCGGGATCATGCTGTCTTCGGGGAACGGCGCGACGAATGTCCGGCGCAGGCCGGAGACGTGGCCGTAGCAGCCAAGATCGCGGCCGAAATCGCGGGCCAAGGCGCGAACATATGTACCCTTTCCGCATTCGACTTCGAAATGCGCCGTGCTGGCATCCGGGCAGGAGAGCAGCGTCAGGCGGAAGATCTCGACCTCGCGCGACGGAATCTCGACGGCTTCGCCCTCGCGGGCCAGATCATAGGCGCGCTCGCCGGCGATCTTGATTGCCGAGAACTGCGGCGGCACCTGGCTGATGACGCCGGTATAATTCGGCAGAAGCGCCAGGATATCGCCCTCGGCCGGACGCTTGTCCGAACTCTGCGTGACTTCACCCTCGAGATCGTCGGTGGCGCGTTCTTCGCCCCAGGTGACCGAGAATTCGTAGATCTTGCGGCCATCCATGACGTAGGGGACCGTCTTCGTCGCATCGCCGAGCGCGATCGGCAGCATGCCCGAGGCCAAGGGGTCGAGCGTGCCGGCATGGCCGCATTTCTGCGCCTTGAACAGCCACTTGATCTTGGAAACGGCTTCCGTCGAGCCGAAATCCACCGGCTTGTCGAGGATCAGCCAGCCGGAAACCGGACGGCCTTTGGGTTTGCGTGGTTTGGACATTCTTTTCTTCTGTTATTCGCCGTCTTTGCCGTCATCGAGATCGCGCACGACCTCGGGCGAACGCAGGAGCTCATCGATCTTCTTGTAATTGTCGAAGCTCGTGTCGTCGCGGAAGCGGACTTCAGGCATGTATTTCATCTGGCGCAGCTGTGCGCCGAGGCGGCCACGGATGTATTTCGCATTCTTGTTCAGCGCTGCGATGACCGTGTCGTGATCGGCGACGCCAAGCGGCGTGACGAAGGCCGTCGCGATCTTCAGATCGGGCGACATACGCACTTCGGAGATCGAGATGACGGTCTTTTCGATCACGTCGTCACGCACTTCGCCGCGCTGCAGAACCTGGGTGATCGCTGCGCGCACCTGTTCGCCGACGCGCAGCATGCGCTGCGAAGGTGCGGAGGTTGTCGGTCTTGTTGCCATTTTTCTTTGCCTCAAAAGGTTCGGGCGCCGGCCTTAGATGATCCGGCGCCCGTCCAAGATACAGATCCGCGCGATCAGAGCGAGCGGGTGATATGCTCGACGCGGAAGCATTCGATGACATCGCCTGCGCGGATGTCTTCGTAGTTCTCGAAGGCCATACCGCATTCCTGGCCGACCGGCACTTCGGAGACTTCGTCCTTGAAGCGCTTGAGCGTCTTGAGCTTGCCTTCGTGGATGACGACGTTGTCGCGGATGAGGCGCACGCCTGCACCACGCTCGACCTTGCCTTCGGTGACGCGGCAACCCGCGACCTTGCCTGTTTTGGTGATGTTGAACACCTCGAGGATCTCGGCATTGCCGAGGAAGGTCTCGCGGCGCTCCGGCGACAGCAGGCCCGACATCGCTGCCTTCACGTCATCCACGAGATCGTAGATGATGTTGTAGTAGCGGATCTCGATGCCGCCACGCTCGGCAGCGGTACGTGCCTGTGCATTGGCGCGAACGTTGAAGCCGATGATCGCCGCGTCGGAGGATTCCGCAAGCGCGATATCCGACTCGGTGATGGCACCAGCACCCGAATGAACGATGCGAGCCCGAACTTCGTCGGTACCGAGCTTGTCGAGAGCACCGATGATGGCTTCGATGGAACCCTGAACGTCACCCTTGATGACAAGCGGGAATTCCTTGTAGCCGGTATTCTGCAGCTTGCTCATCATCTGTTCGAGCGAACCGCGCTGGCCGGACTGGCGGGCAGCTGCCTTGTCGCGCGCCAGACGCTGGCGGTACTCGGAAATTTCGCGGGCACGGGCTTCGTTCTCGACGACGGCAAACTTGTCGCCTGCAGCAGGCGTGCCGGAAAGACCGAGCACTTCGACCGGGGTCGCCGGACCCGCTTCCTTGACATGGTCGCCCTTGTCGGTGACGAGCGCGCGGACGCGACCCCACTGATCGCCGGCAACGATGATCTGGCCTGGCTTCAGCGTGCCCTTCTGGACGAGAACGGTCGCGACCGCACCACGGCCACGATCGAGCTGAGCTTCGATAACGGTGCCTTCAGCGGTCCGGGTCGGATCGGCCTTGAGGTCGAGAATTTCGGCCTGCAGCAGGACGGCTTCGAGCAACTTATCGAGGTTCGTCTTGTTCTTGGCAGAAACTTCGACGTCGAGCACTTCACCGCCCAGCGATTCCACGAAGACTTCGTGCTGCAGGAGCTGCTGGCGGACCTTGTCCGGCTTGGCCTCGTGCTTGTCGATCTTGTTGATCGCCACGATGATCGGAACACCGGCCGCCTTGGCGTGATTGATGGATTCGATCGTCTGCGGCATGACGCTGTCGTCGGCCGCAACCACCAGGATCGCGATGTCCGTTGCCTGCGCACCACGAGCACGCATGGCCGTGAAGGCGGCGTGACCGGGCGTGTCGATGAAGGTGATCTTCTGACCGTTCTGTTCGACCTGATAGGCACCGATATGCTGGGTGATGCCACCGGCTTCACCCGACACGACGTTCGCCTGACGGATGGCGTCGAGCAGCGAGGTCTTGCCGTGGTCGACGTGACCCATGATGGTGACGACAGGCGGACGCGAAACCATTTCGCCAGCATCGTCGGCCTTGTCGAAGATACCTTCTTCGACGTCGGATTCCGAAACGCGCTTGACGGTGTGGCCGAATTCGCCGGCGATCAGTTCAGCGAGGTCGGCGTCGATGACGTCGCCCGGCTTCATCATCTGGCCTTCCTTCATCAGATACTTGATAACGTCGACGGCGCGTTCAGACATACGCTGCGACAGTTCCTGAATGGTGATGGTCTCAGGCAGAATGACCTCGCGCATAACCTTTTCGCGGGTTTCCTGCATCTGGCTGCGGCGGAACTTTTCCTGACGGCGGCGCATGGCAGCCATAGAACGGCCGCGCGCACCTTCGTCGTCGACGCCCGCGGTACCGATCGTCAGCTTGCCGCGACGGCGGTCTTCCTCGCCCTTCGGACGGGTGGTGACCGGCTTTGCCGGCTCCGGACGCACGACGCGCCCACGAACCGGGCCACCGCGTGCAGCACCGCCGCGATCGTCTTCTTCGCCTTCACGGCGGCCGCGAGCCGCTGCCGGAGCAGCAGATCCGGGACGCGCAGCGCCAGGTGCCGGGGCGGCATCTGGGCGGCGGGCAGCCGGTGCAGACGGCTGAGCCGAACGGGCCTGAACGGGCGCTGCAGCCGGTGCCGGAGCAGGGGCTTCAACAACCGGAGGCGCCGGCGGACGGGCAGCTTCTTCGGCGGCGCGGCGCGCAGCCTCTTCGGCTTCCGCAGCCTGACGGGCAGCTTCTTCTACAGCGCGGCGCTTGTCTTCCTCGACGCGGCGGGCCGCATCTTCGGCTTCGCGAACCTGCGCCATGGCAAGTGCACGGCGGCGCGCATCCATTTCTTCCGGCGACAGATGGTTCAGCACCACCGGACGCGGACGGTCCTGCTGGCGCGGAGAGTGCTGCGACGGCTGAGAGTTGCCACCTGGCTGCTGGATACGCGGCGCCGGTGTCTGCTGCTGCGGACGTGCCTGGACTGGTGCTGGTGCAGGCTCGGCAGCGCGGGGCGCCACCGGAGCAGGTGCGACCGGACGTTCGTCTTCGGGGCGCATCGGACGCCGCTTACGGGTCTCGACGACGACCGCTTTTGTGCGACCGCGACCCATATCCTGGCGCACGGTGCCCTGGCTTATCCCCGACGGTTTCAGGGTCAGCGTCTTCTTGCCCGTTGCACCAAGTGTCTTGTCGTCATTGCTATCGGTCATTCGTTCCCGTTCCTTCGGACAGGGAGCGATGACGTCATCAGTCCCTGTCAATCAAATACAGTCGATCAATGATGGGCCGGCATCTGCCGGTCGCCCGTATCATTGTTTTTGCCGGCCCGCGCTGTCCGGTGCCCGGGACTGACCGCTGTTACGGTACTGCTCAAGCATCTTTGCGCGCTTCACTACACCCTCACCCGCCTGCCCTGCAAGCACTGCGGCATGGATAAAAGCATTCTCGCCCATCACCCCTTCCATTTCGCTCTCCGAGAAGAGACGGAAGGAAGGTATTTCTTCCTCGGTTTCCATTCCGAGGTGCCAGGCCTTGCGAGCCTGGTCTATTTTTCGCACGCCATCGTCGGCCGCACCGGTCGAATGGAACACCGCAAGGGCTGCTCCGCTTCTGACCGCGGCGTCCACTTTCGCGGAGCCGGTGACGAACTGACCGGCCTTGCGGGCCATGTTCATCATCTGCATCAGCTGCTTGGCGATCAGCCGGTCGACGGTCTCGCCGAGATCAGCCGCAGCCTTCACATCCGCCTTCAAGGCGCGGGCGAAGGTCTTCTTCGCCACTGCCTTGTCGACCAGCGTGCGGTCGATCTTTACCCAGCACCCGCGTCCCGGAAGCTCGCGCTTCAGATCGGCGATGACGGTTCCATCGGGAGCGGCGACAAAGCGGATCAGCTCATCCGGCGATCCGCTTTCGCGCGTCACGATGCACATGCGGCCGTTCACGTCATAACCTGCAAGATCATCATCCTCAGGAGATGTGTCCGGCTGCGCGGTCATTACGCTTCCTGCTCGGCAGCATCGGCCTCAACAGGCTCCGCATCCTTCGCAAGGTCATCCTCGGTAATCCAGCCAACCGCGAGGCGGGCCTGAACAACCATCTGTTCTGCTTCGACGCGGGAGATGTCGAACTTCGAGAACAGACCCTCGAACTTCTTCGTCTCGCCGTTCTTGCGCTCGCTCCAGCCGACGAGATCGTCTGCTGCGCAGCCTGCAAAGTCTTCCATCGTCTTGATGCCGTCTTCGCCGAGCGCGACCATCATCTGTGCGGTCATGCCTTCGATCTGGCGAAGATCGTCGGAGACGCCGAGCGACTTGCGCTTCTCGTCCATCTCGGCTTCGAGCTTTTCGAGGAATTCGCGGGCGCGGGTCTGGATTTCCTGCGCCGTGTCTTCGTCGAAGCCGTCGATCGAGGCGATTTCGTCGAGATCGACGTAAGCCAGCTCTTCAACGGCAGCAAAGCCTTCGGACGCCAGAACCTGGCCGACCATTTCATCGACGTCGAGCGAGTCCATGAACAGGTTGGTGCGCTCGTTGAATTCTTTCTGACGGCGCTCCGACTCTTCGGCTTCCGTCATGATGTCGATATCCCAGCCGGTCAGCTGCGATGCGAGGCGAACGTTCTGACCGCGGCGGCCGATGGCGAGCGACAGCTGCTCATCCGGAACCACGACTTCGATGCGCTCTGCATCTTCGTCAAGAACGACCTTGGCGACTTCAGCCGGCTGCAGGGCGTTGACGACGAAGGTCGCCGGATCCTGCGACCACGGAATGATGTCGATCTTTTCGCCCTGAAGCTCGCCGACGACGGCCTGAACGCGCGAACCGCGCATACCGACGCAGGCACCGACCGGATCGATCGACGAGTCGTTCGAGATGACGGCGATCTTGGCGCGCGAACCCGGGTCACGGGCAACCGAGCGAACCTGGATGATGCCGTCGTAAATTTCCGGCACTTCCATGGTGAAGAGCTTCACCATGAACTGCGGGTGGGTACGCGACAGGAAAATCTGCGGGCCGCGCTGTTCGCGCCGGACGTCATAAACATAGGCGCGGACGCGATCGCCGTAGCGAACGTTTTCGCGCGGGATCATCTCGTCGCGGCGGATGATGCCTTCGCCACGGCCGAGATCGACGATGACGTTGCCGTATTCGACGCGCTTGACGGTGCCGTTGACGATTTCGCCGGTACGATCCTTGAACTCGTCGAACTGGCGGTCACGCTCGGCTTCGCGAACCTTCTGGACGATGACCTGCTTGGCAGACTGCGCAGCGATACGGCCGAAGTCCATCGGCGGCAGCGGATCGGCAATGAAATCGCCAAGGGCTGCATCGGGGTTGCGGTCGCGGGCCAGTTCCAGCGGGATCTGCGTGGAATAGTCTTCGGCCTTCTCGACGACTTCGAGCAGACGCTGAAGGCGGATTTCGCCGGTCTTCGGATTGATGTCGGCGCGGATGTTCGATTCCGAGCCGTAACGGGAGCGTGCAGCTTTCTGGATCGCATCGGCCATTGCGGCCAGAACGATTTCGCGGTCGATGACTTTTTCGCGCGCCACTGCATCTGCGATCTGCAGAAGTTCGAGGCGGTTCGCACTGACTGCCATTGTTTTATCTCTCCGTCTCGGCTTTCCGGGTTCCCGTCCCTGGAGCCTGTAGTTGATCGGTTATTCCTGGTCTTCCGCTTCGTTCTGGTTCGCGGCTTCCGACTTCGCTGCCTTGTCGGCGCGAAGCGCATCGCGGATCAGATCGTCGGTCAGGATAAGCTTGGCTTCGGCCAGAGCCGCGAAGGGGATTTCCACCTTCTGCTCTTCGCCATAGGCAACCTGGTCACGCTCAAGCGTGAAACCATCTGCATTCGATTCCAGAATCTTGCCACGGAACCGCTTGCGGTTGCCGATCATGATCGACGTATCGCACTTCAAAAGGTGTCCCTGCCAGCGGACGAAATCCGACTTGCGCACCAGCGGACGGTCGATACCGGCCGAAGACACTTCGAGATGATACTCCCGATCGATCGGATCTTCCACATCCAGAACCGGGGAAACAGCCGTCGAGACCGCTTCGCAGTCCTGAACGGACATGGTTCCGTCATTGCGCTCGGCCATGATCTGCAGCGTCGCGCCATTCTGATTGAGCATCCGGACGCGGATCAGGCGGAAGCCCATACCGACAAGCACTGGTTCGATGATGTCGGCAAGGCGCTGGTCAAGCCCGGTCTCGGTAATCAGCCGTGGCTCAAGTTCGTTTTCTGCGGTTGTCTGATCCGACAAGCGGCGCGCTCCTAGCAAATTTCAAGCATTTTGGATGATCGCGCTAATAAAAAAGAGCGGGTCCTTGCGGCCCACTCTTCATCGTACGATCAAGAATTTGAGTGGCATATAGGCCCGTTTTTCTGAAATTGCAAGCTCCGGCGCCAAATGCGCCAAGGCTGCAATCCTTCGCTGGCCTCAGACACGCTTCGCCATATATTGGGCGGGAACAGAACAAGACAAGCCGGAGCAAATCCGGGCGGAGGGAACGTGCCGTCGAATTCTTCCACGCTGGCGCCGCTGAAACACGAAACATACCGCCGGATCTGGTTTGCGAGCCTGGCGTCGAACTTCGGCGGGCTGATCCAGGCCGTCGGCGCCGCATGGATGATGACGACGATCACCGCCTCGGAAGACATGGTGGCGCTGGTGCAGACCTCGACGGCGCTGCCGATCATGCTCTTCTCGCTGATCTCGGGCGCGCTCGCCGACAATTTCGACAGGCGCCGGGTGATGCTGACGGCGCAGGTCCTGATGCTCGTTGTCTCGGCGATCCTGACGGTCTTCGCCCTGCTCGGCTGGATCACGCCCTGGCTTCTATTGTTGTTCACCTTTCTCATCGGCTGCGGCACTGCACTCAACAATCCCTCCTGGCAGGCGTCGGTCGGCGACATGGTGCCGCGCGCCGATCTGCCTGCCGCCGTGACGCTGAACAGCATGGGGTTCAACATGACCCGCAGCGTTGGCCCGGCGATCGGCGGGGTCATCGTGGCGGCAGCCGGTGCGGCGGCCGCCTTTGCGGTGAACGCTGTCAGCTATCTGGCGCTGATTTATGCACTGATGCGCTGGAAACCCGCTCTTCCCACCTCGACGCTGCCGCGTGAAAGCCTTGGCAGCGCGATCTTTGCAGGCCTGCGCTATATCTCGATGTCACCGAACCTCGAAAAGGTTCTGGTGCGCGGTTTCACGTTCGGTGTCGGCGCCAGCTCGGTGCTCGCGCTGCTTCCGATCGTCGCGATCGACCTCGTCTCGGGCGGGCCGCTGACCTACGGCTTCATGCTCGGCTCCTTCGGCATCGGCGCGATCGGCGGCGGGGCGCTCAATGCCCGGCTTCGCGATGCGCTGAGCAGCGAGATCATCATCCGCTACGCCTTTGCCGGCTTTGCCGTGAGCATGGCGATCACCGCGGCCAGCCCCTTTGCGGTGCTCACCTGCGCTGGGCTGCTGGTATCGGGCGCCTGTTGGGTGCTGGCACTGTCGCTGTTCAACACAATAGTCCAGTTGTCGACTCCGCGCTGGGTGGTCGGGCGGGCGCTCTCGCTTTATCAGACGGTGACCTTCGGCGGGATTGCCGGCGGCAGCTGGTTCTGGGGGATCGTGGCAGACCGCTTCGGCGTCTCGAATGCGCTCTATGGGTCTGCAGCGGTAATGGTGATCGGCGTGCTGATCGGCTTCCGCTTCTCGATGCCGGCCTTTGCCTCGCTCAATCTCGACCCGCTGAACCGGTTCGTCGAACCGGCGCTCGGGCTCGATATCACGCCGCGCAGCGGGCCGATCGTCATCCAGGTCGATTATCAGATTAGCGACGAGGACCTGCCGGAATTCCTGAAGCTGATGGGCGAACGGCGGCGCATCCGCATTCGCGACGGCGCCCGGGCCTGGGCGCTGATGCGCGATCTCGAGAACCCCGGCATCTGGACGGAAAGCTATCACACCCCGACCTGGGTCGAATATATCCGCCACAACCAGCGGCGAACGCAGGCCGATGCGGAAAATACCGACCGGCTGCGCAACCTGCATCGCGGCGCCGATCTGCCGCATGTACACCGGATGATCGAACGCCAGGCGATCCCACCCTCCGACGACGTCTTTCACAAGGCGCCGATCGATATCCATCACTAGAGGGCGGTAAGATGTTCAGGCGAGCCAGGGAAAACGATCTCCCCGCGATCATTGCCATGCTCGCCGATGATGCGTTGGGACGCAGCCGCGAGGTGGTCTCCGATCCTGTTGACGAGCGCTACAGGGCAGCCTTTGCAGCCATCATCACCGACGAGAACCAGCTGCTTGCCGTCGCAGTAGATGCCGACGACCAGCCGGTTGGCTGCCTGCAGCTGACGTTCATTCCGGGGCTTTCACGCAGCGGCATGTGGCGCGGACAGATCGAGAGCGTGCGGATCACCGAAACGGAGCGCGGCACCGGACTTGGCACACGCTTCATCAAATGGGCGATCGGCGTCTGCCGGGACCGTGGCTGCAAGCTCGTGCAGCTGACATCGGACAAGTCGCGGGCCGATTCCATCCGCTTCTATGAAAAGCTTGGCTTCACGGCGAGCCACGAGGGCATGAAGCTTACTCTCTGAGGCCTATTTCAGTTTGCCCTTCATCGAAGCTTCCGGATAGCAGGTAGGCTTTTCGCCGTTCTTGACCTGCCAATGGCCGATAGAGCGGCGGGTCTTGTAGCCCGGCAAGCCGTCGGAACCGCCGACATCGTAGCCCTGGCGCTCCAGCGCCTTTTGCATGGCAGCGACATCCGAGCGCAGCATCTTGCCAACATCGCCCCAGGCGCCCTGGAAACCGCCCGCTCCATAGGCAATCCGATCGGCGAGATTGCCGATATAGAGCCCATAGAGATCGGAATTGTTGTATTCCTTGATGACGTAGAAATTCGGGGTGACGAGGAATTCGGGGCCGTCGCGGCCAGCGGGAACCAGCATCATCCCGTCGGCCTTCATCTCAGATGAGGGAAAGCCCTTGCCCGAGATCCTGCTGATGCCAAGCGATGCCCATTGCGACAGCGGCTTGGCGAGATCCGGCCCCTCCTGGGCGCAGGAGACGGCGGCGGGGATCGTGACCTCGAAGCCCCAGTCGCGGTCGCGCTGCCAGCCCTTCTTGACAAGATAGTTGGCGATGGATGCCAGCGTATCCGGCACCGAGGTCCAGATGTTGCGGTGGCCGTCGCCATCGAAATCGACGGCATATTTCAGGTAGCTTGTCGGCATGAATTGCGGCTGGCCGAGCGCGCCTGCCCAGGAGCCCTTGAAATCGGCCGGCGCCACATCGCCGCCATCGATGATGTGAAGTGCCGCAATCAGCTCGGTGCGGAACATCTCCTTGCGCGTCGACATGAACGCTTTCGTTGCCAGCACCTGGATCGCCGAGTTCGGGATCTTCGCGGCGCCAAAACCGGTCTCGCGGCCCCAGATGGCCAGCACGATCGATCCCGGCACGCCGTAGGTCTTTTCGATCCGCTTCAACGTCGAGGCATATTGCGAGGCAAAGCCGCGGCCTGTCATGGCGAGCTTGCTCAGACGCTCCTCGTTGAAATAGGGCGCAGGCGAGGAAAACTCGGCCTGTGTCTGCTTGCGTTCCTTCGGCGGCGGAAAGCCTGGAGGTGCCAGATCCGGAAGATCCCAATTCAGCTCGACGCCGGCGAAAGCGGCCTGAAATGTCTTGGCAGAAATGCCGTTCTTTTCGGCTTCCGGGCGCAGTTCGGTCTGCACCCATTTCTCGAACTGCGCCTCTACGGCAGCCTTCGAAGGCGCGGCGGAGGCGGGAAGATGAAACGATGCGGCAAGCATCGCCGTCAGGATCGAAAGGCGGATGATCGTCTTCACCTCAGGCACCCCCCCCTCAAATGACCGTTCGCGCCCGAAGCGCGGCCGCCAATGTGCCTTCGTCGAGATAATCGAGCTCGCCGCCGACAGGCACGCCATGCGCCAGCCGGGTGATCTTGACGTCCAATCCGGCGAGCTGATCCGTTATATAGTGTGCTGTGGTCTGCCCCTCGACGGTGGCGTTCACAGCGATGATCAGCTCGCGCACGCCGCCTTCGCCAAGCCGCTCGATCAGCCCGCGGATGTTCAGATCATCCGGGCCGACGCCATCCAGCGGCGACAGTGTGCCGCCGAGAACGTGGTAGGCGGCATTCATCGCGCCGGCACGCTCCAGTGCCCAGAGATCCGACACATCCTCGACGACGATGATGACCGACTGGTCGCGGCGATCATCGGTACAGACGGTGCAGGGATCCGAGGTATCGACATTGCCGCAGCGCGAGCAGACCTTCACCTTGTCATAGGCATCGCCCATGGCATGGGAGAGAGGACCGAGAAGCTGGTCCTTCTTCTTGATCAGATGCAGCGCCGCGCGGCGCGCCGACCGGGGGCCGAGACCCGGCACTTTCGCCAGAAGCTGAATGAGTTTTTCGATTTCGGGGCCGGTGACTCGCTTTGCCATGCGCCGTTCTTAGCCCATATGTCGTCAAAACGGAATCGCGGAAGGATTGCTGCCGCCATGAAAATCAGTGCGGTCTGTACTGGCAGCGCCGAACGGCTGCCGGGCAAGAAATACAAGACCGGTATCTTCAAGCAGCCGGTCAACAGCGCCCTGATGATCGATGCGCAAGGGCTGGTCGGCGACGCGATCTGCAATCGCACCCATCACGGCGGCGTGGATCAGGCTGTCTATGTCGAGGGATCGCTGACGCTCGACTGGTGGAGCAGCGAACTCGGCCAACCGGTCACACCGGGCACCTTCGGCGAAAACCTCGTCATCGAGGGGCTCGACAATCGCGATGTGGCGGTGGGCGACAGGTTCATCGCAGGCGATCTTGTTCTGGAAGTCACCTCCGCCCGTATTCCCTGCGCGACCTTCGCCGCGAAGATGGAAGACCCACGCTTCGTCAAGCGCTACACCAAGGCCGGACGGCCAGGCATCTATTGCCGGGTTCTTGCCGGCGCGATCGTCGAGGCGGGAATGCCGGTGACCTATCAGCCGTTTTCAGGCGCCAGGGTGACCATGCCTGAAATGATGGAGACGTTCGGGAAAAAGCTCTCGCCCGAAGACCGGGAGCGGTATCTCGCAGCACCCATTCACTACAAGCTGCGGGCTCAGCTCGAGGCGCAGGCCTGAGATCAGCGCGTGGCGATCGCCATCGCGGCACCGGCCATCGTCGCGGCACTCGCCCGATTGGCGATCCGAACCGCGCGGGGGCTCTTCAGGAAGCCGCGGGCTTTTGCGGCCAGGAACATCCAGGTGAAATCGACGATCGCCAGCACCACGATCAGCGTTACGACGAGCTCCGCCCAGCCGCCGAAGGAAACGGCGCGGATGTCGATGATCGACGGCAGAAGGGCGATGTAGAACATCATGATCTTCGGATTGCCGAGCGCGATCGCCAGCCCCGTCAGGAACATCCGGCTTCGCGAGCGGGCCTGCGGCAGCTCCTCTTCCTCGACATCAGGTCTTGCGAACCACATTTTCCAGGCGAGGTAGAGTAGATAGAGGATGCCGAGCCATTTGATGACGACAAAGGCGTGATAGAAGGTTTCGGCAATGGCCGAGAGGCCGGCGATGGCGCAGGTCAGCCAGATCGCATCACCCGCCCACATGCCGAAGAGGAAGGGCAGCACATCGCGCGCGCCCTTCGAGATGACGCGGGCAACGAGCGCCGCAACACTCGGGCCGGGCGTGCCGGCGGCGATGAAGAGAGCGCCGGCAAATACCAGCAGGACCGTCAGCGTCATCATAAAGGCTTCCTCCCGGACGTGGCCTGATCAGAACGGCATCTTGAAGCCGGGCGGGATAGGCAGGCCGGCCGTCAGCGCCTTGGTCTTTTCAGCCGTGACGGCCTCGGCCTTGTCCTTGGCATCCTTGTGAGCGGCAACGATCAGGTCTTCGAGGATCTCGACATCGTCTTCCTTGAACAACGACGGATCAATCTTCAGGCTCTGCATTTCGCCCTTGCCGTTGAGGACAACGGTAACCAGTCCGCCACCGGACTTGCCTTCGGCCTTGAGCTCGGCGATCTCCGCCTGCATCTGCTCCATCTTGGCCTGCATTTCCTTGACTTTGCCCATCATTCCCATGAGGTCGCGCATCGTCTTTTCCTTCTCTGAAAGTCTAGAATTCTATGTCGTCGCCCGGCAGGATGTCGCCATCTTCGGATTCGGCGACGGCGGGCGGCTTGATATCGCCCTCTTCCTCCGGCTCCGGCGCCCGGACGCGGACGTCGATAATCTTGGCGCCCGGAAACTGCGCAAGGATTGCCGCCACATCCGGATCCTGGCGGGCATCGCTGACCTGCTGTTCCTTGGCCTTGGCCTCGGCTTCGACCATGGTCGGATCACCGGGCTCGCGGCTCAGACTAACGATCCAATGGATCCCCGTCCATTCCTTGAGCTTGACCGCCAGTTCATTGAGCAGCGTTGCCGGAGCGCCGTCCGTCAGATTGACATCCAGGCGGCCGGGATCGACCCGGACAGGACGCACGAAGGTGCGGACCAGCGCCTTGATCTTGGCATCGCGCTTTTCGCCGGCCAGATTGACGATATCGGCAATCGAATTCACGGCAACCAGCGGCTTCGGCGCTTCGCTAGGCTTGGTCTCGAGACGCCCGGCCTGCATCGGCTGCGGATCTGGGTTCGGAACGGCGCGCAGTATCGCGGTCGGCCCATTCTGCTGCGGGCGCGGCGCAGTTTCCGGTGCGCGCGCCATGGCGGCCGACTGATAGGCAACGGTCGCGCCACCACCATTGCCCGAGGAACCCGGCGAAGGGCGGCCGGAGCCGCCGCCATTGTCTGAAAATTCGGCAAGCCTGCGGGCCGCATCTTCGGGTGCCGGCAGATGCGCGGCATGGGCAAGGCGGATCAGCACCATTTCGGCCGCACCCGCCGTGCGCGACGACGCCTCGGCTTCCGGAATGCCCTTCAGCAGCATCTGCCAGATGCGCGACAGCGTGGTCACCGCCACGCCCTGGGCGAATTCCGCTGCCTTGGTGCGCTCGACCTCGCTCAGCGACGGATCGTTGGCAGCGTCAGGCACGTATTTCAAACGGGTAACGAGATGGGTGAAGTCGGCAAGGTCGGTCAGAACGACAACAGGATTGGCGCCCGCCTCGTACTGTGCCTGAAACTCGTTAAGCGCCGAGGCGACATCGCCCTTCACCACATGCTGGAAAAGATCGACGATGCGAGCGCGGTCGGCGAGACCGAGCATGCTGCGGACGGCTTCCGCCTGCACGGCACCGCCGCCATGGGCAATGGCTTGGTCGAGCAGCGAGAGACCGTCACGCGCCGAACCTTCGGCAGCGCGGGCGATCATGGCCAGCGCATCCGGCTCGGCCTCGATGCCTTCCTTGGAAGCAATAGTCGTGAACAGGCCGACGAGATCGGAAGCGCTGATGCGGCGCAGGTCGAAGCGCTGGCAGCGCGACAGGACGGTGATCGGAACCTTGCGGATTTCTGTGGTCGCGAAGATGAACTTCACATGCTCCGGCGGCTCCTCGAGCGTCTTCAACAGCCCGTTGAAGGCTGCCGTCGAGAGCATGTGCACTTCGTCGATGATGTAGACCTTGTAGCGCGCCGAGACCGGGCGGTAGCGCACCTGCTCGATAATCTCACGGATATCGTCGATGCCGGTATGCGAGGCAGCGTCCATCTCGATCACGTCGACATGGCGGCCTTCCATGATTGCCTGGCAGTGCTCGCCGGGCACACGCAGATCGATCGTCGGCTTGTCGATATCAGCGGTCTTGTAGTTCAGCGCACGCGCCAGGATGCGCGCCGTCGTCGTCTTGCCGACGCCGCGAACGCCGGTCAGCATGTAGGCCTGGGCGATGCGGCCGGTCTCGAAGGCGTTGGTCAGGGTGCGGACCATCGGCTCCTGGCCGACCATCAGGTCCGTGAAATCCTTGGGGCGGTATTTGCGTGCCAGCACCCGGTATCCGGTGCCCGTCGAGTCGGCATCTTGTGATTGTCGCTCGGTGTCGCTCATCGCCCTGCTTGGCGCCCGGAATCCCGGGCAAAGGATGGAGAGAAGGGTGGGAGGCTGGCACGATGACCCGTGCCGGGCTCGTTAGGGCTGCTTCCTTCCGGACCTGACCCGGTTGGCGAGTGGCTCGTCCACCACCAACCTCCCGGATGCACATATCGGCAATATCGTCATCAAAAGCAAGCCAAGCTCAAAAAAAACTGCTAATCATTGGAAAACAATGGAGGAATGCCCGTTGACGGATTTCGCGCTCGACCCCCGGCTCGAAAAAGACAGCATCAGCGTCATGCAGACCGGCCTTTGCGATCTCAGATTATCGAAGGACGCACGCTGGCCCTGGCTGATCCTGATTCCGCGCCGCGCCGGGATCACCGAGATTTTCGAATTGACGCCGCTCGATCAGGTGATGCTGACATTCGAGACCGAGGTGGTGGCCAGCGCGCTCAAGAAGCTGACCGGGGCGACAAAAATCAATGTCGGGGCTCTTGGCAATATCGTCCGCCAGCTTCATGTTCATATCATCGCCCGCTTCGAAGGCGATGCCAATTGGCCGGGTCCGATCTGGGGTTTCGGCACGGCCGAGCCTTATGAGGACGGGAAGCGGGAGCAGTTCATAGCGACATTGCGGGAAGCCCTTTCATCATGAGTTCTTCAATTTTCGATACGGACGTTCCGCATCCGGAGCCGAGCAACCTCACCGCCTTCGCCGCCAACGACCTGAACCGCGATTCCGAGCACCGCGACGAGAAATCAGTCGAGACGGCGCTGGCCAAGGAAGGCACGCATATCTTTGCCTTTGCCAAGGACAAGCTGGTCCTGAAGCACGATGGCCAGGTGCTGGATCCGCTCTTTGCCCGCTACGAATTGCAGGAACTGCAGCCGCATTGGGACGAGACGATCCTGCTCGGTTACCGCAAATCCGGCGAACCGCGGCTGGCCGTGCCGGTCGGCGTGCCGGAAGAGCAACTCGAAAGCCACTACAAGCCGGCTGATGGGCGCACGCTCTATCGCGATCAGCTTGTCGACGAGGTGCTGCTCGGCGAATTTGCCCAGGCTGCGAGCCTGATCCGCTGGAACGGCGACAACAAGTTCTGCGGCCGCTGCGGCGGCAGCATGGAGCAGAGGATCGGCGGCTACAAACGCGTTTGCACTGCCTGCGAACACATGATCTTTCCGCGCACCGACCCCGTCGTCATCATGCTGACGATCGACGAGAAGCGCGATCTCTGCCTGCTTGGCCGCGGACCGCATTTCGCGCCCGGCATGTATTCCTGTCTCGCCGGCTTCGTGGAGCCCGGTGAAACCATCGAGAACGCGGTGCGTCGCGAAACGCTTGAGGAATCGGGCATCAGGACCGGGCGCGTCCGCTATCACGCCTCCCAGCCCTGGCCGATGCCGCACACGCTGATGATCGGCTGCTATGCCGAGGCGAAATCGAGCGAGATCACCCGCGACGAAGCCGAGCTCGAGGATTGCCGCTGGTTTACCCGCGAGGAAACGATCGAGATGTTGGAGCGCCCCGGCGCCAACGGCCAGGCCTCGCCGCCGAAAGGCGCCATCGCCCACCGCCTGATGCGCGACTGGGTGGAGTGGAAGCGATAGGCCATGCCGGTCTCGCGCTCGGAACGGCTGCTTGCTCTTCTCCAGGTGCTCCGCCGGCACCGCCGCCCGGTCAGCGGCATCATCCTTGCCGAGCAGACGGGCGTCAGCCTGCGCACACTCTACCGTGACATTGCAAGTCTGCAGAGCCAGGGCGCGATGATCGAAGGGGAGGCCGGCGTCGGCTATGTGCTGAAGCCTGGCTTCATGCTGCCGCCGATGATGTTTTCCGAAGAGGAGCTCGAGGCGCTGGTGCTGGGTTCGCGCTGGGTAAACCGCTCGGCCGAGCCGCGGCTAGCGGGTGCAGCTGCCGATGCGCTGGCGAAGATCGCCGCCGTGCTGCCTGCCGAAATGCGCGAGACGATCGAATCGGCCACGCTGCTTGTCGGCCCCAAGCGCGCCAACGAGGACAAGGCCGACGTCGCCCTGATCCGCAAGGCGATCCGCACCGAACGCATTCTCGAACTGCACTATAGCGACGAGCAGGGACGCATCTCGCTCCGGCGCGTCTGGCCGTTTGCCCTTGGCTATTTCGAACATATCCGGATGGTGATGGCCTGGTGCGAGCTGCGCCGCGACTTCCGCCATTTCCGCACGGACCGGATCATCGACATGACGCAGCACGAAGAGCGCTATCCCCGCCGCCGGACCGCCCTGATGAAAGAGTGGCGCGAGGCAGAACACGTGCCTGTCGAACGCTGAAGGCTACTGCCAGAATCTGACAGTAGGCCGCGCTATTATCGGTGCCAATCCAGAAGGAGGACCGATAATGACGAGCGTGAAACTCAGCCCCGCAAATTACGGCGACTGCCTTGTCGAGACGTCTTCTGCACATGCGGGATATCCGCAGTCCCTGATGCTGCGCATGATGCAGAAGGCATCGCGCAACATGGCGAGGGGTGATGCCCCCCGCCTCGACCCGCGGTCGATGCCGGCAAACATGCGGCGCGACCTCGGCCTTTCCGGCTGGACCTCGCGAGACGGCGAGGCATAGCCGGCAGCATACGGCCCAGCACACCCCGACAGCAGACATTTCATACCGCCGCTGCAACGCGCCGCGGCACGCCTTTTCATTGCAGCCATCTCAACCAAGAGGATAAGACCATGACCAGCCCGAATTCCATCATTCTCTACGTCAAGGACCCGGCCGAAAGCGAACGCTTCTACAAGGACATCCTCGGTCGCGACGCGGCGTTCTCCTCCCCCAACTTCGTCGCCTTTCCGCTCGATGGCGGTTTCACGCTCGGCCTCTGGCGCCGCAGCAACGTCGAGCCGCAGCCGTCGGCGATCGGCAATCGCGGCGAAATCGCCTTCATGGTGCCGGGAGACCGTGCGGTGGCCAAGCAATATGAGGACTGGCGCAAGCGCGGCCTGCCGATCGCCCAGGAGCTCGTCGATCTCGATTTCGGACCGACCTTCGTGGTGCTCGACCCGGATGGCCACCGTCTGCGGGTTTGCGAACCGGACAAGTGACAATGAAAAGGGCGCCCGAAGCGCCCTTTTTCTGGACTATTTGTGCAGTAGGCCGCGCATCGGATGGCCTTTGTAGACCCCGAGGATGCGGACCTTTTCGGAGAAGAACCTGAGTTCCTCAAGCGCCTGGCGGACATTGCTGTCGTTGGCGTGGCCTTCGATATCGGCATAGAACTGCGTGGCGATGAACTTGCCGCCGATCTGGTAGCTTTCCAGCTTCGTCATGTTGATGTTGTTGGTCGCGAAACCACCGAGCGCCTTGTAAAGGGCGGCTGGAATATTGCGGACGTTGAAGACGAAGGTCGTGACGATCTTCTCTTCTTCATTCGAACGGTTCGCCCATTTCTCGTCGCGCGACAGCACGACGAAGCGGGTGACATTGCTTTCAGTGTCTTCGACATTTTCGGCAACGATCTCGAGACCGTAGAGATCGGCCGCCAGGCGCGGCGCAAGCGCCGCCATCGTCCGGTCACCGGTTTCCTGGACCATCTTGGCAGCACCTGCCGTATCGCCGGCGATGACAGGCTTCCAGCCATTGGCACGGACGATCTTGCGGCACTGGCCGAGCGCGTGGATGTGGCTGTGTACCGTGCGGATCTCGTCCTTGGAGACGCCCGGCAGCACCATCAGCTGAAAGCGGATCGGCATGAAATATTCGCCGACGATATGCAGCCTGGAATCCGGCAGCAGATGATGGATATCGGCAACGCGCCCTGCAATCGTATTCTCGATCGGGATCATGGCGAGATCGGCTTCGCCGCTTTCGAGCGCGGTGAAGGCGTCCTCGAAGGTCTGGCAGGGAAGCGGCTCCATGGTCGGGAACATGTCGCGGCAGGCCATATCGGAATTGGCGCCGAACTCGCCCTGGAATGAAATCCGGTTTGTCTTGTTGTTCATGGCTATATCCTCAAGCCTGTCTTGCCGCGATAATCCGGCGGGCCTTTTCGAGATCGGCGGGGGTATCGACGCCGAGCGGTACGGTTTCGACGATTTCGGCATCGATGCGCATTCCCGCTTCTACGGCCCGCAGCTGCTCCAGCGATTCGCGCAGCTCCAGCACCGACGGGCCGAGCGTCACGAAGCGCTCCAGCGCCGGCCGGCGGTAAGCGTAAAGGCCGATGTGATGATAGAGCGGACCTTTGCCATAGGGCGCGGTGGCACGGGTGAAATAGAGGCCGCGCAGGCGAGTCTCGGAAAGCGGCGAGCCGACGACCTTGACGATATGAGGAGCGGTCTTGTCTTCCTCGTTGTCGATCTCGATCGTCAGCGTGGCGATATCGACTGCTTCGTCTTCGAGCGGGCGGAGCGCGGCGCGGATGGTTTCAGGCTCGATGGTCGGCAGATCGCCCTGGACGTTGACGATGATCTTGGCCCTGCCTTCAGGATCGATCTTGGTCATCGCCTCGTGAATGCGGTCCGAACCCGACTGGTGGTGACCGCCGGTCATGATCACCTCGAAGCCGGCCTCGGCGACGGCGTCGAAGACGCGCTGATCATCGACCGCGACGACGACGCGGCCGATGTCGGCTTCCTTGGCGCGCATGGCGACCTGAACGATCATCGGCAACCCGCAGATATCGGCCAGCGGCTTGCCCGGAAGCCGGGTCGAAGCCATGCGTGCCGGGATCAGAACGAGGACGTCATCTAAATTTGAACCAGTCATCTGTCGGGCCTTCTATTCCGGGCGGAAAAGTGTCAAAAAGTCTCACGTACAGGACCATTTAGACAGTTGCAACGAACAGCCAAAAGACATAGGTTCCGCGCGATTTCAAGATGGTACCTTTTTAGGGTCTGCCGACTGCACGGGGAGCATTGCAGATGAATTCTTACGTCAATACGGCCGTTGGTGCACTGCTCGGAACGATTTTCGTGCTGATGTCGGTGTCCATCGCGTCCGAAGGAATCTTCCATTCCGAAGCGCCGGAAAAGGAAGGCTTCACGATCGTCGCCGAGGAAACACCGGCTGCCGGTGGGGGCGAGGCCGCTGCTGCCGCCATGGTTCCGATTGGAAAGCTGCTGCCGACGGCTGATGCCAAGGCTGGCGAAACCATCTTCAAGAAGTGTCAGGCCTGTCATGACGCAACCAAGGGGGGGCCGAACAAAGTCGGTCCGAACCTCTATGGTCTCGTCGATCGCCCGATCGCCTCGCATGAGGGCTTCGCCTATTCGTCCGCTATGAAGGACTTCTCCAAGGGCGGTGCTGAAAAGTGGACCTTCGACCACCTGAACCACTTCCTGATGGCACCGAAGAAGCAGATCCCGGGCACCGCCATGGGCTTTGCCGGTCTGCCGAAGGAACAGGATCGCGCCAACGTACTGCTTTATCTGCACACCCTGGCCGACACGCCCGCTCCGCTGCCGGATCCGAACGCTCCGGATACGATCACGCAGTAAGCTGATCGCGATTGAGTTTGATACCGAAGCCCGGCCGCAAGCCGGGCTTTTTCTTTGCCTGGGATTTCGCGGATTACGGCCCGAGCAGGTAGGCCCAGAGCGACACGGAAATGGCGCCAAGCGCCGTCGTCATAGTGATGGTCGATGCAGCCAGGCTGTGGCCGACGCCGAAGCGATTGGCGATCAGCCAGGCATTGACGCCTGTCGGCACCGCGGCAATGAGCACGAGCGCTGCCGTCCAGTCCTCGGCGAGGCCGACGATGTGGCTTGCAATCCAGACGCAGAAGGGCAGCAGAAGCAACTTGCAAGCCGACGTGACGCTGGCGATGCCGAGGTTTCCGGAAACCCCATATTTCTGCAGGGCCATGCCGAGCGAGATCAGCGCGACGGGTCCAGCAACACCAGCGATCTGATCGACGATATTTTCGACTGGGGCCGGCATGGTCAGGCCGAGCAAATGCATGGTGGCACCGGCCGCCAGACCGATCACCAGCGGATTGCGAATAAGATTAAGGCCGATCTGCCGGAGAAGCTTGAGGACGCTTCGGTCGGCGGCGCCGGAAATCTTGTGTTCGGCGCGCTCCATGAGGATCGTCCCGACGACCATCATGACAGGCAGATGCACGGCAATCAGGATCGACAGGGGCACCAGACCCTTGTCGCCGACAGTGCGCTGCACCAGCGGCAGGCCGACGAAAATGGTGTTGGCGAAGGCCGAGGAGACGCCCGCAAGCACGCCGATGCGCGCATCGCGGCCAAACAGCCGTGTTGCAGCGATGTGGCCAACCGTCCAGGTGACGGCGACGCCGGAGAAATAGGCGATCCAGAGCCGGAACGGCGAAGCGCCATGGAAATCGGCCTCGGCAATCGTCCGGAACAGCAGCATCGGCACGGCGATCTTGAAGACGAAATCGCTCAGCGCATCACCGGTATCGGCAGTCATCAACCCCGTTTTCACGATGAGCCAACCGATCAGGATCATGATGAAGATGGGAAGAACGTCGAAAACGATTGCTGTCATGCGGGGAGAACTGCCTTGGCGCGGGAGCCAAAGGTCTAACAGCAAACGGCGCGCAATGACAAACCTGTTGACGCAAACAAACGAAGCGGCAGAAACAAAAAAAGCGGGCAAGGCCCGCTTTTCCGCATCCGGTCTCGCCGGACATCCGGTGTGCGATGCTGCCAGTTCATCCGTGGTCAGCGCCGCTCCGGAACAGTCGAAGGGCATCATCCCTTCTCACCCGGCAACATCTTTGGATGCTCATGCCGGTCTGCTTGAGAGCTTTTCTAGAAGTTCACAGTGACAGCCACATGACGAATGGGCGGCATTTTTGCGAATATTATCAAATGGTCCTGGCCCCGGTCATTGCGGGAAATGCTCGACATGCGTTTCGGCCGTCCGGCCGAAGTAGAGAACGCGGCGCCCCAGGAATGAGACGATGTAGCCGGCACATCCCATTGCCTTCACGTTCTTGCAGAAGGCACCATAGGAATAGTCCGCGGAGTTCGCCTGCGCCCACCGAACCTGCGCAGCAATTCCGGCTTGATTAAACTCGGCCGCCACGCCGCCCTCCGACACCCGGTTTTCGAGAGTGACGCTCGTTCCATCGGCTAGGAAATACGACGTCGTATTCTGACGGTAATCGACGGTGTAACCCTCGAAGCCAGCCGCCAGAAGCGTTCTGATAATGTCAGGAAAATCCATCGCCTTGTCATAGGCGGCGTTCAGGCACGTTTGGGCAATAGCAGTCCGTTGCGCGTCCATAGCGCCCCTCCTCGATAGTATTGGTTGATACACGCGTCTACTCCGTCGCGACGTTCCGCAGACTGCGTTCCGCGACGATCTTTCTCAAAAGCCGTTCCATCTCCGCGCGTTCTTCCGGGCTCAGTACCCCGAAGAACTGGATGTCATTTGCATTCGCAAGCTTTGACAGCCGTTCGACGAGCGGTCGCGCCGCGGCCGCGAGAGACAATGTCTGCCCGCGCCGGTCGTCTGGGTCGGCACCGCGCTCGACCAGTGCTTTTGCCGTCAGGCGATCGGCAAGCTTGGAAATCGCTCCCTTCGTCATCCCCATCCGCTCGGCGAGCTTGGAGGGCGCAACAGGGCTTGCTCCGTAAAGCATGCGAAGAAACACCCATTCGGCAACAGTAACACCCTCACGCTCGAGCTTTCGCGCGAACTCCTGGGATACGGCATTCGAGACGATCCGCAGCCAATAGCCGAGATGCGAATCGAGATCGGAGATATGATTTTTGCCAGCCATCGAACCATCTTTGTTGACTAGGAAACTAATTTGAATTGGTTTCCTAGTCAACATTATTTCGCAGAAGTGCCACCGGTTTTTGCCTGGAGGAGCTGTTTTTTCTTCCCATCAGCGGAAATTCCGCTAAGACCAAATCCCGGCTATCACTTAATCCGGGACCTCCCATTTCATGACCAAATTCGATGTTCTGACTGTCGGCAACGCCATCGTCGATATCATCGCACGTTGCGACGACCAGTTCCTCATTGACAACGCGATCACCAAGGCAGCGATGAACCTGATTGATGCCGAGCGCGCCGAGCTGCTCTATTCCCGCATGGGACCGGCTCTGGAAGCATCGGGCGGCAGCGCCGGCAATACGGCGGCGGGTGTCGCCAGCCTTGGCGCCAAGGCCGCCTATTTCGGCAAGGTCGCCGACGACCAGCTCGGTGAAATCTTCGCGCACGATATCCGCGCCCAAGGCGTTCACTATCAGACGCAGCCGAAGGGCACCTTTCCGCCGACCGCCCGTTCGATGATCTTCGTTACCGATGACGGCGAGCGCTCGATGAACACCTATCTCGGCGCCTGCGTCGAGCTCGGCCCCGAGGATGTCGAAGCCGACGTCGTTGCCGATGCCAAGGTTACCTATTTCGAAGGCTATCTCTGGGATCCGCCGCGCGCCAAGGAAGCGATCCGCGAATGCGCTCGCATCGCGCACGAGAATGGCCGGGAAGTGTCGATGACGCTCTCCGACAGCTTCTGCGTCGGCCGCTATCGTGCCGAATTCCTCGATCTAATGCGTTCCGGCACCGTCGACATCGTCTTCGCCAACAAGCAGGAAGCGTTGTCGCTTTACGAGACCGAAGATTTCGAGGAAGCGCTGAACAAGATCGCCAAGGACTGCAAGATCGCCGCCGTGACGATGAGCGAAGACGGCGCGGTGATCCTGAAGGGCAACGAGCGTTGGTATGTCGATGCGATCCGCATCAACGAAGTGGTCGATACGACGGGCGCCGGCGATCTCTTCGCCTCAGGCTTCCTCTACGGCTACACGCAGGGCCGGACGCTTGAGGATTGCGGCAAGCTCGGCTGCCTTGCAGCCGGCATCGTCATCCAGCAGATCGGGCCGCGGCCGATGAAGTCGCTCGCCGAGGCCGCCCGCGAGGCGAAGCTTATTTAAAGGCTTCGCCGGGGTACGCACCCCAGATTTCCGGCTGCGCCACCCATCCTTCGGCGCCGTCGGCATCGGCATGGCACCAGTCGCCATTGCATTCGCCGATATGGATCATCACGCCAGGCTCAAGCTTGGCGACGATGGTCGCGGACGACTGCGGCTCGCGGCGCATGTTGACGAAAACAGATTTTCCCTTGCCCTTCATCCACGGCGCGGCCAGTGCCGAGCGCTGACCCGACAGCAGCGATTGGTTGACCCAGCCCTCGGTGCCGTCGGCATCGCGGATGCGGCGCCAGTTGTCATATTCCTGGATAATCTCCACCGGCAGGCCGGCCTTGAGATACATCCAGGAAGCGGCATAATCGGTGCCGGGGCCGATGCGCAGATTGACGCGCTTCGACTTCAGCGTCACGAAGCGCGGCAGCGGCAGGCCGCTCGGGCCCTTGGCCGCTTGCGCATACGCAGATTCGACGGCGCTTGCCGACAGCATCAGACCAACCGCAATAGCAAGGCAGGACTTCAGAGTGATTCCACGCATGGAGGTTTCCGTTCGCTCGAATTCGTAAGCGGGGCTCTACCCGCTCGCTGTCCGGGCTTCGACATTCGCCGACCGGTGCCCGCGAGTTTTGTTTGTCTTCGCGTGCGGGTCTGGTAGAAATTGCCCGAACGTTAAAATTATCCCCCGTCTTGGTTAAAGACATCTGAACAAGGCATGGCCGGCCGCGATGACATCGAAGAAAAAACCGAAGGTCTACATCACCCGGAAGCTGCCTGACGCGGTCGAGACGCGCATGCGCGAGCTCTTCGACGCCGAACTCAACATCGACGATTCGCCGCGTTCCGCGGCCGAGCTCGCCGAGGCGGTGAAGAGCGCCGACGTTCTGGTGCCCACCGTGACCGACCGCATCGACGCTCAGCTGATCGAGCAGGCTGGACCGCAGCTGAAACTGATTTCCAGCTTTTCGAACGGCACCGATCACATCGATGTCGAGGCCGCGGCCCGCAAGGGCATTACCGTGACGAACACGCCAAACGTGCTGACCGAAGACACCGCCGACATGACGATGGCGCTGATCCTCGCGGTGCCGCGGCGCCTCGGCGAAGGTGCGCGCATCCTAACCGACAAGCCAGGGGAATGGGCAGGGTGGTCGCCGACCTGGATGCTCGGACGCCGCATTCACGGCAAGCGGATCGGCATTGTCGGCATGGGCCGGATCGGCACTGCCGTTGCCCGCCGCGCCAAGGCGTTCGGCCTGTCGATCCACTATCACAACCGCAAGCGCGTGAACCCGGCGACCGAGGACGAGCTGGAGGCAACCTATTGGGAAAGCCTCGACCAGATGCTGGCTCGCGTCGACATCGTCTCGGTCAACTGCCCGTCGACACCGGCGACGTTCCACCTGCTCTCTGCCCGGCGGCTCGCCCTGCTGCAGCCAACGGCCTATCTGGTGAACACCGCGCGCGGCGACGTCGTTGATGAAGCGGCGCTGATCAAGTGCCTGCGCGAAGGCCGGATTGCCGGCGCCGGTCTCGACGTGTTCGAGAACGAGCCCGCGGTCAATCCGAAGCTGATCAAGCTCGCCAACGAGGGCAAGGTCGTGCTGCTGCCGCATATGAGCTCGGCGACGATCGAGGGCCGTATCGACATGGGCGACAAGGTGATCATCAATATCCGCGCCTTCATCGACGGCCACCGGCCGCCGAACCGCGTTTTGCCCGGCCGCTAAGCCAGGGTCTTGCGCATTTCGATATAGGTGACCCGGTCGTAACCCGGATGGGATTTGTCGGCCGTCCTCGCGAAGCCCCAGCCGCTGAAGATCGCATGATTGCCGGTGAGTTCGATCCGCGTGTCGAGCCGGATCACCTTCAATCCCCGCTCCTTCGCGACCGCCTCGGCAATCGCGAACAGCTGCCTGCCGATGCCTTTGCCCTGATAATTAGGCGCGATCGCCAGCTTGCCGAGATAGAGGCTGTCTTCTTCGGGGCGCAGGAACATGCATCCGGTGAGCCTGTCGCCATCCAGCGCGACGTAGCAGATTTCGGCTGCGGCCTTTTCCTGCAACGCTTCGGGCGTCAGCGAAAGGCCGGAGGACGGCGGATCGATGCGGCCGTTCATATAGGCAAAGGATGAGAGGATGAGGTCGAGCAGTTCGGCCCAGCGGCCGAAGTCTTGATCGAGCCTGATAATATCGGTCATGTCTTCCGCCGCTTGTATCGTATGGTATCGAAACGCGTCGTCAGCGCGTCGTAGAGCAGCAGCCGCCCGATGAGCGGCTCGCCACTGCGGGTGATCAGCTTGATCGCTTCCATGGCCATCAGCGTGCCGATGACGCCGGTCAGCGCACCGACGATGCCGGTTTCGGCGCAGGCGGGGATCAACCCGTCCGGCGGAATTTCGGGAAAGAGATCCCGGTAGGCCGGATTGAGGGTGCCATCCGCGGCAGCCTCATACGGTTTCAGAACCGTCAGCGATCCATCGAACCGGCCGACCGCGCCGGTCACCAGCGGCACCTTCGCCTGTTCGGCGGCATCGGCTGCGGCGTAGCGCGTCTCGAAATTGTCGGATCCGTCAATCAGCAGATCGAAGCCAGAGAGATGACGGCGGGCCGATTCGGAGGAGAAGCGCTCCTCGAAGCGGATGATGTTCACATGCGGATTGAGCCGGGCGATCGCAAAGGCAGCGCTCTCCGTCTTCAACTCGCCGATGGTGCCGGAATCGTGGATGACCTGCCGCTGCAGATTGGAAAGCGAAACACGGTCGTCATCAGCAATACCGAGCGTGCCCACACCTGCAGCCGCCAGATATTGCAGAACCGGGGCGCCGAGGCCGCCGGCGCCAATCACCAGTATCCGGGCGGCCTTGAGCTTCTGCTGGCCTGCCCCGCCGATCTCCGGCAGCAGGATATGACGCTGATATCGCGCGATTTCTTCGGGACTGAGCGGTTCCATGGCAGGAATGCTATCATGGCCCGAACCGAAGAGGAAAGCACCGTCCGTCATTCCCCGACATGTCCGTCGGAGACCGTCAGGAATTGCGCCCGCTCGCCGAGGGCCGAAAACATCGAGCGGTCGGTGCCGGTCATGAAGGCCTGCCCGCCGAGCGAATCGATAAGATCGAAGAGAGCCGCACGGCGCCCTTCATCGAGATGCGCGGCGATCTCGTCCAGCAGCAGCACTGGGGCGTGCCCCGTCAGATTGGCGACGAGTTTCGCATGGGCGAGGATCAGGCCGACCAGCAGCGCTTTCTGCTCGCCTGTGGAGCAGCGCTCCGCTTCCATCTGCTTCTCGCGGTGGCGGACAAGCAGATCGGCGCGGTGCGGCCCATCCAGCGTGCGCCCGGCGGCGGCATCGCGATAGCGGCTGTCGGCCAGCATGGCCGCATAATCGTCCTCGAGATCGACGGCAGGACGCGCGAATTGTCCATCCATGAAGCCCGAAAGCGCAAGTGCGGCCGAAGGGAAAGGCGAGGTCTCCCGCGTCTCTTCGATCAGCCGGGTCAGCAGGCCGAGCATCTCCTGGCGGGCAAGCGCCATGGCGATGCCAAGGCTTGCCATCTGCTGTTCGATGCCGGCGAGCCAGGACGGATCGAACCTGCCTTCGTCAAGCAGCTTGTTGCGGCTGCGCATGGCGCGCTCGAAATCGCTGGCGCGGCGCCCATGGGCGGGATCGAGCGAGAGCACGAGGCGGTCGAGAAAGCGGCGGCGATCGGAGGAGCCACCGGTGAACAGGCCATCCATGGATGGCGTCAGCCACAGTACGCGCAGATGATCGGTGAGCTCATCGGCCGTCTTCGCCGTCGTGCCGTTGATCCGCAACTTGCGCGCCGTATTCTCGTCCGTCGTGTCGGCCCCGGTGCCGATCTCCACGCCACCTTCCATCCCCTCGAGTTCGGTGAAGATCGAGAAGCCGGCAGAGGCGCCGACGCGAGTGATATCGGAATAGGCGGCACGGCGGAGACCCCGCCCCGGCGACAGGAACGAAACCGCCTCCATCAGATTGGTTTTTCCCGCGCCATTGTCACCCGTCAGCACAACATGGCGGCCGTCCATATCGAGCGACACCGCCGCATAATTGCGGAAGTCCGTCAGCTTGAGGCGGGAGAGAAAGACCTTGTGAGGCATCGTTTGTCCGGATTCTTGTTCCGGGGCAGAGCTAAGCCGAACCGGCAGGCATGGCAAGGCTAAGGCACAAACGAATGGTGCAGGCCGCGATCTGCCTCATATACTCTGCTTGCAGCACAATCCCGGGAATGACGAAGCCCGGCCTTTCAGCCGGGCTCGTTGTCACCAATCGTATGCCCGGGCGCTCAGTGCCCTCCGGACTTGCCGCCGCCAGATCTGTGGCTGTCATCGCGGCCTTTCTGGTGGCCGCCACCTCCGTGGCTTCCGGAATGATCATTGCCGGATCCGTCATCGCCAGGTTGGTTATCGCCGGGTCTGCTGCCACCGGAACGGTTGTCTCCAGCCTTGTCACCGGAGTGGCCATTTCCGGGCTTGCTACCACCATGGTTGCCGCCGCCGGAATGGCCACCACCGTGCTTGTTCCCACCAGACTTATTGCCGCCAGGCTGTCCACCACCGGAGTGGTCGCCACCAGGCCTGCCGCCGCCGGAATTGTGGTCGCCGGGTTTACCACCGTCAGATTTGTGGCCGCCAGACTTGCCGCCGCCCTTTCTGTCACCATGGCCGCCCCAGGACTTGCCCGGATCACGGCCATGCTTTCCATCACCGGAATGGCCGCTGTCCTTTTTCCCGTTACCAGCATGCCCACCATGATGGTGATCGCCTTTGCCGGATCCCTGACCACCACCGCCAGAACCATGACCGCCGTTACCTGGACCATGACCACCGTTTCCCGGGCCGGTTCCGCCGTCGCCGGGTCCGGTTCCGCCGTTGCCGGATCCAGTTCCGCCACTACCCGGGTCACCACCACTACCCGGACTGCCACCGGAACCGGCGCTCGATGCCGATACCTGCGGAGCGCCGCCGGTTCCTCCGGCATCATCGTTAGAGCCTTGGTAGTTATCCGCTGGAATCGCGGCCGTCGGGCGGCAGAGGCGGGCTTCAAGGGTTCCCGGCTTAACGAGACGACAGTCGATGCGGAGAGGAAGAGGTGCAGAGAATGCGAGACTGCTGGAGGCCATGAGATAGGCGATGGCCACGCCGTATTTCGCTGCTGTTCTTAACATGGGGCAACTCCCTAGTTAACAAAATGCTAACGAAATAAATTTTATATTAGCTATGCATTGCTCCCAGCTATAAACGTTGCCATCGCCATTACGTCTTAATCCATAGCCAACTTCCTATTCATAAGGTCTAGCTTAAAGGGACTAGCACTTTTGAAGGATTGGATAAGAGACATTACGCCCCTTCATCGGCGGCCCGCTGGATTGATTTTTCTATCGTAAATCAGTGCCTTGCCGGAATACTCCACGTAGACGAGCATGGTCTGCCGCCGTGATCGCGGGGTCGCGTCAGAGCCGACGATGACGCAGCGCGATAGCCTGAAGTGGATCGATCACATCAAAGCACGCATTTGCCTGATGTGGCCGGGTGAACTTCGGAGGTTTGCGCTTTGGCTTTAAGCTCACGACGTCAAAGACCGCGGGGAGAGCCTGATAGACAACCTAAATCTTGGGAAAATTTGGTGGAGCTAAGCGGGATCGAACCGCTGACCTCTTGCATGCCATGCAAGCGCTCTCCCAGCTGAGCTATAGCCCCATCAGGGTGGTCCGGTATTTCTTCCGGTCCTGGGATCCTCCGAAGCGGGCTAACCCGGCGGAGTGGCGGCTTATTACTTGCGGTTTTCGCAGATGGCAAGCCTAAAAAAACGGCCCGGAGATTTTTTGTCGTCCGGGCCGTGATTTATATCGGATCAGACTTCGTCTTCGTCGCCGGTAACGCCGATGATGTCGCTCATGTCGTCATCTTCATCGTCTTCGTCGGCTTCGAGGAAGGTATCGTCGTCGTCATCGCCTTCGATCTCGACGTCGTCATCGCCCATGTCAGGAATGTCGTCGCCGCTTGCGCCTTCATCGGCGTCCTCGAGCGAGACGAGTTCGACTTCCGTGCTCTCGGTATCGACTTCCTGCACGTCGTCGTCTTCGCTTGCCGCCTCAGCGGCTGCTGCAGCCGAGGTTTCCTGGAAGAAGGATAGGGGATAGGATTTGCCGGTATACGGAGAAACGATCGGATCCCGGTTCAGATCGTAGAACTTCTTGCCGGTTTCCGGATCGGTACGCTTGGTTCCAAGTTCCGTTTTCGCCACTATAAGCCTCGTGAGAATGGCCGAATACATTCGGCTGTGCCGTGTAAACCGGCGTTCTTTTCGGAATTTATAAGCCGGTCCCCATAATCGTTGCGGCCAATGATGTCAAAGCGAAACTTCGTATCGCAAGATGACCGGCAAATAACATTGTGTTAGGAAGCGCCGAAGACACAGAAACCAGCGAGAAACCAATGTATCAGCCGCCTCACTTCCGGGAAGACGATCTGGCGACCCAGCACCAGCTGATCCGCGCCCATCCGCTCGGACTGCTGATCACCGCCGGAGCGAGCGGATTGGTCGCCAATCCGGTGCCGTTCCATCTCGATGCCGAGGCGTCGGAAAAAGGGACGTTGCGGCTGCATCTGGCAAAAGCCAACGGCCAGTGGCGCGACATCCAGGATGGAGCACGCATTCTTGCCGTCTTCCAGGGCGCCAATTCCTATGTGACGCCATCCTGGTACAAGACCAAGCAGGAGACCGGCAAAGTCGTGCCGACCTGGAACTATGCGATCGTCCAGGCGCGCGGCAGCGCCCGGGTCATCGACGATGCGGACTGGCTTCGGTCGCAGATCGACGCGCTCACCGGCCAGCATGAGGGCAGCCGCGAGAAGCCATGGGCGGTGGACGATGCGCCCGACGATTTCATCCGGGCGCAGATGAAGGGCATCATCGGCATCGAAATCGAGATATCGGCGCTTGAAGGCAAGTGGAAGGTCAGTCAGAACCGCCCGGTTGCCGACCGCGAAGGCGTTGCTGCCGGATTGGGCGCGGCAAGCGGCCAGGAAGACATGATCGAGCTCGTCAGGCGCTACGGCGGGCTGGAAGGAAACCATTGAAAACGACATTCACGATTGCCATCGACGGCCCGGCAGCGGCCGGCAAGGGTACGCTTTCGCGCCGGATCGCCGATGAATACGGCTTCCACCACCTCGATACGGGGCTGACCTACCGGGCGACCGCCAAGGCGCTCATCGATGCCGCCCTGCCGCTCGATGACGAGGCGGTGGCCGAAAAGATCGCCCGCGAGGTTGAACTCGCCGGGCTCGATCGCGATATACTTTCGAAACATGAGATCGGCGAAGCTGCCTCGAAGATTGCCGTGATGCCTGCGGTTCGCCGCGCGCTTGTCGAAGCGCAACAGCGCTTTGCCGGAATGGCGCCGGGAACGGTGCTCGACGGCCGCGACATCGGCACCGTCGTCTGCCCGGATGCCCCGGTGAAGCTTTATGTGACGGCTTCGCCCCAGGTGCGCGCGAGGCGACGCTACGACGAAATCACGGCGAAGGGGACGGCTGCCGATTTCGAGGCGATTTTCGAGGATGTGAAGCGGCGCGACGAACGCGACATGGGACGGGCCGACAGCCCTTTGAAACCAGCCGATGACGCGCACTTGCTTGATACGTCGGAAATGAGTATAGAGGCCGCGTTTCAAGCTGCAAAGTCGATCATCGATGCGGCCTTGAGCCGAAATAACTGAAATTCGAGCGGTCCGTTGGCGCCTTGCGCGGCGGGACGCTTTTTAAAAGCCTGAAATTCCGTCCAAGCGCCGGATTGCTTCCCTTAAGGAGGCGGACTGGGTTCAGGCCTGTTCAACACGAACCAACCGGCGCATACGTGGGCCTTGCAGCTATCGAAGGCCACGCAGGAGATTTTATGTCAGTAGCTACTCCCTCTCGCGAAGATTTCGCGGCCCTTCTCGAAGAGTCCTTTGCCAAGAACGACCTGGCCGAAGGCTATGTCACCAAGGGCATCGTCACCGGCATCGAAAAGGATGTCGCTGTTGTTGACGTCGGCCTGAAGGTCGAAGGCCGCATCGCGCTCAAGGAATTCGGCGCACGCGCCAAGGACGGTTCGCTGAAGGTCGGCGACGAAGTCGAAGTTTACGTCGAGCGCATCGAAAACGCCCTTGGCGAAGCTGTTCTGTCGCGCGAGAAGGCTCGCCGCGAAGAAAGCTGGATCAAGCTCGAAGCCAAGTTCGAAGCTGGCGAGCGCGTCGAAGGCGTGATCTTCAACCAGGTCAAGGGCGGCTTCACGGTCGATCTCGACGGTGCGATCGCCTTCCTGCCGCGTTCTCAGGTCGACATCCGCCCGATCCGCGACGTTTCCCCGCTGATGCACAACCCGCAGCCCTTCGAAATCCTCAAGATGGACAAGCGCCGCGGCAACATCGTGGTTTCGCGCCGTACGGTTCTGGAAGAATCCCGTGCCGAGCAGCGTTCTGAAATCGTTCAGAACCTCGAAGAAGGCCAGGTTGTTGACGGCGTCGTCAAGAACATCACCGATTACGGTGCGTTCGTTGACCTCGGCGGCATCGACGGCCTGCTGCACGTCACCGACATGGCATGGCGCCGCGTCAACCATCCGTCGGAGATCCTGAACATCGGCCAGCAGGTCAAGGTTCAGATCATCCGCATCAACCAGGAAACCCACCGCATCTCGCTCGGCATGAAGCAGCTCGAGTCGGATCCGTGGGATGGCATCCAGGCGAAGTATCCGGAAGGCAAGAAGATCTCCGGTACCGTCACGAACATCACCGACTACGGTGCGTTCGTCGAGCTGGAGCCGGGCATCGAAGGCCTGATCCACATCTCGGAAATGTCCTGGACCAAGAAGAACGTACACCCCGGCAAGATCCTGTCCACGAGCCAGGAAGTCGAAGTCGTCGTTCTCGAAGTCGATCCGTCCAAGCGCCGTATTTCGCTCGGCCTCAAGCAGACGCTGGAAAATCCGTGGGCAGCATTCGCCCGCAACAACCCGGCTGGCACTGAAGTCGAAGGCGAAGTCAAGAACAAGACCGAATTCGGCCTGTTCATCGGCCTCGACGGCGACGTTGACGGCATGGTGCACCTTTCTGACCTCGACTGGAACCGTCCGGGCGAGCAGGTCATCGAAGAGTTCAACAAGGGCGATGTCGTCAAGGCTGTCGTTCTCGATGTTGACGTCGAAAAGGAACGCATCTCGCTCGGCATCAAGCAGCTCGGCAAGGATGCAGTCGGCGACGCCGCTGCCTCTGGCGACCTGCGCAAGAATGCAGTCGTTTCCTGCGAAATCACCGCAGTCAACGATGGCGGCATCGAAGTGAAGCTCGTCGAACACGAAGACATCACCTCGTTCATCCGCCGTGCAGATCTCGCACGCGACCGCGACGATCAGCGTCCGGAACGCTTCTCGGTTGGCCAGGTTGTTGACGCCCGTGTCACCAACTTCTCCAAGAAGGACCGCAAGATCATGCTGTCCATCAAGGCTCTGGAAATCGCAGAAGAGAAGGAAGCCGTCGCTCAGTTCGGTTCGTCCGACTCTGGCGCTTCGCTCGGCGACATCCTTGGCGCGGCTCTGAAGAACCGCGGCGAGTAATCGCTTCAAGCATTGAAACAAAGAACCCGCCGGAGCGATCCGGCGGGTTTTTCTTTGACCTGAATTTTGGAAGTTCCGTTATTCCCAGCCGACCATGCGCTGATAGAGCGCGAAAACCGGATCGGCGACCGGAGGCTCTTCCTGGCGCGCTTCGATCTCGGGAAGATCGGCGGGCACCCTGCCCTGCGGACGCTGCTCCTGCTGAGAGGCCGATTGCTGCTCCTCGCCAGACTGCGCATCCTGCTCTTCTTCGCCCGTACCGCCCTCATAGTCGCTGCGATGCATCTGGCCGTCGCGGCGTTCGGCGCCATCCTTGGCGAATTGATAGGGCTGAGCGATATAGCCGACGCCGTCGGGTGAGCGCAGCAGACCGGATTTCTGAACCATCTCGGCAAGATCGGCCGGAAGGATCTGCGGCTGGGCGACGATCTCCTTCTGCTGGCGGGCGAGCTGTGCGGGATCGGCTGCAGCCGCTGCGCGTGCCGCCTCTGCCGGTGCCGGCTTGGCGTTTGCCATCTGGTCCGGACCATCCATTGCTTCGCGCATCTCGTCGCTTACCGGCTGATCGAGCGCCGCTTCGGTATCCTCAGGTGCTGCCGCCAGGGCCTCGAGAAGCGTTGACGTCTCCTGCTCGTTGATGATGGCGACCAGCAGTTCGGATGCCTCCTCGGTGATCGACGCGAGAACAGCAGGCCAGATCTTCGGAATATCGGGTTCGGCGCGCTCCCTGGCGAGCGGCGCGTGTGGTGCTCCGGCTTCCCCAAGCACCTGCGGCGCATCAGGCGCCATCGCTTCCGTTTCCGGTTGCTCCGGGTCTTCCGATGCGGCAGCCTGCGCCAATTCGTTGGCGGCCAGCGGCTCTTCGGCAATCTCTTCGATCACGTCAACCGGTAGATCGGACAAACCGGCAAGCGGAGAAGGCTGGGCCGCAAATGCTGACGGTCTGGCTTGCGCCTGCGGTCGCGCTTCATGCGCTGCATCGGTCCCTGATTTCGGAGCCGGCAGAACGCTGTCTTCGTGCAGTGCTATGTCAGGTCGGGGTTCTGCCCGAAGCGGTGAAGCATCGTTCTGGCGATACGAACGAACGACCGCGCGGGCCACCAGATCGCGATCCTTGTAGCGGACGGTCTCCAGATAGGCGACGACACGGGCGGCTTCCGGCCCTGCAGGATTCTTCAGTGCTTCGGCGATCAGGCGCAGCGGCAGCGTGTGGCCATCGGCGGCGAGCTGCGTTTCGATCTCGTTGATGCGGGTTGCCGGCAGCTTCTGGATGACATCGGCAAGGCGGGACGCGAAGGCAAGATTGGTTTCGCCATCCTGACGCGGCAGCGGCAGGGCCTCGGATGCTGCATTGATGGCATCGAGCAGCGCTTCGAACATGCGTTCGCGGGCTGCCGCCAAGAGGAGGTTAAGCTTTCCGGCAATTGCCGAATTCAGATCGGAGCCTTCGATCGCTTTAACGGGCGCCGGGGCAACGATCGACCGGGCAAGTCCGCTGGCGACAATCGCCGCAGCCTGTCCGTTGGAAGAAAGACTCGTATTTGACGCTGCACGAACCGGAGTCAACATGGCATGCTCCTACTTTCGCAAGTGACAATCGAAGCAGATCACACGAGGGTCGCGCTCGTCGGACCCCTCGCATTCTTCCGCAGATCCTCCCGTCCGCATGGCGCGTCATCGCACCGACGAATGCTTAAAAATTGATGATGATTCTACCGAATGGCCGTTAATGAAAAACTAACGGCCGGACAGGATGCCAATCCTGCCCGGCCGTCTCATGGCTCTCAAATATCGCGTTGCTCAGCTGTGGGCGAAAATATCGGTCTCTTCCCAGCCGAGAAGATCAAGCTTGGCGCGGGTTGGCAGGAACGTGAAGCAGGCGGTGGCGTGGTCGAACCGGCCATCGCGCAGCAGGCGCTCGGTCAGCTTGTCGCGCAGCGCATGGAGATGGAGCACGTCGGACGCTGCATATTCGAGCTGTGCCTGCGAGAGCGTCGCCGCCGCCCAATCCGACGATTGCTGTGCCTTGGAGATATCGACCTCCAGCATCTCTTTCAGATTGTCCTTCAGGCCGTGGCGATCCGTATAGGTGCGCGACAGGCGCGAGGCGATCTTGGTGCAGAATACGGGTGTCGTGGTCACGCCGAAGGTGTGGAACAACACGGCGATATCGAAGCGGCCATAGTGGAAGATCTTCTGGCGGGCCGGATCGGCCAGCATCATCGTCAGGTTCGGTGCCTCCTTCTGGCCGGAGGCGATGCGGATGACATCGGCCGTGCCGTCGCCCGGCGACAGCTGGACAACGCACAGGCGGTCGCGGCGCGGAACGAGACCCAGCGTCTCGGTATCGATCGCGATAGCGCCCTTGTAGCGCGCGGCATCCGCCGCGGAGATATCGCCTTCATGATAACGGATGGTGGCAGCCATGGCTCTTCTTTTACCTCGCGTGTTTCTTCCGGCGCTATAGCGTAAAGGCGCTGGCGGCGATACGGTTTTCGGCCTCAGAAGGTCGGCGGCGTATTGATCCAGAGCAGCACCGTCTCGCCGTCGTGGCGGTTGCGCCAGGAATGATAGCGGCGGCTTTCGAAATAAAGCGAGTCACCGGGGCCCAGATCGAAGAACTGGTCGGAATCGAGCACCAGCTCCAGACGGCCGGACAGGACATGCATGAATTCCTCGCCCTCATGCCGGTAGGCGCCTTCGCTGGTAGCGCCAGGCGCCAGCACGAAGCGGTGGCAATCCATCATCCGCCGCCCTTCGGCGAGCAGCTGCACGGTCACGCCCGGTGTGGTTTCCGGCCAGGTGCGCCATTCGCCGGAGCGGACGACCGCCGTTGCGTCATCGGCTTCCTCGCCCGAGAGGCGCGAAACGGTGGTGCCGTAATATTCGGCGAGATCATGCAGGGTCTTGAAGCTGACGCCCTGCGACGTGCGCTCCAGCGTCGATAGCGTCGACGAGGTGATGCCCATGTCGCCGGCGACCTGATCCAGCGTCTTGCCTGCGGCATGGCGAAGGCTGCGGAGCCGGCGGCCGATATCGGACGCGCCGCCTGTCTCGCCATTGTCGCCGGAGGGCTCTTCGCTTTCCAGCGCCTCGCGGATCGCGGCCGGGTTGAGGCCACGCTCGACACGATACCAGGAAATCTTCTTCAACCGCGCGACGTCATCGGCGCTGTATTGCCGGTGGCCGGTTTCCGAACGATCAGGCACAAGCAGGCCCTGGCTTTCCCAAAGCCGTACGGTGGAGGCGGAAATTCCCGCCAGCCGCGCTGCCTCGGCGACCTTGTAGCGCACCGGCCCGTTATTGTTCATTCGCCAATAAATCCCTGATTCCGTGGTGCTTTATGCATCCTGCCGCGACAGAATCTCTGGTCGTGAGCATCCATCAAAAGGCGTGATGTTTGAAGCAAAAAATGCCGCTTGATTTCTTGCAGGAAAAATGTAGGACTTTTCTACATATCTTGCAGAACTTATGCAAGATAATTCCCAATCCCTTTGAGCGCAGGAGCGCATAGATGAACGCGACCACCCTTACGGACCGGAAGAATGCCGCAATTTCCCGCGGCGTCGGCATGACGACACAAATCTACGCCGACCGCGCAGAGAATGCCGAAATCTGGGACAAGGAGGGCCGCCGCTATATCGATTTCGCTGCTGGCATCGCCGTTCTGAACACCGGCCACCGCCATCCGCGCGTCATCGCTGCCGTCAAGGACCAGCTGGACCACTTCACCCACACCTGCCACCAGGTCGTGCCTTACGAAACCTATGTTCATCTTGCCGAACGCCTGAACGAGTTGGCGCCCGGCAACTTCGCCAAGAAGACGATCTTCGTGACGACGGGTGCGGAAGCTGTCGAAAACGCCGTCAAGATCGCCCGCGCCGCGACCGGACGTTCCGCCGTGATCGCCTTCGGCGGCGGCTTCCATGGCCGTACCTTCATGGGCATGGCCCTGACCGGCAAGGTCGTGCCCTACAAGGTCGGCTTCGGCGCAATGCCTGGCGATGTCTTCCACGTGCCCTTCCCGGTCGAGCTGCATGGCGTCAGCGCCGAGCAGTCTTTGGCAGCCTTGAAGAAGCTGTTTGCCGCCGATGTCGATCCGCAGCGTGTGGCTGCGATCATCATCGAGCCCGTGCAGGGCGAAGGCGGTTTCTATGCGGCACCTGCGGCCTTCCTGAAGGCGCTGCGCGAACTTTGCGACCAGCACGGCATCCTGCTGATTGCCGACGAAGTGCAGACCGGGTTTGCCCGTACCGGCAAGATGTTTGCGATGGATCACCATGAGGTCGCTCCTGATCTGATGACCATGGCGAAGAGCCTTGCCGGTGGTTTCCCGCTGGCTGCTGTCACCGGCCGCGCCGAGGTCATGGATGCGCCCGGCCCCGGCGGCCTCGGCGGCACCTATGGCGGCAATCCGCTCGGTATCGCCGCTGCTCATGCCGTACTCGACGTCATCAAGGACGAAGACCTCTGCAACCGCGCCAACCAGCTCGGCGGCCGCCTGAAGCAGCGTCTGGAATCGCTGCGCGACAAGGTGCCGGAGATTGTCGATATCCGCGGCCCGGGCTTCATGAACGCCGTCGAATTCAACGACAAGACCACCAAGCTGCCGAGCGCCGAGTTCGCCAACAAGGTGCGCCTGATCGCGCTGGAAAAAGGTCTCATCCTTTTGACCTGCGGCGTGCACGGAAACGTCATCCGCTTCCTTGCCCCGATCACCATTCAGGACAATATCTTCGGCGAAGCGCTCGATATCCTCGAAGCCTCCATTCTTGAAGCAAGCGCGGGCAAGTAACCGCCTTCGGAGTAAATGACATGGCATTCACGACCGCACTGACCAAACACGTCCCCTTCTCCTCTCCGTTCCTACGCGACACCGGCTACATCAACGGCGAATGGACGAAGGGCGGTGCAACGAAAACCTTCGACGTCCTGAACCCGGCCACTGGCGAAGTTCTGGCCTCGCTCCCTGATATGGGCGCTGCAGACACCCGCAAGGCGATTGACGCAGCCTATGCAGCCCAGCCCGCCTGGGCGGCAAAACCCGCCAAGGACCGCAGCGCCATCCTGCGCAAGTGGTTCGACCTGATGGTCGCCAATGCCGACGAGCTGGCGGCGATCCTGACGGCTGAAATGGGCAAGCCCTTTGCGGAAGCGCGCGGCGAGATCCTTTACGCTGCCGCTTACATCGAATGGTATGCGGAAGAAGCCAAGCGCATCTACGGCGAGACCATCCCGGCACCGTCGAACGACAAGCGGATGATCGTCATCAAGCAGCCGGTCGGCGTCGTCGGCACGATCACGCCCTGGAACTTCCCGGCCGCGATGATCACCCGCAAGATCGCGCCGGCGCTTGCCGTTGGCTGCACCGTCGTTTCGAAGCCCGCGGAACAGACCCCGCTTTCGGCCATCGCGCTTGCGGTTCTCGCCGAACAGGCCGGTGTTCCTGCCGGTGTCTTCAACGTCATCGTCGGCGAAGACGGCCCCGCGATCGGCAAGGAGCTTTGCGGCAACGACAAGGTGCGCAAGATCAGCTTCACCGGCTCGACCGAAGTCGGCCGCATCCTGATGCGCCAGTGCTCCGACCAGATCAAGAAGGTCAGCCTCGAGCTCGGCGGCAACGCACCCTTCATCGTCTTTGATGATGCGGATCTCGATGCCGCCGTCGAAGGCGCGATCGCTTCGAAGTACCGCAATGCCGGGCAGACCTGCGTCTGCGCCAACCGTCTCTACGTACAGTCAGGCGTCTATGATGCCTTCGCGGCCAAGCTGGCTGCCAAGGTTGAAGCCATGTCGGTTGGCGACGGCTTCACCTCGGGCGTCACCATCGGCCCGCTGATCGACGAGCAGGGTCTTGCCAAGGTCGAGGACCATGTCAGCGACGCGGTCTCCAAGGGTGCCAAGGTGCTGACCGGCGGCAAGCGTATCGAAGGTGCCGGTACCTTCTTCACGCCGACCGTACTCACGGGCGTTGCCAAGGGCATGAAGGTCGCCAGGGAAGAAACCTTCGGCCCGGTCGCGCCGCTCTTCCGCTTCGACACCGTTGAAGAAGTCATCCAGCAGGCCAATGACACCGAGTTCGGCCTCGCCGCCTATTTCTTCGCGGGCGATCTGAAGAAGGTCTGGAAGGTTGCGGAAGCGCTCGAATACGGCATGGTTGGGATCAATACCGGCCTGATGTCGACGGAAACCGCGCCCTTCGGCGGTATCAAGCAATCCGGCAACGGCCGCGAAGGCTCGCGCCATGGCGCCGACGATTACCTCGAGATGAAATATCTCTGCATCGGCAATCTCTAAAATCGAAAGGGCGCCTTCGGGCGCCCTTTTCATTTCGGCATTCAATAGTGCGGTGGCCTTGTCACCGCCGGCGCTTCCAGCGATTGCTCTTCGAGCGACAGGAAGCGTTCCGTCAAGCGGTCCAATTTCGCTCGGGTCTGTTCGACCACTTTCCATTGCTCGGCAAGCTGATCCGAAAGCTCTTCGATGGTCTTTGCCTGATGGGCCAAGGCTTCTTCAAGCTGGGTAATGCGGCTGATGTCTTCGGCCATGGTTGTTCTCCACCGGTTTGCCGCTCTTCCAAAACCTATAGCGGCGGCTGCGTCAATGGGGCGCCCAGCATCGATTCCTAAAGTGAACTCATTGGTTACTAATGGGCCTTGCCGTGTCTTTGATCGTGGAGTAGGCCCTAACCCATCAGGGAGGAAATCTTATGGATTCACGAAACGGCTTTCTTCACCAGGACCGGCTTTTTCCGGCCGATCCGGCAACCCGCAGCATCGCGCGCGACCTCTACGAGACCGTTGCCGCTTTGCCGATCGTCAGCCCGCACGGGCATACCGAGCCCTCGTGGTTCGCTGACGACAAGCCCTTTGAAGATGCCGCATCGCTGCTCGTCATCCCCGACCATTACCTGTTCCGCATGCTGCACAGCACCGGCACCAAACTCGACGAGCTCGGCGTTCCCCGACTTGATGGCAAGCCTGTCGCCAAGGGCCGTGACATCTGGCGCGCTTTCGCTGCCAAATATCATCTCTTCCGCGGCACGCCGTCCAGCCTGTGGGTCGATCATGCGATGTCTGCCGTGCTCGGCTGTACCGAACCGCTGACGCCTGAGAATGCCGACACGCTCTACGACCATATCAACGAGCAGCTCGCCAAGCCCGAGTTCCGCCCGCGTGCGCTGCATCAGCGCTTCGGCATCGAAACGATCGCCACGACGGAAGGCGCGCTGGATCCGCTGGTCCATCACCAGAAGATGCAGAAGGATGGCTGGATCGGTAAGGTTCGTACGACATACCGCCCTGATAGCGTTACAGATCCTGACGCCGTCGGCTTCCGCGACAATCTCATCAAGTTCGGTGAGATCACCGGCTCTGACGTCACCAAATGGGACGGCATGATCGACGCGCATCGCAAGCGCCGCGCCTATTTCCGCCAGTTCGGCGCCACAGCGACCGACCACGGCGTACCGACCGCATTCACCGCCGACCTCTCGGCCACCGAGCGGCAGGCGCTTCTCGACAAGGCATTGAAGGGTCCACTTTCGGCTGCCGATGCCGAGCTGTTCCGTGGTCAGATGATGACCGAGATGGCTGGTCTTTCGGCTGAAGACGGCATGGTGATGCAGATCCACGCCGGATCGCGCCGAAACACCGACAGCGGTCTCTTTGCGACCCGCGGTCCGAACATGGGCGCCGATATCCCGACCCGGACTGACTGGATCGGCGGGCTCAATGCGCTGCTATCCAAGTACGGCCATTCGCAGGGCCTTCGCATCCTGCTCTTCACGCTCGACGAGACGACCTATTCGCGCGAGCTGGCGCCGATGGCCGGACATTGGGAATGCCTGATGATCGGCCCGCCCTGGTGGTTCCACGACAGCCCGAATGGCATCCGCCGCTATCTCGACCAGGTCGTCGAGACCGCCGGCTTTGCAAATCTTGCCGGCTTCAACGACGATACCCGCGCCTTGCTCTCGATCCCCGCCCGCCACGACGTCTGGCGCCGCGAGGTTTGCGGCTTCCTGGCGCAGCTTGCCGCCGAGCACCGGATCTCCAGGAAAGATGCGGCAATCGTCGCGCGCGAACTCTCCTATGACAACGCGAAGAAGGCCTACAAGCTGTGAGCAATCGACTGAAGGACCTGAACGGCCTGGCGCCGACCGCAAAGCTTCCCGCCTATGACCGCAGCGCGCTGAAGGCGGGCATCCTGCATCTCGGCCCCGGCGCCTTCTTCCGTGCCCATTTCGCGCCGTTTACGGATGCGGCGCTGGCCGCTGACGGCGGCGACTGGGGCATCGAGGTGGCGAGCCTGCGCACGCCTGACGTTGCCGATAATCTCAACGCCCAGAACGGCCTCTACACCGTGTTGATCCGTGATACGTCGGGCACCACGGCCGAGGTGATCGGTCCGATCCTGAAGGCGCATGTGGCTCCGCGCGATCCGTCGCTGCTCTTGTCGCGTCTCGAAGACCCGGCGATCCGCATCGTCAGCCTGACGGTGACGGAAAAGGCCTATGGCCTCGACGTGCGTACCGGCGGACTTGATCTGACGCATCCGGATGTTGCCGCCGATCTTGCCGACCGCCACGCGCCGCGCGGCGTCGTCGGCTATCTGGTCGAAGGCCTTGCCCGCCGCCGCGCCAAGGGTATCGCCCCCTTCACGCCGCTCAGCTGCGATAATCTGCCGAGCAACGGCGCGGTGCTGAAGCGCCTCGTCCTCGATTTCGCCGGCCGTGTCGATCCGGAGCTTCGCACCTGGATCGAAACCAATGTGCCCTTCCCCTCGACCATGGTCGACCGCATCACGCCCGCCAGCACCGACGCCACCTATGCGGATGCCGAGCGGCTGACAGGACGGCAAGATCTTGCAGCAATCGAGACCGAGCCCTTCACCCAATGGGTGATCGAAGACCATTTCGCCAACGGCCGCCCTGCATGGGACAAGGCCGGCGTGCTGATGGTCGATGAGGTCTCGGCCTATGAAAAGATGAAGCTCCGCATGCTGAACGGCGCGCATTCGCTGCTCGCCTATCTCGGCTACATAGGCGGCTATGAATATATCCGCGACGTGATGGAAGATGAAGGATTGGCGGCTCTCGCCCGACGCCAGATGAATGCTGCGGCCGAGACGCTCGATCCAGTCCCCGGCATCGATCTCGACCACTATGCCGATGAACTGATAGCGCGCTTTGCAAACAAGGCGATAGCCCACCGTACCTACCAGATCGCCATGGACGGAACGCAGAAGCTGCCGCAGCGGCTGCTGGAGCCGGCAACCGAGGCACTGGCCCACGGCAGCAAGGCCGAGACCTACGCCATCGCCGTCGCCGCCTGGATGCGCTACGCCATCGGCGTCGACCGCAACGGCAAGGCATACGAGCTGCGAGATCCGCGTGCGGAGGAGATTGCGGCGCTGCTCGCTGATATCCCACGCAACGGTGGGGCCGTTTCGGCGGCGTTGTTCAAGCTGCCGGGGCTGTTCCCGAAGGCATTGACGGACAATGTTGGTTGGACCGAGGATGTGGCGAACAAGCTCGATATTCTGATCCAGGATAACAGGCTGCCGTTGTTCTGAGGTGATCTAGGAAAAGAGGGCACCAACCTCTCCCTCCTCATCCCTGTGTCCTTAGGGCTGCGCCCACGGGATGTCACAGGGATCCAGCCGGCCCGAGGACTTGGGCCGGAAAGACTCTTCGTCCAACTGAAAGATTCATTCACCGCGCAGACGCGCGGTGGCTAGATTTCTGTGACGTCCCGTGGGCGCAGCCCTAAGGGCACAGGAATGAGGGAAGCATTGGCGGCACCACCGGTGTCCAAAGGCAACAGCCTACCCCTTCACCCTCTTCATCTCGGGATCATACAACGGCTTCAGCGACACCGAGCACGGCACCCGCTCGCGGGCGACATCGAGCTCGTACTTGCCCGACAGCACAAAATCCTCCGTCACGCCCTCAACGTCGCGCACATAGCCGTAGCCAATCGCCTTGCCAATCGTGTAGCCGAAGCCGCCGCTGGAGAGCCATCCTACGCGTTTTCCATCGCGGTAGATGGTTTCGCGGCCGAGCAGGACGATATCAGGGTCATCGGGCACGAAGCAGGCCAGCATCTTCTTGACGCCACCTGTCAATTGACGCTCCACGGCATCGCGGCCACGGAACGGGATGTTCTTTTTGCTCTTAACGGCCCAGGCAAGACCGGCCTCGACGGGCGTATGGTCGGGACCAATATCCGATCCCCAGGCGCGATAGCCCTTTTCCAGGCGGCAGCTTTCGATGGCGCGGTAGCCGGCGTTGACGAGACCGAGGCCGTTTCCGGCGGCCATCAGCGCATCGTAGACGGTCGTTGCATATTCGACCGGCACATGGAGCTCGTAGCCAAGCTCTCCGACATAGGTAATGCGCAGCGCCCTCACGGGGCAGCCGGCGATGCCGACCGTCCTGACGCGCCCGAAGGGAAAGGCGGCGTTCGAGACATCCGATGAGGTGACCTTCTCCAGCACCAAACGGGCATTCGGGCCCATCAGCGACAGAACCGAATAGGCCGAGGTGACATCGACCAGCTCGGCCTGCATGCCGTCAGGAATATTGCGGGCTATCCAGTCGAAATCGTGGGTCGCAAAGCCGGTGCCGGTGACGATGTAATATTCGTTCTCGGCAATGCGGGCGACTGTGAGATCGCATTCGATGCCGCCCTTGTCATTCAGCATCTGGGTATAAACAAGCGAGCCGACAGGCTTTGCCACATCGTTCGAAGCGATCCAGCCGAGCGCTGCTTCGGCATCGCGGCCCTTCAGCACGAATTTCGCGAAGGACGTCTGGTCGAAGATGACGGCCGCCTCGCGCACCGCCTTGTGCTCGCGGCCAACGGCCTCGAACCAGTTCTGCCTGTTGTAGCTGTAGATGTCCTTCGGCTCCTCGTTGGCGAAGAGATCGGCAAACCAGTTCGGCCGCTCCCAGCCAAGCTTCTCGCCGAAACAGGCGCCCTGAGCCTTCAGGCGATCGTAGAGCGGTGACTTGCGGCAGGGGCGACCGCTCGAATGCTCTTCGAAGGGGAAGGCCAGCGTATAATGCTTGCCGTAGGCCTCCAGGGTGCGGGTGCGGACCCAGTCGGTGTCGAAATGCGGGCGGCCGAAGCGGCGGATATCGACCGGCCAGAGATCGTAGGGCGGCTCTCCCTTCGCCACCCATTCGGCCAGCGCCATGCCGGCACCGCCGCCGGACGCAATGCCGAAAGCGTTGAAACCCGCTCCGACAAAGAAGTTCTTCAGTTCCGGCGCTTCGCCGAGGATGAAGTTTCCGTCAGGCGTGAAGCTCTCCGGACCGTTCAACAGCTGCTTGACGCCGGCGGTTTCGAGAGCGGGAACGCGGGCCAGTGCCTGTTCCATGATCTGCTCGAAGTGATCGTAATTGCTGTCGAGCAGCGTGTAGTGGAAGCCGTCGGGAATGCCGCCAGTTGCCCAGGGGATCGGGTTGGGCTCATAGCCGCCCATGACGAGGCCACCGACCTCTTCCTTGTAGTAGGTCAGGCGATCGGGATCGCGGAGTGTCGGCAGGTTCGAGGGTACGCCGAAGGATTCGGTGATCAGATATTGATGCTCAACGGAGACGAGCGGCACGTTGACGCCGAAGCGCGCGGCGAAGGCGCGGGTCCACTGGCCGGCGCAGACTACGACGCGCTCGCATTCGATGCGGCCATTGGCGGTGATGACGGCGCGGATACGGCCCTTGTCGATCTCGAGGTCGATGACTTCGGTGTCCTCGAAGATCGAGACACCGGCCATGCGGGCGCCACGAGCAAGCGCCTGAGTGATATCAGAGGGGTTGGCCTGACCATCGGTCGGGAGGTAGGCCGCACCGACGAGGTCATCAATCGTCATCAGCGGCCAGAGATCGAAAGCCTCCTGCGGCGTCAGCAGATGCATTTCGAGGCCGAAGGACTGCGCCGTGGTCGCCTGGCGCTTCACCTCGGTCCAACGCTCCTCGTTGCAGGCGAGCCTCAAGCCACCATTCATCTTCCAGCCGGTGCCGAGCCCGGTTTCGGCCTCCAGCTTCTTGTAGAGATCGACGGAATAGCCGAGCAGCTGGGTGATGTTGGCGCTGGTGCGCAGCTGGCCGACGAGGCCGGCAGCGTGGAAGGTCGTGCCCGATGTCAGCTTCTTGCGCTCGAGCAGCACGGTATCGGTCCAGCCGAGCTTGCCGAGATGATAGGCCGTCGAGCAGCCGATGATACCGCCGCCGATGACCACGGCCTTCGCCGTCTTCGGTAATTCCTTCATCATTCTACTGATCCTGTTCAAATGCCTTGTAAGCGCGCTCGAAGCGCGCAAGATTTTCGGCGGTATAAGCGGCGTAATCGAAATCGATGGTCGAATGGATCTCGGAGACCATGCTCCAAAGTGTCTCGCGTAGCAGAGAGGCGCATTTCATCGCGCTGTAGCGGCGCCAGAGATCGGGGGTCAGCGGCTTTTCGAAATAGCTTTCAAGCATCGTCCGTTCGGCGGCTTCCGGGAGCTCGTTGTTGGAGGCAAGGCCGCCGAGATCGAAGAGCGGCGTGTTGAAGCCGGCATAGTCCCAGTCGATCAACCAGAGCCGTTTGCCGTCATCGAGGAAATTGGCGGCCAGCAGATCGTTGTGCCCGAAGCCGATCTCGAACGGTCCAGCGGCGGCTTCGAGACGCTCGGCTTTCTCTAGCAGACCCGGCAGAAGCGGTGCGTAGCCGCTACCTGCCGCGGCAAGATTAGCCGCATAATCGCGGATCACGTGGAAGACCCAGAAGATCATCGCGTGGCCACGGAAGTGGCGAGCGATGTCGCCGTGGCAGGCCCGGACCAGCGGCAGCGTCCGCAGCAAGGTTGCTTCATTCTGCAGATCAGCCGCGGTCAGTGCCCGCGATTCGATGAAGTCCAGAACGAGGATACCGGGCGCATGATGGATGACGGCGGGCGAAAGACCGGCGGCATGGGCAGCAATGCTGGCGGCAAGCTCATTCTGGCGGTTGATGTGGTGAACCGGGATATCATCGCCCAACCGGACGACGCGCCGCGTGTTGCGATCCCTGACGAGGTAGTTGCGGTTGGTGATGCCGCCGGTGATAGGTTCGATCTCGACCGGTCCGTGCCAGATGCCGAGTGCATGAATCCTATCTTCAGGCGTCACGCTTGTCCCCCTCGCGGCCCATTTTCAAAATGATGGGCCAGAGGAGGATCTGCTGTCAAGCAGAGGCCCTGTCAGATCGTGGCGCCGGACGCATCGAAGACGTGACAGCGGGCCGGATCGAAGGCGGTCTTCACATTGGTGCCGCGCTCGACCTTCTGCTGGCCGTCGAGAGCGATGGTCAGCTGCTGACCATCCGGCGTCGTCGTGTAAAGCATCGTGGCGCCGCCGAGATTTTCGACGAGATCGACATTGACGGTCGCAAGCGCCGTTCCGGCATCGGCAACGCCGAGATGTTCCGGGCGGATTCCGAATGTCACATCCTGGCCTGCCGAGCCCTTCAAGCGCCGAGGCAGGCGGATCGAACTGCCGCAGACGCTGACACTCGTGTCCCCTTCATTCACCTGCTCGATCTTGGCCTTCAGGAAGTTCATTTTCGGGCTGCCGATGAAGCCGGCGACGAAGCGGTTGGCCGGGTTGTTGTAGAGATCGAGCGGGGCGCCGACCTGCTCGATGCGGCCGGAATTCAGGACGACGATCTTGTCTGCCATGGTCATGGCCTCGACCTGATCGTGCGTCACATAGATCATCGTATTGCCGAGGCTGCTGTGCAGGCGGGAAATCTCGACGCGCATCTGCACGCGCAGTTCCGCATCAAGGTTCGACAGCGGCTCGTCGAAGAGGAAGATGCGCGGCTCGCGCACAATGGCGCGGCCGATGGCAACACGCTGGCGCTGGCCGCCGGAAAGCGCCTTGGGCTTGCGTTCCAGCAGCTTTTCGATCTGCAGAATCTCGGCGGCGCGGCGCACCTTCGGCTCGATTTCAGCCTTTTTGTAGCCGGCTGTCTCCAGCCCGAAAGCCAGATTCTTGTAGACCGACATATGCGGATAAAGCGCATAGGACTGGAACACCATGGCGATCCCGCGCTTTGCCGGCGCGACCTCGTTCATGCGTTCGTTGTCGAGAAGAAGGGCGCCGCCGGAAATCTCCTCGAGCCCGGCTATCATCCGCAGCAGCGTGGACTTGCCACAGCCGGACGGGCCGACGAAGACGGTGAACTCACCGGGATCGATCGTCAGGTCGATGCCATGAATGACATCCAGCGACCCGTAGCGCTTCTCGACCTTTTGAAGAACGACACTCGTTGCCATCTTCCCAAATCCTCTCCTGATCCCGTTATCGCGTTTTTGCACGCCAGTCGGCGTATTTGGGGCTCTCCGGCCCGATCGGCAGCGCAACGTCAGCTCCACTGTCCGAGGATTGATAGATTGCCGTCACCAGCTCCAGAGCGCGGCGCGCATCTGCCGACGTCACCGGCAGCGGCCCATTGCCGCTAAGATAGTCGTGGAAGCGGACCATTTGCGTGTTGAAGCGCGGCGCCACCGGCTGCCAGTCGGCGAGCGCTTTGTCGATCTGCGCCTGCACGTCATCATTTGCGGCGATGATCTGCCAGGGGCCTTTACCCGGCGAGTAGGGTTCGTGATTGCTCTCGAACGTGACGTTTTCGAAATGCAGCCGAAGGCGGCTGATTTCCTGCTGGGAACCAAGGGTGCACGAGAGCGACACGAAGGCGCCGTTCTGCATCTCAAGGCTCACCGAGGCACAGTCTTCCACCTCGATATCGTTGACGCGGGTGGCGACACGGCCGAAGACGCGCGCGGCCGGGCCGGCAAGATGGAAGAGCATATCGTGCAGGTGCAGCGCATGCGTGACCAGCACACCGCCAAGTTCGGTCGCCCATTTGCCGCGCCAGGGCACGGCGTAATATTCGGGTTTGCGCAGCCAGAAGGTCTCCACCGAACCCATGTAGAACTTGCCGGCAATGCCTGCATCGACGATGCGCTTCGCCTGCTCGATGCCATCGCCGTAGCGATACTGGAAGATCGGCATCAGCGTGCCCTTGGCCGTCTTCTCGGCACGCATGATCTCGTCGACACCAGCCAGCGATCCCGTCAGCGGCTTTTCGCAGACGACGTGCTTTCCGGCAGCAAGGGCTGCGATCACCTGTCCGTTATGAAGGCCCGGCGGCGTGCAGATATCGATGATGTCAATACCGTCGTCCGCCAGAAGCTCGTCGAAGGACGTGGTGCGGCGCTCGATGCCGAATTCGTCACCGACGGTCTTCAGCCGTTCCTCGTTCAGGTCGCAGATCGCTGCGACCTTGAAGCGATCAGTATGCGGCAGGTAGCCCTCGACGATATGCGAACGCCCGATACCGCAGCCGACGATGGCGACAGTCTTGATGCTCATGTCACTCTTTCCCATCGGCATCAGCGCTTCATGCCTGTTGTGGCGATGCCTTCGATCAGCAGGCGCTGGAAGAAAAGGAAGAAGAAGAACACGGGCACGAGGGTCAGCGTCGACATGGCGAACAGGCCACCCCAGTCCGATGCGCTGGTCGAGTCGACAAAGGTGCGCAGGCCGAGCTGGATCGTGTAGGTGTTCATGTCGTTCAGATAGATCAGCGGCCCGAAGAAATCGTCCCAGGTCCAGATGAAGGAGAAGATGGCAGCCGTTGCCAGCACCGGCAGCGACAGCGGCAGCATGATCTTCCAATAGATCCGCCAGGCGCTGCAGCCATCCATCATCGCCGCTTCATCGAGTTCGCGCGGAATGCCGCGGAAGAACTGCACCATGAGAAAGATGAAGAAGGCGTCGCTGGCGAGGAACTTCGGCACGACCAGCGGCAGGATGGTGTTGACCCAGCCGAGGTTGAGAAACAGCACATATTGCGGGATCAGCGTCACGTGATACGGGATCATCAGGGTGCCGAGCATGATCGCGAACCAGAAATTCCGGCCGGCAAAGCGCAGACGCGCGAAGGCGAAAGCCGTCAGCGAGCAGGCGATGACATTGCCGGTGACCGTCAGCAGCGAGATGACCAGCGAATTCCAGAAGAAGCGCCCGAAGCTGATATCGAGGCCGGTCCAGCCGCGCACATAGGACGCGAAATCGATTGATGACGGGATGATCGAGGTCGACGAGAAGATCTCGTTTTCCGGGCGCACGGAGGCCGAGAGCATCCAGAGCAGCGGATAGAGCATCAGCAGCGACGCACCGATCAGCAGGGCATGGACGACGATCGAACCCGGCAGGCTGCGCTTGTTGATGTCGGATGGCGGCCTGGCCGCGGTAACTGCAGCGGTCATCTCAGTCATCGTAGTGAACCCAATAGCGCGAGGACAGGAACGAGAAGGCGGTGAAGATCGCGATGATGACCACCAGGATCCACGCGAGTGCCGAAGCGTAGCCCATGCGGAAATTGCCGAAGGCTTCCTGATAGAGATAGAGCGTATAGAACAGCGTCGAATTGATCGGACCGCCGGTGCCGCCTGAGATGATGAAAGCAGGTGTGAAGGCCTTGAAGGCTTCGATCGTCTGCACCACGGCATTGAAGAAAATGACGGGCGTCAGAAGCGGCAGCGTGATCTTGTAGAACTGGCGGAATGTCGAGGCGCCGTCGAGGCTGGCCGCCTCATACATATCCTGCGGGATCTGGCGCAGACCGGCGAGGAAGATGATCATCGGCGAGCCGAACTGCCAGACGGACAGCGCCACCAGCGTGTAGATCGAATAGCTCGGATGCGAGATCCAGCTTGGGCCCTGAATGCCGATCTGTGCCAGTGCTGCATTGACCAGGCCGTCGCCGGCAAAGAGCTGACGCCAGAGAACGGCGATGGCGACACTGCCGCCAAGCAGCGAGGGCAGATAGAAAATGGCGCGGTAGACGGGAAGACCACGAATGCCCCGGTTCAGCGCCATTGCCACCATCAGCGCAAAAGTGAGCTTGAAGGGAACGGAGAGCACGACATAGGTCAGCGTCACCTTCATCGCCGCGGCGAATTTCGGATCGGCGGTGGCGATGCGCACATAGTTGTCCGTGCCGACCCAGCCCGGCGCTCTCAACATGTCGAAGTCCGTGAACGACAGGTAGAGAGAAATCAGGGCGGGGCCGAGCGTCAGCCCAAAAAAACCCAGGAGCCAGGGCAGCAGGAAGAGATAGCCTGGAGCATTGGCATTCCACAGCCGCCTGAGGCGGCTGTCTGCCACTGCTCCCTGGTAACGTTCCACCGTCACGGCTCCGTCGGCCGTTGTGCGCATCGCATTGTTCATGTGGTTCAACCCCGCGCGAGGACGCGCGTAATTTCATCCACGAGCTGCTTGCCGGCATCGGCAGGGGTTACCTGACCGAAGGCAACCTGCTCGGCGAGCTGGCGCAGAACCGTCTGGCCTTCACCGGCACCTGTCGGCGGCGGTGGCGGCAACGGACCGGCGAGATCGCCAAGATTGGCCACGTAGTTCAGCGGGATCTTGCCGACATCATCGAGCGTACCGGCGACGACATCACGCATCGACTTCGATTCCGGAATGCCGCGCTCGACGTCAAGCACCTTGGCGGCATCGGGATTCATGACGAAGAAGTTGACGTAATCAACCGCCTGATCCAGCACCTTGGACTGCGCCGACACCGAGAAGAACATCGATGGCTTACGGTAGTGGCCGCCCTTCGAGTCCGCGGTGACGCGCGGGTAGTTGCTGAGCGTCAGCTTGTCCTTGACGACGGCCTGGAAGCCGACGAACTGGTTGCTGTGCGCGTAATCGATCGCAGCCTTGCCCATCGTCAGCGGGGCGGTGTCGATCGTATCCTTGTAGAGCGCCTGAACATCAGGCGGCACACAGGCACCGGCTTCACGGAACTTCGCCCACATGTCGAACCATTCGGACGCATCTTCAACGCCAAAGGCGATCTTCGAATCCGCCGTGTACAGCGCCTTTCCGCGCTGGCGAACGTAGTTTTCGAAGAGCGGCTCAGCGCCGCTGCCGTCGGCAAAGCCGAAGAAGCCCTTGCGCTTGCCGGCCTTGGTGATTTCAGCACCGATCTTGCCGAGTTCTTCCCAGGTCGTCTTGTTGTTCGGGGCTTCGACGCCTGCTTCCTGCAGCGCAACAGTGTTGATTACAGTCGCTGCCGAGTTCGCGCCGAGGCTGATGCCATAGAGATGGCCATCGACCTTGCCACCTTCGATCTGAGCCGGATCGAAATCGCCGAGCTGCAGCTTCGAGGGCATGTAGGATTCCAGCGGAGCAAGAGCGCCGCGCCGGGCATATTCGACGATATAACGGTAATCCATCTGGATCACGTCAGGGGCGTTCTTGCCGGCGACCTGGGTCGCGAGCTTCTGCCAGTAATCCCCCCAGCCCAGGAATTCGCCGGTGATCGAAACACCGGAATTCTTGGCCTTGTAGAGATCCGACACCTTGTTGGTGCGGTCTGCGCGGGGCTGAGAGCCCCACCAGATCAGGCGGACACGGGCGTCCTGCGCAAATGCAGGGGCACCCATACCCGAAAGCGCGAGCAGCGAAGCCCCTCCCGCCATGAAGCCACGTCTATTAATGCTGAATGTCATCTGTTTTTCCTCCTCCCTTGGGGAGCGCCTCCACACGCTCCTTGCTGGTTTCTCTTGCAACAAATAACTAATTGGTTACAAGCTATGGACAAGCACGAAGCCTGTCAAGCGGTCTTGGTTTCGCGAGGTCTCCTCTTCGAATTTCGCTTGTACAACCTCGCACCGAAGCCTTATGAGCGCAACATTAGCGTCTGGGGAGATAAGCCGATGAACGATACCGGCCAGACTGGGGACAAGAAAAAGCCGAAGCGCGCCAGCGGCGAGCGCGTGCTTCAGCGCGACCCCGAACGAACGAAGGCTGCGATCCTAGAGGCGGCAACGCAGGAATTTGCCGAAAACGGCATGGGCGGCGCCCGCGTCGATGCGATCGCCGAACGTGCCGGCACCAACAAGCGGATGCTCTACCACTATTTCGGTGACAAGGAGCAGCTGTACCTGCGTGTGCTTGAAGAGGCCTATGTCGGCATCCGCACCGCCGAACGCGCGCTGCATATCGGCGACCGCAATCCGGAAGAAGGCATCACGGAACTCGCGCTCTTCACCTGGCGCTATTTCCTCCAGCATCCGGAATTCCTCAGTCTGCTCGGAACGGAAAACCTGCATCGCGCCCGGTGGCTGCGCCGATCGGTGCGGCTGAAGGAGCTTCACTCGCATCTGATCGGCGAACTGGCCCAGGTGCTTGAACGCGGCAAAAAGGAAGGCGTCTTCATCGAGACGGCCGATCCGCTGCATGTCTATCTGACGATCGCATCGCTCGGATATTTCTATCTTTCCAACCAGTACACGCTCTCGACCATCTTCGGCCGCCCCCTGATCGAGGCCACGAATCTGGACACCTGGGAGCGCCATATCGTCCACGTGACGCTCGCCTCCATCAAGCGCTGAGAAGCCGAAACGGATTTGCCTATTGACAGGTCCGGTTTCCTTCTGCCATCAAGTAACTGTTTAGTTACTGGCTTGGGAGGGCTGGGCCAAGCCCGCTCCCTGCCGGAAAACGATTGGCAGGGAGGAACAAATGGCACGTCTCGGGATCATTTTGCACGGCGTTACAGGCCGCATGGGATACAATCAGCACCTGGTGCGATCGATCCTGGCCATCCGCGATCAGGGCGGCCTTCTGCTGAAATCGGGCGAGCGGCTGGAGATCGATCCGATCATTGTCGGCCGCAACCGCGACAAGATGGAAGAGCTGGCGAAGAAGCATAACATCAAGCGCTGGTCGACCGACCTTGACGCCGCACTTGCCAACCCCGACGACCATATTTTCTTCGACGCCGGCACGACGCTGATGCGTGCCGAGCTGCTGTCCCGGGCGCTTGACGCCGGCAAACATGTCTATTGCGAAAAGCCGATTTCCGATGACCTGCAGGTTGCGGTCGATCTTGCCCGGAAGGCCCGCTCTTCCGGGCTCAAGCACGGCGTCGTTCAGGACAAGCTGTTCCTGCCCGGCCTGCGAAAGCTGGCGCTGCTGCGCGATTCCGGCTTCTTCGGCAAGATTCTCTCGGTGCGCGGCGAGTTTGGCTACTGGGTGTTCGAGGGCGACTGGGGCGTGCCGGCACAGCGCCCGTCCTGGAACTACCGCAAGGGCGACGGCGGCGGCATCATCCTGGATATGCTGTGCCACTGGCGCTACGTGCTCGACAATCTCTTTGGCGAGGTGAAATCCGTCTCCTGCCTCGGTGCCACCCATATCGGCAGCCGAGTCGACGAACAGGGCAAGACCTACCCTTGCGATACCGACGACGCCGCCTACGCGACCTTCGAACTTGAGGGCGGGGTGATCGCGCAGATCAACTCCTCCTGGGCGGTTCGCGTCCGCCGCGACGACCTCGTGACGTTCCAGGTCGACGGCACGCATGGTTCCGCGGTCGCGGGGCTCACGAAATGCTGGACCCAGCACCGCGTCAACACGCCGAAGCCGGTCTGGAATCCCGACCAGCCACAGACGATCGACTTCTACAAGACCTGGGACGAGGTGCCTGATACGCAGGTCTTCGACAATGGCTTCAAGGCGCAGTGGGAAATGTTCCTGCGCCATGTCGCCGAGGATGCGCCGTGGCCCTATGGCATGGAGGCTGGCGCCAAGGGCGTGCAGCTGGCCGAACTCGGCCTGAAGTCGTGGGCCGAACGCCGCTGGCTTGACGTTCCCGGGCTGGAATTCTGATCATGGCAAGAACGATCAATCTCCCGCTGGACGGCAAGATCGCGCCCTATCAGCTGACCGGCGTGCCGATCGAGCTGAAGACGCGCGATGCCAAGGATTTTCCGCGCGTCGTCTATGCGGCCGCCCATGTGGTGGCCGATCCGCTTGAAGACAACGACCCGTGGCTGACGCCGGCGATCGACTGGGAGCGGACGCTGGCATTTCGCCACCGGCTCTGGGATCTCGGCCTCGGCGTTGCCGAGGCGATGGATACGGCTCAGCGCGGCATGGGCCTCGGCTGGTCGGAGGCCCGAGAGCTGATCCGCCGAGCGTTGCGCGAGGCACGTACCCGAAAGGACGCGCTGATTGCCTGCGGCGCAGGCACCGATCATCTGACACCCGGCCCTGACGTAACGGTTGACACAATCATCCGGGCCTACGAGGAGCAGATCGAGGCCGTCGAGGCGGAAGGCGGGCGCATCATCCTGATGGCAAGCCGGGCGCTGGCCGCCGCCGCCAAGGGCCCGGACGACTATATCCGGGTCTATGACCGCATCCTTCGCCAGGTCAAGGAACCCGTGATCATCCATTGGCTCGGCGAAATGTTCGATCCGGCGCTCGCCGGCTATTGGGGCAATGACGACCACATCAAGGCAATGTCGACGAGCCTTCAAGTGATCGAAGCCAATGCCGCCAAGGTCGATGGCATCAAGATTTCGCTGCTTTCGAAGGAGAAGGAAGTGGCGATGCGCCGCCAGCTGCCGAAAGCAGTGCGCATGTATACCGGCGACGATTTCAACTATGCCGAACTGATCGCCGGCGACGAAGAGGGGCATTCTGACGCTCTGCTCGGCATTTTCGATGCGATCGCACCGGCGGCTTCGGCGGCAATGGACGCACTCGGGCGCCAAAGCAACAGCGAGTTTTTCGATCTGCTCGACCCGACCGTTCCGCTGTCGCGCCACATCTTCAAGGCGCCGACCCGCTTCTACAAGACCGGTGTGGTGTTCCTTGCCTATCTGAACGGGCTGCAGGACCATTTCGTGATGGTCGGCGGACAGCAGAGCACAAGGTCTCTGGCGCATCTCGCCGAACTGTTCCGGCTGGCCGACAAGGCGCGGGTGCTCGCCGATCCCGATCTCGCGGTCACCCGCATGAAGCAGGTGCTCGCCGTTCACGGCGTACAGTGAACCATCAGGCAGGGAGGACATGACATGCAGGTCGAAGGACTTTCGATCAATCTCGCAACGATCCGCGAGCAATGCGGCTTTGCCGAAGCCGTCGATCTCTGCCTGAAGCACGGCATCACCAGGATCGCCCCCTGGCGGGATCAGATCGCCAAGGCCGGTCTCGACGAGGCTGTCCGTATCGTGAAATCGAACGGCCTGAAGCTGACCGGCCTTTGCCGAGGGGGCTTCTTTCCGGCGGCCAATGACGGCGATTGGCAGAAAAACCTCGACGACAACAGACGGGCGATCGACGAGGCGGCTGCGCTTGGCGCCGATTGCCTGGTGCTCGTTGTCGGTGGATTGGCGGGTGGATCGCGGGATATCGGTGCTGCCCGGCAGATGGTTTCGGACGGCATCGCCGCCGTTCTGCCGCATGCGAAAGCCTCAGGCGTGCCGCTGGCGATCGAGCCACTGCATCCGATGTATGCCGCCGACCGCTCCTGCGTGAATACCCTGCGCCAGGCGCTCGACATGTGCGAGCTTCTCGGCACCGATGTCGGCGTCGCCATTGACGTCTATCACGTCTGGTGGGATCCGGAACTCGCCGAGCAGATCGCGCGCGCCGGGCAGATGAAGCGCATCTTCGCGCATCACATCTGCGATTGGCTGGTGCCGACCAAGGACATGCTGACCGACCGCGGCATGATGGGCGACGGCGTGATCGATCTCAAAGGCATCAGGCGGATGATCGAGAAGGCGGGCTTCTTCGGCGCGCAGGAGGTCGAGATCTTTTCAGCAGACAACTGGTGGAAGCGCCCGGCGGAGGAGGTTATCGCCACCTGCGTCGACCGGTATCATGGCTGCTGCCTGGTTTAATGGATATTCGTTTCAGCACGTATGAAGGAGGATCATTCGATGGAGAAGCGCCGTTTTGCACTGATAGGGACCGGCAATCGCGGGACGACGATGTGGGGCAAGGATCTGCTCGCCGGGTGGCGCGAGCATGTGGATCTGGTGGCCATCGTCGAGAAGAACTCGCTGCGCGGCGAGCGGGCGCGCACGATGATCGGCAGCAATGCCCCCATCTATGACGACATCGATGCGATGCTAAAGGAGGTCAAGCCCGACCTCGTGATCGTCTGCACGCCTGACCATACCCATGACGCGATCGTCGTGCGGGCGCTTGAGGCCGGGATCGACGTGATCACCGAAAAACCAATGACGACGGCGGTCGACAAGATCCGGCGGATCATGGACGCCGAGAAGCGGACCGGTCAGCGCGTCGATGTGTCGTTCAATTACCGCTATTCGCCGACGGCAGCGCGCATTAAGGAGCTGCTGAATTCAGGCGAGATCGGCCGCGTTACCTCCGTCGATTTTCATTGGTACCTGAACACCAAGCACGGCGCCGATTATTTCCGCCGCTGGCATGCCTATACCGAGAATTCGGGCAGCCTCTTCGTCCACAAGGCGACACACCATTTCGATCTGCTGAACTGGTATCTCGACAGCGATCCCGAAGCCGTCACATCCTTTGCCGATCTGCAGAATTACGGCCGCAAGGGCCCCTTCCGCGGCCCGCGCTGCAAGCTCTGTCCTCACACCGCCGACTGCGATTATTATCTCGACCTCGAGGCAGATCCATTCCTGGACACGCTTTACGAGGACCCCTCGAAGATCGACGGCTATTTCCGCGACGGCTGCGTCTTCCGCGAGGATATCGACATCCCCGATACGATGGTGGTCAGCATCCGCTACCGCAACAACGTGCATGTCTCCTACTCGCTGAACACCTTCCAGCCGATCGAGGGTCATCATCTGGCGTTCAACGGCACCAAGGGCCGGATCGAGGTTCGCCAGCTTGAAACGCAGCCATGGGAGGTGAAGAAGGAGGACGAGATCCTGCTGATCCGTAATTTCCCCAATGGCAAGGAAGCGCTCGAACGCATCGTCGTTCCACATTCGTCCGGCGGGCATTACGGTGGTGACGACCGGATGCGCAACATGATCTTCAAGCCCGGCATGGAAGATGGACTGCATCAGCGCGCCGGTACGCGCGCCGGGGCGATGTCTGTTCTCTGCGGGATTGCAGCACTGGAGAGTTCGCGCACGGGCAAGGTGGTGACGCTTGCCGACCTGATGCCGGAGATCGCCAATGACGGTTCGCCGAATAGCGTAAAAGCCGGCTAATAAAATTGAAGCGTCAGTTCTTGTGAAGCTGGCGCTTTCAATTTCGGATATTGGCGCAGGCCCTAAGCAAGCCGGTCGAGATCGGCCAGCGTCAGCGCGTAGAGCAGCGGCTCGCCCTTCAGAAAGCGCTCGATCTCATCGATGGCCATTGCGCCAAGCCTAGAACGCTCCAATCCGACCGCGCCGGCGATATGCGGCGTCAGGAACACGTTGGGGAGATCGTAAAATGCCGAGCTCGTCTCGGGAATTTCCGGATCGGTAACGTCGATAATGGCATCAATCCGGCCGGTGGCCAGCGTCGCCAGCAATGCCGCCTCATCGATGATCGCGCCACGCGCCGTGTTGATCAGTGTTGCGCCATCCTTCATCAGCGCCAGCTTCGCCGCATCGATCATGTGGCGGGTCGATGGAAGCGACGGCGCATGAAGGGAGACGATATCCGACATCCGCATCAACGTATCGAGATCGCATTTCCCGGCGCCCAGCTCCGCGCATTGCGCAGCACTCAATGTCGGATCAAAAAGCAGGATCTTGAATTCGAAGGGTTTCAACAGATCGATCACCCGCCGCCCGATCCGCGAAGCGCCGATGATGCCGACCGTCCGGCCGCAGTTGCCGATCGCCAGCCGCTGCATCGGATAGGTCCGCTCGCGGTTCCTGTCACTCGTGTAATAGTCGCGGAAACGAAAGACCTGCTTGCCGGCAAACAGGATCGCCGCAAGGGTGAATTCCGCGACGGGAACCGCATTGGCCTCCGCCGCATGGGTGACCTGCACACCCGATCTGAAGACCTCCTCGCCGATGATGCCTTTGACGGTGCCGGCGGCATGGGCCACAAGTTTCATCCCTTTCGCGGCCGAAAGCACATCGGCACCAACAAAGGGCGCCCCCCAGCCGGTGATCAGGATCTCGGTTTCGGCAAGGATGCGCCTGGCGCGCTCATCGCTGAAATTCTCGAGCGGCTGCCGGTCGAGTAGCACACCGAGCTGTTCCAGCCGGTCGAGCAGGGTATTAGGGAGAACATGCTCCGTCCGCTGCCCGGGCTGCATGGCAAGTGCAATACCTCTTTGTCTCATGGCATTTGCCCTGGCGCCTCGATGGCGCTGACCGTGATGCCTTCCTTGGCGACGATCGCTTCCAGCGAAGACAAATCCGGCCGTTGAGGCGGTGTTCGCCACGCACCCGACACAGCCTGCCGGTCGCCCGTGGCTATCACGGCCGTGAACAACACGGTCTCGCCCGCCGGAATTTCACCGCGCAGCTGCGGCACCAGGGTCTTGGCGACGATCATGTTGGTGTTCGGCAATGCCTTTTGCACTAAGCCGTGGCGCTCGATGCCGGAGCCGAGATCAGCAATACCGGAGAAGTCAGCTTCGCCAATGGCGCAGGCCTGGCCGGCAGCGGTTTCGAGCGTATCGCGATCGAAGTCCTGCTTGGCAATCGCAAAGCCGCCCTCGGCAATCTGCAACGCACGCGGCGACTGGATGCGATGGACGCGAATATGCCAAGGTGCCGCCGGAACAAGCCAGGTCTCGACGCTGACATCCTTGAAAGGCGACCAATTTGCATAGAGCACGTCGCCGACAATCTTCGCCACCGTATTGATTTCACGGACCCGATAGTGAAAGCCGTCATCGCTGAAAGCCAATGCAGAATCGAACGCGCCGCCGGCAAAACTCCGCTCGTCGGCTTCGACGCTGAAGCCATAGCGGGCCGAATATGCGAATTTGGCGTATTTTTCGGCACCAAACCGCATCTGAAGATTTTCCTGCCCCGATGAAAGGGCCACCGCATCTTCGCCGGTGTGCATGATCACCATGCCGGGATGGCGCTGCGGTGTGACAGGTGCGGCGGCCGGTACCACCTCTTTCGCCGTCCAGAACGGATGATCTTCCGGGATTGCCAGCGGCAGGAAAGCCTTGAACGCCCAGTATGGCGAACCGGCCGAATTATAGCTCTCGGACATCAGCAAATTCGGATAGCCGAAGCCGATCGACAGAATACCGTCGCGGTTCGTCATCGGCTTGTCGCGCCACCAGCGCAGATGCTGAAGGCAGAGATGCTTGACTTCACCCCACGGCAGCGCTTCCAAATCCGCAAACGCAAGCGCCGACCAGAAGCCCGCGCAGGCAAAACGGTAGGTGAGGCTGCGGCCGAACGGGATTGTCGCGCCATCGTCAGCAAACCAATGCCGGAAATCTTGGGCAAAGAGCAGAGCCCGTTCCCGGTAGCGCTTCGCATAGTCGTCATCGACGAGCTTCGAATAGATCAGCCCGTAGAAATGCATGGCGAAGGGGATGTAGTGATCGACGCGGCGAACGTTGCCATCGCGGTACCAGCCGTCACCAACATAGAAGCCTTCGAGCTCTTCGAGGTATTGCTTCGTCAAGCTGCGATCGAAATCGGCCCCGACACGATCGAGCGCGATGTCGACGAAGATGCGGAAGAATTTCCAGTTGTTGTCGGCATAGTCGAATTGGCGAGCATGCTTGAGATAGGCGATGACATTGGCGCGCTGGGCGTTATCGAGCGGTTCCCAGATCTTCTCTGGCACCAGCGCGATCGCAAAGCCCAGAGCCGCAAGTTCCACCATCCGCTGATCGCGGCCCCCGACCGTGCCCCAATATTCCGGGTGATCGGGATCGGTGCCGTTGGCGATACCGTCGGCGAAACGCTGCCAATGGGCGAAGTCGCCCTTTCCAGCGCCAAGCGGCGCCAGGCCCCAGAGAGGCCGGGCAAAACCTTCAAGATCAGCGGCCGCCCGGTCGAAATGTGCGCCCGCGCCATCGAGCCTGACACGCGCGTTGCCCTCGGAAAAATAGGGAAGCAGCGGATTGAAGAGATCATGAAGGGCGCGGCTCATGTCGCTGCGCGTCTGGAGAGGATTGCCTGCGAGCGGATTGGCGCTGGCCGGATCATAGGTCATCTGCATCACTCATCGATTCTTGCATCTGGCACAGTCCCCCCGGCAACCGGGACGACCGCATGGCATACATGGCGCGCAGGAGCCGTCCTGTCGCGGAAGCGGGCGATCATCAAGGCAATCGCCTCTCGGCCGATCGCGGCCCGGTCGACATGCATCGTCGATAGCGGTGGATTGGTCATCATCGCACAGGGGAGATCGTCGAAACCGACGATCGCAAAGTCTTCTGGAACGCGAAGACCTGCTTCGGTGACGGCTTCGAGGACGCCGACGGCGACGAAATCGTTCATGCAGAAAGCGGCGGTAAAACCCTTGTCTTCCACGAGAACCGCGGCCATGAGCTCATGCGCCTCACGCGACGCGCTACCCTGAAATCCCATCGACACCAGACGGCGCTCGCCGCCATGAACGGCGACAGCCGCATCGAAGCCGCGAACGCGTTCGCGGATCGTATGGCGATGCGATCCGGTGAAGTGAAGGATCTTGCGATGTCCGGCAGCGAGCAGACGCTGGGCTGCCTGATAGGCACCGAAGAAGTTTGACGGCGACACACCGTCGATCTGCAGGCGGGGATCCGTTCCGTTGACGAGCACCACCGGCACCTTCTCCGCTTCCATCCAGCTGCGAAGCGCATCGCTCGGATCGATACCGACGAGAAAGAGCCCCTCGGCCCGCGCCGTCGTCATGTAGCTGCGAACAACCTCGGGCGTAGCGCGGTCCTCCCGGATGAGCCGGACTTCGAAAGCCATCCCGGCTTCCAGAGCGCTCGCCCGCAGACCTTCGACGATCGCTTCGTAGAAAACGCTGAGCCCGCCCGTGACCCCGTCGCTGGCGATCAGCGCCAACCCGCCGGGCGGCGGCTCGACCGTGGACCTCGGCTGATAGCCATGTTCGGCGGCCACCCGCAGAATATGCTCGCGCACATTGCCGCTGATACCCGGCTCATTGGCGAGCACGCGAGAAACCGTGGAAACGGACACGCCGGCCGCTGTTGCGATATCGGCCTGCCGCGGCCGTTTGGGTTTCATTTCGTTCATGGCCCGATCTTATGCAAATAATGCAAATTTGCAATTATTATATAATTTCTTGCAAGTTTATTTTTTTTGCGTAGTCTTCGCCGCATTGCCCTCAGATGTTTGAGGACGGCGAGGGGCAGGCACAAGGACGAACATCATGCAGATCAATCGACGGACATTTCTGATGGGTTCGGCTGGCGTCGCCACCGGGCTTGCCTTCGGCGCCGGAAGCGCCATCCCCGCATATGCAGAGGGCACAGAGCTACGCGCCATGTGGTGGGGATCGAACGATCGCGCCAAACGGACACTCGACGTTGCCAAGCTTTATGAAGGCAAGACGCCAGGTGTGAAGATCGTTGGCGAATCCATGAGCGGTGACGGCTACTGGACGAAACTGGCGACGCAGATGGCCGGCCGCGCCATTGCCGACGTCTTCCAGCTCGAGCCGGGAACGATTTCCGATTATTCCAAGCGCGGTGCCTGCCTTGCTCTCGACGAGTTCGTCCCATCGACGCTGAAGGTCGATGCGTTCGGCAAGGACATGCTGAAGCTGACGACTGTCGACAACAAGCTCTATGGCATCGGCCTAGGGCTGAATTCCTTTGCGCTGTTCTTCGACCAAACCGTATTCGAAAAGGCGGACCTGCCGCTTCCGACGACGGATCTGACCTGGGACGAATATGCCAAGCTTGCCGTGGAGCTCACCAAGGCCGGCGGCAAGGATAATTATTGGGGCGGTCCCTACGGTGCCCGCTATACCTATGTCTTCGATGCCTGGCTGCGCCAGCGCGGCAAGAGCCTTTATGCCGACGGCAAACTCGGCTTCGGCGTCGACGATGCCAAGGAGTGGTACAGCTTCTGGGAAGATCTGCGCAAAAAAGGTGGCACGGTCGCCGCCGATGTGCAGACGCTAGACCAGAACACCATCGATACCAACGCGCTGGCACTCGGCAAGTCGGCTATGGGCATGGCCTATTCCAACCAGCTCGTCGGCTACCAGCTGATCTCCAAGAACAAGCTGGCGATCACCACGCTGCCGCGCGAGAAGAAGGGCGGACCTTCCGGCCACTACTATCGCCCGGCACTGATCTGGAGCGTCGGCGCGACGACGAAGAATGGCGAAGCTGCGGCCAAGTTCATCGATTTCTTCGTCAATGACCCTGATGCCGGCAAGATCCTCGGCGTCGAGCGCGGCGTGCCGATGTCCCCGGCCGTGCGCCAGGCGATCCTGCCGAATCTCAACCCGACGGAGCAGGCAGCGGTCAAATACGTGGATCTTCTGAAGGACCAGGTCGGCGACTATCCGGCACCGGCGCCATTGGGATCGACGGAGTTCGACCAGCGCCTGTTCCGCCCGATCGCCGATGAACTCGCCTTCGAACGAACCACGCCCGCCGAGGCTGCGCAGCGGCTCGTCGAAGAAGGCAAGGCGACGATCAGAAGCTGAAGTTTCAGCTGAAAACAACGAAAGAGCCCGTCGATGCGGGCTCTTTTGCGTTGCAGTTGGCGGCAGCAAGATCGAGACCACGGAGGTCTATTATCTTGCAATGAGCTCTCCTCCCTCCGGAAAGGGCCTTCGTCAGCCTCAATCCAGCCTGTCATGCCACTGGTTTCCCACCACCCGTCAGAATCAGCACGGCCGTAATGGAGAAGACATGCAAGACCTCTTACAGGCATCGGGTTACCGCAAGAACGGTAAAATCTGGACATATCAGGACGCCCGAGGCGCTTTTCGGTATAACGATGGCGACGCTTCCGAAACGCGTATTCTGAATATCATGCAGTCGGCGACCGATACCTCGCTCTTCTCGAAAGAGCTCGCAGGCGCGATCTCCGACTGGCCGTCGAACTACCATCTCAGCCCGATACGCGCCAATCTCTTCCGTCCGATCAAGCATATGCTGCGCGGACCGATCCTCGAGATCGGCGCCGGCTGCGGCGCGATTACCCGCTTCCTGGGTGAGGAAGGCCACACTGTTCTCGCGCTTGAGGGCAGTGCGCGCCGGGCAAACACCATTGCCGAGAGATGCCGTGACCTTCCGAATGTCACCGTCCTCGCCGAACCACTGCAGCATTTCGAGGTACAGCAGAAATTCGCGACGGTGACGCTGATCGGCGTGCTGGAATATGCCCGCGTCTTCTTCGGCGCGGAAGCAGGCCAGGACGCGATCGATCACATGCTGGCAAAGGCCCGGTCCTTCCTGGAACCCGGCGGCCAGTTGATCATCGCCATCGAAAACCAGATAGGCCTCAAGTATCTCGCAGGCTTCCCCGAGGATCACCTGTCGCGGCCGATGGTCGGTGTCGAGGACCAGTATACGCAGACGGGGCCTGTCACCTTCGGCAAGCGCGAGCTGTCGCACCGCGTCAAGGCTGCCGGCCTGCCGCATCAGAAATACTGGTTCCCCTTCCCGGACTACAAGCTGCCCCGCTTCGTGCTGAACGACGAGGCGCTTGATGCCGACCTGCCGACCGACTTTTCGTCGCTGATCCGCAGCGCCGTCAACACCGACCCACAGCGGCCGAGCCTTCTCGCGTTCGAGCAAGACCTCGCCTGGGATGTCATCGCTCGAAACGGCCTTCAGGGCGACCTCGCAAACTCGTTCCTTCTCGTGTCCTCGGATCAGGCTATCCCCGCACATGATGTCATGGCGACGCATTTCACCGGCGGGCGCGAAGCCCATTACCAGAAGCTGGTGCGGTTCGTCCGCAAGGGCAATGAACTGGTGGTCGAGCGCGAGGCACTCAAGCCTTCCGAGGATGATGCCGGTAGGCCGTTGAAGATCAATCTCGAGAACGAGAGTTTCGAAAACGGACTGCTATGGCGCGACATCGGCAAGCGGTGCCTGCTGCAGGATGGATGGTCCGCCGCTCATCTGGCAAATTGGATCGGCGTCTGGCGCGAGGCGCTGGCACAGCACCTTGCCGGCATGGGCCATCCGGCACCCTCAGCCTTGACGGATCTGATCCCGGGCTCGCTGCTCGACGCCATTCCGCGCAACCTGATCGTCGGTGAGCAGCAGCGCTTCATCGACCTCGAATGGTCCTATGACCAGCCGATCGAATTCGGCTACCTGATTTTCCGCGCATTGTGGGACCTGCTCTCGGACATGCGCGGCGTGGCGCCTCCCACGTCCGATACCAAGGACAAGATCGGCGACTTGATCTTCCAGACCTACGAGCATCTGGGATATGACGTGGCTGCTCAGACGATCATCGACTATTACGTTGCCGATCTCCGCTTCCATAGTTCCGTCACGGGCATCAATCTGCAACCCAACGCCTCGGCGCTGGTGGCGCCTCTCGGCCGGAGAATCAACTTCGCCAATATCCGCGATCTGGTGAGCCAGTCCCGGAAACTAACAGAGCAGAATCAGGCTTTGATGCAGGAACTGGAAGCCGAGCGCCGCAAGGTCCGCGAGATGCTTGACGCGGTGAACGGGTACAGTCTGCGGACCGCCTGACCTGCGCCGGCTGATCTGACCTGAGCGCAGCTGCAAACTGCCCTCGCTGAAAATCGCAAACAGATGTAATCTGCGGCGAGGTTTGGCGAGGATCGGTGCGCGAGAGGCGGGCGGCCGGGTTGGGAGACTTGATGGCGTTGATGATCATTCGGCGGCGGCATATCCCTGAACGGCTGCCGCGGCCATGACGAACAGTCTCACCGTCCCATCCTTCACCATGTCGCGCCTCCTGCGCCGGGAATGGTTTCTTGCGGTCGGGCTGCTAACCAGCGCCATCATCCTCGGTTTCGGCGAGCCGCTGTTTGCACAGATGTCCAGTCCGGCCGGGTTCGTGCTGGTCTTCTTCTGGCTCTTTGCGGCGGTTCTTGGCTCGGCGCTGTCGGTGGTACGGCACGCCGATCATCTGGCAGAACAGCTCGGCGAGCCCTACGGCACGCTGATCCTGACGCTCGCCATCACCTCGATCGAAGTCATGGCCATCTCGGCCGTGATGATCCATGGGGCGAACAATCCGACGCTCGCCCGCGACACGCTCTTTGCCGTGGTCATGATCATCCTGAACGGCATGGTGGGCCTGTCGCTTCTGGTTGGTGGCTGGCGGCGGCCGGAGCAGTCGCACAACATGCAGGGCGCAAATGCTTATCTCGGCCTCATCGTGCCGCTGGCGGCGCTAAGCCTGATCCTGCCGAGTTTTCTCCATACCGACGGCAGCCAGGCCTCGACGCCAAGACAGATGATCCTGGTGGTCATTTCGGTTGGCCTCTACGGCGTGTTCCTGATGCTTCAGGCAGGACGCCATCACCGCTATTTCACCGATGGCAGCGAACCGCGGCATGAGAAGCGCGATGGCGCAGCGCAGAAGAGCACGATCCTGCTCCATGCCGTGCTGCTCTTCGCCTATATGGCACCGGTGGTCTTTCTCGTCGAACAACTGGCGCGGCCGATCGACTACATCATCGAGACCGTGCACGCGCCCGCCGCTCTGGGCGGCATCATCATGGCAGTGCTGGTGGCCACACCGGAGGCGCTCAGCGCCGTTCGAGCCTCGATCGCCAACAACCTGCAGCGCTCGGTCAATATCTTTCTCGGCTCCGTGCTCTCAACCATCGGCCTCACGGTGCCGGCGATGCTGCTCGTTGCCCACCTCACCAGCCATCCCATCACCTTGGGTCTAGAAGGCAGCGATCTGGTGATGCTGACCTTGACGCTTGCCGTCAGCATGATCACGTTTGCCAGCGGCCGGACCCACATGATGCAGGGCGCCGTGCATCTGGTGCTTTTCCTGGCCTACGTCCTGTTGATCTTCCAGCAATAAGCCGCAACGGCAGGAGCCTGCAGCAATGACTTTCGAGCTTCTGATTGCGAAATACGGCTTGCTGGCAGTCTTTCTTGGCGCCGGGATAGAAGGGGAAACGATCGTCATTCTGGGTGGCGTGTTTTCGCATCGCCACCTCATGACGTTCTGGGAGGCAGCCATTGCTGCGAGCGCCGGTTCGTTCATCGCCGACCAGCTGTTTTTCTTCACCGGCCGCCATGCGCGGCGCTGGCCGCGAATCCAGAGGATCGCCGGGAGACCGGCCTTTCAGCGCGCTACCCAGCTTCTGGAGCGCCACCCTGCGAGTTTCATCTTCGCATTTCGCTTCATCTACGGATTGCGGACGATCAGCCCGGTTGCGATCGGCATGTCCGATGTCCCGGCCGCGAAATTCATGGCCGTCAATGCCGCCGCGGCCGTGATCTGGGGAACGGTCTTCACCGCCATCGGCTATCTCTTCGGACAGGGCATCGAACAGATTTTTGGCCATCTGCCGCTTCACCGGCACGTTCTCATCGCCATCGCGACCGCAGTAGCCCTCGTGATCGCCTGCGCATTGACCTATCGGAAAGTCCGCGCGGCCTAGCCCTTTGGTCTTAGCCTGATGCCGTCCTTCCTGTGCAATCGAGGGCTATTGCAATTCTTCAAAATGCGGCTTCATATTGTGGCAGCTTTGAACCTTGCAACCGGTAGGCTGCAAAGGGACGCGCATGAGGACTGCAACTCGTAAATTATGAGGTGACAGGATGCGTGAGGGGGGGTCTCGAGGTCTGCAATTGTTCGCCGCGGCTTTATGCGCGACGGGCCTTGCAGCATGCGACAGCGGCAGCAACACCTATGTTGCCCCGCCGCCGGCAAAGGTGCATGTGGCACCGCCGCTGCAGCAGAATGTAACCCAATATTTCGAACTGACCGGCAACACGGCGGCGTTCAAATCGGTCGATATCGAAGCCCGCGTCCAAGGGTTCGTCGAAACCATCGACTATCGCGACGGTATGATGGTGACCAAGGGCACGCAGCTCTTCGGCATCCAGAGCAACACCTATCAGGCGCAAGTCGACCAGGCGCAGGCAACGCTCGCTTCGTCGCAGGCCGCACAGGTCGGCGCCAATCAGGAATATACGCGTCAGGTCAATCTCAGCGCCCAGAAGGTCGGTACGCAGACGGCTCTCGATAGCGCCAAGGCAACGCTCGACCAATCGAACGCAGCGATCCTGAATGCGCAAGCGAGTCTCGATCTCGCCAAAATCAACCTCGGATACACCAAGGTCGAGGCGCCGTTCGATGGCACAGTGACAGCGCATCTCGTCGATGTCGGCACGCTGGTCGGTGTATCCGGCCCGACGACTCTGGCGACGATCGTCCAGACGGATCCTATCTATACCAATTTCAGCATCAGCGAGACGCAGGTGCTGTTGATCAAGCAGGGTATGGCCGCTCAGGGCAGGACCTTCAAGCAGACAGACCTTCCCGCCATCCCGTTCGAAATCGGTCTGCAGGGCGAGACCGGCTATCCTTTCAAGGGCCATCTAGACTATGCGGCGCCACAGGTCGATGCGGCGACGGGCACGCTGACCGTGCGCGGGATCATCGACAACAAGGACCACGCCCTTATCCCCGGCCTCTTCGTTCGTGTTCGCGTGCCTGTTGGCCATCAGGACAAGGCGCTTCTGGTTCGGGACGATGCGATCGGCACCAACCAGCAGGGCAGCTACGTATTGGTCGTCGGCAAGGACGATACGATTGAGCAGAAAACCGTAAAGACCGGCCAGAGCGAGGGCCGCCTGCGCGTTATCGAATCCGGCCTCAGTGCTGAAGACCTGGTGGTGATCGAAGGAATCCAGCAGGCGATTCCGGGCAACAAGGTAGCACCGGAAAAGGTGACGATGGACGTTCCAGCGGCAGAGGCCTCAGCCGCTGCTGCACCCCAGGCCGTCGCGCAATGAGCCCGCGCCCGGCATCGTCAGCTCAGAGGAGGAGGATGGCATGATCTCGCGCTTCTTCATCGAGCGGCCGGTTCTCGCCAATGTCCTGGCGCTGGTTTTCGTTCTCATCGGCGCCGTTGCGCTGTTCCAGCTGCCGGTGGCACAATATCCGAATGTCGTGCCGCCGACCGTGCAGGTTTCGACCCGCTATCCCGGCGCCAGCGCCAAGACCCTGATCGACACCGTGGCACTGCCGATCGAGCAGCAGGTCAACGGCGTTCAGAACATGCTCTACATGCAGTCGACGAGCGCTAGCGACGGCACCTATTCGCTGACCGTTACCTTCGCAATCGGCACCGATCCCGATCAGGCGCAGGTTTTGGTACAGAACCGCGTGGCGATCGCCATGTCCTCGCTGCCGGACGCGGTTCAGCTGCAGGGCGTCACGACGCAAAAGAAATCGACCTCGATCCTCGAATTCGTCAGCCTGACATCGCCTGACAGCCGATACGACAGTCTCTTCCTTTCCAACTATGCTGTCATCAACCTGCAGAACGAGCTCGCCCGCCTGCCCGGCGTCGGCAATGTGGCTGTGTTCGGCGCCGGCCAATATGCGATGCGGATCTGGATGAACCCCGGACTGCTGCAATCCCGCGGGCTGACGCCGCAGGATGTCATCAACGTGGTGCAGCAGCAAAGCCAGGAGGTGACCGCCGGTCAGGTCGGCATTCCGCCGGTGCCTGCCGGTCAGGACTTCCAATACACGCTCAATGTCAACGGCAGGCTGAACGACGCTGTCGACTACGAGAACATCATCATCAAGGTCGACGACCAGAGCGGAGGCCGGATCACCCGCATTCGCGATATCGGCCGCGTCGAGCTGGGTGCGCAGACCTACAGCCAGTCCTTCATGCAGAACGGGCTGCCGGCGGCCGGTATCGGCATCTTCCAGCTTCCCGAGGCCAACGCCATCGACGTCGCCAAGGATGTTGCGGCGAAGATGACCGAGCTTTCGAAAGGCTTTCCCCCCGGTCTCGCCTATACCGTGCCATTCGATACGACCAAATTCGTGAAGGCATCGATCGATGAGGTCTATGTCACGCTGATCGAAGCCGGCGTTCTCGTGCTGATCGTTATTCTCGTCTTCCTGCAGGATTGGCGGGCGATGCTGGTTCCGGCGACGACGGTGCCGGTGACGATCATCGGCGCCTTTGCGGCCATGGCGGCGCTCGGCTTCACCGTCAACCTCTCGACGCTCTTCGCCATCGTGCTGGCGATCGGCATCGTCGTCGATGACGCCATCGTCATCGTCGAAGGTGTTGCCCGCCATATCGAGGAAGGGATGCCCGGCAAGAAGGCCGCCGAGAAGGCGATGGACGAGCTCTTCGGCCCCGTGATCGGCATTACGCTGGTGCTGATGGCGGTATTCATTCCCGCCGCCTTCCTTCCCGGACTGACAGGGCAGCTCTACAAGCAGTTCGCATTGGTCATTGCCGCCACCGCGCTCATCAGCGCGATCAACGCCATGACGCTGAAGCCGACGCAATGCGCCCTCTGGCTGCGCACGCCGGTACCGCCGGAAAAGCGCAATTTCTTCTATCGCGGTTTCAACAAGGTCTATGACAAGGCCGAGAACGGCTATGCGAAACTGATCGGCGGCATGGTCCATCACAGCGCCATTGCCGTTCTTTTTGCTCTGGCGCTGATCGGCGTCGCCATATGGGGGCTTACCCGCCTGCCGACGGCATTTTTGCCGCTCGAGGATCAGGGCTATGTTCTGATCAGCGCGCAGCTGCCCGACGGTGCCTCGAAGGAGCGCACCGACGCCGTGATGGCGGAGGTCGGCAAGATCGCGCAGCAAACGCCCGGCGTCGATCAGGTATTGACGATCAGCGGCATATCGATTCTCGACAACAGCGCCAGCCTGCCGAATGCCGGTGTCGCCTATGTCGTGCTCAAGGACTGGGATGTCAGAGGCAAGGAAAAGGGACAGGACCTGCTGTCGATCTACGAGCACCTGAACGGCGCACTGTCGGATGTCTTGAAGGCGAAGACCCTTGTCGTCGTGCCGCCGCCGATCCAGGGCATCGGCAATGCCAACGGCTTCACCATGCAGGTGGAAATCCGCAACGGCAATTTCGACTATCCGCTGCTGCAGAGCATGGCCGATACCATCGTCAGCAATGGCAATGCCCAATCGTCGCTGCAGCGGCTGAGCACATCGTTTCGCGCTGGCGTGCCCCAGCTTTCGGTGTCGGTCGATCGCATCAAGGCCGAGACGCTCGGCATCACCGTCGGGCAGGTGTTTTCCGCACTTTCAGGTTATGTCGGATCGAGCTACGTCACCCAGTTCAACAAGTTCGGACGAACCTTCCAGGTCTACGCGCAGGCGGCGCCGGAATTCCGCGTTCGCCCCGACGACATCCGCAACCTGAAGGTCAAGGCTGGCGACGGCACGATGGTGCCGCTCGGCACTGTCGTCGACGTCACGAGCGTTCAGGGGCCGTCGCTGATCAGCCTCTACAACCTCTATCCCACCGCTACCATCGTCGGCGGGGCTGCCGCCGGATTTAGTTCGGGGCAGTCGCTCGATGTCATGGAGCAGATCGCCGACCGGACATTGCCGCCCGGCGCAGGCTACGAGTGGACAGCCCTCTCCTATCAGGAGAAAACCGTCGGCGGGCAGATCTACTTCGTTTTCGCGCTTGCCATGCTGCTCGTCTATTTCGTGCTAGCCGGGCAATATGAGAGCTGGATCCTGCCACTCGCCGTATTGCTGGCCGTGCCGCTGGCGCTTCTAGGAACGGTCGGCGCGCTAAGTGCGGCCGGTGTTGCCAACAATCTCTACACGCAGATCGGCCTGATCCTGCTGATCGCGCTTGCATCGAAGAACGCGATCCTGATCGTCGAATATGCGCGCGAGAAGCGGGCCGAGGGCATGGAGATTCTTGAGGCCGCGGTCGAGGCCGCACGCCTTCGCTTCAGGCCGATCCTGATGACATCCTTCGCCTTCATCCTCGGTGTCCTGCCGCTGGTGCTGGCGAGCGGCGCCGGTGCATCGGCCCGCAAGTCGATCGGCATATCGGTTTTCAGCGGCATGATCGCCTCGACCTGCCTCGCCGTTCTCTTCGTTCCGTCGTTCTATGTGGTGCTGCAACGGTTCGAGGAATACAGAAAGCGGCGCACGAACACGGCGCCGCAGGCGGCAGAGTGATCAGCGCTTCGCTCTATTGCACGACGACGCGCACATAGACGCCGCCGCTCTTGGCGTAGTAGCCCGATCCACACCTGTAATAATAGCCACCGTAATAGGCGCCGTAGACGCAGCCCGCAGGCAAGACGGCAATCGTCGTCGTTGTCCTCGTTACCACGCGCCGCGTAGTCCGGCGCGCAACGCCAGCATAGGAAAGCGGTGTCAACGGCCTGCCGATCACGGCGTTGGCGGGCGTGCCGACGCTGAGCGATAACGGTACCCATCCGCCGGGCTCGACATGAGCGTCGGCAAGGAGAAAGGCGCCGGTCAGCCCGGCAACAAGCAGGGATTTCGGATATCTCATTTGCTGTCTCCCGGTTGGGTGGGTGCGGGCAGTTCATCGAGCGACTGCAATTCGCTGAGATCGACCTTCTTGGCGCTCTTCGGAATCTCGATCGCATAGGAGGCCTTGGCGACATCCGGCCCGCTCTTGAAATCGCTAATCTCCAGCGTGTATTGCGGCGCCTGCCCAACATGCTTGCTGGTGATGACATAGCGCCGCGGCACAGGCTTGGCGCCCGACTGTATCCAGATCTGCCAGTCGATCTCGGGCGTGCGGAACGTCAGATATTCGCATTCGACCCCACCGACATAAGCGCTGGAGATATGCTTGGCATCCGTTACGCCGGTCATTAGAATGTCGAAAACATGAGCCGACAGCAGATCAGCCCCCGGCGCCTCGATACCCGCATCCGCCAACCGCTCGAACAGCTCGTCCACCGAGCCCTTGGCCTCGATACTGGCATAGGCATCGAGGTTCTTGCCATGCACGGTCAGCGTCGTCCCGTCAAAACTGACATCGACATCGGCAAATCCGCCGGTTCTGGTGACTCGTAGCTTGTCCGGCCGTGCCAGGCTGGCAGTTCCCGAACTGACGAACTGCAGCTTCTCGAAGTCGGGCGTTACCGCTTCGATCGACGATTGATAGCTGAACGATATCGCCTTCTGCCCCGCCAGATAATCCGACATGGACTTCAGGATATCTTTCGCATCGTCAGCCGCAGCCGTCGCGGGCAGGATCAGGCTGGCGGCAAAGGAGCTGCAGACGAGCAGATGACGGAGCGTTCTGAAATGGGGAACCGATGACATTGCAATGCCTTCCCTTCGATCATGTTGATCCCCAAGTCCCCGGACAGGTGCCCTTCAGCGAGAATCCTACCGGCGATCTGCAAGATCAGAGAATGGATGAAATTTCAGCATTATCTATGCAGGCGATGCGCAGCCGCGAGTGGCCGCCAAGTTTGAGGGAATCATGAATAGAGCACGCCACTCCCATCTCCCCCTCCACGGCAATGGGAACGTCTGAAGATCGCGAAGCTACAGGCCGCTGGTCAGCACCCGCTGACATGTTGGCGACAGCCGTTGAAAATTATCACGCAGACAATTGACCCCGCGGCCGCCACCGAGCGGCACGGAGCGGCAAAGCGCCCGGAAATCCGGTCCGCAGGTGCGCCGGAGAACAATCAGTTCTTCGCGTGGCGTGAATGACGCCATCGGCATCGCTCCGGCACCACCGGCCGCCTTGGCTGTATTGGCCGCAGGAGGAGACGATCCGCTTCCTTCAATCGCGCCAACGGCGGCCTGACAGGATGGCGAGAGCGCTGGATTATGCTGCTGCAGGCAGGCAAGCGCCTGCGCTCCACCCGGCGTCACACCCGAGCATTGCGCCATGAAATCCGAGCGGCAGGCCGATTTGATCGCATCGCGCTGCGCCTCCGTCGGCTGTGCGGTCTGTTTTGGTGAAACGGCCGGAGCTGCGGCTGTGGCTGGCTGGACCGCTGGCGTTTGCGCCGGCGCCGCATCGGTCGATTTCTTCTTCGTCCCGCCCAAAGCCGAGATCGCGTCGCGGCAGGCCTTGGAGAGCGATGCATCATGCTGCTGAAGGCAATTCAACGCCTCCATGCCCCCGGGCGTCACACCCGAACATTGCGCAATGAAATCGGACCGGCACGCCGACCGGACCGCATTCCGCTGGGCATCAGTCGGCTGCTGCGCGCAAGTTGCGCCGGCCGCAAGGCACATCGCGGACGAGACAAGAAGGCCGAAAGCCCTGCTCGCTGAAAACGAGAATCTGATATGCAGAATATTCGCCAGAAAGGCCGCAAATTTCCCCATGGTTCCCTCCCCGGGGAAGAAATTATCTGGATATATGCAGATACGTGGCGGGGCCGATGAAATAACGCTGGCCTGACAAACTGTCGCCACGCAGGGCATGATCAAAATCTATCACTGCAGGTTTACATTAGCACGTAAATATACTGTCGTGAAGATTGCGTCGTGAGACATGGCGAGCGGTAGAGTCTTCGGCCTTTTGGCCTATTTCATTTCTTCCCCGCCCAATCCCGCGTGCCGTCCGCTCACACTAAGGTTGAACGCAAAAAGCCCGCTTAACGCGGGTTCTGTCTATTCTGTTGTACGTATCCATGAAGAGGATTTGGTTGCGGGGGCAGGATTTGAACCTGCGGCCTTCAGGTTATGAGCCTGACGAGCTACCGGGCTGCTCCACCCCGCGTCCAGCGT
>NZ_JBFTST010000004.1:0-478991 GCF_056400165.1 Rhizobium sp. 01L410
CCGAAAGCCTGGGAACAAATCAGCCTCAAAGGCCAACCTTCAAGAAATCCTAGAGCGAAAGACTTCGTCGCCTGCAGCGCCGCCGCCCTCGTTCAGTGACGCGGCTTATACGGCTATCACCGCTGAGCAGTCAACACTGACACGTAAAGTTTTTTGACATTTTTGTAACAGATTGATTTGGCTCGGAAATTCTCGCGATCTGTTTGATTGCCGCCGATCTCATTCTGCCCGGCTTTGATGCTGGAGCTCCCCAGCCCCGTTATTGCTTCGAAAATACCCGGTTTCCCGCTCGCCTTATATAGGAACGGGGCACCCCAATGCCGGAACGGCTTGCGCAACCCCCGGCGATCGCTAATTTCGCGGCAGTTTTCTTACAGGGACGCTCATCCGATAGCGGTGAGTGGATCGATCGACCGCAGGGGTAACGGACATAGTGTCTCTTCCAACATTGCCAGTCTCCGACGTCCTGCCTGCAATCGGCAGCGCGCTCGGCGAGTATCGCCGTGCCGTGCTTTCGGCGCCGCCCGGCGCCGGCAAGACGACACTGGTTCCGCTCTTCCTGCTGCAGCAGTCCTGGCGCGGCGACGGCAAGATCATTCTGCTTGAGCCGCGGCGGCTGGCGGCGCGCGCCGCGGCAGGCCGCATGGCATCGCTGCTCGGCGAACAGGTGGGACAGACCGTCGGCTATCGCATGCGTCTCGATAACCGGATCTCGGCAGCCACGCGCATCGAGGTGGTCACCGAAGGCGTCTTTGCCCGGATGATCCTCGACGATCCGGAACTATCCGGCGTTTCGGCCGTGATCTTCGACGAATTCCATGAGCGTTCGCTGGATGCCGATTTCGGGCTGGCGCTGGCGATCGACGTCCAGGGCGCGCTGCGCGAAGATCTGCGCATCCTGGTGATGTCGGCGACGCTCGATGTCGAGCGGGTCGCAGCTTTGCTCGGCAACCCACCTGTCATCGAAAGCATGGGGCGCAGTTTTCCTGTCGAGATCCGCTATCAGGACCGGCCGGGCGGCGAACGCATCGAGGACGCCGTCACCAAGGCAATCCTCGACTGCCACCTGAAAGAGGGCGGTTCGATCCTCGCCTTCCTTCCCGGGCAGGCCGAGATCCTGCGCACTGCGGAGCGGCTGACCGGCCGGTTTGGCGACGACACGCTGATTGCGCCGCTCTATGGCAATCTCAGCCAGAAGGAACAGGATGCCGCGATCCGCCCGGCGCCGCCAGGCAAACGAAAGATCGTGCTCGCTACGTCGATTGCCGAGACCTCGATCACCATCGACGGCGTACGCGTGGTTGTCGACAGCGGATTGCAGCGTCTGCCTGTTTTCGAGGCCTCGACCGGAATCACGCGGCTCGAGACGGTGCGGGTCTCCCGCGCGTCCGCCGACCAGCGGGCAGGCCGTGCGGGACGCACCGAGCCCGGCATCGCCATCCGCCTCTGGCATCAGGGCCAGACGGCGGCCCTGCCCGCCTTTACGCCGCCGCAAATCCTGTCGAGCGATCTCTCCGGACTGCTGCTCGATCTGGCGCATTGGGGCGTACAGGACCCTGCTACCCTCGCCTTTGCCGATCAGCCGCCGGCAACCACGCTTGCCGAGGCGCGGACACTGCTTGCCGATCTCGGCGCGCTCGGCAGCGATGGAGGCCTGACGGCACGCGGCCGGACGATACGCGAGCTCGCGCTGCCGCCGCGGCTGGCGGCGATGGTGGTTTCGGCGGGGGAGAACGGCGATGCCAAGGAAGCGGCCTTGCTTGCCGTGCTGATGACCGAACAGGGACTCGGCGGAACGAGCCTCGATCTCGAGGACCGGCTGCGGCGGTTCAAGACGGAAAAAGGCGAGCGGGCCGAATCGGCACGCAGGTTGGCCCAGCGGCTGGCTGCCGGTCTCGACAAGACATCATCGCCGACGCCGCCGACGGCCGGACAGCTGCTGCTGCATGCCTTCCCGGATCGGGTGGCGCTGCAGCGCGGCGCTCGCGGGCGGTATGTGATGGCGAATGGCCGCGGCGCGGAGCTTGCCGAAACCGAACGGCTGGCCGGCAGCCAGATGCTGGTGATTGCCGACCTGACGGGACGGGCTGCGCAGGCACGTATCCTTGCCGCCGCCGAGATCTCGCGAAGCGATGTCGAAGCCGAGCTTCCCGGCGCCATCAGGAGCGGCGAGCAGACCTATTTCGATCTGGCGAGCAAGCAGGTGCGGGCCCGGCGGGCAACGCGGCTCGGCGCCATCGTCTTCGACGAGACGCCCTTGCCGAGGCCCAGCGGCGAAGCAGTCGGCAGAGCGCTGGCCGACGGCGTGCGCCAGCTCGGACTTGGGCCGCTGCCTTTTTCCAAGGAAGCCGCCCAGCTTCGCGACCGGATCGGCTTCCTGCACCGGACGATCGGCGATCCGTGGCCCGACATGAGCGATGGGGCGCTGCTGGCGCGGCTCGACGACTGGTTCGTGCCGTTCCAGGGGGAGGCCCGCGGCATTGCCGAGATCTCCGCAGGCTCGTTGTCGAACGGCTTGATGGCACTTGTGCCGCACGCCCTGCAGCGCGATCTGGCGCGGCTGGCGCCGACGCATTTCGAGGCCCCGACCGGGCAGCGCCATCCAATCCAGTATGACGGCGAGGAGCCGTTGCTGACGATCCGGGTGCAGGAGCTTTTCGGCCTCCGGGAGCATCCGGCGATCGGCGGCGGCCGCCTGCCGCTGCTTCTCGAATTGACATCGCCGGCGCACCGGCCGATCCAGACGACACGCGACCTGCCGGGATTCTGGGCCGGATCGTGGAAGGACGTGCGCGCCGAGATGCGCGGGCGCTATCCGCGGCATCCCTGGCCCGAGCGGCCGGAAGAGGCAGCGCCGACGACACGCGTGAGGCCGCGTGGTACATAAGGACATGACGATGGTGGATGACGCCGAGAGCAAGACGCAGGAAGACAGGCATAGCAGCCGCAGACTCCGGCTGCAGACGATCGTGCGATTGCGCTGGCTTGCAGTCGCCGGTCAGGCGGTGACGGTGTTCATCGTCGCCTTCTGGCTGAAATTTCCTTTGCCGCTAATCGCCAGCTGCTCGCTGATTGCCGCGCTCGCCTGGGTGAACTTCTATCTGACCATTCGTTACCCGGCGACACATCGCCTGGAACCGCCGGCCGCCTTTGCGCTGCTCGGGCTCGATCTGCTGCAGCTTTCGGCGCTGCTTTTCATCACCGGCGGGCTTGCCAATCCGTTCGCCGCTCTGGTCTGTGTCCCCGTCATCATCTCCTTTGCCTCGCAGCCGATCCGCTACAGCACGGCGCTGATCGTCTTTGCGATGGTCTGCATCACCATTCTTGCCTTTTCGCCCTTCCCGCTTCCCTGGTTCGACGGCGTCGAGATCAACGTCCACAACGTCATGCAGTTCGGCGTCTGGTGCTCGATTGCCTCGACGATGGCCTTTGCGGCCTTCTACGCCTACCGCGTGTCGATGGAGGCAAGCCAGCTTGCCGATGCCCTTGCGGCAACCGAACTGGTGCTGCAGCGGGAGAAGCATCTCTCGCAGCTCGACGGTCTTGCCGCCGCCGCCGCCCATGAACTCGGCACGCCGCTGGCGACGATCAGCGTCGTTGCTAAGGAGATGGAACGCGAGCTGAAGGACGATGACCGGTTTCGCGAGGATGTGCAGCTGCTGCGCAGCCAGAGCGAACGGTGCCGCGATATCCTGAAACGGTTGACGAGCCTGTCTGCGGAAGGCGATGCGCATATGCGCCGGCTGCCGCTGTCGTCTATGGTCGAGGAGATCGTCGAGCCCTATCGCGAATCCGGTATAACGCTTGAGCTGATCGAGAAGAGCCCGCGCAAGGGCGAGCCGGTGACCGAGCGCAATGCCGGCATCATGTACGGTCTCGGAAACCTGATCGAGAATGCCGTCGACTATGCTCGCGAGAAAGTGACCATAACCGTCGAACACGACCATCGCCGTGTCCTGATCATCATCGAGGATGACGGCAACGGTTATGCACCCGACATCCTGACCCGGATCGGCGAACCCTACATGACGAAGCGGCAGAAGGAAGACACCGCAGGCGGCCTGGGGCTCGGGCTTTTCATTGCCAAGACGCTGCTTGAACGCTCTGGCGCGGCGCTGGTCTTCGAGAACCGCGATCCCGAAAGCGAGGGCGCCCGGATCCGTGTCGAATGGCCGCGCATGCTGATCGATGCCCATTCGACAAAATGACTTTATCGGCATAAAGACATGAGCAGTTGACGTATATCAGGGCGCGCAACCGCCGGGATTGAAGACCATGAACGAACAGACCAGCGAAATCCTTGCAATCTCCGAGCACGATATCGGGCCGGATGCGAGCCTGTTGATCGTCGATGACGACGGCCCGTTTCTGCGGCGTCTGGCGCGGGCGATGGAAACGCGGGGCTTTGCGGTCGAGACGGCCGAGTCCGTTGCGGAAGGTGTTGCGAAGTCGAAGGCGCATCCGCCGAAATATGCGGTCGTCGATCTTCGTCTCGGCGATGGAAACGGGCTCGACGTCATCGAAGCGATCCGCCAGCGCCGCGATGATACCCGCATCATCGTTTTGACCGGCTACGGTAATATCGCCACGGCAGTGACTGCGGTGAAGCTCGGCGCGGTCGACTATCTTGCAAAACCTGCCGACGCCGACGACGTGTTTGCGGCACTGACGCAGCGCCCGGGCGAAAAGGCCGAACTGCCGGAGAACCCGATGTCGGCCGACCGGGTGCGCTGGGAACATATCCAGCGCGTCTACGAGATGTGTGAGCGCAACGTTTCGGAAACGGCGCGGCGGCTCAACATGCACAGGCGGACGCTGCAGCGCATTCTCGCCAAGCGCGCGCCGAAGTAGGCGCGCCTAAAAACCGTCCTCAGATATCGTCGATGGCGAGCGGCTTGCCATTCGCCCATTCGGCCATCATCAGCCGTTGCGCGGCTGCGCGCGAGAAGTTCAGCATCACCGATTTGCGGGTTGCCAGTGCCAGACGGTGTTCAGGTGCCTCGCGGATCATGTGCGCGCCGTATCCGTCGGAGAGAAACAGGCCGCACTCCTCCGGGAAGATGTCGAGCGGAACATCCTTGTGGGTGGCGAAGAAAAGCCGGTCGCAATGGGCGCGGTATTCCGGCCATTTGCGATCGACCCTGAAGTCCTCGATCGACGTCTTGATCTCGATGATCCAGATTTCGCCCTTCTCGGAGATGGTGATCAGGTCGGCCCGCCTGCCGCTTGCCAGCGGCAGTTCGGGAAGCAGCGCGTGACGCATGTCATGAAGTAAAATCTGAGTCCCGCGGCGCACAAGCATAGCTCTGTCCGATTGCCGGCCATCTATTAACGGATTGTTATTGTAAACGCTCAAAATCGTCATGGATAACCGCCGGAAGAGGGTGCTTGTTGTTGCAAAAAAGCAATGCGCTTTTAATTTGCCGCTGCGGGTAACTTTTGTCGCGATGCAGCATCTTGCAAAGCCGAAGTTAATCGAAAATAAACCATAATCAAAGATGGTTCGGCGACCCCTCCCTGATTGCCCAAAAACTTAAGAGATATCCATGCGCATCCGCAATGCATTCCCTGTATTCGGCCTGATGGCAACACTTGCCCTCGCCGGTTGCTCTACCAGCTCCGAGAGCGCTTCCGTCGAAGATAAGGCCGCTGGCCCGACTGTCCAGACGGCGCAGATTTTCGACGACGCCTATGGCGTCAAGACGGATGCCGGATACTCGCTGCCCGCCATCCCGATCCAGCGCGTGAAGCCGGAATTCCGCCGCCAGATCGTCAGCTACCAGAGCGACGAGCGCCCGGGCACGATCATCGTCAATACCCGCGAGCGGCACCTCTACTATATCCTGCCCGGCGGCAAGGCGATGCGCTACGGCATCGGCGTCGGCAAGGCAGGCTTTGCATGGGCAGGCACGGCCTACGTTGCCTGGAAGCAGGAATGGCCAAACTGGCACCCTCCGAAGGAAATGGCGGTCCGCCGTCCTGAGATCGCCAAGTATGTCGAAAACGGTATGGATCCGGGTCTGACCAATCCGCTCGGCGCCCGCGCCATGTATCTCTTCAACGAGCAGGGCCAGGACACGCTGTTCCGCCTGCACGGCACGCCGGAATGGGCTTCGATCGGCACCGCCGCTTCGTCGGGCTGCATCCGCCTGATGAACCAGGACGTAATCGACCTCTATAGCCGCGTCCGTCCGGGCCGCGCGACCTCGAAGGTCATCGTTATTCAGTAAGCGCTTTGCCTGATACACGACGAGAAAAGGCCGCCGGAATTGCTTCCGGCGGCCTTTCTCTTTGATGCCTGCAAGCATCAGGCCGGTTGCGCGGCTTTCAGCTCCAGCCGGCGGCGATGGAGAACCGGCTCGGTGTAGCCGTTCGGTTGCTCGCGGCCCTTGAGCACGAGATCGACAGCAGCCTGGAAAGCAATCGATCGATCGAAATCGCCGGCCATCGGCTGATAGGCGGCATCGCCGGCATTCTGCTGATCGACGACGGCGGCCATTCGCTTCATCGTCTCAACGATCTGCGCTTCGGTGACGACCTTGTGATATAGCCAGTTTGCCATGTGCTGGGCGGAGATGCGCAGCGTCGCACGGTCCTCCATCAGGCCCACATTGTTGATGTCAGGGACTTTCGAGCAGCCTACACCCTGATCGACCCAGCGGACGACATAGCCAAGAATGCCCTGGGCGTTGTTGTCGAGTTCGCGTTGGATTTCTTCAGGCGTCCAGTTCGGCCGCGGCGCGACGGGCACCGAGAGGATATCCGACAACTTTGCCCGGGCCCGGTCTTTCAGGCCGCGCTGAACGCCGGCAACATTGATCTTGTGATAATGCGTGGCATGCAGGGTTGCGGCTGTCGGAGACGGTACCCAGGCGGTATTGGCACCCGCTTTCGGATGAGCGATCTTCTGTTCCAGCATGGCCGCCATCAGGTCGGGCATCGCCCACATGCCCTTGCCGATCTGCGCATGGCCGGACAGGCCGCATTCGAGACCGATATCGACGTTCCAGTTCTCGTAGGCCGAGATCCAGGCCGCCTGCTTCATGTCCCCCTTGCGGATCATCGGGCCCGCTTCCATCGAGGTATGGATTTCGTCACCGGTGCGATCGAGGAAACCGGTGTTGATGAAGACGACGCGCTCCCGCGCGGCACGGATGCATTCCTTGAGATTGACCGTCGTGCGGCGCTCTTCATCCATGATGCCCATCTTGATGGTATTCGTGGGCATGCCGAGCAGTTCCTCGACGCGACCGAAGATTTCGACGGCGAAGGCGACTTCCTCGGGGCCGTGCATCTTCGGCTTGACGACATACATCGAACCTTCGCGCGAGTTCTTGCGGCGCCCGTTCGGGCCGACGTCGTAAAGCGCGATCAGACCCGTCACGACCGCGTCCATGATCCCCTCGGGCACTTCGTTGCCATTCCGGTCGTGAATCGCCGGATTGGTCATCAGGTGGCCGACATTGCGCACCAGCATCAGCGAGCGGCGGTGCAGCTCGAAGGTGGAGCCATCGGGCGCCGTGATCTCGCTATCCGGATTGAGCTTGCGGATGAAGGACGAACCGCCCTTCGAGACTTCCTCCTGCAGATCGCCCTTCATCAGGCCAAGCCAGTTCCTGTAGACGACGACCTTGTCTTCGGCATCGACGGCAGCGATCGAATCTTCGCAGTCCATGATGGTCGTGATCGCCGATTCCAGCCAGACATCCGAGATGCCGGCAGGATCGGTCTTGCCGATGGCTGTCGACGAGTCGATGACGATCTCGATGTGAATGTCGTTGTTCTTGAGCAGGATGTGGGTGGGCGCTTCGGCAGAGCCCCGGTAGCCGGCGAAATGTGCGGCGTCCTTTAGCGGCAAGGCTTCTCCATCGACGTCGGTGATCGCAAGCGTTGAACCCTCAACCTTCAGGCTGCCGACATCTTTCCAGGAGCCGCCTTCGAGCGGCAAGGCACTGTCCAGGAAGTCGCGAACCCAGGCGATGACCTTTTCACCGCGCTTCGGATTGTAGCCCCTGCCCTTCTCCGCGCCGTCGGTCTCGGGAATTGCATCCGTGCCGTAGAGCGCATCATAGAGCGAGCCCCAGCGGGCATTGGCGGCATTCAGCGCGTACCGGGCATTCATGACCGGAACGACGAGCTGCGGACCAGCAATCGAAGCAATCTCGGCATCGACATTGCTGGTTGAGACGGTGAAATCCGAACCTTCGGGAAGGAGGTAGCCGATCTGCCGCAGGAACGTCTCGTAGGCTTCCATATCAACGGGCGCGCCGTTCTTGCGGTACCAGCCGTCGATCTCGGCCTGCAGCCTGTCGCGCTTGGCGAGCAGCTCGCGGTTCTTCGGCGCGAGCTCGTGGACGATCTTCGAGAAGCCGGCGAAGAATGCTTCGGCGTCGAGGCCAAGACCAGGCAGCGCTTCCTTGACGAGAAAATCATGAAGGACGGGCTCTATCGACAGGCCGTGCTTTTCAATGGTGCTCATACAATATTCCTCCGGCAGACGGAAAAGGGTGATGGTGCCACTTTGCGCCGCTTTCATTCATAGTCAATTGTTCAATAGTTAGAAAGATTTATGCCTGACCGGAAAGAGTGCGGGGCGTAACCCGCATCGGTAGGCCATTCTGCGGCTGCGTCGTCAATTTCTGCACCGGCCACGGGTTGGTTTTCTCGGTGACATCAAAGCGGAAGCGCTTCATCAGCACCGCGAGCGCAATCACCGCTTCCTGCAACGCGAAGGTTGCGCCGATACAGACGCGGGGCCCCGCTCCGAACGGCAGGAACTGGAAACGGCCGATCTTGCCGCGGTTTTCCGGCAGGAAGCGTTCGGGCATATAGGCCCGCGGTTTTTCCCAGTAGAGTTCGTGGCGGTGCAGCGTCCACGGCATGATCAGCACCGTCATGCCGGCATGGATATCGACGCGCTCGCCCTTGGTATCGGTCCAGCTGTCGTCGGAGATGGCCGCTCGGTTGATCGAGGGCGCCGGCGGATAAAGACGGAGCGCCTCTTCGAAGGCTGCCCGGGTCACCGGCATCAGATCCAGCCATTCGACCGGCTCCGCACCACTTGCGAGAATGCGGTCGATCTCTTCCTCCATCGCGTCGCGGATATGCGGGCTGTTGGCGATGCAATAGAGCGTCCAGGCAAGTGCACGGGCCGTGGTTTCATGCCCGGCGCCGATGAAGGTCAGGATATTGTCCTCAATCTCCTCGTTCGTCAGGCCGTCAGGCCCTGCCTGCTCGAGCAGCAGCGTCAGGAAATCCTCAGGCACGGCGGCGCGGTCGGCACGCATCTGCTCGAGGCGCAGATCCATCGTCCGGTGAACCATGTTGCGGAACTGATCGAGAATCTTCTGGCCACCGATCCGGGTGATACGCGGCACCCAGGACGGCGCCCGCATCAGGTCCATCGGATCGACGCGGCCCATACGATGCAGCAGCGCATTGACGTCACCGGCGAAATTATCCGAGACCGAGGCGATCTCGCCTGAAAACAGCGTATCGGCGAGGATCGCGAAGGTGAGCTCGGTCATATCGGCGGCGATATCGAAATTGCCGCCATCGTCATACTTCACCGCGTAGGCTTCCGATTGCTGCAGCATCTGCCCGGCGAAACCCTTCGCATGCCGCGGGGTGAAGACCGGGGCAACCGCCTTGCGCGAGCGCTTCCACACCGGACCTTCGGCGGTCAGCAGACCATCGCGCAGGATTGGCCGCAGCACCAGCTGGCGAATATCCGACATCCGGTAATTCGAGGCATTATCGACCAGCACATGCTTGATGAGGCCGGGATCGTTGACGATGATCGTGCTGTCACGGAAGAAGCGCGTCTTGATCCAGGGCAGCGTGTAGGACGGTTCGCCCCAGAGCTCCAACGGATTGCGCAGGATGGTGCGGATGATCTCCAGCCGTGACGGCGGCACGCTGCGCGGCACCGGTGCGGGTGGGACGAAGGGATCCGGACGCATGTCCATGATATTTCAGCCTTTCGTGGAAGATTTAGGCCTTCCCGGCAAGGCAGAAGGTTATTGCAGTGCCTTCAGCTCGTCCAGCTTGTCGTTGATCAGCCAGCCGTAATAGTTCTCTTCCGGCCAAACTGTCGCACCGCCGTGGTTTTTGGCTGCGATCGCCGAAGCACGCTGGCGGGAATTGCCGACATTGTAGAGGGTCGCCGTCAGGCCCGGATTGTCCGAGATATCCATGCCGGCGATCCGCTTGTAGTCGTCGATCGAGTTGCGGACGGAGGCGGCAACGAAGGCCAGAGAAATATCCGGCTGCATGATCGCCTTGTAGACGCCGCTGGCATCCTTCTCGCTGAGCTTCGGATAGCCCGAGACGCGGGTGACGAGATCGGAGAGCATCAGGGCCGTCAGCGGATTGATCTGGCCGAGGCCGAAAGTCTGTCCGGCATAGAAGGGCTGGAAGAATACGGCGCTGAAGCGGTTATCCGGAAATTTCTTGCCGCCGACCGTCTTGCCGCGGAAGTCGGTTTCCCAGACGTCCTCGCGGCAGCTCCAGAGCTGATAGGAATCGCTCTTGCCGTTGCATCCGGCAAATTCCGGGCGGCCGATGAAGGTATCGACATCCTCGCCGTCATAGGCAAAACGGAAGCTTTCGCCTGCGTAAGACGCTGCCTTGACGTAATAGGACTGCAGCCGGTCATAGGCGTCGACATTGTAGGTGTGCTCGCCGACCAGCGCGCCGATGATATGGATCGGTTCGATACCATAGGCGGCGGCGGTCTTGCGGATCTTGCCCATCAGCTCATGATCGGTCGATAGAAGCTCGTAGATCTTCTCGTACTTGCGATCGAAGGTCGTCTTGGTGCCTTTGGTGCGGCGGACCGAAGCGCCAGGGACCGGCGGCTGCTCGACATTGCGATTGCCGGGCGGCACGGTCTGCATAGCATAGGCCGGCGCCGAGGCGAAGGCCGTTACGGCGATCAGAAGGCATGTCAAAAGGCGTCGCACGATCCGCTATCCCGTCGAGTTTGTCGTCCTGTCTGCGAAGCGCGGTGACTGAACCAGAATCTTGTCCTAATAAAGCCGCGCCCGCAAAAGAAACCGGGCCCTTCACTAAAAAGTAAAAGGCCCGCTGTCGAGGGTTCGATCGTCAAAATCGCCTGCGCGAAACACAAAGCATTTCGCGCATTGAGAAATTTAAAGAATGAAGCGCGAGAGATCGGTATTGTTGGCGAGATCGCCGACATGTTCGCGGACATAATCCGCATCGATGGTCACGGCGCTGCCGCCGCGATCCGGCGCGTTGAACGAGATTTCGTCCAGCACCCGCTCCATGACCGTCTGCAGGCGGCGGGCACCGATATTCTCGACCGTCGAGTTCAGGTGAACCGCGACATCCGCAAGTGCGTCGATCGCGTCGCTGGTGAAGTCGAGGCTCAGTTCTTCCGTCTGCATCAACGCCCGGTACTGGCGGATGAGGCTGGCCTCCGTCTCCGTCAGGATGCGGCGGAAATCCTCCTTGCTGAGCGGCCGGAGCTCGACGCGGATCGGCAGGCGGCCCTGCAGTTCCGGCAGAAGATCCGAAGGCTTCGAGACGTGGAAGGCGCCCGACGCGATGAACAGTATATGGTCGGTCTTGACCGGACCATACTTGGTCGAAACCGTCGTTCCCTCAACGAGCGGCAGCAGGTCGCGCTGAACACCTTCGCGGGACACGCCGGCACCCATGCCGCCATCGCGGGCAGCGATCTTGTCGATCTCGTCGAGGAAGACGATGCCATCGTTCTCGACGGAGCGAACCGCTTCGCGCTGGATGACTTCGTTGTCGATCAGCTTGTCGGATTCGTCACGGATAAGATCGGTATAGGATGCCTTGACCGTCGTGCGGACCTTCTTGGTACGGCCGCCCATCGCTTTGCCGAACATGTCGGACAGGTTCAGAACGCCGATATTGGCGCCCGGCATGCCCGGGATATCAAACCCGCCCATGCCCGAACCGGAATCGGCGACTTCGATATCGATTTCCTTGTCGTCGAGCTCGCCAGCACGGAGCTTCTTGCGGAAGCTGTCGCGCGTTGCGGGCGACGCGGTGGCGCCGACTAGGGCATCGAGTACGCGTTCCTCGGCGCTCATATGCGCCTTGGCTTCGACTTCTGCCCGCTTCTTGTCGCGAATGAGCCCGATACCGATCTCGACGAGGTCGCGGATGATCTGTTCGACATCGCGGCCGACATAGCCGACTTCAGTGAACTTGGTGGCTTCGACCTTGATGAAAGGTGCGCCGGCAAGCTTCGCAAGACGGCGGGAGATCTCCGTTTTGCCGACGCCTGTCGGGCCGATCATGAGGATGTTCTTCGGCATCACTTCATCGCGCAGGCTCTCGTCGAGCTGCTGGCGGCGCCAGCGGTTGCGCAGGGCAATCGCCACGGCGCGCTTGGCGTCGTGCTGGCCGATGATGTGACGATCGAGTTCGGATACGATCTCGCGAGGGGAAAAGGTGGTCATGGCAAATCCGTTTCTTCGGGTGCGTCCAGCGCCATGAAATGGGCAGGACCATAGATGGATGTTCTTGTATCGACGTAGCGAAAGCCGGCTTTCTCGTAGGCCCGGATCGCCGCCCGGTTTTCCGGATGAGGATCGATGATGATCCTTGTAGTGCCCGCGGAGAAAAGCTCGCCGGCGATCTGCCGGATGATGGCGCTGCCGTGGCCCTTGCCGATCAGCTGGGGAATGCCGACCGAGATATCGAGACCGAGCGTGCCTTTCGGCTGGTCTTGATAAGGATGGCCGTCTTCAAGATGCGGATCGTAATGCTGGAGATAGGCGATCGGCTGTCCTTCCAGCTCAACGATCATTGGCCGCGTTTCAATGCTTTCCACGGCTTCGACGACATGCTCAGCATTCTGCTGCGGATCCCCGTCCCACCATTTCGCTACATGCGGCTCGGCGAACCACCGGCTCAGCACAGGGATATCCCCGGCCTCGACATCGCGGAAATGATAGCGGGGTCCGTCCTCAGCCATCGGTGTCCAGCGTTTCGACGATGATGTTGTGGTTGGTATAGACGCAGATATCGGCGGCGATACCGAGCGCCTTGCGGGCAACCTCTTCGGCCGACTTATCGCTGTCGAGCATCGCAAGCGATGCAGCGAGCGCAAAATTGCCACCGGAGCCGATCGCCATCGTGCCATGCTCCGGCTCAAGAACGTCGCCATTGCCGGTGACGGCAAGGGTGACAGTCTTGTCGGCCACCAGCATCATGGCTTCGAGGTTGCGCAGATATTTGTCGGTGCGCCAGTCCTTGGCAAGCTCGACGGCCGCGCGCATCAGCTGGCCCGGATACTGTTCCAGCTTCTTCTCGAGACGCTCGAGCAGCGTGAAGGCATCGGCGGTGGCGCCGGCGAAACCGGCGATCACTTCGCCACCCTTGCCGATACGGCGAACCTTGCGGGCATTGCCCTTCATGACGGTCTGGCCGAGGCTCACCTGGCCATCGCCAGCCATGACCACCTTGCCGCCTTTTCGAACTGTAATAATCGTTGTCATAAAACATCCTTGCCCGGGGCCGGGCGGTTTTGTGCGGGCCGCTCACCGGCCCTGTTGAGACCTATGTAAGTGGGCTTCGGCCGATTGCAAATGTTGCCGTTTTCTGCCGCCCCGCTTCTGGATATTTTAGGGAACGCCTGATATGGAACCCGCGTCATTCCCGATGGAGCAGCCATATGGCCGAGACAGCAGCAAGCCGCACGGGCGCCGTTTCCCGCACGACCAACGAAACCTCGGTTTCGGTTTCGGTCAATCTCGACGGCACCGGCAAGTCGAAGATTTCGACGGGCGTCGGCTTCTTCGACCATATGCTCGACCAGTTGTCGCGACATTCGCTCATCGACATGGAGATCGAGACACAGGGCGATCTGCATGTCGACGACCATCACGCTGTCGAAGACACCGGAATCGCGATCGGCCAGGCAATTTCGAAAGCGCTCGGCGACCGGCGCGGCATCACCCGCTACGCCTCGATCGACCTTGCGATGGACGAGACGATGACAAAAGCTGCGGTCGATCTTTCCGGCCGCCCGTTCCTCGTCTGGAACGTTTCGTTCAGCGCGCCGAAGATCGGCACGTTCGATACCGAACTGGTTCGCGAATTCTTCCAGGCGCTCGCGCAGAACGCCGGCATCACCTTGCATGTGCTCAACCACTATGGTGCCAACAACCACCATATTGCAGAGACCTGCTTCAAGGCCGTTGCCCGCGCGCTGCGCACGGCGACAGAGATCGATCCGAGACAGGCGGGCCGTGTTCCCTCGACGAAGGGCACGCTCGTCTGAGCCCCTTGAGGGAGCTTGACGACATTGACTTCCAGCTATCTGTTTCTCACCGCGCCTGACGGAGCCGATACCGGCCACGAGAAGACGCGCGTCATCCGCGACGGCTTCACGTTTCTTGGTTTCTTCTTCCCATGGCTGTGGCTGCTGGCTCATCGCCTCTGGCTGCATGCCGCCGCCGCTTTTCTCGCACAGGCTATCGGTGGCGTTCTGATGGAGCGGCAGGGTCTGTGGCCGGCCGGCTTTGCGATCACGCTCGCAGCCAGCCTGATCGTTGCGCTTGAGGGGCAGAACTTTCGTATCCGCAGCCTCGCCGCCAAGGGCTGGAACGAGGATGCCGTCGTCACGGCCGATTCCGTCGATGCGGCCGAAGAGATCTATTTTTCCGGTATCGAGACCATCGAGCGGGATAGCAGCGTGCCGGCACCGGAATGGGAGCGACATCAACGCTCCACCGGCCGCCACGGCAACGCCACCTCGCTTGGTCTCTTTGGTTTTGATGGAGGACGCTGATGCGCGTCGCAATTATCGACTACGGCTCGGGCAATCTGCGCTCGGCAACGAAGGCCTTTGAACGCGCAGCGCGCGAGGCAGGCATCGACGCTCATATCGACCTGACGGACAAGGCGGAAGACGTTGCCGCTGCGGACAGGATCGTGCTTCCCGGCGTCGGCGCCTATGCCGATTGCCGCCGCGGCCTCGATGCCGTGCCCGGCATGGCCGAGGTGCTGATCGAGGCGGTAGAGAAGAAGGCCAAGCCGTTCCTCGGTATCTGCGTCGGCATGCAGCTGATGTCGTCGCGCGGCCTGGAAAAGACGGTCACCCAGGGCTTCGGCTGGATCCCCGGCGACGTCAAGGAAATGACGCCTGACGATGCCTCGCTGAAGATCCCGCAGATCGGCTGGAACACGCTCGATCTCAGGCATCCGCATCCGCTTTTCGACGGCATCTCCACCGGACCGGACGGGCTGCATGCCTATTTCGTGCATTCCTACCATCTGGATGCGGAAAACGCGTCTGATGTCATCGCGACCACCGGTTACGGTGGCCCGATGACCGCCTTTGTCGGCCGCGACAACATGGTGGGCGCCCAGTTCCATCCGGAAAAGAGCCAGAAGCTTGGCCTCGCCCTGATCACCAATTTCCTGCGCTGGAAGCCGTAAGGCTCGCGCGAAGCAAGGACAGACATCATGATCCTCTTTCCCGCCATCGACCTGAAGGACGGCCAGTGCGTTCGCCTGAAGCTCGGCGATATGGACCAGGCGACGGTCTACAATCCCGACCCTGCCGCACAGGCCAAGGCTTTCGAAGACCAGGGTTTCGAATGGCTGCATGTCGTCGATCTCAACGGCGCCTTTGCCGGTGAAAGCGTCAACGGCGCGGCTGTCGATGCGATCCTGAAGGCAACGAAGAACCCGGTACAGCTCGGCGGCGGTATCCGCACACTCGACCATATCGAGAGCTGGCTGTCGCGCGGTCTGGCGCGCGTCATTCTCGGCACGGTCGCCGTTCGCGATCCGGCACTGGTCATCGAGGCCTGCAGGGCTTTTCCGGGCCGCGTTGCCGTCGGCATCGACGCCAAGGGCGGCAAGGTCGCTGTCGAGGGATGGGCCGAGGCCTCGGAGCTCGGTATCATTGAGCTGGCGAAGAAATTCGAAGGTGCCGGTGTTGCGGCGATCATCTATACCGACATCGACCGTGACGGCATCCTTACCGGCATCAACTGGGCCTCCACGCTGGAACTAGCTTCCGCTGTCTCCATCCCCGTCATTGCCTCGGGCGGTCTCGCCTCTATCGCCGATATCGAGCGGATGCTGCAGCCGGATGCCCACAAGCTCGAAGGCGCGATTTCCGGCCGCGCGCTCTATGATGGCCGTATCGATCCGGCGGAAGCGCTGTCGCTGATCAACGCGGCCCGCGCCAAGGAGATCGCACAATGACGCTGAAAGCCCGTGTCATCCCCTGCCTCGACGTCAAGGACGGCCGTGTCGTCAAGGGCGTCAACTTCACCAATCTGATCGATGCCGGTGACCCCGTCGAGGCCGCGAAAGCCTATGACGCTGCCGGTGCCGACGAACTCTGCTTTCTGGACATTACCGCGTCATCGGACAATCGCGAGACGATCTTCGACGTCGTTTCACGGACCGCCGAGCAGTGCTTCATGCCTCTGACGGTCGGCGGCGGTGTTCGCACCATTGCCGATATCCGCAAGCTGCTGCTCTGCGGCGCCGACAAGGTCTCGATCAATTCGGCCGCCGTCAACAACCCTGATTTCGTCGCCGACGCTGCCGACAAGTTCGGCGACCAATGCATTGTCGTCTCGATCGACGCCAAGCGCCGCCGCACGCAAGCCGTCGGCCAGGACAACCTCAGCGCCTGGGAGATCTATACCCATGGTGGCCGCAACGCGACCGGCATCGATGCCGTCGAGTTCGCGCAGAAGATGGTTGCCCGCGGCGCCGGTGAGCTGCTTGTGACCTCGATGGATCGCGACGGTACCAAGATCGGCTACGATCTGGAGCTGACGCGAGCGATTGCCGACAGCGTTCGCGTCCCCGTCATCGCCTCCGGCGGCGTCGGCAGCCTCGACGATCTGGTGGCGGGTGTGAAGGAAGGCCATGCGACGGCCGTTCTCGCCGCGTCGATCTTCCATTTCGGCACCTATTCCGTCGGCGAAGCGAAGCGCTATATGTCTTCAAACGGCATTGCGATGCGGCTCGACTGAGTGAAAGCGATAGAATGAGCGGATTTTCCCTTTCCGATCTGGAAAAGATCGTCGACGAGCGGTCGAAGGCCTCACCGGACGAATCCTGGACGGCCAAGCTTGTCTTGGCCGGTCAGCCGAAAGCAGCCAAGAAGCTGGGTGAAGAGGCAATCGAAGCCGTTATGGCGGCGGTGACCGATGACAGGGCCAACCTCACCTACGAGTCAGCCGATGTCCTCTATCACCTATTGGTCGTATTGAAGATTGCAGGCATTCCGTTGCAGGATGTCATGGCCGAACTTGAGCGGCGGACCGCTCAGTCCGGCCTTAAGGAAAAGGCCAGCCGGCAGAGTTCATGAGTATCGTGTCGCAAATCATCGGAGCGCCCGAGGCGCTCGATCACTTCCAGGCGAATGCCTATTCGCCCTATCACTTCTTTTCCTCCGAGGAATGGTCGAAGTTCCGTGCCGATACGCCGCTGACACTGACCGGCGAGGAAGTCACGCGGCTGCGTTCGATGGGCGACCCGATCGACCTCGACGAAGTCAGGCGCATCTACCTCTCGCTGTCGCGCCTGCTGTCCTCGCATGTCGAGTCATCGCAGTTGCTCTTCGAACAGCGCAACCGCTTCCTCAATCTTGAGGGCGTGGCCAAGACACCCTTCGTGATCGGCATTGCCGGATCGGTTGCCGTCGGCAAATCGACGACCGCGCGCGTCTTGAAAGAGCTGCTGCGCCGCTGGCCGTCGAGCCCGAAGGTTGACCTGATCACCACCGACGGATTCCTGCATCCGAACGCCGTGCTCGAGCGCGAAAACCTGATGCAGCGCAAGGGTTTTCCTGAAAGCTATGACACCGGAGCGATCCTGCGCTTCCTTTCGGCGATCAAGGCGGGACAGGCGGACGTCAAGGCGCCCATCTACTCGCACCTCGTCTATGACGTCATCCCGAACGAATACAAGATCATCGACCGTCCCGATATCCTGATCTTCGAAGGCATCAACGTGCTGCAATCACGCGACCTGCCGGCTGATGGCAAGATCGTGCCGATGGTCTCGGATTTTTTCGACTTCTCGATCTATATCGACGCCGAGGAAAAGCAGATCCATAACTGGTACGTGCATCGTTTCATGCGCCTGCGCGAAACCGCCTTCCGCGACCCGAACTCCTATTTCCACCGCTATGCCTCGATCAGCGAAAAGGAAGCGCTCGGCATCGCCGAGGGGCTCTGGGCCAACATCAACCTGAAAAACCTGCGCCAGAACATCCTGCCGACCCGCCCCCGCGCCGATCTGATCCTGCGCAAGGGACCGAACCACCTGATCGAACAGGTGGCCCTCAGGAAGCTTTAGCCGGATTCACCGCGTCACACGCCTTAACGTCAGGTTGATCCGGCCGCCACTTTTCAGCAGCGTCGAGGTGGCGGGATAGATGCGATCGACACCGTGGAAGCAGAGGCGACCCTCGCCGCCGAGGACGATCACGTCGCCGCTTGCGAGCTTCAGCGATTGGGTACTGTCGGTTCGCGTGGTTCCGCCGATGCGAAAGAGGCAGGTGTTGCCAAGCGAGACGGAAACGACCGGCGCGCGGAGATCCTGCTCGTCCTTGTCCTGGTGCAGGCCCATCTTGGCGTCGTCGGCGTAGAAATTGATGAGGCAGGCCTGTGGCGGCAGGTGATAACCGGAAACCTCGTTCCAGATCTGCATGAGTGCGTCCGGGATGGGCGGCCAAGCCTCTCCGGTCAGCGGATGGACCGGCTGGTAGCGATAGCCGCGCTCCTTGTCTGTCACCCACCCAAGCTCGCCGCAATTGCTCATGCGCACCGACATCGGTTTGCCGGTGCCGGGCATGACAGGCACGAAAAGTGGCGCGGCAGAGACGATTTTCCGGATGGTTTCGACCATCGCTTCCTGGCGCGGGCGATCGAGATGGCCTGGGAAATGCCGGATGCCGCTGGAGATTTGGAGCATCTCAGTCTCCGGCCGGCCGGCCGCGCATCTTCTTGACCTCGGAGCGGCCCGACTTTTCCTTCAGGCGTCGCTCGACGGAGCCTTTGGTCGGCCGGGTCTTCTTTCGCGGCGGCGGCGGTGGTTTGGCGGCTTCGAGAACCAGCTCCTTCAGGCGCTCTCGGGCATCTTCACGATTGCGGTCCTGGCTGCGGAAGCGGCTTGCCTCGATCATCAAGACACCGTCCTTCGACATGCGTCTTCCGGCGAGCTTGATGGCATTCGCCTTGACGCGGTCCGGCAGGGACGGCGAGCTCTCCAGGCTGAAGAAAAGCTGGACTGCAGTGGATACCTTGTTGACGTTCTGCCCGCCGGGGCCACCCGCCAGAACGAACTGTTCCGTCAGCTCCCATCCGGCGATGGTAATCCGATCGTTGATATAGAGCGCGTCGCTGGCCATGCCTGACCTATCTCACATCATCCCGACTTTTGGAACACGCAAAGAAAAACCCGGCAGTCGCCCGCCGGGTTTCACGTGAATCATCAGCCGTTTAGATTATTCGGCAGCGATCTTCAGGCCCGGTGCCGCGTCACGCACGCCACCATCGACATGTTCCTCGAATTTGGCGAAGTTGGCGATGAACATGCCGACGAGCTTTTCGGCCTGGCGGTCATAGGCTGCAGCATCGGCCCAGGTCGAGCGCGGATCGAGGATACCGTTGTCGACACCATCGACCGACACCGGAACGGCAAAGCCGAAGTTCGCATCGGCGCGGAAATCGGCCTTGGCGAGTTCACCCGACAAAGCGGCGGCCAGCAAAGCGCGTGTCGCCTTGATCGGCATACGCTTGCCGGTGCCATAGGCGCCACCGGTCCAGCCGGTGTTGACGAGCCAGCATTCGACGCCGTGACGGCCGATCAGCTCCTTCAGCAGATTGCCGTATTCAGCCGGATGACGCGGCATAAAGGGGGCGCCGAAGCAGGTCGAGAAGGTTGCTTCCGGCTCGGTCACGCCCTTTTCGGTACCCGCGACCTTTGCGGTGTAGCCGGACAGGAAGTGATACATGGCCTGTTCAGGCGTCAGGCGGGCAATCGGCGGCATGACCCCGAAGGCATCCGCCGTCAGCATGATGATCGTCTTCGGATGCGCGGCGAGGCCGGTCTTCGAAGCGTTCTGAATGAAGTCCAGCGGGTAGGCGCAACGGGTATTCTCCGTCAACGAGCCATCATCGAAATCCGGCTCGCGCTGTTCGTTCAGCACGACGTTTTCGAGAACCGTGCCGAAGCGCTGCGTCGTCGCGTAAATCTCCGGTTCGGCTTCTGCCGAGAGGCGGATGGTCTTCGCATAGCAGCCGCCTTCGAAGTTGAAGATGCCGTTTTCGCCCCAGCCATGCTCGTCATCGCCGATCAGCGTACGGGCCGGATCAGCCGACAGCGTCGTCTTGCCGGTTCCCGAAAGGCCGAAGAAGACAGCGCTATCGCCATCCGGGCCGGCATTGGCCGAGCAGTGCATCGGCATGACGCCCTTGGCCGGAAGCAGGTAGTTGAGGACGGTGAAGACCGACTTCTTCATTTCACCGGCGTAGGACGTGCCGCCGATCAGCACGAGACCCTTGGTCAGGTCGCAGGCAATGACCGTTTCGCTACGGCAGCCATGGCGGTCCGGATCAGCCTTGAAGCTCGGCAGATCGATGATCGTCAGCTTCGGCACGAAGGTCTTCAGCGCCTCGAGCTCCGGGCGGATCAGCAGATTGCGGATGAACAGCGAGTGCCAGGCAAACTCGGTGACGACACGCGACGGCAGAGCATGACCGGCATCGGCACCGCCGATCAGGTCCTGCACGAAAAGCTCCCTGCCCTTCGCGTGAGCCAACATGTCGGCATGCAGCACGGCGAAGTGCTCCGGCGACATCGGCTTGTTGTTGTCCCACCAGATCTGCGCCTCGGTATCGGCATCACGGACGACAAACTTGTCGCGCGGCGAGCGGCCGGTGTGCTGGCCGGTCAATGCGCGCAGCGCGCCCTGGGCGGTGAGTTCGGCTTCTCCACGGCGAATCGACTCCTCATAGAGGGAGGCGGCGGTAAAGTTATAGCGAACGCCTGCAACGCCCTCCAAACCGATCGTCGCCAGCGCTACCGCCGGGTTATGAACTCCGAACGTTTCCATCGCTCTTCCCTTTGCTCAGGCATACAGCCGTTAAAACTGACGCGAACCTAAGATGGGGAATTTTAAAAAGCAAGAGAGTGTAATTCGAAAAGTGTAATGATATCATATATTTAATCGATTTAAATAAGAATCGTTATTTTTAAATCGTTTGAACTGGATGGTTTGGTTCAGTATGTCGCACCACCTTTGATTGCGGCCGGAATATTCGAACAATCCGCCCCTTTATCTTTGCCACAATTTGTTCCACCTTTATCCTCCATAAGCGCATCCGGCTGGAGAGGCCGCCTGGGGACATCAAAAATTCCGGGAGATGCGCATAAATGACGGAGACGAACACCATGCCGACAATCGCGCTCGTTGACGACGACCGCAACATCCTGACGTCAGTGTCGATCGCACTGGAAGCCGAGGGATATAAGGTCGAGACATATACGGACGGCGCTTCGGCGCTCGATGGTCTCATCGCCCGTCCGCCGCAGCTCGCCATCTTCGACATCAAGATGCCGCGGATGGACGGGATGGAGCTTCTGCGCCGCCTACGCCAGAAGTCCGACATGCCGGTCATCTTCCTGACGTCCAAGGATGAGGAGATCGATGAGCTCTTCGGCCTCAAGATGGGCGCCGACGATTTTATCACCAAGCCGTTCTCGCAGCGCCTGCTGGTCGAGCGCGTTCGCGCCGTGCTGCGCCGCGCCTCGAGCCGGGAAGCAGCCGCGGCCGCAGGCACAAGCGGTACCGCGCCGAAGCCCGGCGCAGCACAGCCCGCCCGCTCGCTGGAACGCGGACAACTGGTCATGGACCAGGAGCGCCACACCTGCACCTGGAAAGCCGAACCGGTGACGCTGACCGTGACCGAATTCCTGATCCTGCATTCGCTTGCGCAGCGCCCGGGCGTCGTCAAAAGCCGCGATGCGCTGATGGATGCCGCCTATGACGAGCAGGTCTATGTCGACGACCGCACCATCGACAGCCACATCAAGCGGCTGCGCAAGAAATTCAAGATGGTCGACAACGATTTTGATATGATTGAAACGCTCTACGGAGTGGGTTACCGCTTCCGCGAAGCAGCCTGACGCGCTACCGCGGGGCACATGAGTATTGTTGAGGGCTCGCTGGCCGCATATCCGGCCGCGCCCTCCGAAAGGGCCTGTCGTTGGCACAGTTGGTGCAGGAAAGGGATCTGGACGATGCGGATGGCGTAACCGGCCGCCGCGTCCGGGGAAGGCGCTGGTCGCATCCCTTCACCATCATCCGCCGGATCTTCGGCAATGCCGTCTTTTCGAGCCTGACGCGCCGCATCCTGTTCTTCAATCTGGCGGCGCTGCTCGTCCTTGTCGGCGGCATTCTCTACCTCAACCAGTTCCGCGAAGGGCTGATTGACGCGCGTGTCGAAAGCTTGCTGACGCAGGGTGAAATCATTGCCGGCGCGGTCTCCGCTTCGGCATCGGTCGATACAAATTCGATCACCATCGATCCGCAGAAGCTGCTGGAACTACAAGCCGGCCAGAGCATCACCCCAGTTCCGAACGACGAAGATCTGGAATTTCCGATCGATCCGGAAAAGGTGGCGCCGGTTCTCCGCCGGCTGATCTCGCCGACCCGCACCCGTGCCCGCATCTTCGACGCCGATGCCAATCTGCTGCTCGATTCCCGCCATCTCTATTCCCGCGGCCAGGTTCTGCGTTTCGATCTTCCGCCAGTCGAGGAAGAGAAGCAGACATGGGGCGAATGGTTCACCACCCTGTTCAACAAGGCGCTGCAGCCCGGCAATCTGCCGGTTTACAAGGAAGCGCCGGGTGGCGATGGCTCGATCTATCCTGAAGTGATGAATGCGCTGACCGGCGTTCGCGGCGCAGTGGTGCGCACCACCGAGAAGGGCGAGCTGATCGTCTCGGTCGCCGTGCCGGTGCAGCGTTTCCGCGCCGTTCTCGGCGTGCTTCTGCTTTCGACCCAGGCCGGCGATATCGACAATATCGTTCACGCGGAACGTCTGGCGATCATGCGTGTCTTCGGGGTCGCGACACTCGTCAACGTGCTCCTGTCGCTCGTTCTGTCGTCAACGATCGCCAATCCGCTCCGCCGCCTGTCGGCAGCCGCGATCCGCGTCCGGCGCGGCGCCAAGGAGCGCGAGGAGATCCCCGACTTCTCCGCCCGCCAGGACGAAATCGGCAATCTTTCGATCGCACTGCGTGAAATGACAACCGCACTCTACGACCGCATCGATGCGATCGAGAGCTTTGCCGCCGATGTCAGCCACGAGTTGAAGAACCCGCTGACCTCTCTTCGAAGCGCGGTCGAGACGCTGCCGCTGGCAAAATCCGACGATTCCAAGAAGCGGCTGATGGATGTGATCCAGCATGACGTTCGCCGCCTCGACCGCCTGATCAGCGACATTTCCGACGCCTCGCGTCTCGATGCCGAACTGGCGCGTGTCGATGCCCGCTCGGTCGATCTGGAAAAGTTCCTGACCGATCTGGTCGACGTTTCCAGGCAGATCCGCAGCAAGAACAAGGATGTGCATATCGAGCTGGCGATCGAGCGGAAGCCTGGCGTGAAGACCCGCTTCGTCGTCAACGGTCACGACCTGCGCATCGGCCAGATCGTTACCAACCTGATCGAGAATGCCCGCTCCTTCGTTCCCCAGGAAGGTGGCCGGATCATCGTGCGGCTGGTGCGGACCCGTTCCCGCTGCCTCGTCTATATCGAGGACAACGGTCCGGGCATCCAGGCCGAAAACATCGATCGCATTTTCGAGCGCTTCTATACCGACCGGCCCGAGTCGGAGGGCTTCGGACAGAATTCCGGTCTCGGCCTGTCGATCAGCCGCCAGATTGCCGAAGCCCATGGCGGCTCGCTGCGTGCCGAGAACATTATCGATGCGGAAAGTGCGGAGATTCTTGGCGCCCGCTTCATCCTCGCCCTGCCCGCGGCTGCCAATAGCTGATGAGTGCGCCGGTCAACGTTCACGCGACGGCGATCAAGATCAACGGCACCGGACTGCTGTTTTCGGGGCCATCCGGCTGGGGCAAGTCGATGCTGGCCTTCACCTGTCTGACCGAGGCGAAGCGGATCGGACTCGACGCCGTCCTCGTTGCCGACGATCAGGTGTTTCTCGATAAACGAGACGGGCAGATCATCGCCCAGCGGCCGGATTCGATCGCCGGGCTAATCGAACTTCGCGGCACCGGCATCGTGGCGCTGGACAGCATTGCCGAGGCCGCCATGCATTTCGCCATCCTGCCCGGCAGCGCGTCCGGCGAAAATCGCCTGCCGCCGGAAAACGAGCAAATGGAGGTCGCCAGTGGCTTTCTGCTGCCGGTCATCCGGCTGCTTGGCGATACCCGGCTGCCGCTCGCGGTTCTGATGGCGAAAGCCCCGGAAATCGGTCGATAATGCCTCATAATCCGGCAGAATTGCCTGCGATCTCCGCATTTTTGTCTTGCACTTCGGCTTTTGATCGCCAAGATGTGCCCCCACCGGTGGACGCGATTGTTGCATTGCGATATTGGGGCCGCCGTTGATATGCCATTGGGAGCAGTTAAATCATGATCGGACTTGTGCTTGTCACTCATGGCAAGCTGGCTGAAGAGTTTCGTCATGCTGTCGAGCATGTCGTCGGTCCTCAGAAATTCATCGAGACGGTCTGCATCGGCCCCGAAGACGATATGGATCAGCGGCGGCAGGATATTCTTCAAGCTGTCGCCGGTGCCGATGACGGTCATGGTGTGGTGATCCTCACCGATATGTTCGGCGGTACGCCTTCCAACCTTGCCATTTCGGTGATGAGCAGCGGCCATACCGAAGTGATCGCCGGTATGAACCTGCCGATGCTGATCAAGCTCGCTGGCGTCAGAGGCGAGAACAACATGGAAAAGGCCCTGGCCGAAGCTTCGGAAGCCGGCCGGAAATACATCAACGTCGCGAGCCGCGTTCTCAGCGGAAAATAACGGGCCTTCATGACCACGACGCAGCTCTCCCGGGAACTCCTCATCATCAACAAGCGCGGTCTTCATGCACGCGCCTCGGCGAAATTCGTCCAGATGGTCGATACGTTCGACGCTGCGATCACCGTGTCCAAGGACGGCATGACCGTCGGTGGCACGTCGATCATGGGCCTGATGATGCTTGCCGCGAGCCCCGGCTCGACCGTGCTGGTCACCGCCAGCGGCAATCAGGCGATCGAAGCCCTCGACGCCCTGGATCAGCTGATCCAGAACAAGTTCGGCGAAGAGATCTAATCCGCGTCGTCATATAACCATATAAAGACTTCTTTATATCTTTATTGCCATGGTCCCTGAAGCCTGATAAACGGCTGGCATGGCCGTGCATAAGGCACGTGTTGGCGCTGCGCGATATTTGCGGCGCAGGTTTGATTTTGAGATGCTTTTCAGCTGGAGACCTCAATGAGCACTGAAAAAGATTATGTCGTCGCCGATATCGGTCTTGCAGATTTCGGCCGTAAGGAAATTACGATCGCCGAAACCGAAATGCCGGGCCTGATGTCCAGCCGCGAAGAATTCGGCCAGTCGAAGCCGCTGAAGGGCGCGCGCATTACCGGCTCGCTGCACATGACGATCCAGACCGCCGTTCTCATCGAGACGCTGACGGCGCTCGGCGCCGAAGTTCGCTGGGCCTCGTGCAACATCTTCTCGACGCAGGATCACGCTGCTGCTGCGATCGCCGCTGCCGGCATCCCGGTCTTTGCGATCAAGGGTGAATCCCTCGAAGACTACTGGACCTACACCGACAAGATCTTCCAGTGGGCTGATGGTGGCTTCTCCAACATGATCCTCGACGATGGCGGCGACGCAACCATGTACATCCTGCTCGGCGCCCGCGCCGAAGCCGGTGAAGACGTGCTGTCGAACCCGCATTCCGAGGAAGAAGAGATCCTCTTCGCGCAGATCAAGAAGCGCCTTGCGGCATCGCCGGGCTGGTTCACCAAGCAGCGCGACGCGATCAAGGGCGTCACTGAAGAAACCACCACGGGCGTCAACCGCCTTTACCAGCTGCATGCCAAGGGCCTGCTGCCGTTCCCGGCGATCAACGTCAACGATAGCGTCACGAAGTCGAAGTTCGACAATAAGTACGGCTGCAAGGAATCGCTGGTTGACGGCATCCGCCGCGGTACCGACGTGATGATGGCCGGCAAGGTTGCCGTCGTCTGCGGTTACGGCGACGTCGGCAAGGGTTCTGCCGCTTCGCTTTCCGGCGCCGGCGCCCGCGTCAAGGTCACGGAAGCCGATCCAATCTGCGCCCTGCAGGCCGCCATGGATGGCTATGAAGTCGTCTTGCTCGAGGACGTTGTTTCCTCGGCAGACATCTTCATCACCACGACCGGCAACAAGGATGTCATCCGCATCGACCATATGCGGGCGATGAAGGACATGGCGATCGTTGGCAACATCGGCCACTTCGACAACGAAATCGAAGTTGCCGCACTCCGTAACCTCAAGTGGACCAACGTCAAGCCGCAGGTCGACCTGATCGAGTTCCCGAAGGGCAACCGCATCATCCTGCTGTCCGAGGGACGTTTGCTGAACCTCGGCAACGCCACCGGCCATCCGTCCTTCGTGATGTCTGCATCCTTCACCAACCAGACGCTGGCGCAGATCGAGCTCTTCACCAAGCCGGACCAGTATTCCAACCAGGTTTACATTCTGCCGAAGCACCTCGACGAGAAGGTCGCACGCCTTCATCTCGGCAAGCTCGGTGTGAAGCTGACGCAGCTCTCGGAAGAGCAGGCTGCCTATATTGGCGTAAAGCCGCAGGGCCCGTTCAAGGCTGACCACTACAGATACTAATCGTATCGCCAGTATCCACAACATCTTGATGGGCGCCGCATTGACATTTGCGGCGCCCTTATTTTTTGCCTCCTACCTTCCCGCTGAATCCCATCCGAAGTATTGTTTTAGAACTCGATTCGTGGCCCGGACTCGTCCGTTTGCCCGAAAATGGGATGTCTTGTCGTGATGCGGCACATTAAAGGACGGAGACAGACCGGGAATGCCGGACGTAGAGAAAAGCCTGCCAGCACAGGTGGATGACGGCGCTCGGCCCGATATCCGCCAGGTAGCGGCAGCACAACACAATACACCTGCGGCGGCCGGGCGGGCCGTGAAGCAGGGAAAAAGCTCGCTGACGCGGCTGGCGAAGATTTGTGCCGGTGGCACGGCGATAGCAGCGCTTGCGCGGCCGGTTCTGGCTCAGGTCGAATCCGAGGCTGCGGCATCGGCACACCTCTTCACGTCATCTCAGGTCGTCGGCGTTTCCGTTGTCATCGGGGTCATCTCCGCGGCTCTGCTTTCTACCCTCTGGCTGGTGCGCCAGCGCGGCAACCTGGAAACCGAGAGCCGCGATATCCGCACCGCGCTGTCGGACGCGCAGCAGCGCATCTCGCAATATCAGGCGCTGATTGCCGACAAGAACCGCCGCATCGTCGTCTGGGACGGCAGCGAGCGCCCGGAACTGCTGGGACAACTGCCGGCCGAAACAGGTGCGCCGCAGGACAACGAATTCCTGGCATTCGGCCTGTGGCTGAAGCCCCGTTCGGCATCCGAGCTTGACCATGCAATCGACCGCCTGCGCGAAGCAGGCCAGAGCTTCGATATGGTGGTCGAAACCAATCGCGATGAAATTCTCGAGGCGCAGGGCCGTGTTTCCGGCGGCCGCGCCTTTGTCCGCTTTGTCGCGCTCAACAATCTGCGCGCCGAACTCGCCGAACTGAAGATCGAGCGCGAACGGCTGATGTCGTCGATCTCGGCCTTCCAGAGCCTGCTCGATGCCATCGACCTGCCGGCCTGGCAGCGCGACGTCGAGGGCCGCCTGACCTGGGTCAACCAGGCTTACGGCGATGCCGTCGAGGCGAAGTCGCCGCAGCAGGCAATCAACGAGAGCCGTGAATTCCTGACGACGATCGCCCGCGAGCGCATCCGCGCCACGGCAACGCCCGAATCGCCTTTTCACGACAAGATTTCCACCGTCGTCAGCGGCAACCGAACATTCTTCGACGTCGTCGATGTCAAGGTTCCCACCGGCTCGGCGGGCATCGCCATTGACGTCTCGGATGCCGAGGCGGTTCGTGCCGAGCTTGAGCGGACGCTGAAAAGCCACGCCGAGACCCTCGATCATCTGGCAACACCGGTTGCGATCTTCGACGGCGAGCAGCGGCTGCAATTCTATAATCAGGCCTTCGTGACCCTCTGGGAGCTCGATATCGCCTTCCTCGAGCGCAAGCCTGACAATGCCGAGCTTCTCGAGCGGCTGCGGGCCGCCAAGAAACTACCTGACCAGCTGAACTGGAAGAGCTGGAAGGAAACAGCGCTTTCCGTCTACCAGGCACTCGATACGAAATCCGACCTCTGGCATCTGCCGAACGGCCAGACGCTGCGTGTCTTCGCCACGGCGCATCCGCAAGGCGGCGCCACCTGGGTATTCGAGAACCTCACCGAGCAGGTCGATCTCGAAACGCGCTACAACACACTGGTGAAGGTTCAGGGCGAGACGATCGACCACCTTTCGGAAGGTGTTGCGGTGTTCGGGCCTGACGGACGAATCCGCCTGTCGAACCCTGCCTTCCGCGTCCTCTGGGGAATCACCGAGGCCGAAGCCAAGCCGGGTACGCACATCCGCGCCGTCGGCGAAGCCTGTGCTCCGTCGTATGACAAGCCGGATGGCTGGAAGACCTTTGCCGAGCTCATCACCAGCTTCGACGACGAACGCCGTTCGAGCCAGGGCACGCTGGAACTGTTCTCCGGCCTCGTGCTCGATTATGCAGTGATACCGCTGCCGAATGCACAGACGATGCTGACCTTCGTCAACATGACGGATTCAGTGCGCGCCGAGCGCGCCCTGACCGAGAAGAACGAAGCGCTGCGCAAGGCCGACGAGCTGAAGAACGATTTCGTTCAGCACGTTTCCTACGAGCTCCGTTCGCCGCTGACCAACATCATCGGGTTCACCGATCTGCTGCGCACGCCGGGCGTCGGTCCGCTGAACGATCGGCAGGCCGAGTATATCGACCATATCGCCACTTCCTCGTCTGTCCTGCTGACGCTGGTCAACGACATTCTCGACCTCGCAACCGTCGATGCCGGTATCATGCGGCTGAACTATTCCGAGATCGATCTCAGCGACCTGCTGGATGACGTCTCGATGCAGATCGCCGACCGGCTGCAGGAAAGCGGCGTAACGCTCGAGATCACCTCACCGTCGCAGCTCGGCACCATCGTTGCCGATTCGCAGCGCCTGAAGCAGATCCTGCTGAAACTGCTGTCGAATGCCGCCAACTTTTCGCCCGAGGGCGCGGCGATCGCGCTTGAATGCCATCGCGAAGGCACCGATTTCGTATTTTCGGTCGCCGATCGTGGCCCGGGCATCTCGCAGGAGATGATCGCTACTGTCTTCGATCGCTTCGCCACCGGTGCAAAGAGCGGTAAGCGCGGTGGTGCCGGTCTCGGTCTCTCGATCGTCGATAGCTTCGTCAGCCTGCATAACGGCAAGGTAACGATCGACAGCAAGCCTGGCCGCGGCACCACGGTCGTTTGCCGGATTCCATCCGTCAACCTGCCGCGTGCCGTCGCAGCCGCCGAATGACGGCCGACGCTGGCGCGATCTCCCTGTTTCTGGAAGACGAGGCGGCAACCGGCCGTCTCGGCGAAGATCTGGCGCTCGCCGTCAAGCCGGGCGACTGCCTGACGCTGTCGGGTGATCTCGGCGCAGGAAAATCGTCTCTGGCCCGTGCGCTGATCCGCGCCATCGCCGACGATCCGGCATTGGAAGTGCCAAGCCCGACATTCACGCTGGTCCAAGCCTATGATCTTAGAATTCCGGTTGCGCATTTCGATCTCTATCGGCTTGCCGATGGCTCCGAGCTTGAAGAGCTTGGTTTCGACGAGGCGCTGCAATCGGGTATCTGCCTCGTCGAGTGGCCCGAGATGGCCGCGGACGAGATGCCTGGTGATCGGATTGAACTGACCCTGACGCACGAGGGCGCCGGGCGCCGCCTGACCATCAAGGCGCCGCCGAAGAAAGCCGAGCGTATCCAGCGCGTCCTGGCTATCCGGACATTTCTCGCCGGTCTCGGCTATGAAGAAGCCGGACGGCGCTTCCTGACGGGCGATGCGTCGTTGCGCGCCTATGAGGCGGTCTATCCCGCGGCAGGCGAGCGGAAGATCCTGATGGATTGGCCGCCGCTGCCGGAAGGACCCGCAGTCCTTGACGGCAAGCCCTACCCGAAGGTCGCCCATCTTGCAGAAAACGCCTATCCCTTCGTTGCCATCGCAGATGCTCTGCGGCAGCGCGGCTTCGCAACGCCTGAAATCTACGGCGTCGACTATGACCAAGGCTTATTGCTGATTGAGGATCTCGGAACCGAAGGTGTTCTTGATACCGGCGGAAAGCCGATCATCGAGCGTTATCGCGAAAGCGTCGTCTGCCTCGCGCATCTGCATGGCATGCAGATCCCACAGGATATTCCCGTTACAAAGGATCACATTCACCACATCCCGGATTTCGACCGGACGGCGATGAAGATGGAAGTCCGCCTGCTGCTCGACTGGCATCTGCCGTGGAAGCGCGGCGGCCAGGCAGCCTCGGATGCGGAGCGGGACACGTATCTCGCGATCTGGGACGATCTCATCGACCAGCTGGCCGATGCCGAAAAGAACCTGCTGCTACGCGATTTCCATTCGCCGAACATCATCTGGCGCGGTGACCGGCAGGGGATCCAGAAGATCGGCCTGATCGATTTCCAGGACGCGATGATCGGCCCGACGTCGTACGATCTGGCATCGATCGCCCAGGATGCGCGGGTCACCATCGAGCCTTCGCTCTTCCAGGAGCTCATGGAAGACTATCTGTCGATCCGCCGGGCCCAGGGCGGCTTCGATGAAACGTCCTTCCTGAAGAGCTGGGCGATCATGTCTGCGCAGCGCAATTGCAAACTTGCCGGGCTCTGGGTGCGGCTGTTGCAGCGTGACGGCAAACCGGGCTATCTCAAGCATATGCCGCGTACACTCGCCTATCTCCAGGTGGCCCTTGAGCATGAAGCGCTCGCCCCCTTGCGCGAATGGTGCGCAAGGGCTGGAATAGGCATCAGCGAATCATAAGTTCCGGACCACAATGACAATCAAACAAGCCATGGTATTGGCGGCGGGCCTCGGTACCCGCATGCGCCCGATCACCGATACGATGCCGAAGCCGTTGGTGAGGATCGGCGGCAAGCCGATGATCGACTATACGCTGGACTCGCTGAAGCAGGCAGGCGTCGAACGCGCTGCCGTCAACGTCCACCATTTCGCCGACCAGATGGAAGCGCATCTGAAGTCATATCACGGGCTCGATATCCTGATTTCCGACGAGCGCGGCGGCCTGCTGAACAATGGCGGTGGCATCGTCAAGGGCCTGACGCTGCTCGACCGAGAGACGACCTTCGTGATGAACGCCGATCTCTTCTGGATCGGTGAACAGCCGGGTGCGCCCAGCAATCTCGATCGATTAGCCGGATTCTTCGATGCCGGCAGCATGGACATGGCAATGCTTTGCGTGCGCATCGAGAACACGACCGGCCATAACGGCATCAATGATTTCAGCATGGCAGCGGATGGCCGCCTGACACGCTACCGGGACGACCAGTCGAACCCCGTCGTCTATGCCGGCGCCTTTGCGATGCGGCCTGAATTTCTCGACGATGCGCCGCGCGACCCCTTCAACATCAACAGTTATTTCGACAAGGCGATCGGACGCGGCAGGCTCTACGGAATGATGATGGACGGGCACTGGCTGACCGTTGGCACGCCCGAAGCCGTCGATGAAGCAGAGGAAACGATCCGGCAATTCCGGACGTTTGCCTAAGCGATGAGCGAGCGTCATCAGCCGCGCATCCTGACGATACCGGCAGGAGCGCCGTTTCTGAAAGTGCTCGCGCAAACGCTTTGCGACGGCCGGCTGACGCCGCTCTTCCGGCACGACCCCGACGATCCGCTATCACTCTCCAAAGTCACGATCTACCTACCGACCAGGCGCGCCGCCCGTGTGCTCCGCTCCGAATTCGTCGATCTGCTCGGCGGCCGCTCAGCCATTCTGCCGGTCATCCGGCCACTCGGTGAGACGGACGACGACAGCGGTTACTTCGAGGAGGCGCTGCCTGCGACCCTCGACCTTGCGCAGCCACTTTCCAACACTGCCCGCCTGCTGGAGCTCGCGAGGCTCATCCTTGCCTGGCGGAACAGGCTGCCGGATATCGTCCGCCGCATCCACGCCGAGTCGCCTCTCGCGGCCCCGGCGAGCCCGGCGGATGCAATCTGGCTGGCGCGCAATCTGGCCGAGCTGATCGACTCGATCGAGACTGAGGACCGCGAATGGGCAGAGCTTGCCAATCTCGACGCCTCCGATCATGCACTCTGGTGGCAGCTGACAGCGGAGTTTCTGCAGATTGCCAGCGCCTTCTGGCCGGAACGGCTGGCCGAACTCGGGCGCTCGTCCCCTGCCCGGCACCGCAACGCAATTTTGCGCGCGGAAGCGAACCGTCTTGCAACGTCCCGGCCGGCGGGACCGATCGTCATAGCCGGCTCGACGGGCTCCGTGCCTGCGACCGCCGATTTGATTGCCGCCGTTGCCAATCTTCCCGAGGGCGTCATCGTGCTGCCAGGCCTTGATCTGTCGATGCCGGACGAGCATTGGCGAATGGTAGAACCGGATCCGCAACCAGGACGAACGGCCAATCCTGCGAGCCGCAGCCACTCCCAATACGGTCTGTCGCATCTGCTGAAGCGCCTGAAACTGACGCGCAATGATGTCGCCCCGCTGATCGACGCGGAGCCTGACCTGCAACGGCGCGCTGAGATACTATCGCGGGCGCTTGCACCAGCAGAGGCGACAAGCGGCTGGGGCGAGTGGAAGAACGAGCTTCCCGCGGACGCGATGGCGGCAGGCTTTGCCGGCGTGGCGCTGATCGAGGCGGCCAACGAGCGGGAGGAGGCAACGGCAATCGCCATCGCCTTGCGCCTTGCCCTGGAAGAGCCGGGCCGCAACGGCGAAAGCCAGGCAGCGGTGATTACGCCCGATCGCAATCTCGCGCGCCGCGTCATGTCCGAACTCGCCCGGTTCGGCATTATCGCCGACGATTCGGCCGGTACGCCGCTTTCTGCGATGCCGCAGGGCACTTTCCTGCAGCTGGTTCTGGAAGCGACGCTACGGCCCGGCGATCCGGTGGCGCTGGTGGCGCTCCTCAAGCATCCGCTCACGCATTTCAGCCTTGAGAAGACCATTTTGACAAGCGCCGTCGAAGCGCTCGAGCTTCTCGCGCTGCGCGGCGGCGTTGCCGAGGTCGATATCAGCACGCTACCGGCCCTGCTGGAGCGTCAGCTTGCCGAACAGCAGGCCGATCGCTATGCGCCGAACTGGCGGAAGTCGCTGCCATCGGATGCGATCGATCAGGCCCGGGATCTGGCGCAACGGATCGCAGCTGCGACCGAGCCGCTGGCATCGGCAATGGTCAAGCGTGGGCCTGACGGGCGCAGCCTGACAGTGAACCTGCAGCTCTCCGAATGGGCCTCAAGGACCGGCAGCGTGCTCGAGGCCGTGGCTCGCGATCACCGCGGCGACCTTGCCGGTCTCTGGAGCGGAGAAGCCGGCGATGCGCTCGCAGCGCTGCTCGGCGAAGTAATCGACACCAACGGGCAGATCGAGGCAGACGGTCCGCAGTGGATCGACATCATGACGGCATTATCGGCCGGACAGGCTGCCAAGCCCCGCGCGCTCAGCCATCCCCGGGTTTTCATCTTCGGTACGCTGGAAGCCCGTCTTCAGGCTGTCGACACGCTGGTGCTCGGCGGTCTGAACGAAGGTTCCTGGCCGGGGCAGACGGCCAACAACCCTTTCATTTCGCGGATGATGAAAACGGAGATTGGCCTTGAGCCGCCGGAGCGGCGTATCGGGCAGCTGGCCCACGATTTCGAGATGGCGAGCGGCACCCGGAAGCTGATCTATACGCGCGCACTCCGCCAGGGCTCGACGCCGACGGTTGCCTCGCGCTGGCTGCAGCGTCTACTGGCTTTGGGCGGCACCGCTTTCGAAGCCGCGCTGAAGGACCGTGGCGAAAAATTCGTGCACTGGGTCAGTCTTCTCGATGACGGCAAGGCCCAGGCGCCGGCGCAGCGCCCCTCGCCGGTTCCACCCTCGGAACTGCAGCCAAAATCCTATTCCTTCAGCGAAGTCGGCCGCCTCCGGCGCGATCCCTATGCGATCTACGCGCGGCGTATTCTGCGGCTCGACCCTGTCGAACCGTTTAACCGCGATCCCGGTGCCGCAGAACGTGGCACGCTCTATCACGCGATCATCGACCGCTTCGTGCGCGAAGGGCACATCGCCGGAACGACTGACGGCGAACGGGCGATGGAGGCTATCCTCAATGATCTTTTTGACAGGGAAGAGCTGCCGGCCCATATCGACGCCGTCTGGCGGCCGCGCTTTCGCGAGGTCGCCCGCAGCTTCCTGGCGTGGGAAGCCGAGCGGCGGCCAGGCATCCGCAAGACAGTGACCGAAGTCCGTGGCAGCGTCGAGCTGGAGACAATCAACATCCGGCTAACGGGCATCGCCGACCGGATCGATATTACCGGGCCGAAATCTGCCGATATCATCGATTACAAGACCGGCTACAATCCTTCGCCTGCGCAAGCGCGCGCCTTGCTCGACCCACAGCTGGCTCTCGAAGCTGCCGCGCTGAGCGCCGGTGCCTTCCGCGATGCCGGCAGCCTCATTCCGCAGGATCTGCTTTACGTCCGCCTTCGGCCTGGCAGCCGCTTCCGGGCCGATACCGTCAACAACGAGAATTCGACACGCAGCGACAAGGCGAAGTCGGCGCTCGATCTCGCCGAGGAATCGATCGATCAACTCGTCAAGTTTGTCTCCCTGCTGCAATCCGGCGAGCGGGGCTTCACGTCACGGCTTATCCCGGCACAACAGTTCGAGTTCGGCGGCGACTACGATCATCTGGCCCGGGTTTCGGAATGGTCGACGGCAGAAGACGAGGAGGCCAGTGGCGATGAATGACATTACCGCTCTCCCCGATAGCGACGATCCGGGCGTCTGGATCGGCTGGACGACCATTCAGCAGGCGATCGCCTCCGATCCGTTACGCTCGGCATGGGTGTCGGCCAATGCCGGATCCGGGAAGACGCACGTCCTGACGCAACGCGTGATCCGGCTGCTTTTGGCTGGTGCTCGGCCTTCGGCGATCCTCTGCCTGACCTACACCAAGGCCGCGGCCTCCGAAATGTCGAACCGCGTCTTCGCGCGGCTTGCCGAATGGGCGGTTCTGCCGGATCAGGAATTGAGCAAACGCATCGCGCTGATCGAGGGAGAAACACCCGATCGCGTCAAACTCGCCGAAGCACGGCGACTCTTTGCCAAGGCGCTGGAGACGCCCGGCGGATTGAAGATCCAGACGATCCACGCCTTCTGCGAGGCGCTGCTGCATCAGTTTCCGCTGGAGGCGAATGTCGCCGGTCACTTCTCGGTTCTCGACGACCGGGCAGCGGCGACCCTTCTTGCGGATGCGCGCCGTTCGCTGCTGACGGCGACGGGACCCGAAGACGATCAGATGCTTGCCGAAGCGTTCTCATACGTTCTCAACCTTGGCGACGAAAGCGGGCTGGAAGCGCTGCTCGAAGAGATTGTCGCCAATCGCAACGCCATCCGCCGCTTCACGCAGGCCGCCGAAGCGCATGGCGGGATCGCCGCGGCACTGCGCAAGAACCTGAATCTTTCCGATACGGAGAGCGAAGCCAGCATCGCCGCGCAATACTGGCCGCTACCGGAGCTTTCCGGGCTGACGCTCGATCTCTACATGACGCTGGCGGCACAGAAAGGCGGCGCCAAGGCGCAGGAGGTTGCCTACGGTCTTCGCCAAACCTCGAACGAGCGAAGCGCGTCGAAGCGGGCCGAACTTCTGGAGAAGATCTTCCTGAAGGTGGACGGGCAGCCGAAAACGGATTCGCAATTCACCGTGAAGGCGATGCTTGCCGATGCGCCAGAACTGACGGCGGCGATCGCAGCTGCCCGCGATCACGTCGTCGCCTGCCGGGACCGGCTGAAAATCATGCGGATGTATACGGCGACGCATGCGGCGCTCGTGCTCGCCGAGCGCCTGAAACGTGACTATGAGTCCCTGAAAAAGCAGCGCAGCCACCTCGATTTCGAGGACCTGATCACGCGCACGGCCGATCTGCTAACGAAAAGCGGCATCGGCCCATGGATCCACTACAAGCTTGACCAGGGCATCGACCACATTCTCGTCGATGAAGCTCAGGATACCAGCCCGATCCAATGGAGCGTCATCCAGTCGCTGGCGGAGGATTTCTTCTCGGGCGAGAGCGCCCGGCCAGTGATCCGCACGCTGTTTGCCGTCGGCGATGAGAAGCAGTCCATCTATTCTTTCCAGGGCGCCCGGCCGGAGCGCTTTTCGGAAGAAAGCAAACGGACGCAGCGAAAGGTGCAGGCCAGCGGCCAGCAGTTCACGCCGGTGCGCCTGCCGCTGTCGTTCCGTTCGACGTCCGACGTTCTCGCCGCTGTCGACCATGTCTTCACGCCACCTGAAAATGCGCGCGGGCTGAGCGCCGAGGGCGAGCCGGTCATCCACCGGTCAAGCCGGATCGGCCATCCAGGCGCAGTCGATCTCTGGGCAATGGTCGCGCCCGAAGTCGCCGTCAAGGACGAGGACTGGACGGCCCCTTTCGATGCCACGCCCGAGAGCGCGCCACCGGCGATCCTGGCGCGACGCATGGCGCATACGATCGAGACGCTGGTCGGACATGAAACGATCGTCGAGAAGGGCAAGGAGAGGCTGATCGAGGCCGGCGATATTCTGGTGCTGGTTCGAAAGCGTGACAGTTTCGTCAACGCGCTGACGCGGGCGCTGAAACGGCGGAATAACATTCCGGTCGCCGGTGCCGACCGCCTGAAGCTGACGAGCCACATTGCCGTGCAGGATCTGCTGGCGCTCGGGCGCTTCCTGCTTCTGCCGCAGGACGATCTTTCGCTCACAGCGGTGCTGAAAAGCCCGCTCTTCGATCTCACGGAAGACGATATCTTTGCGCTGGCGGCGCTCCGAAGCGAACATCTGAGCGTTTGGAGCCATCTGCAGCGCTTCGCCGCCGACGGCCACGAGCGCTTCGTGGCGGCGGCGAAACGGCTTGAGCTTTTCCTGGAGCAATCACGAAGCCTGTCTGTGCATGATTTCTACGCCCGTGTGCTTGGCGTTCACGGTGGCCGCAGCCAGTTTCTGGCGCGGCTCGGCACCGAAGTCAGCGATATTCTTGACGAATTCCTGACCTTCACGCTCGATCACGAGAATTCCGGCCTGCCCGGGCTGCAATCCTTCATCTCGACGCTCGAACTCGAGGCGCCCGAGGTGAAGCGCGAGCAGGACAAAGGGCGAAACGAAGTGCGCATCATGACGGTGCATGCCTCGAAGGGCCTGGAGGCGCCGATCGTCTTTCTGGTCGATAGTGGCGGCAAGGCGTTTACCCATACGCACATGCCGAAACTGAGGTTGCTCGAGACAGCCAATGAGGATCCGATGCCCGTCTGGGTGCCGGTCGGCGATCTCGCCAATTCGCGTACGCAAGCCGACGCCGCCCGCATCCAGACATTGGCGGAAGAGGAATACCGCCGCCTGCTCTATGTGGCGATGACGCGTGCAGCCGACCGGCTGATCGTTTGCGGCTATCGTGGCGTGCGCGCCAATACCGATACATGGCATGCGATGATTTCAACGGCGATGAGCGAAAGCCATCCTCAGGTGAACGCTGTCGAATTCGAAGGGCCGGACGGCAGCTGGCCGGGCGTGACCTGGCGGGTTCCGCAGGTGGAGCGCAGCTTCGAGCGGGCAGAACAGCTGGCGGAAAAGCGCGAAAAAGACGTCCTGCCCGCCGGTATACTCAAGCCTCTGCCGCCGCAGGGAGCGCTGCCGCGACCCCTCAGCCCATCGGGCGCGGGTACCGTCATCGACGAAGAAGCCGATGACCTTCTGGTGAACTCGCCTTTGTTCAGCACTCCGGAGCGGTCCGACAGGTCGCTGGAAAAAGGCCGGTTGATCCACCGCATGCTGCAGATGCTGCCTGACATCCCGCCTCAGGAGCGCCAGCTTGCCGCCGAGCGCTATGCCGGGCGCGCGGCGCGCTTCTGGCCGGACGCCGAGCGGCGCCGACTGGTCGATTCGGTTCTGAAACTATTGGGCGAAGACAGCCTGCAGCCGGTCTTTGCAGCCCATGCCCAGCCTGAAGTTTCGATCATGGGCACGCTGGACCTTGACGGGAAACACTATGCCGTATCGGGCCGGGTCGACCGTCTTGCGGTGCTGACGGACCGGGTGGTTGTCCTCGATTACAAGACCAATCGCGTCCCGCCGGAGACCGAGGACAGCGTTCCCTTCGCACACAAGGCGCAGCTTGCGATCTACCGGGAAATCCTGAGACCGCTTTATCCCGGCAAGGAAATTGAGTGCGTGCTCGTCTACACCGAAAACGCGACGGTTCACCGCCTCACCGAGCGGACGCTTGAATTGGCGCTTGCGGCACTCAAGACAAAGTGAAATACCGGACATTGAAATTGTGACACCGCACCATCACATGTGGTTCAACGATAATTCCCGTGAAGGAGCAGCCTATGGCTACCGTGAAAGTCGATATCAATAACTTCCAGTCGGAAGTTCTGGAATCTGCAGAACCTGTTGTTGTGGATTTTTGGGCTGAATGGTGCGGCCCGTGCAAGATGATTGCCCCGAGCCTCGAAGAGATCGCGACCGAACTGGCCGGTAAGGTCAAGGTTGCCAAGCTCAACATCGATGAAAACCCGGAACTGGCTGCTCAGTTCGGCGTTCGCTCGATCCCGACGCTGGCGATCTTCAAGGCTGGCGAAGTTGCCGACATCAAGGTTGGCGCCGCTCCGAAGACGGCTCTTTCGAGCTGGATTTCCAGCGCGGCCTAAAACGCTTTCGCATTCAACGAAAAAGCCCGGCTTCGACCGGGCTTTTTTCATTTTGGTGGCGTGCCGTTATCCGAGAGAACGTCGCCGACCAGATAGAGCGAGCCGCCCATCAGGATGCGTGGCGGCGGCTTGGCCGGATCGAGGATTTCCTTGATCGCATCGAGCGCGTCTCCGACGGTCGACATCGGCTCGGCCACCAAACCGGCGTCGTAGGCAGCATTGGCCAGAATGACCGGGTCGATCATCGCATCGCTTCCGCGGATCGGAACGCAGAAGACCTTCTCCGCCAGTCCGGCAAACGCCTTGAAATAACCGACGGGATCCTTCGTGTTGATCATGCCGGTGATCAGATAGAGCGGTCTTGGCAGCTTTTCCTCGAAATTCGCCATCGCCTCGGCGATCACCTCGCCGGCGCCGGGATTGTGTCCGCCATCGACCCAGATTTCCGCACCGGCAGGTGCGTGCGACATCAGCCGCCCCTCGGTCAGCCGCTGCAGACGCCCGGGCCATTCCACACCCTGAAGCGCCTTCTCCATCATCGCTTCGGTGACGACGAAACCGGCGGCCTTGACAGCGCGGATGGCAGCAGCGGCATTGGCATACTGATGGCGGCCGGGAAGGCGCGGTAGCGGCAGATCGGCCAAGCCGAATTCATCCTGATAGACGAGACGGCCATATTCCTCGTGAGCCATGAAATCCTGGCCATAGACGGCGGTCGGGCAATGCAGCCGCTCGGCGGTCGACATCAGCACCTCAAGCGCTGCGTCATAAGGCTGCTGGCCAATGACGACAGGATGCTTCGCCTTCATGATGCCTGCCTTCTCGGCGGCGATCAGCTCCACCCGGTCACCGAGATAGGGCTGATGATCCAACGAAATCGGCATGATGACCGAGACGGCCGGATCGGAAATGACATTCGTCGCGTCGAAGCGGCCGCCAAGGCCGACTTCGATAACAGCTGCGTCGGCAGGCTGTTCGGAAAACAGCAGGAAGGTGACGGCCGTCAGGATTTCGAAAACGGTGATCTTCTGGCCGCCATTGGCTTCCGCGACGCGGCGCACGGCATCGGCGAAAACCGCGTCTTCAACCAGTTGGCCGCGTCCGCCCTTGACGCCTATGCGGTAGCGCTCGTGCCAGTTCACCAGGTGGGGCGAAGTGTGGACGTGAACGCTGTAGCCACCAGCTTCGAGGAGCGCCCGGCAGAAGGCCGTAACCGAACCCTTGCCGTTGGTTCCGGCGACATGAATTACCGGCGGCAGCTTATCCTGCGGATTTCCGAGAACTTCCAGCAGGCGGGTGATCCGCTCCAGCGACAGATCGAAGCCCTTGGGATGCAATCCCAGGAGCTTGTCTATTTCCTGTGCTGCCTCGCTCACGACGGTCTGACCCCTGGGTATCATTCGGCCCTCCGCTCAGGCAGGTTTCTGGATCGATCAGGCGCTCGCTGCCAGCGCGACCGCACTGCCGTTGGTAACGACGGTGTTTGCCGGCTTCTTCGTCAGGATCTTCAGGACCCGCGCCAGCGTATCGGGGATATCGTGACGCTTGATCACCATGTCGACCATGCCGTGTTCCAGCAAATATTCCGACGTCTGGAAGCCTTCCGGCAGCTTTTCGCGGATCGTCTGCTCGATGACGCGCTTGCCGGCAAAGCAGATTTCCGCACCCGGCTCGGCCAAATGAAGATCGCCGAGCATGGCATAGGAAGCGGTCACGCCGCCCGTCGTCGGGTTGGTCAGAACGACGATATAGGGCTGGCCTGCTTCCTTGAGCATGTCGACGGCAACGGTGGTGCGCGGCAGCTGCATCAGCGACAGAATGCCTTCCTGCATGCGGGCGCCGCCGGAAGCTGGGAACATTACCAGCGGGCATTTCTCGGCAATGGCACGTTCGAATGCCTTGACGATTGCCTCACCGGCAGCGATGCCGAGCGAACCGCCCATGAAGTTGAATTCGTGCACGACGGCGACGAGCTTCAGGCCACGTACCTTGCCGACACCGGCAACGATCGTGTCTTCCTGCTCCGTCTTCAGGCGGCTGTCGCGCAGGCGATCTGTATACTTCTTGGAATCACGGAACTTCAGCGGGTCCTGAGCCACCTTCGGCTGCACCAGCGCTTCATATTCGCCATTGTCGAACAGATCGAGAAGACGGGCCTTGGCCGGCATCTTCATGTGATAGCCAGACGCCGGGATGACCCACTTGTTGTCTTCCAGATCCTTGTGGAAGACCATCTCACCGGTTTCTGGGCACTTGATCCAGAGATTTTCAGGAACTTCGCGGCGGCCCAGCATGGAATTGATCCGCGGGCGTACGTAGTTGGTGATCCAGTTCAAGTCGAAAACTCCTGATTGACGACAGCCAATGTGGGGACACTATTCGGCAGCAACAAGGCGCGCCGAACGCGTTCCCGATGAAAGACCGCGGACCAGCGTGGCGACGGCCTGAACCGTATCAGCTGTCGCTTTTCCGTCCTTGGTCAAGCTCGTGGCCACCTGATTGACGATGGCAGTGCCGACGACAACGCCGTCAGCCGAAGCGCCGATGACCTTTGCATGGTCGGCGGTCTTAACGCCGAAGCCAACGCAAACAGGCAGATCGGTGTGCTCCTTGATGCGCTTGACGGCACCCGAGACCAGCGACGTATCCGGCAGAGCCGAACCGGTGATGCCGTTCATCGAAACGTAGTAGACGAAGCCGGACGTGTTCTTCAGAACGGCCGGTAGGCGCCTTTCGTCGGTGGTCGGCGTTGCCAGGCGGATGAAATTGATGCCCTTGCGGATCGCCGGGATGCACAGCTCGTCATCCATTTCCGGCGGCAGATCGACGACGATCAGACCGTCGATGCCGGATGCCAGCGCATCGTCGAGAAACTTTTCGACGCCGTAAATGTAGATCGGGTTGTAGTAACCCATCATGACGATCGGCGTCGCATCATCGGACTTGCGGAAGTCGGCGGCGAGCTGCAGCGTCTTCTTGAGCGTCTGGCCGCCCTTCAGGGCGCGCTGACCGGCCAGCTGGATTGCCGGACCGTCGGCCATAGGATCCGAAAACGGCATGCCGAGCTCGATAATATCGGAACCAGCTTCCGGCAGCGCCTTCATGATGCCGAGCGACGTGTCGTAATCCGGGTCGCCGCCCATGAAATAGGTGACCAGCGCGGGGCGGCCCTCGGCCTTCAGATCGGCAAAGCGTTTGTCCATACGTGCGGTCATGACTTAAGCATCCATTCCGAGAATCTTGGCGACGGTGAAGATGTCCTTGTCGCCGCGGCCGGAGAGGTTCATCAGGATGATCTCGTCCTTGCCCATCTTCGGCGCGCGCTTGATGACTTCGGCCAACGCATGCGACGGTTCCAGCGCCGGAATGATGCCCTCAAGGCGCGTCAGCGTCTGGAAGGCATCGAGCGCTTCGTGGTCCATGATCGGCACATATTCGACGCGGCCGATATCGTTCAGATAGGAATGCTCCGGGCCGATGCCGGGATAATCGAGGCCGGCCGAAATCGAATGGCCTTCCTTGATCTGGCCGTCGCCATCCTGCAGCAGATAGGTGCGGTTGCCATGAAGAACGCCCGGCGAACCGGCGGTGATCGAGGCGCAATGCTCGTCACCCTGCAAACCCTTGCCGCCCGCTTCGACGCCGACGATTTTAACGCCTTCGTCATCAAGAAACGGATGGAAGATGCCGATAGCATTCGAGCCGCCGCCGACAGCGGCAACGACGAGATCCGGCAAACGCCCTTCGGCCTCGAGCATCTGCTGCTTGGCTTCGGTGCCGATCACAGCCTGAAAATCACGAACCATTTCCGGATAGGGATGCGGGCCGGCAGCGGTACCGATCAGATAATAGGTGTCGTCGACATTGGTGACCCAGTCGCGCAATGCCTCATTCATGGCATCCTTCAGCGTACCGTGGCCAGCCGTCACCGGCTTCACTTCAGCACCCAGGAGCTTCATGCGGAACACGTTCGGCGCCTGGCGCTCGACATCGGTGGCGCCCATATAGACGACGCAAGGAAGGCCGAAACGGGCGGCAACGGTTGCCGAAGCAACGCCATGCTGGCCGGCACCGGTTTCAGCGATGATGCGGGTCTTGCCCATACGCTTGGCGAGCAGGATCTGGCCGATGCAGTTGTTGATCTTGTGGGAACCGGTGTGGTTCAGCTCTTCGCGCTTGAAGTAAATCTTCGCGCCGCCGAGCTCGGCCGTCAGCCGTTCGGCAAAATAGAGCGGGCTCGGGCGGCCGATATAGTGGGCGCCCAGGTTTTTCAGTTCCGCCTGGAATTCCGGATCGTCCTTCGCCTTGTCCCACTCGGCCTGCAGGTCGAGAATGAGGGGCATCAGGGTCTCGGCGACAAAACGGCCGCCATAGATGCCAAAACGGCCATCTTCATCAGGGCCGGAACGGAAGGAATTCGGTTTAGGCGTCTCGTTCACTCTTAACTCCCTGAAGCGGTTTCAGGCTGATACGCCTTCTCGACCGCATCGAAAAATTCATCGATCATCGCGACGCTTTTCGCGCCCGGTGCACTCTCGACACCGGAGGAAACGTCGATGCCCGGCGCCTTGGTGATGATCAGCGCGTCGGCAATGTTGTCCTTGTTCAGTCCACCGGAAAGCATGTAATCGACGCTTCCGTCAAGCCAGTCGAGCAGGCTCCAATCGAAGGAAACCCCATTTCCGCCGGGCAATTCGGAGCCTTTCGGCGGCTTTGCATCGAAGAGGAAGCGATCGGCGATACCGATATAGGCCTCGACCCGCTTCAGATCGTCGGAGGTGCGCACCGAGAAAGCCTTCATGACAGGAAGACCGTAAACGGCCTTTATGGTCAAAACGCGTTCCGGGCTTTCATCGCCATGAAGCTGAATGATATCGGGGCGCAAAAGTGCAACGATTTCATCGAGATCGTCGTTTGTTGGGTTAACCGTGACGGCCACGATCTTGGCCTTACCGCGCACCGCGTCCGCCAGCCTTCCGGCGACGTCAGGCTCGATATAGCGCGGGCTTTTTTCGAAGAAGATGAAGCCGATATGGGTCGCGCCGCGCTTCAGCGCGCGATCGATCGTCTCAGCCGTCTTCAGACCACAGATTTTGATGTCCGGTTTCATGGCAGCGAAGTGACACGAAAAGGCAAAAGAGTCGAGCCAATTTGCGACGGAGGCTTAATTTCGCGCGGTTTCCGCTCAGTCGAAACTGATGGCGTGAAGCAGGCTTCCGTGGCGCTTCAGCCAGCCCTTGGCCTCGTCCATATCGGGGCAGAGCTTCTCGCACAAAGCCCAGAAGCGCGGGCCGTGGTTCATCTCCTTGAGATGGGCCACTTCATGGGCGGCGAGGTAGTCGATCACCGAAGGCGGCGCCATGACGATGCGCCAGGAAAAGCTTAGATTTCCTTCGGAAGAGCAGGATCCCCAGCGGCTGCGCGTATCCTTCATCGAGATCGACTTGATCGGCGCCTTGATCGAACGGGCGTGGAAATGCGCCAGGCGTTCGAGATCGGCGCGGGCTTCCTTCTTCAGGAAGGTGGCAACCCGCCGGCCGAGATGCTCCGGCATTCCGCTGATCCTCAGGATATGGTCACCATCCACGACAGCCGCTTCCGTTAAGCCGCGCAGGCTGCCGGTAAGCCTGATGCGATGGCGGATGCCGCGAAGCAGGATTTCGCTGCCATCCTGAAGCCCGGTATCCTGTGAAAACTTGGCGAGCTTCGTCAGCAGCCATCCCTGGTGGCGGTCGAGGAAGGCGTTGACCTCGCGCTGGGCGAGCCCGCGCGGCACCGTCATTTTCAGCGCCCGGCCACCGGGTTCGATCCGCAGCGTGATCCGCGTGGCGCGATCATGCTGCTTGATCGTCAGCGGCATCAATCGGCCGGCGACATCAAGCGTCCGCGTCTCCGGCGGAGCAGGCTTTCTGACGGACGGGCGCCGCGGCTTGGAAAGAAGCGGAAACATGGTGCTTTTCTATACGATTCGGGCAATTCCAGACAAAGAAAAACCGGCATCGATGATGCCGGTTCGCTCGTTCTTCACCAAAGCCTTCAAGGCGTCTGGTATTCAGCGACCGGGCCGTTGTCGTCGCGCCTGGCGTTCTTGCGATCGCGCATGAAGCGGTCGAATTCGTCCTGGTCCTTGGCGCGGCGGAGCTCGCGCATGTAGTTGTCGAACTCTTCGCGCATCTCGTCGAGCTTGCGGCGCTCTTCCTCGATGCGGTCGATCTCGGCTTTCCGCCAGTCATCGAAGGCGACGTTGCCTGTCGAGAAATGCGGGCGGTGGCGGCCATGCGTCGAACGGCGGCAGCTGGCAAAGAAGCCATCGGCAGCGTTGTTGGCATCGCGCTTGAAGCCGCGAAGGCGTTCGCCGAAGATGATATAGGCAAGCATGGCCAGGCCGAGAGGCCAGAAGACCACGAAGCCCAGCACCATCAGGGCAATGGTAGCCGGAGTCCAATCCGGGCGAAGCAATGCTGACTGGTTCATCGTGCGGTATCCTCGCTTTCTGCATCCGGCAGAATACCGAATGCTGGAAATCGATGTGGTTACCGCTCCCCGGCCCTTCAAGACGATTGCCCGCGAAATCGGACAATGCCTTGAATGACAAGGATTAAATCAGCAATAGCTAACTAGCCGGATTTGCCGCCCTTGATGACGCGTTTGACGGCAGGTTTTGAGGAGCGCGCATGCTCGCGGACGAAATTGACGATCCGCGGGGCGATCTCCTTGCGGAAACGCGAGCCGTTGAACACGCCGTAATGGCCGACATCCGGCTGTAGATAATGCATGCGCATGCTGTCCGGAATGTTCGTACAGATCGTCTGCGCGGCATGCGTCTGCCCGACGCCCGATATGTCGTCATTTTCGCCTTCGACGGTGAGCAATGCGACGTTGCGGATCGCCTTGGGATCGACAAGCTTGCCACGATGGACCAGTTCGCCCTTCGGCAGCGCGTGCTTGATAAACACCTGATCGACGGTCTGCAGGTAGAATTCCGCCGTCAAATCCATGACCGCCAGATATTCGTCATAGAAATCACGGTGCTTTTCAGGCTCGCCGTCGTTCTTCACCAAGTGCATGAAGAACTCCTTGTGCGCCACGAGGTGGCGGTCGAGGTTCATCGACATGAAGCCGGAGAGCTGCAGGAAGCCCGGGTAGACGGGACGCATGAAACCCGGCTGCGGCCAGGGAACGTTCATGATCACGTTGTCGGCAAACCATTCCAGCGGCTTGTCTTTCGCAAGCTTGTTGACGGCCGTCGGATTGATGCGCGTATCGATCGGGCCGCCCATCAGCGTCATCGACGCCGGAGAGAGCGGATCATTTGCTTCTTCCATGACGGCAGCGGCCGCAAGGACCGGTACAGAGGGCTGACAGACGGCGACAACATGGGTGTCTGGCCCGAGAAAATGCAGCATCTCGATGACGTAATCGACATAGTCGTCGAAATCGAACGTGCCCTCGGTCATCGGCACCATGCGGGCATCGATCCAGTCGGTGATGTAAACATCAGCGCTCGGCAGAAGCGCCTCGACCGTGCCGCGTAGCAGCGTCGCATAGTGGCCTGACATCGGCGCGACAATCAGGATTCGCGGGTCGCGATGATTGGCGGGCAGACTGCGGGAGAAGTGCAGCAGATTGCAGAATGGCCGCGACCAGACGATTTCTTCGCGGACCTTGACCTTCTTGCTATCGATAACGGTTTCCGGGAGGCCGAATTCCGGCTTGCCATAGCGGCGCGTGGTGCGCTCGAACATTTCGAGACTGGCAGCGATCGTGCGGCCGAACGGAGTCTGGGACCAGGGATTGAGCGGATTGGCATAGGCCATCCGCATGACATCAGCGGCAGCGCGAAACGGCGCCATTGCAGCGTGATTCAGTTCGTAGAGCTGATAAAACATGAGATGCGCCACCTTTCTTTACCGGAAAAGACGGCGCCTTGGGGGCTGGCACACATTTCTTTCCATTATCTCTGCTGGCACTTCAACGCAGATTAACAGGCTTTTGTTGCATAGCAACATAGGTGTGCGCACCGCAAAAGAAATGCCGGGGCATTACATCCCCGGCATCATCATGCTCTTCAATCGTTAAGAGACCGGTTTGGTCAGATATCGGCGACGAAAGTCTGCTTTTGGGTGCCGAGACCTTCGATGCCGAGCTCCACCACATCGCCGGGTTTGAGATAGCGCGGCGGCTTCTGGCCCATGCCGACGCCGGGCGGCGTGCCCGTCGAGATGACGTCACCTGGATGCAGCGACATGAACTGGCTGAGATAGGAAACGAGGAAGGCGACGCCATAGACCATGGTCTTCGACGATCCGTCCTGCATCCTCTCGCCATTGACGGTCAGCCACATGCCGAGGTTCTGTGGATCGGGAATCTCATCCTTGGTGACCAGCCAGGGGCCGATCGGGCCGAAGGTGTCGCAGGACTTGCCCTTGGTCCACTGGCCGGAGCGCTCGGTCTGGAAGGCGCGTTCGGAGACGTCGTCGGAAACGCAATAACCGGCAACATAATCAAGCGCTTCGGCTTCCGAGACGTATTTCGCAGTCTTGCCGATGACGACGCCGAGCTCGACTTCCCAATCGGTCTTTTCCGAGCCGCGCGGAATGACGACATCGTCATTGGGACCGACAATGGCGGAGGTCGCCTTCATGAAGATGATCGGCTCCGGAGGCACGGTGGCGCCGGTTTCGGCGGCATGGTCCGAGAAATTCAGCCCGATGCAGATGAACTTGCCGGTGCCGGCAACGCAAGCGCCGATACGGCCGGGCGCGATTTCCGGCAGGCTCTTCGGGTCGAGCGCCGCGATCTTTTTCAGCCCTTCGGGAGAAATCGCCGCGCCACCAATATCGGAAACATGGGCGGAAAGATCCCGGATCTTGCCGTCAGCATCAAGAATCGCCGGCTTCTCGCTACCAGCTTGGCCTACACGCATCAGTTTCATGGGATGTCCTCCTCATCGAAAAGAATTCGCAAAGAGCTATGGACCAGATGTCCAACCATGTCATTACGGGTTTTCCCCGAAGCGGTACGCGGCTTTAAAAAATCTCCAACAAATCTGGGCCTGCAGGCACAATCCCGGTCGGGTTGAGTTTCTCGATCGAATAATAGCCACGCTTGATGTGATCGATATTGACGGTGGCAGCGATGCCCGGCCAATCCAGCATACGGCGGCAGAATGCTTTGAGATTGGGATAGTCTGCGACACGGCGCAGGTTGCACTTGAAGAGGCCGTGGTAAGCGGGATCGAAACGCACCAGGGTCACGAAGAGGCGGATGTCGGCCTCGGTCGGATGATCGGCAAAGAGGAAGGCCCGTCCCTGCAATTGCGGCTCGACCCAATCGAGGCAGGCAAAGACATCGGCGAAAGCTTCCTCATAGGCGATCTGTGTCGTCGCAAATCCGGCGCGATAGACACCGTTGTTCAGCCGCGAATAGATATGGTCGTTGAAGGCATCGATTCCCGCACGCTTGTTATCCGGATAAAGGTCGATCGCATTGTTCGCGAGATCGCCGAATCCGCTGTTCAGCATGCGGAGGATGTCAGCCGATTCGTTGTTGACGATCGTCTGCTTCTGCTTGTCCCAGAGAACAGGTACGGTTGCGCGGCCGGTGAAATCCGGTGAAACTTTCGTATAGATTTCATGCATATAGGTGGCGCTGTTGACGGTATCTCTGGTCGCTCCCGCATAGTCACCAAAACGCCAGCCCTGCCTCGATAGCGCCGGTTCGACGATGGAGACGCTGATGACGCCGTCCAAGCCCTTCAGCGTCCGTCCAATCAGCGTGCGGGAAGCCCAGGGGCAGATATAGGCGACATAGAGATGGTAGCGGCCGGCCTCGGCGTTGAAACCCGCTTCGCCTGTCGGACCTGCCGATCCATCCGGTGTGACCCAGTTGCGGAAGCTGGATGTCTGGCGCACAAAGCCGCCCTTTGCATCCGTCGCCTGTACCGGCTGCCAATCCTCGGTCCATTTTCCATTTACCAGCATCACCGGCTCCTTCGTCATCGCGCGATGCGAATAGATACCGCGTGTTCGCATGGCTGGGAGGCCCTGTTTTTAGAAACAGACTGTCATGCGATCGAGAAACCGGCGCTTGCCAAGTGATGGGGCCGGGAAATATGACCATAGGCAGAATGGACCGGAGCCCCCAATGACCACAAGCAATAGCCGCGAATCCCAATTTCCCATCGAAGCCATGTTTCTCGACCGCTGGTCGCCCCGCGCCTTCACCGGCGAAATGATCAGCGAAGAGCAGATCCTGACGATCCTCGACGCCGCGCATTGGGCGCCCTCCTCTGCCAACCAGCAGCCTTGGCGCTTCATCTATGCGCTGAAGGGTTCCGAGCATTTCGAAACCGCGCTTGGATTGCTTGCCGAAGCCAACCAGGAATGGGCCAAGAACGCCTCCGCCCTGCTTTTCGTGGTTTCGCGCGGCTTCAGCGGTGATTTTTCAGAGGGCAAGAAAAGCTACACGCATTCCTTCGACGCCGGTGCCGCATGGGGCCATTTTGCCATGCAGGCACGCTTTTCCGGCTTCTATGCCCACGGCATGGGCGGCATCAAGCATGACGAGATCATGACGACGTTTGCGATCCCCGAAGGCTACCGCGTCGAGGCCGGCATCGCGCTTGGCCGCCTTGCAGACAAAAGCGTGCTGTCGGAGCGCAACCAGGCACGCGAGTTTCCAAGCCAGCGCAAGCCGCTGGCCGAAGTTGCCTTCAACGGTAAATTTGTCGCCAACTAGCCAAAACAAAAAAGGCCGCGCAGCCACTGCGCGGCCTTCTTCTTTGATATCAATTAGATATCGAGGTTTGCGACGCTGAGCGCATTTTCCTGGATAAACTCTCGGCGCGGCTCGACTTCATCGCCCATCAGACGGGCAAACAATCCATCGGCATCGGTCGCATCGTTAACCTTGACCTGCAGCAGCGAGCGGACGTTCGGATCGAGCGTCGTTTCCCAGAGCTGCTCGGCATTCATTTCGCCAAGACCCTTGTAGCGCTGCATCGTCAGCCCCTTGCGGCCGCTGGCAAAGATCGTCTCGAGAAGAGCACGAGGCCCGGCAAGTTCGACTTCACCGTCGCGGCGCGAAAGCTTTGGCGGGACGTCATAGATTTCCTTGAGGCGTGTCGACAGCTGGTCGATAAGGCGGGCATCCTGCGAGCCGATCAGCGCCATGTCGAGCACGACGACTTCCTTGACGCCGCGGACCATACGCTCGAGACGAAGACCGCCTTCGCTCGTCAGTCCGCCTTCCCAGCCGCGTTCGGTTTCTTCGGCGATGATATCGAGACGCCTTGCGACTTCGGCAGCCAGCCCTTCGGCACGGCTGCGATCGCTGACGGCTTCGGCATTCAATGCGCCGGCGATCGCTGCCTGTTCGACAACGGCGCGATTGTAGCGCGAATGAAGATTATCGAGCAGCGTGCGCAGGCGCAAAGCGTCCTGAATGACTTCGCGCACGTCCTGGCCGACGCGCACCTCACCGCTTGCAAGCTTCAGCGCAGCGTCTTCGAGACCCTGGCCGATCAGGTAGTCTTCCAGTGCACTCTCGTTCTTGACGTACTGGACCGACTTGCCGCGCGCGACCTTATAGAGTGGCGGCTGGGCGATATAGAGATGGCCGCGCTCGATCAGCTCAGGCATCTGACGGAAGAAGAAGGTGAGCAGCAACGTACGGATATGGGCGCCATCGACGTCAGCGTCCGTCATGATGATGATCTTGTGGTAGCGCAGCTTTTCGACGTTGAACTCATCCTTGCCGATGCCGGTGCCGAGTGCGGTGATCAGCGTACCGATTTCCGCCGAGGATAGCATCTTGTCGAAACGTGCGCGCTCGACGTTCAGGATCTTGCCGCGCAGCGGCAGGATAGCCTGATTCTCGCGCGAACGGCCCTGTTTTGCCGAACCGCCTGCCGAATCACCCTCGACGAGGAAGACTTCAGATTTCGACGGATCCCGCTCGGAGCAGTCGGCGAGCTTGCCGGGCAGCGATGCGATATCGAGCGCGCCCTTGCGTCGCGTCAGTTCACGTGCCTTGCGCGCCGCTTCGCGGGCGGCGGCGGCTTCCACCACCTTGCCGACCAGGATTTTGGCGTCCGCGGGATGCTCTTCGAGCCAGGTGCTCAGCGCTTCGCTGACAAGGTTTTCGACGACAGGGCGGACTTCCGAGGAAACCAGCTTGTCCTTTGTCTGCGATGAGAATTTCGGATCCGGAACCTTCACCGACAGAACCGCCGTCAGGCCTTCGCGGCAGTCATCACCGGTCAGCGAGACCTTTTCCTTCTTCGTGATGCCCGAGCTATCGGCATAGGAGGTTATCTGGCGCGTCAGGGCGGCGCGGAAGCCGGCCATGTGGGTGCCGCCATCACGCTGCGGAATGTTGTTGGTAAAGCACAGCACGTTCTCGTGATAGCTATCGTTCCACCACATGGCGACTTCGACGGTAATTCCGTCCTTCTCGCTGCGAATGGCAACGGGCTTGTCGACCAGCGGCTTCTTGGCACGGTCGAGATAGGCGACGAATGCTTCGAGGCCGCCATCGTAGAGAAGCTCTTCCTGGCGGATATCGGAATGGCGCTTGTCGGTGAGCAGGATGCGAACGCCGGAATTCAGGAAGGCGAGCTCCCGCAGACGATGTTCCAGCGTGCCATAGTCGAATTCCGTCATGGTGAAGGTCTCACCACTCGGCATGAAGCTGACTTCGGTACCGGTTTCGCTGGCATCGCCGATCACCTTCAGCGGCGCATCGGCAACGCCATGGGTGAAGCTCATTTCATGCAGCTTGCCCTGCCGGCGGATGCGCAGCTTGAGCCAGACGGACAGCGCATTGACGACCGAAACGCCGACACCATGCAGGCCGCCCGAGACCTTGTAGGAATTCTGGTCGAACTTACCGCCGGCATGCAGCTGGGTCATGATCACTTCGGCTGCAGAGATACCCTCGCCGGTGTGAATGTCTGTCGGGATGCCGCGTCCATTGTCGGTTACGGTGACGGAGCCATCGGCATTGAGCGTCACGGTGACGATGTCGGCATGCCCGGCCAGCGCCTCGTCGATCGCGTTATCGACGACTTCGTAGACCATGTGGTGAAGGCCGGAACCATCGTCGGTGTCGCCGATATACATGCCCGGGCGCTTGCGCACCGCATCGAGGCCCTTCAGGACCTTGATGGAATCTGCGCCATACTCGGTGCTAACGCCGTTTTCCGTCGCGGGTGTATCGGTCATACTGTCTTTGAATTTCCCTGTTGTAACGGCCTGGATGACCTTGCGAATCACCGGCGTTTCTCATTCCGGAATATAGGGTTTTTGCGCGCCAATCCCAATGCCGGAGCCCTGAAATCCGGCATTAAGCAGGGGATTATGACGGTTTTCCGTCCGCTTTTCCGCCTTTTTCCAACACCGCGTTGAGCTCCACCAAGACGGGCGCGTCAAGGCTGCGGATCTGACCCGCCAAACGGTTTGCAAAGGCCGTGTATTCGGGCGGCAAACCTGACGTATCGATAACAACACGCGGGTCGGAAGAGCGCGCCAGGAGGAAGAGTTCCTCCGCTTCATCCCAGATGATGTTGAAATAGCCGGCGATCCGCTGCAGCAGGTCGAAGGTCGGCAGGCCGCGTTTTCCGTGTTCCAGCGCCGATAGATAGGCAGGCGACACATTCAGTGCTGCCGCCATCTGCTTCTGCGAAACGCCCTTGCGGGATCGCAGCTTGCGGACAGCCTCACCGAAGGGCGTCGTCATGAGCGATCTCCCGCCCGGCGGGCGAGACGGATGTAGAGAGCGCCCTCACCGCCGTGATGCTGCGCCGCCGACTCGTAGGAAGAGATCAGATACCGGAACTCAGGCTTCGAGAACCATAGCGGCACGGCGCGCTTCAGGGCGCCTTCGCTGCCGAGCGAGCTTCCCTTGCCCGTGATCACCAGCACGTGCCGCATGCCGCGCTCATGGGCGCGGATCAAAAAGTCGAGAAGGATGACATGGGCTTCGCTTTGCACCAGTCCGTGCAGGTCGATGCGGGCTTCCAGCGCCAGGCGCCCCTTGGCGATCTTGCGCTTGACCGGGCGCTCGAGTGGATGGTGCTGACCGGAGGACGGCTTGGCGGCGGGTTGCTGGACCGGAGGCGTTACAGGCGCCGTCGCCATGCGCTGCTTTTCGGTCGCTTCGATTTCCGCCTCGGCAGCAGCCAGGAAGGCGTCGAGTTCGGTCAGTTCGCCGGTTTTGCCGGCCATCGGGCGGGTGCTGCGAGCCACCCTGCCCCAAAGAATGCGCTCGTCGGTGCTGAGTTTGCGATCCCTAGCCATCAGAGAAAACGCCCCGCGGCTTCATTGGGTATCAGGATAGCGAAATCCGCATCGTTTCTGACCGTTCCGGCCTGTTCGCCGGCATCGTCTCCGGAGCCGGTGAAAATGTCACCCCGCGCGGGGCCGACGATCGCCGAGCCGGTGTCGAGCGCCAGCATCAACCGCGCAAAGCCGCGTCCGCCATCCAGATGGGTAAGGCTTTCCGAGCGGATGAAGAACGGGAAGCCGAATGTGTGGATCAGGCGATCGACTGCGAGCGAACGGCCGGCAAGGAGCGGAACCTTGGCGGCGGCAATCGGGCCGCTTGTTGCCGCAGCTGTCTCCGCCTCGCGGAAGAAGATGTAGGACCTGTTGTGCCAGAGCACCTCGTCGACCTGGTCCGGATGAGCGGCAAGCCATGCGCGGATCGCCTGCATGGAGATCTGGCTGCGATCGATCTCGCCCCGGTCAATGAGAAGCTTGCCGATCGCCGAGAAGGGGTGTCCAGCCTTCGCGGCATAGGTGATGCGGCCCATCGTACCATCGGGATACCGCAAGCGAGCCGCACCCTGGACGTGGACGAAGAAGACATCGACCTTCGATTTCGCCCAGGCGATCTCCAGCCCGCGCCCGGAAAGGAACCCCTGATCGATTGCCCGCCGGTCCGGATAGGCGCTGATCGAGCCCTCCGACGACAGGCCGAACGCGTAATAGGGATCAAACCCGGCTGGTCTGTTCGTATCGTCTAGATCGATCAAATCATCGGGGCGCCTATAGAATGGAAAACGATAGACGTCATCCGGCTTGGCCGAAACGGCGATTTCCGGCTCGTAGAACGCCGTCACGAAGCCCGGCATCCCGTCACTCTTCCTGATCAGAAACGGCCGGCAGTTCTGTTCGAAGAAGCGGCGCGCCTGCATCGCGTTTGAAACGCCGGCATCCCGCGCCTTCTCAAGAAGCGGCATAAGGTCCTCGGCGGTCAGACCTAGCGAACCGGTGCGGTAAGGCTTTACGCCGGAGATCTGTCGGCGGCAGGCGTCCATGACTTCAAAAAGGCCGGAAGGATCGTCATCCTTCCAGCCCTTCAATTCATCGAAGCTGATGGGGTGCAGCGTGAAATCTGCCAGACCGTCACTCATGTTCCGATTCGGTTGCCACGAGTTTCCAATTGGGATCGCGCGAACGGGTGTCGCGGGCGAAGGTCCAGATGTCATTGACTTCGGCAACATCCTCGGCGTTGCCATCGATCAGCTTTTCATCCTTGTCATAGGTTGCCGAAATCAGCTGGCTGGAGATCCGCAAGGTCATTTGCGCTTCGCTGCCCTTGACTTCGGCATTGGTGATTTCCGCCTTGTCGATGCCGACAAAGGTTGATTTCACCTTTTCGCCCTTCGCTTCGCGATCGGCGATCGCCGCATCGAAGCCATCGTAGACTTCAGGGGACAGCAGGTTCTTGAGGGTTTTGCGATCACCGTCGGCAAAAGCCATGACGATCATCTCGTAGGCCATCTTGGCGCCATTCAGGAATTCCTTCGGCGTGAACGACGGATCGGCCTTGTTCATGGCGCGCAGCGCTTCGTTGAGCGGCGTCCCTGCCGGAGCGAAGGCATCGATGGCGGCAAAGCGATCTTCTTCCTCGCCATTGCCGTCGCGGCGCGGAAGGGTCACGACCTTTCCGGCATCGGCTGGCTCCTGGCCGGCTGCATCACGGGGCGTGTAGAGATCACGCGGCGGCTTTTCATTTCCCGTGCGACGGCCAAGAACACTGCGGAGCTGGAAAAAAATCAGCACTGCCGCTACCAGGAAAAATAACGTGATGAAGTCGTTTGAACTCATATTGTCCCGCGATTGCAGTTAACATCCCAAATTTCTACTCCCATATAGTCCGCATAGACAGATGATTCAAATAGGAGCCCGCAAGCTTGCGGGTTGAAAACGATGCGATTGACGATGCTTCCCGGTTTCATGCTGCTTTTGCCCCTGGCGGAAATCGCGAGCTTCGTGATTGTCGGCAAGGCGATCGGTGTTCTGGCAACGCTTGGACTGGTGGTTCTTGGCGTGGTCGTCGGCATGTCGATGCTGCGCCGCCACGGCCTCGGCATCCTGCAGCGCATGTCCGCCGAAGGCCGGAACGGCGTTGCTCCGGGCCGCGAACTTTTGAAGCCTGCCATGCTTGTCATTGCCGGGCTGCTGTTCGTCATCCCGGGCTTCATCTCTGATATCATCGCTCTTATGATCTGCATTCCGGCGGTGCGCGATCTGGCTTGGAAATATGTCAGCCGTCGTTTCGTTGTCGTCGGCAGAACCAGTGGCTTTACCGCGTCAGCAGGATCGGGTGGCGATTTTCGTCCCCGCGGCCCTGCCGGAGGCAAGGTGGTCGATCTCGACGAGGACGATTTCAAGCGGCAACCCGACCCGAATTCTCCCTGGTCGGGCAAGCGGCTTGGCGACTGAACGCTGAATTTGCTCAGGGTTGTAAGCCTTTCCACGAAATGGTAGATGGCGGCACCATCAAAATGCCCCTTCGAGGAAAATCCAATGGCTGATGAAAACAACGGCGCCGGTGCAGTAAGCCCGAGCCTCACCATTCTCGCTCAGTACACGAAGGATCTCTCCTTCGAAAACCCGGGCGCACCGCGTTCGCTGCAGGCCCGCGACACCGCGCCGGCCATCAATATCAGCGTCAACGTCAACGCCAACCCGCTGTCCGACACCGATTTCGACGTCGTTCTGTCGCTGAACGCGGAAGCCAAGGATGGTGACAAGACGGTATTCCACACCGAGCTGGTCTATGGCGGCGTCTTCCGCATCGCGGGCTTCCCGCAGGAACACATGCTGCCGGTTCTCTTCATCGAGTGCCCCCGCATGCTCTTCCCGTTTGCCCGCCAGATCATTGCCGACGTGACGCGTAATGGCGGCTTCCCGCCGCTGATGATCGACCCGATCGATTTCGCGCAGATGTTTGCCCAGCGCGTTGCCGAAGAGCAGACCCGCGCCAAGGTTCAGACGAACTAATCTGATTTGTGCTGATGAAATCTGAAATGCCCGGTCAGAAGCCGGGCATTTTTAGTTTGGGCGATCGTATTTCGACCAGATGCCCTTGGTCCCGAGCTTGGCGATCAGCGCGTCGTGCGCCGCGGCCTCGGTCTCGCTCAGTCGGCTCTCCAGCGGCCGCGGCCTTTCCAGCACTGCCAGGACGACGTCATCTATTTCATCGTCGGTGTTTTCGGATCCGGCCGCAGCAGCAACGCCGAGCCCCAGTGCCGTCTGCCGGCCGCCGATCATCTCGATATAAACTTCGGCCAGCAGTTCGGAGTCGAGCAAGGCGCCGTGCTTGGTGCGATGCGAGTTGTCTATGCCATAACGCCGGCAAAGGGCGTCGAGCGAATTCGGTCCCATCGGATGCTTGCGCCGCGCAAGCGAGAGCGTATCGATCACCCGTTCCGGCAGGATCGGCGGCCTGCCGATGCGAGCAAGCTCGGCGTTCACGAAGCCCATATCGAAGGTGGCGTTGTGAGCGATCCACTTCGCATCGCCGAAAAATTCGATGATCTCCTCGACGACGTCGGCAAAGCCTTTCTTGTCCTTGAGGAATTCGTCGGTGATGCCGTGAACGGCGAGCGCGTCCGGATGGACCTTCTGGTCGCCGGGATTCATGTAGATATGGATCGTCCGGCCCGTCGGGAAATGATTGAAGAGCTCGATACCGCCGATTTCGATGATCCGGTCCAGGCGATTGTCGAGGCCGGTGGTTTCCGTATCGAAGATGATCTCACGCATTCCGGAACTCTCCTTTGGCGATCCTGCTTTGAAGATCGGCAATGATCTCGCTGACCCGCTGCTGCGCCATTTCGATGCCGTGACCGGTGTCGATCAAATAATCGGCGCGCCTACGCTTTTCGGCATCGGGCGTCTGCCGCGAGAGAATCATCTTGAATTTGTCTTCCGTCATGCCCGGGCGCGCAAGCACCCTCGCCTTCTGAATCTGTGGATCGCAGCTGACGACAGCAATCACATCGACGCGATTTTCCGCGCCGGTTTCGAACAGCAGGGGAATATCCAGCAATACGATGCTCTGACCCGCAGCTCGCTGGTTGGTCAGAAATGCGGCTTCGCGCTGGCGCACGAGCGGATGAACGATCGCTTCCAGCGCCTTGAAGCCATCAGGGCGCAGAGCGAGTTGCCGGGCCAGTTCGGCGCGATCGACCGCGCCTTCCTTCGATGTTCCGGGAAATTCGGCTTCGACCGCGGCTACTGCCTCTCCGGCATACAGGTCGTGCACGACGGCATCGGCATCGTTGACGGGAATACCGGCGGCGGCAAAGAGCTTTGCCGTCGTCGATTTTCCCATTCCAATGGAGCCCGTCAGGCCGATCCGCAACATCAATGCTTTTCCATGTCGGCGACGATGAGCGCACGAAGGTCGCCGTCGACATCGGGCGTTCTGCCGAACCACTTTGCAAAACCCGGTACGGCCTGATGCAAGAGCATGCCGAGCCCATCGACCGTTGCGAAGCCCTGCTGTTCTGCCTGGATAAGCATCGGTGTCCGCAGCGGCACATAGACGATATCGGTCACGACTGCGCCTGAAGCCAGCGGCGAGAAGTCCATTTGAGGTGCTGCCTCACCATCCATGCCGAGCGACGTCGTGTTGATGAAAAGTCCGGCGCCGGACATCACTTCGTTTAACGCCTCCGGCGCATGGGCTCGAACCTGGGCACCGAAGCGATCTGCCAACTCCTGCGCCCGGCTGAGCGTGCGATTGACGACGTGAATGTTCTTCAACCCGCGATCACGCACCGCCTGGATGACAGCGCGGCTTGCGCCCCCGGCACCGAAGATGACAGCCGTGCCGGTTTGGTCCCAGCCCGGATGGCGTTCATCGAGATTGGCGGTGAAGCCGCGCCCGTCGGTGTTGGTGGCGTGCAGCTTGCCATCTTCCATCCAGAGCGTGTTCGACGCTCCCAACTCTTCGGAAAGCGCATCCGGACAGTCGGCAAGTTGATAGGCCAGTTCCTTATGCGGGATCGTGACATTGCCGCCGGTGAAACCGGAGCTTCCATCTTTCAGGCTGGCAATGAAGCCGGCGAATTCCGCCGGTGCTACTTCATGGGCGCGGTAGCTGCCCGGCAGACCGAGCGTCTTCAGCCAGTAGCCATGGATGAGGGGCGAGCGCGAATGCTTGACGGGGAAGCCGGTGACGAAAGCCTTGGGGCCAAATGTTTCACGTGAATCATCCATCGATCGCACCCAGTTCCCTCAGTTTGGCGAGCAGCGGCACCATGGGGAGGCCGATGATCGTGAAATAATCGCCGTCGATTTTCTCGAACAGCTGGATGCCCTCGCCTTCCAGCTGATAGGCGCCAACGCTCGACAGAGCCTTGGTTCCGACGCGCTGAAGATGCCGTTCGATAAATTGCGGCGACAGCTGGCGGACAGTCAAAAACGCATGCGCGACATGATCCCAAAGTGCAGTGCCGCCGCGGTAGAGAGCAATCGCGCTGTTGAGGCGATGGGTCTTGCCGCTGAGCGCCGCAAGATGGGCCGCGGCCTGTTTCATATCTGCTGGCTTGTGAAACACCCGGTCGCCAAGCGACATGGTCTGATCGGAGCCGATCACCAGGGCATCCGGAAATCGCTGGCTGACGTCCTCGGCCTTGGCCCGCGCGAGCACGAGGGCCACCTCATCCGGAGAGGCACCGGTCTTCTCAAGCGGCGCCTCGATCGCCCGCTCGTCAATGCTGGCGGCGTGGGCGTCGAACGTCAGACCGGCGTTCAACATCAACGTTCGGCGAAAGGGGCTGGAAGAAGCAAGGATCAGCGGCAATGTCATTGGTTCTCGCGATCGGTTTACTGGTGATGATGCGCTTACCGCAGCTTTGGCCGCAGGGCAACGATCGCCGCTGCCGTCTCCTCGATCGAGCGGCGTGTCACGTCGATGATCGGCCAATTGTGCTTGGCGCAGAGTGAGCGGGCATATTTCAGCTCCTCCGAAATCGCCGCTCGGTCGATATATTCGCCGCGGTCGAAACCAGCAGTCGCTCCGAGAACGCGGTTTTCCCGGACCTGGGAAATGCGATCGGTCGTCGCGATCAGACAGACGATGAGCGGCTTGGTCGCCGAGAAGATCGCCTCGGGCAGCGGCACGCCGTAAACGATGGGGATATTGGCAGTCTTGATCCCGCGATTGGCCAGATAGATGCTGGTTGGCGTTTTCGATGTCCGGCTGATGCCGACGATGACGACGTCGGCGTCATTATAATCATCCGGCATCTGGCCGTCGTCATGGTCCATGGTGAAGTTCAAGGCTTCGATACGCGCGAAATAGCCCGCGTTCATCACATGCTGTGCGCCAACCCGGCGGCGCGAGGGAGCGCCGAGATAGATCTGGAATGCCGCCATGACCGGCTCCAGCACATTCACAGAGGCAACACCCATCTCCGCGCATCGTTCGTCGATCAGGGTCGCAAGTTCGCGGTCGACAATTGTGTAAAGGACGATCCCGGGCTCGCCGTCGATTGCGTCAAGAACGGGCAGCAGCTGCCGACGGTTTCTGATCAGCGGATAAACATGCTCGATCGCCTGCGACGACTTGAACTGCGCCGATGCCGCCCTGCCCGCCGAGATCAGAGTCTCTCCCGTTGAGTCAGATATCAGATGCAGATGGAAGAAGTTCGTCCGGTTCTCCACGTTATTTTCCGCCACCTGTTGAAAAGACTGGATGACCAAGAGCTACGGGAGCCGGAGGGTCCGAGGCAAGGGAAAACATGCCCAGTTTTCCACAATACGGATTTTCAGGAGACGGCTCAGGCCGGCTTGTGGACTTTGTGGACAGCTCTTCTCTGCCCATCTGATGCTCACAGCTTATCCACAGATTGGGCCAATCAGCGATTCCTTAGAAGCGATTGGAATCCCTTCGTGATTCAAAACCTTCAACAGAAACTGGAAAGGCCGGGCAAATTTGTCCTGCGCCAGCGAGCGACACGCGACAAATCGTATCTTCAGTGGATGGATTTTAATCCTTGATAGTCACCGACTCTAAGAAATAGAAACCTTTTAAAATATCTTTGTTTTTTTATAGGGAAGAAGCGCTTGAGCGAAACGCGCCGGAAAATTCTGAGAGTTCTCGACGGTGAAACTCTCACGCCTCCGCCAGTCTGGCTTATGAGACAGGCAGGACGGTACCTGCCGGAATACAGACAAACGCGCCAGACCGCCGGAAGTTTCCTCGACCTCTGTTATTCTCCCGAGCATGCCGTCGAAGTGACATTGCAGCCGATCCGGCGCTACGCTTTCGATGCCGCGATCCTGTTCTCAGATATTCTCGTCATTCCCGATGCGATGAAGCGCAACGTTCGCTTTACCGAGGGGCATGGACCGGAGATGGATCCGATCGACGAAGCGGGTATCGCCAATCTCAGCGATGAGGATATCGTTTCCTATCTACAGCCGGTCATGGAGACTGTCAGGCGCCTGCGCGCCGAGCTTCCTACCGAAACGACGCTGCTCGGCTTCTGTGGAGCTCCCTGGACGGTTGCGACCTATATGATTGCCGGTAAGGGCACACCAGATCAGGCCCCCGCCCGGCTGTTCGCCTACAAGCATCCGAAAGCCTTCGAGCGTCTGCTGATGCTGTTGGCCGACGTCTCAGCGGATTATCTGGTGGCGCAGGTCGATGCTGGTGCCGATGCCGTTCAGATTTTCGACTCCTGGGCTGGTGTTCTCGGAGAGAAGGAATTCGCGGCCTACGCGATCCGTCCGGTGGCGCGGATGATTGCCTCGATCCGATCCCAGCGGCCAAAAGCCAAGATCATCGCATTTGCGAAGGGCGCCGGTTATCAGCTGAAGGATTATCGGCAAAAGACCGGCGCTGATGCGATCGGGCTCGACTGGTCGGTGCCGCTTGCCTTTGCCCAGGAGCTGCAGAAGGATGGTCCAGTCCAGGGTAATCTCGATCCGATGCGCGTCGTTGCCGGCGGCCGAGCTCTCGAGGAAGGGATCGATGAAATTCTCGACAAGCTCGGGAACGGGCCGCTGATTTTCAATCTCGGTCATGGCATCACGCCGCAAGCTGACCCCGAGAACGTGCGGCTGCTTGTCGAGCGCGTGCGCGGATCGCGAGGCTGAGGATGGAGAAGCAGACCGATGCCCGGCCAGGCGCCTATGCCCGCCGCCGCGCTCATTTCGCGTTGATCTTCTTTGCGCTTCTAGCAGTTGGGCTTTTCGCCTGGAACCCGGAGAACCTCTATCTCTGGATCAAGGCGCTACATATCATCGCTGTGATTTCCTGGATGGCGGGACTGTTCTACATGCCCCGGCTTTTCATCTATCACACGGATGCGGAGCCGGGCTCCGCGCAGTCCGAGACCTTCAAGGTGATGGAGCGCCGGCTGTTGAAGATCATCATGAACCCGGCAATGATGCTGACCTGGATTTTCGGGCTCTATCTCGCCTGGTCGGTCTATGGTTTCCAGGGCGGCTGGCTGCATGCGAAGATCGGCCTCGTCGTTCTCTTGACGGGCGTGCACATGTTCTTCAGCCGGGCTGTCCGGGACTTCGCAGCCGACCGGAACAGGCGTTCGGCGCGCTACTGGCGGTTCATGAACGAGGCGCCGACGGCGCTGATGATCCTGATCGTTATCCTCGTCGTGGTGAAGCCTTTTTAGGGGCTGTGGCGGTCTCAGGTTAAATTTGCTTCATTTTAAGCAGCCCCCTTGCGGCGCCTTATCTTAGTCGCTATTTTCCGCGCATCTCATCTTCGTGGCATGTGTTTTGAGTTCAGTCGTCTGCGAGCCTTTCGCGAGACCGAATACGTCCCGACATAGCCTTCCCCCTTTGAAATATAGAGTAATGGTCACTTCATGGCTGAAATGAAGCTTCAGGAACTTAAGAGTAAATCCCCGACCGATCTTCTGGCCTTTGCCGAATCGCTCGAGGTCGAAAATGCAAGTACAATGCGCAAACAGGAATTGATGTTTGCGATCCTGAAGGTTCTTGCCAGCCAGGACGTTGAAATCATCGGCGAGGGCGTCGTCGAAGTTCTACAGGACGGTTTTGGTTTCTTGCGTTCTGCAAACGCCAACTATTTGCCGGGTCCTGACGATATCTACATTTCCCCCTCGCAGATCCGCCGCTTCTCGCTAAAGACCGGCGATACCGTCGAGGGCCCGATCCGTGGACCGAAGGAAGGCGAGCGTTACTTCGCTCTGCTCAAGGTCAACACGATCAATTTCGACGATCCGGAGAAGATCCGCCACAAGGTTCACTTCGACAACCTGACGCCGCTTTATCCGAACGAGCGCTTCCGTATGGAGCTCGACATCCCGACGTCGAAGGATCTCTCTTCGCGCGTCATCGATCTTGTGGCTCCGCTCGGCAAGGGCCAGCGTGGCCTGATCGTCGCTCCGCCGCGCACCGGTAAGACGGTTCTGCTGCAGAACATTGCGCATTCGATCACCGCAAACCATCCTGAATGCTATCTGATTGTTCTCCTCATTGATGAACGTCCGGAAGAAGTGACGGACATGCAGCGCTCGGTGAAGGGTGAAGTGGTTTCTTCGACCTTCGACGAGCCGGCGGTTCGCCACGTCCAGGTCGCTGAGATGGTCATCGAAAAGGCCAAGCGTCTTGTCGAGCATGGCCGTGACGTCGTCATCCTGCTCGATTCGATCACCCGCCTCGGCCGCGCCTACAACACCGTCGTACCGTCCTCGGGCAAGGTCTTGACCGGTGGTGTCGATGCAAACGCCCTGCAGCGTCCGAAGCGTTTCTTCGGTGCTGCGCGTAACATCGAAGAAGGCGGATCGCTGACGATCATTGCGACTGCGCTGATCGACACCGGCAGCCGTATGGACGAAGTCATCTTCGAAGAATTCAAGGGTACCGGCAACTCGGAAATCGTGCTTGACCGCAAGGTCGCCGACAAGCGCATCTTCCCGGCGATGGATATCCTCAAGTCCGGCACGCGTAAGGAAGACCTTCTGGTGCCGCGCCAGGATCTTCAGAAGATCTTCGTTCTGCGCCGTATCCTTGCACCGATGGGAACCACCGATGCGATCGAATTCCTGATCGACAAGCTGAAGCAGACGAAGAACAATCCGGATTTCTTCGACTCGATGAACACGTAGTCTTTAGCCGGATTCCGCTAGCAAGCCGGTCGCGAGTAGCGGCCGGCTTTGTCATTTGTAGAGAAAGAGGCAATCTAGGAAATGCCAGGAGAGACGATCTACGCGCTGTCGAGTGGCGGATTGCCGTCCGGTGTTGCGGTTATCCGCGTCAGCGGCCCTGCCACATCCGTCATCCTTGAGGATCTGATCGGCAGTGTCCCCGCTCCGAGATTAGCAAGCCTTCGAACGATTCGTGACCGGAACGGTCTACCGATCGATTCCGGGCTGACACTATTCTTCTCCTCCCCGGCCTCTTTCACCGGCGAAGACTGCGCCGAGCTTCAGGTCCACGGCGGCCGGGCCGTGGTGCAGCGTCTCCTATCAAGACTTGGCGAATTCCCGGCGACGCGCATGGCGGTCGAGGGAGAGTTTTCCCGTCGGGCCTTTGAGAATGGAAAGCTGGATCTCGTCGAAGTCGAGGGACTTGCCGATCTTATCGCGGCGGAAACCGAGATGCAGCGCCGTTTGGCCGTTGAGCACAGCTCCGGTCACCTGTCCAGTCTGTACGATTCGTGGGCGGAACGATTGACGCGGTGCCGTGCATTGATTGAAGCAGAGCTGGATTTCGCTGATGAGGATGATGTACCGGGGTCGGTCTCCGACCAGGTCTGGGCAGAAGTTGCCGTTCTCAGAGCTGCTGTTGAAACGCATCTCTCGGATGCAGCAGCCGGTGAAATCATCCGGGATGGTTTTAAGGTCGTCATTGCCGGCGCACCGAACGCTGGAAAATCGTCTCTTATGAATGCGCTGGCGCAGCGCGATCTGGCGATTGTCACGGATGTCGCAGGCACGACCCGGGACGTGCTGCAAGTCGATCTCGATATTGGCGGCTATCTTGTGAAGCTCTATGATACGGCGGGATTGAGAGAGACAGACGAGCTCGTCGAGCGCGAGGGCATTCGCCGCGCCGAGAACATGGTTGCCGAGGCCGATCTGGTGCTGTATCTGCATGACCTATCTGTTGGTGCCGCGGTTTCAACACCTGCTGATCCGCGCGTCTTGACCGTGGGGACGAAGGCAGACCTGGCGCCGGCTAGGAACGAGCTTGATCTTTCAATCTCCGTTCAGACCGGTGCGGGGCTTCAAGAGCTTCGGTCGATGATTGGCGGCCGGATTGAGCAGATGGTCCGGCCAGATACTTTCTCATTGCCGAGCAGGCTCCGCCATAAGGATTCGCTGGCGGAATGCTTGTCCGCGATTGAGCGATCTCTTCGTATGGATGGCGCTGTTGATCTCGATTTGAGGGCTGAAGAGTTGCGGATCGCGGCAAATGCCCTTGGCCGCATCACCGGCCGTGTGGATGTTGAAAACCTGCTTGACGTGATCTTCTCCGAATTTTGCATTGGGAAATGATTCACGTGAAACACCGGACGGATGTTACGTGCGTGAGTTTCACGTGAAACGTCTGAAACAAACTTGGTTTGGCTCATGAAATACGATGTCATTATCATAGGCGGCGGTCATGCCGGAACAGAGGCGGCAAGCGCCGCTGCGCGTCTGGGTGCTAAGACGGCGCTCGTCACCCATCGGCGTGATACGATCGGGGTGATGTCCTGCAACCCCGCTATCGGTGGCCTTGGAAAGGGACACCTTGTTCGAGAGGTTGACGCGCTTGACGGGCTCATGGGTCGGGTTGCTGATGCAGCCGGTATCCAGTTCCGCATGCTCAATCGCAAGAAGGGCCCAGCCGTCCGGGGCCCCCGTACACAGGCTGATCGCAAGCTTTATCGCGAAGCGATGCTGCGGGAAATCGAAGCGATTGACAGTCTCGATATCATCGAAGGCGACGCGTTCGACCTGACGACCGCGGACGGCTCCGTTACCGGTGTCATCATGAAAGATAGCCGGATTCTTTCATGTCATGCGGTTGTTCTGACGACCGGAACTTTTCTTCGGGGATTGATTCATATTGGCGATACGAAGATTCCAGCCGGCCGCGTCGGCGAGGATCCGTCTATGGGTCTGTCAGGCACGCTTCAGCGTCTTGGCATTTCGCTCGGGCGTTTGAAGACCGGAACGCCAGCGCGTCTGGATAGCCGCACCATCGATTGGGCGAGTGTCGGCCGCCAGGGAGCCGATGACGAGTTGACGCCGTTCTCGTTCATGACCGACAAAATTACCAATACACAAGTCGATTGCGGCGTAACCCGTACGACCGAGGCGACGCATCGGATCATCAGTGAGAACATTGGCAAGTCCGCGATGTATTCCGGGCAGATCGCGGGCGTCGGCCCGCGCTACTGCCCGTCAATTGAAGATAAGATCGTCAAGTTTGGTGAACGTGATGGACATCAGATCTTTCTGGAGCCTGAAGGCCTCGACGATCATACGGTCTATCCGAATGGGATTTCGACGTCTCTGCCCGCAGAGATACAGGATCAGTTTATCCGCACCATTCCAGGTCTCGAAAATGTTTCGATCCTGCAGCCGGGCTACGCCATCGAGTACGATCATGTTGATCCCCGAGAGCTGACACCGTCACTGGAAGTCAAGAAGTTGTCGGGACTCTTCTTGGCTGGACAGATCAACGGTACGACGGGTTATGAGGAGGCGGCTGCCCAAGGCTTGGTGGCGGGGCTGAATGCGGCGCGCCTCGCTGGCAGCAGCGATCCGATCTACCTCAGCCGGACCAATTCTTACATTGGCGTGATGATTGATGATCTGACATCGCGCGGTGTTGCAGAGCCTTATCGCATGTTTACATCGCGAGCGGAGTACCGGCTGTCGCTGAGAGCAGACAATGCGGACGTCCGCTTGACACCCTTGGGACAAGAAATTGGCTGCGTAGCGGCGGCGCGATCAGTTCGCTTTGACGCGTATAAGGCCGAGCTCGACGAAGCCCGTGGGCTACTTCAGTCGTTGGCGACAACACCCAACGAGGCTCTTAAAGCCGGGTTGATGCTGAATCAGGATGGCCAGCGCCGCACGGCCTATGAGCTGCTGTCCTATCCGGATCATGACATTGCGAAGCTCGCTTCGATCTGGCCGGAACTTCGGTCATTGCGCGCCAACGTGGCCGAGGCGATGGATATCGAGGCGTCATACGCGGTGTATATGAAGCGGCAAGCCGTTGATATTGCGGACATAAAGCGTGATGAAGACCGCGTGATACCGGCGGACTTCGACTATTCCGTGCTCTCAGGTCTTTCCAATGAGCTGAAGCAGAAACTGAAGCGCGCGCAGCCGTTTAATATCGCTCACGCGGCGAAAGTCGATGGTATGACGCCGGCGGCGATATCGCTCTTGCTTGTCCACCTCCGGCGAGCCGACATGGCGCGCGCTATCTGATACACGCGGAAAGAGTCCTCGAATGAACCTGAACGGTCAAAGTGTTTCACGTGAAACACAGTCTCGCCTTGAGCATTTTCTTCAGCTCTTCCAGAAGTGGGCAAAGACCATCAATCTCGTTGCACCGTCGACCTTGGCCGATGCCTGGGATCGGCATATCGTCGATAGCGCTCAGATCTTTCAATTGAGCTCCGATGCGAAAGTCTGGGTGGATCTCGGAAGTGGCGGCGGCTTTCCTGGTATCATCACGGCCATCCTCCTCGCGGAACAGAAGGACGGCTGGGTGCATCTCGTGGAGAGTAATAACAAGAAGGCGTCATTCTTGCGGCTTGCGTTGCGGGAAACAGGTGCGCGGGGTTCTGTCCATGCCGTGCGGATCGAAGATGTCTACAGCGAGGTCGGCGATTGCGATGCGATTTCCGGCCGCGCGCTTGCCGATCTCGACAAGTTGCTGGAGTTTTCGCTGCCCTGGATGCAGAAGAATGAGAAATGCCGGGCTTTCTTCCATAAAGGCCGGGATTACCAGAGCGAGATTGCGAAAGCGCATGGCCGATGGCAATTCGATCTGGTAGAACATACCAGTGTCGTCGAGCGGGATTCCATTATTCTTGAGATTTCCGAACTCCGGCGCTTGGTTTAACGATTTTGGATCATCAAACGATGGCTGGCGAACGCAACCGGATTATCACCATTGCAAACCAAAAGGGTGGCGTCGGCAAGACGACGACGGCGATCAATCTCGCTACCGCCCTCGCCGCGATCGGTGAGCGCGTCCTGATCGTCGATCTGGATCCCCAGGGAAATGCCAGCACCGGGCTTGGTATTGACCGAAAGAGCCGGCTGGTCTCGTCCTATGATCTCCTTATCGGCGAAGCCGGAGTTCGCGAAACTGCGCAGCAGACGGCAGTTCCGAACTTGTTCATTGTGCCATCGACCATGGATCTTCTTGGTATCGAGATGGAGATTGCACAGCAATCGGATCGGGTCTTTAAGCTGAAGAAGGCTCTCGCATCCGAGGAAGCTTTTGATTTCTCATATATAATTCTTGATTGCCCGCCGTCGTTCAACCTGTTGACGATGAATGCGATGGCTGCGGCACATTCGGTGCTTGTGCCGCTTCAATGCGAATTCTTTGCGCTTGAAGGTCTCAGCCAGCTATTGGAAACTGTCGATCAGGTTCGTCGCACGGTCAATCCGCGGCTCGACATTCAGGGTATCGTCCTGACAATGTTTGATGCCCGAAACAATCTGGCGCAGCAGGTTGTCAACGACGTCCGGACGCATCTGGGTGATAAGGTATACCACACGTTGATTCCGAGGAATGTTCGCGTTTCTGAGGCGCCATCTTACGGAAAGCCGGCGATCCTCTATGATCTGAAATGTGCCGGCAGCCAGGCTTATCTGCAGCTCGCGTCGGAGGTCATCCAGCGCGAACGCCAACGCCTCGCGGCGTGAATTGTAAAGCGAGTATCAGACGATGAACGACGATGTCTCAAAGCGCCGTCTGGGGCGCGGTCTTGCAGCCCTTATCGGCGAAATGGATCAGCCGTTGCCCGTCGAGGGTGAAAAGCCGAATGTCAGCGCTGACCGGTTGATTCCAATCGAATTTGTCAGCCGCAACCCGCGCAACCCGCGTCGGTTTTTCGATGATAGCGAGCTTCATGACCTTGCGAGCTCGATTCGCCAGCACGGTATCGTCCAACCGATCGTAGTTCGCACATCCACCGGAGGCCGGTTTGAGATTATAGCCGGCGAAAGACGCTGGCGCGCCGCGCAGCTTGCCGGGCTGGTGGAAATCCCGGTGTTGGTGCGCGATGTTGACGATAAGACCGCGCTGGAAATTGCGATCGTTGAAAACGTTCAACGTTCCGATCTCAATGCGCTTGAAGAAGCGCTCGGCTATGAGCAGCTGATTGCCGAATACGGATATACACAGAATGATCTTGGCGAGATCATCGGAAAGAGCCGCAGCCATGTGGCAAATTCGTTGCGGCTGTTGAAGCTGCCGGATCCCGTTCGTGATCTTCTTGCCGCAGGCAGCCTATCCGCCGGTCACGCCCGTGCACTTGTCTCGACATCAGATCCGGCTCTGCTGGCGAAGACGATCGTTGCCAAGGGCATGTCGGTGCGCGATGCCGAACGTCTTGCGCAAAACGATATCAAGGCGCAGTCCGAGCCGAAGAACACTGGTCCACGGCTTGATCAGAAGGATTCGGATACGATCGCTCTGGAGCGAACCCTCTCCGACACGCTGGGGCTTGATGTTACGATCAATCACAAGGCGTCCGGCGGCCAGATCAAGATTGCCTACAAGTCGCTTGAGCAACTGGAAGAAATATGCAGGCTGCTGGAGCGCCGTTGATCAGGCCTTTCGGCCTGATTGCAGTGTTGTAGACAGCAAGGTTTGAAGGGCAATACTGTCTTCCAGGCTTTGCCGTTTGCGTGTCTGCAGAATGGCCGCCTGCAAGCGGCCCGTCTCGCGCGCAATGGCGTCCGCCGACCAGGTCCGCAATGCTTGCTCGATAATCGGTTTGCGGCGGAAATGCAGGTGACGTCCTAGCGTTTGCATCACCTGGCCGGGTGGAAGCCGTTTCTCATCCATTTCCGCACGCATGGTGTCGAGCAGCTGAAACTGCTTTAGACATGCCTGAATGACGAGAAAGATCGCGGTCTTTGATGCTGTGATCTTCTGCATCGCATGCAGGAAAGTCGATGTGTTTCCACTTAGGATCGCATCGACGGCATCATCGACGGAGACGGCACTGGCGTCCCCGATGATCTCGTTGACGTGATGTTCTTCCACCGTCTCCATGCCGCGGCAATAAAGCGCCAGCTTGCGGACTTCGTTGCGCGAAGCGATACGATCTCCGCCAATGAGCTCAACGAGTGCCTGCCGGGCCGCCGTGGTCACGCGCAGGCCTTCTGCTGCGAGCTCGTTGTCGATCAGGGCGTTAAGGGCGCGCGCGTCGTCAGCGTAACACGGTATCGTCGCAACACTGCGCGCAGTTTCGGCGATTTTGCGAAGCAAGGCACCTTTCTTCAGGTCGCCGGCTTCGATGATGACGGAGGTTCCCTCCAGCGGCTTTTCGGAAAGCTGTTGGAGCGAGTCGACAAGATATTTCTCGTTCGCTGCGCCGCGGATCCAGATCAGTTTCTGACCGCCAAAAAGACCGATGGATCCAGCCTCGTCGATCAGACGGCCGGGATCCTTCTGCAGGTCGCCAATATCCAGTTTGATCAGCGAAAAGGGATCGTCGAGAGCGACACCCGTTTTAGCGGCGATCTGCGACGCACGTTCTGACACCAGGCCGCGATCGGGGCCGTAGATGACGAAAAGCCGGTAGATCGTGGCGGAGCGTTGAAGGAAACCTTCAAACTCGTGGGACTTGATCTCCGCCACTGCTCTCTCCTCAGCGGCCGAGTGCGGCGGCGATATCGAGACTTACGAATTCTGCGGCCTCACGCGCCGCACGGTTTTCTGCGTCGCGGACAGCACGCTGTTTTGCGAATTCCTGTCCGGGATAGTCAAGCAGGGCCGTGGCGTAACGGTTACCGGCCTTGATGACCTGCGTGTCCTTGTTTGAACGGAGCGTGTAGTCGACGCTGACTGTGACGCGCCCTGCCTGTGACGTATCCGAAGACTTCACGAGCAGGGTGTCGGTGACGCTCGAACGAACGTGGATTTCGACTTCATACTCCGGATTCTCCGCCTCGCCGGCGCCGCGACCGGCGATGAAGATCAGCCGGTTGCGCACTTCCTGTTCTACCCGCGATGTCGCCTCGGAAAAGCCCACCGACGAGAGTTTGCCTGCCACGCCCGATGATTCCGAGTAGAGCGGACGGACCTGGCAGGAGCCGAGCAAAGCTGCCGATGCAATGATGAGGCCGAGTGCGGCACGGCGGCCGAGTTTCGAAGCGAAATCAGACGACAATGTTCACAATCCTTTGTGGAACCACGATAATTTTCTTCGGCGCCTGGCCATTCAAGGCACTGATAACCGCATCGAGAGCCAGAACGGCTTCGGTTACGGCATTCTGATCCGCGTCGCGAGAAATTGTCAATTCGGCGCGCTTCTTGCCGTTGATCTGCACCGGCAAAATAACGTCGTTCTCGGTCGTCAGCGCTTCGTCATAGGCCGGCCACGCCGCCTGCGCCAGCAGGCCGGTATTACCAAGTGCTGCCCAGCATTCTTCTGCAAGATGCGGGGTCATCGGAGCAACCAGCTGCACGACGATCTGTGCGGCTTCGCGCACGGCCGATCGATACGCGGCGTCGCCTTCACCGGCGGCAACCTTGGTCAGTGGCGAGGCAATGGCATTCACCAGCTCGTAGATTCGGGCGACTGCCTTGTTGAACCACAGCTTGTCATAGTCGTTCTGGACGGCTTTCAGCGTCTTGTGAGCAGCTTGCGAGATCGCCAGTGCTTCACCTTCCTTAGCCGGATTCGCCGGTACGGCAGCAAGAATTTCAGCTGCCTCCGAAATCAGCCGCCACAGGCGCTGGGTGAAGCGGTGCGCACCTTCGACACCGGCCTCCGACCAGATTACGTCGCGCTCCGGCGGCGAATCGGACAACACGAAGAAGCGTGCAGTGTCTGCGCCGTAGGAGGCGATGATGTCATCAGGATCGACGACGTTCTTCTTCGACTTGGACATCTTCTCGATAGAGCCGATCGATACCTCTTCGCCGCCCTCAAGAAGGAAGGCGCGGCGGGTGCCATCAACCTCTTCGATCCGGATATCCGCGGGTGCTACCCATTCGCCATGAGAGCCGGTTCCGCGGCGATAGGTTTCATGCACGACCATGCCCTGCGTGAAGAGGCCCTTGAAGGGCTCCTTCACATCAACGTGGCCCGTCTCGCGCATGGCGCGGGTGAAGAAACGCGAATAGAGCAGATGCAGGATCGCGTGCTCGATGCCGCCGATATATTGATCGACCGGCAGCCAGCGATTGGCCGCTGCGGGATCGGTCGGCTGCTTTTCCCACGGCGCGGTGAAGCGTGTGAAATACCAGCTGGAATCGACGAAGGTGTCCATCGTGTCCGTTTCGCGCCGTGCATCCTTGCCGCAATGCGGGCAGGCGACGTGACGCCAGGTCGGATGCCGGTCGAGCGGGTTGCCGGGCTGGTCGAAGGTCACATCAGACGGCAGCTGAACCGGCAGATCCTTCTTCGGCACCGGCACGACGCCGCAGTCTTCGCAATGGATGACCGGGATCGGGCAGCCCCAGTAGCGCTGGCGTGAGATCCCCCAGTCGCGAAGGCGGAAATTGACCTTTCGCTCGCCTTGCGCTGCGCCGCCGATCTGCGTCGAAGACAGCTTTTCCGCCACGATATCGAAGGCTTCGGTCGTGGACTTGCCGTCGAGGAAGCGGGAGTTAATCATCACGCCGTCGCCGTCATATGCGACATCGCCGACCGTGAAGCTGGAAGCGTCACCGTCCTTGGGCATGACGACGGGCACGACCGAGAGGCCGTACTTGCGCGCAAAATCGAGGTCGCGCTGGTCGCCGGAAGGGCAGCCGAAGATGGCGCCGGTGCCGTAGTCCATCAACACGAAGTTTGCGACGTACACAGGCAATTCCCAGGACGCATCCAGCGGATGGCGGACGCGTATTCCGGTGTCGATGCCCTTCTTCTCGGCAGTCTCCAGTGCTGCGAGAGACGTGCCGGCGCGGCGGCATTCCTCGCAGAAAGCGTCGATATCAGCATTCTTTGCTGCCGCTTCCTTCGCCAACGGATGGTCGGCGGCAATCGCCAGGAAAGATGCGCCGAAGAGGGTATCCGGGCGCGTAGTATAAACAGTGACCTCGGATTCACCGGCCGGTGCGGTCTCGGGCACGATTTCCCAACGGATCGTCAGGCCTTCCGACCGGCCGATCCAGTTTTTCTGCATCAGACGGACCTTCTCCGGCCACTGATCCAGCGTATCGAGCGCGTCCAGCAGGTCCTGGCTGAAGTCGGTGATCTTGAAGAACCATTGTGTCAGTTCGCGCTGCTCGACGAGCGCACCAGAGCGCCAGCCGCGGCCGTCGATGACCTGCTCGTTTGCCAGAACGGTATTATCGACCGGATCCCAGTTGACCTTGGACTGCTTGCGGTAAACCAGACCCTTTTCGAGGAAGTCCACGAAGAGATGCTGCTGATGCTGATAGTATTCGACGTCGCAGGTCGCGAATTCGCGGCTCCAATCCAGCGACAGGCCCATGGCCTTCAGCTGCGCCTTCATCGAACCGATGTTCTGATAGGTCCAGGATGCAGGATGAACGCCACGTTCCATGGCGGCATTTTCGGCAGGCATGCCGAATGCGTCCCAGCCCATCGGGTGCAGAACGTTGTATCCACGGGCGCGCTTGTAGCGGGCAACCACGTCGCCCATGGCATAATTGCGAACGTGGCCCATGTGGATGCGGCCCGATGGATAGGGAAACATTTCGAGGACGTAGTATTTCTCGCGCGGATCGGCATTATCGGTCTCGAAGACCTTTGCCTCGTTCCATTTTTGCTGCCAGCGAGGCTCGGCGTCGCGCGGATTATAACGTTCGGTAGCCATAGTATTCAAATTTCCGGAAAATCAGGGGAAGTTGGTGGTGACCTTCACCACGAAACCACCGTAGCGTCAAGTTTTGAGGGTACAGCAAGTGTCCGGCAAAGCGCCGGAAAAGGTGTTTTCGGCCGGGTGGGTCTTGGCAATCACGCATGCCGCAGTTAGTGCATTGCCAGTATTCTCACAGCATCATGTCGGAGATCGGCGATGGAACTTCAAGAGCGCCTGAACGAGGTGCGTTCGCGCATTGCGGAAGCAGCGAAGCAGTCGAAGCGTCCTGATGGTGCGGTGCAGCTCGTTGCCGTCTCGAAAACCTTCGACGCGGAGGCGATCCGGCCGGCGATTGCGGCCGGCCAACGGGTCTTCGGTGAAAACCGCGTGCAGGAAAGCCAAGGCAAATGGCCGGAGCTGAGGAGCGAAACGGCGGGACTCGAGCTCCACCTGATCGGTCCGTTGCAATCCAACAAGGCTGACGATGCCGTTGCGCTGTTCGATGTCATCGAGACTGTCGATCGGGAAAAGATCGCCCGCGCACTCGCCGATGCGATGAAGCGGCAGGGCAAGACGGTTCGCCTCTATGTCCAGGTCAATACCGGACTTGAGCCGCAAAAGGCCGGGATTGCGCCTGATGACACTGCGGCTTTTGTCGATCTCTGCCGTGGCGAACTTGGGCTCGCCATTGAGGGGTTGATGTGCATTCCGCCGGCGGAAGAAAATCCGGGTCCGCATTTTGCCCTCCTCGCCAAGCTTGCAAAGACCTGCGGCCTTGAGAAGTTGTCGATGGGCATGTCCGGCGATTACGAGACGGCTGTCGCTTTCGGAGCAACCAGCGTTCGGGTCGGTTCGGCGATCTTCGGTACGCGATAGAACCGCCTTTCGTCGGGCTTCCTGTTCCTCTCTCCCTCCCCTAGATTGGCGTCATCGCTTGCATATCCTGGGGAGGAGCAGATGCAGAGCCTGTATCACCATGTCTATACCGGCTGGAAAGACAGTCCTGAACGCTTCTGGCGGGATGCTGCCCAGGCGATCGACTGGTTCGTTGAGCCGAAGCAGATTTTCGCTCCAGAAGACGGGGTCTATGGCCGCTGGTTTGTGGGCGGTGAGACCAATACCTGCTTCAATTGCCTCGACAGGCACGTAGAGGCAGGCCGGGGAAACGAGACGGCCGTCATTTTCGACAGCGCGATGAACGGCGCCAAGGCACGCTACACATTTGCCCAGGTGCTTGAAGAGGTACAGGCGATTGCTGCGACGCTGCGCGATCTCGGCATCGCCAAGGGTGATCGGGTGATCCTCTATATGCCGATGGTGCCGGAGGCGATCTTCTCGATGCTTGCCTGCGCCCGTCTCGGCGCCGTGCATTCGGTGGTCTTTGGCGGTTTTGCTGCAAACGAACTCGCATCCCGAATCGATGATTGCGGTGCCAAGCTGGTGATTACCGCGAGCTGCGGCCTCGAGCCGGGCCGAGTCGTCGCCTATAAACCGCTCGTCGATCAGGCTCTCGCAGTATGCAAGGCGAAGCCGGAGCATTGCCTGGTGTTGCAACGGCGTGAGCTTACTGCAGAATTGCTGCATGGGCGCGACCTTGATTTCGAGGTGGCGGTCGGTCAACGACGCGGGACTGCAGTTGAATGCACGCCGGTGCTGGCAACTGATCCGCTGTACATTCTCTATACATCGGGAACGACAGGACAGCCGAAGGGAGTCGTCCGCGATAATGGCGGGCACATGGTTGCCTTGCACTGGTCGATGGTGAACATCTACGGGCTGAAGCCCGGTGAGGTGTTCTGGACGGCATCGGATATCGGCTGGGTCGTCGGGCACTCCTATATCGTCTATGCACCGCTGCTCTCAGGTGTCACGACTGTGATCTACGAGGGTAAACCCGTCGGCACGCCGGATGCGGGCGCTTTCTGGCGGGTCGTCTCCGATTACGATGTCCGCGTCCTCTTCACTGCCCCAACCGCTTTCCGGGCAATCCGCCGGGAAGACCCTGATGGCCAGTTTGCCGGCCGCTATCCGAGATCGAAGTTCCGGGCGCTTTTCCTTGCCGGGGAGCGGGCCGATCCGGAAACTCTGAAATGGGCAGAGCTAACACTCGGTGTGCCGGTCATCGATCACTGGTGGCAAACCGAGACCGGATGGCCGATTGCGGCCAATCCCCTGGGGCTCGGCAAACTGCCGGTGAAGCACGGGTCACCATCTGTGCCGATGCCCGGATATGATGTCCGCGTCCTTGATGACGCAGGGCATCCGGTTGCGGCGGGCACACTCGGCAACATTGCCATCAAGCTGCCACTGCCGCCGGGTTGCCTTCCAACGCTATGGCAGGCGGACTCGAGATTTCGAGTTGCCTATCTCGATGAGTTCCCGGGTCACTACAAGACGGCCGACGCCGGCTATATCGATGAGGACGGCTATCTGTTCATCATGGCCCGGACCGATGACATCATCAACTGCGCCGGGCATCGTCTGTCGACCGGGGCAATGGAAGAGATCTGTGCCAAGCATCCGGATGTCGCGGAATGCGCCGTCGTCGGCATTTCTGATTCGCTGAAGGGTCAGGTGCCCTGCGGGTTTCTTGTTCTGAAGAAAGGTGTGCTGCGCGAATCACCGGAGATCGAATCGGAAATCGTTAAGATGATTCGCGACGAGATAGGTCCGGTTGCTGCCTTCAAGACAGCGATTACTGTCGAAAGGTTACCGAAAACGCGCTCCGGAAAGATCTTACGCGGGACGATGCAGAAGATCGCAGACGGCATACCGTGGAAAATGCCTGCAACAATTGACGATCCGGCCATTCTGGACGAGGTCGCAGAAGCCCTGCGGCGCAAGGGGTTAGGTTTCCCGGTTATATAGAAAATTTCCTATTCGGTAACAATCATTGACGAGTTATGACCGTCGTTGACGAGTTGTTAACCATGTTCTCATTAGCTTCCACTCAACGGACACCTGATGCAGGTGAAGCATGAAGCACCGCCCCAGCCGGCAATTGCCGGAATGCTCCTTCATTTTCAAGAGAAGTGGAAAAAGCGATGTCAAGCATCCTGACAAACACGGCTGCAATGTCAGCCCTTCAGACGCTGCGTAACGTAAACCAGAGTCTCCAGACCACTCAGGCGCATGTCTCCTCCGGTCTGCGTGTCGCCAAGGCCGCTGACAACGCGGCATACTGGTCGATTGCCACGACCATGAAATCCGACAACAAGGCTCTCTCGGCCGTTTCCGACGCGCTGGGTCTTGGCGCGGCAAAGGTCGATACGGCCTATTCCGCCATGGACAGCGCGATCGACGTCGTCAGCGAAATCAAGGCGAAGATCGTCGCCGCGACTGAAAAGGGCGTCGACAAATCGAAGATCCAGGAAGAAATCACCCAGTTGCAGGCGCAGCTGAAGAGCATCTCCGAATCTGCTTCCTTCTCGGGCGAGAACTGGGTTGCCGGCGATGGCACAAAGAGCGTCGTCTCGACCTTCGTTCGCGACGGCTCGAATGGCATTTCGGTCAAGATGACCGATTACGTTCTCGATAGCGGTTCGATGGGCAACGTGCTGTTCGGCACCTCCACCGGCGGCATCATCGATACTTCGACGGGCATCCTCGGCACGTCCAACGGCTCGGTCGGTTCGGTATACGCGATGGACATCAGCAAACTGTCTTCCGACGATATTGCGCTCGCACTGAACAATGTCGAAAACGCACTCAAGGCGATGACCAGCGCCGGCTCGCAGTTGGGTTCGATTTCGACGCGTATTCAACTGCAGGAGAATTTCGTCTCAACGCTCAGCGACTCGATCGAATCGGGTGTTGGGCGACTTGTCGATGCGAACATGGAAGAGGAATCGTCGAAATTGACGGCGCTGCAAACGCAGCAGCAGCTCGCCATCCAGTCGCTGTCGATCGCCAACTCCGCTTCGCAGAACATCCTTTCGCTCTTCCGCAGCTAAGCCCGGAAAAGCGGCAAACAAAAAACCCGCCGGAGCGATCCGGCGGGTTTTTGCATTTGCGAGAAGCGGCGATCAGAAACGATCGTCTTCGTCCTCATCGTTTGTCGTGGACTTCAGCGACTTCAGCTTGGCGAAGACGGCATCGGCATCGATTTCAGGCTCTTCTTCGCGCTCGAAGCTCGGCGTCAGACGCTCAGTTTCCTGGGCAGACTGCAGGGTCGCGCCAAGTTCAGCGGCGGTCGGCAGCGGACGGCCCTTCGATGCCTTTTCGACTTCCATGTCGAGGTCGATCTGGCTGCAGAGGCCGAGCGTAACCGGGTCCATCGGCGTCAAGTTCGCTGCATTCCAGTGGGTGCGTTCGCGGATCTGCTCGATCGTCGACTTGGTGGTGCCGACGAGGCGCGAAATCTGGGCGTCCTTCAGTTCCGGATGATTGCGAACCAGCCAGAGAATGGCGTTCGGGCGATCCTGGCGCTTGGAGACCGGCGTATAGCGCGGACCGCGACGCTTGGATTCCGGCACGCGAACCTTCGGCTCCGAAAGCTTCAGCTTGTGGTTCGGGTTAGCTTCGGCGCGCGCTATTTCGTCGCGGGAAAGCTGGCCGGTCGAGATAGGATCCAGGCCCTTGATGCCTTGTGCGGCTTCACCGTCGGCAATTGCCTTCACTTCCAGCGGGTGAAGCTTGCAGAACTGTGCGATCTGGTCGAAAGACAGCGCCGTGTTGTCAACCAGCCAGATGGCGGTCGCTTTCGGCATAAGCAGTTGTTGAGCCATGGATATAGTCCTTCTGTCGTCCGCGCCGGTGTCGCGGTCCGTGGATTGTCACCACAATTTCCGGGAAATATGGGCGGTATATAACCGGAGTGACACAGAATTGCAATTGATGTGGATTGAAATGACCTTTGTCTAATTGCCGGGCCGTTTTGACCTGCTATGAATGCCCTGAATTGAGTCCCGGGCGCCGCTTGAAGCGGCGAAACCGGTGCCCGTGTGAGGAGGAGTTTCCATGTCGGAAAAGATCTATCCGGTTAGCAAACCGGTGAAGAGCCATGCCCTGATCGACAAGGCGAAATACGAAAAGTGGTACGAAGAGAGTGTCGAGAACCCTGACAAATTCTGGGGCAAGCATGGCAAGCGGATCGACTGGTTCAAGCCTTATACCAAGGTCAAGAACACCTCATTCACCGGCAAGGTTTCGATCAAGTGGTTCGAAGACGGACAGACCAACGTCTCCTATAACTGTATCGACCGCCACCTGAAGACACATGGCAACCAGACTGCCATCATCTTCGAAGGCGACAATCCCTATGTCGACAAGAAGATCACCTATAACGAGCTCTACGAGCATGTCTGCCGTTTGGCGAATGTGCTGAAGAAGCACGGCGTCAAGAAGGGCGATCGCGTTACCATCTACATGCCGATGATCCCGGAAGCGGCTTACGCGATGCTCGCCTGTTCGCGCATCGGTGCCGTGCATTCGGTCGTCTTCGGCGGCTTCTCGCCGGAAGCGCTGGCCGGCCGCATCGTCGACTGCGAATCGACTTTCGTCATCACCTGTGACGAGGGCGTGCGTGGTGGAAAGCCGGTGCCGCTCAAGGAAAACACCGATACGGCGATCCATATCGCAGCCAAGCAGCACGTCATCGTCGACAAGGTTCTCGTCGTTCGCCGCACCGGCGGCAAGACCGGCTGGGCGCCGGGTCGTGACCTCTGGTACCACCAGGAAGTCGCGACCGTGAAGGCGGAATGCCCGCCGGTGAAGATGAAGGCGGAAGACCCGCTGTTCATCCTCTATACGTCGGGTTCGACGGGCAAGCCGAAGGGCGTGCTGCACACGACTGGCGGCTATCTCGTCTATGCGTCGATGACGCATGAATATGTCTTCGACTATCACCCGGGCGATATCTACTGGTGCACGGCCGATGTCGGATGGGTTACCGGCCACTCCTATATCGTCTACGGCCCGCTTGCGAACTGCGCGACGACGCTGATGTTCGAGGGCGTACCGAATTTCCCGGATCAGGGCCGTTTCTGGGAAGTCATCGACAAGCACAAGGTCAACATCTTCTATACGGCACCGACGGCGATCCGCTCGCTGATGGGCGCGGGCGACGAGTTCGTGACGCGCTCGTCGCGCTCGTCGCTGCGGCTGCTCGGTACGGTCGGCGAGCCGATCAATCCCGAAGCCTGGGAATGGTACTACAATGTCGTCGGCGACAAGCGCTGCCCCGTCATCGATACCTGGTGGCAGACGGAAACCGGCGGCCACATGATTACGCCGCTGCCGGGCGCGACAGACCTCAAGCCGGGTTCGGCAACGGTGCCGTTCTTCGGCGTCAAGCCGCAGCTGGTCGACAATGAAGGCAAGGTTCTCGAAGGTGCGGCTGATGGTAATCTCTGCATCACCGATAGCTGGCCGGGCCAGATGCGCACCGTCTATGGCGACCACGAGCGCTTCATCCAGACCTACTTCTCGACCTACAAGGGCAAGTATTTCACCGGTGACGGTTGCCGCCGTGATGAGGACGGCTACTACTGGATCACCGGACGCGTCGATGACGTGCTGAACGTCTCCGGTCACCGCCTCGGCACCGCGGAAGTGGAATCGGCTCTCGTCTCGCACAGTCTCGTCTCGGAAGCAGCCGTTGTCGGCTATCCCCATCCGATCAAGGGCCAGGGCATCTATTGCTATGTGACGCTGATGGCCGGCCATGAGGGTACCGACGAGCTGCGTCAGCAGCTGGTCAAGCATGTCCGCACCGAAATCGGCCCGATCGCCTCGCCGGACAAGATCCAGTTTGCACCCGGCCTGCCGAAGACCCGTTCCGGCAAGATCATGCGCCGCATTCTGCGCAAGATCGCCGAGGATGATTTCGGCGCATTGGGCGATACCTCGACGCTGGCCGATCCGGCTGTCGTCGACGATCTCATCGCTAACCGGCAGAACAAGGCAAGCGCCTGATGTTTCAAAGCCGCTCCGCTCATACGGGGCGGCTTTTTCAATCGTTGCTGGCGCAGTCAATACGCGGCTTATGCCCGCCATCGTATCCAGTGGCCAAACCGCCTGCCATCATTTCGTGAGCCGGATTCCGCCCATCTTCGAACAGGATATCGGCGACGATCCGGCCGAAATATTTATCGCCGCTGATATTGGTCAGAAGCACATGCCGTGAAGCGGCTGTCATCGCATCCAGTGCAACACGTGCTTCTTCCGCCGCACGCCGGACGGCCGGGCATTTCGACTTGATTTCCGGTGTGTCGATCCCGCGGATGCGAACATAAACCTCGACCCGCTGTTGCGGCCATGGCGTCGCTTCCACCAGTATCGTATCGCCGTCGATGACCCTGATGATCTCGGCCGCGACAGGACCGGCAACCTTTTCGCCGCCCGCGACTGAAGCCGGGATCAGGCATATGCCAAAAATAATCGGGGATCAGCTTCCTCATGCAAGGAATAAATTCCGATTTTCTGACGTAGTCAATAGGAATATTTACTTAGAAATCGATGGCGCGGCCGTTGATCTCGTAATCGCCGAAGCGTGCAGGCTCGGCGCCGCCGCGGCCGCCGATTTCCGGCGGCAATTCCAGCGGTGCGGCGTTGCGCCGGCGTTCCTCGGCTTCGGCAAGTGCCCGCTTGGCGGCAGGTGACAATACCTTGCGTGGCGCGGTGCTGTCCGCGGCTTGGCTTTCGGTATTGTCGTTGTCGGCTGACTGCATGGCGCTCTCCTGCCGGAAAACATTGAAAATGGCGGGCGAATAACCAAATCATAGTGCGCCGGGGCGCCGATTGGAACCCTCAATACCGGTCATAGGAGACGGAGACCTCGATGAACCTCGTTCGTACTGCCATGTTGCTTGCCTTCATGACGGCCCTGTTCATGTTTGTCGGATTTCTGATCGGCGGCCGTGGCGGCATGATGATCGCCTTCCTGCTCGCTGCCGGAATGAACTTCTTCTCCTACTGGAATTCGGGAAACATGGTGCTGTCGGCCTATCGCGCCCAGGAGGTCGATGAGCGGAATGCACCCGAATTCTACGGCATTGTTCGCGATCTGTCGCAGAGGGCCGGTCTGCCGATGCCGAAAGTCTATCTCTACGACAACCCGCAGCCGAATGCCTTCGCGACCGGACGCAATCCCGAGAACGCAGCCGTCGCGGCCTCGACCGGACTTCTCCAGGTTTTGTCGCCGGAGGAGGTCGCCGGTGTCATGGCGCATGAGCTTGCCCACGTCCAAAACCGCGACACGCTGACGATGACGATCACTGCGACGCTCGCCGGTGCGATCTCGATGCTTGGCAACTTTGCCTTCTTCTTCGGCGGCAATCGCGAGAACAACAATAATCCGCTCGGCTTCATCGGCGTCTTGGCCGCCATGATTGTCGCGCCGCTGGCGGCGATGCTGGTGCAGATGGCGATCAGCCGGACGCGCGAATATTCGGCGGACCGGCGTGGTGCGGAGATCTGCGGCAATCCGCTTTGGCTTGCTTCCGCTCTCGGCAAGATTGCCCGCGGTGCGGCGCAGGTTACGAACTACGATGCCGAGCGCAATCCGGCGACCGCGCATATGTTCATCATCAATCCGCTCTCCGGCGAGCGTATGGACAATCTATTCTCGACCCATCCGAATACGGAGAACCGGATTGCGGCGCTACGGGAAATGGCGGCTGGTGGCATGAATATCTCGACGCCACCCGTGCGGACTGCTAATCCGTCGCGGAAATCGCGTTCGGTTCCGGATACCGGTGTTGGCCGCGGTGGTTCGCAACCGCCAAAAGGTCCGTGGTCTTGAATTCAAACGGCAAGAAGCCCTTCAAAAACCGCAGCAGCCAATCGGAACGTGCCCCCGCCAAGCCCGGCCTGCAGGCGCGGTCGGCCGCGGTCAAGATTCTGGCGGCCGTCGTCGACAAGAAGCTGCCGCTCGATGGCGCGCTCGACCATGAGAACGGCAATCCTGCCTACAAGGCGCTGGGTGAAAACGACCGCGCGCTGGTTCGTGCCATTCTGAACAGCGCGCTGAGGCACATGCCGCGGATCGATGCGGCCATCGCTTCGCTTCTCGATACCCCGCTTCCGGAAGGCGCCCGGGCGCTGCATCACGTTCTTGCCGTCGGCGCGGCGCAGATCCTCTATCTCGACGTGCCCGACCATTCGGCGGTCGATCTCGCCGTCGAGCAGGCGAACGGTGATCCCCGCAACCGCCGTTTCGCCAAGCTGGTCAACGCCATTCTCCGCCGTATCGGCCGTGAGAAGGAGGAAATTCTCGCCTCCGTCGCCGATGTCCCGGCAATGCCCGACTGGTTCCTGGCGCGGCTCAAGAAGGCCTATGGCAAGGATGCGGCGCTGGCGATCTCGGAATCGCAGCTGGAACCTGCCGCAATCGATCTGACCGTCAAATCGGATGCTGTGGGCTGGGCGGCGCGGCTGAACGGCGCGGTGCTGCCGACGGGCGGCGTTCGTCTCGCGGCCTTCGATGGCAGCATTCCGTCTCTGGAAGGCTTCGAGGATGGTGAATGGTGGGTGCAGGACGCTGCCGCCAGCATCCCGGCAAAGCTGTTCGGTGATCTGACAGGCAAGCGCGTTGCCGATCTCTGCGCTGCTCCCGGCGGCAAGACGGCCCAGCTTATTCTCGCGGGTGGCAATGTGACAGCCATCGACCAATCGGAGAGCCGGCTGAAGCGTCTGCGCTCCAATCTCGCGCGCCTGGGGCTGCAGGCTGAGACCCTTGCGACCGACTTGACCAAATTCCAGCCGGACGAGGGTTTCGACGCGATCCTGCTTGATGCGCCCTGCTCCTCGACCGGTACGACGCGTCGCCACCCCGATGTGCTTTGGACGAAGGGCCCCGAAGAAATCAGCAAGCTTGCCGGTGTTCAGGAGCGGTTGCTGCGGCACGCGCTGACGCTGTTGAAGCCCAATGGCGTCATCGTGTTTTCGAATTGCTCGCTCGACCCTGCCGAGGGCGAAGATGTCGTAGCGCGCGTTCTTGCCGATGTGCCCGCTGTTGCAAGGGTGCCGATCGATCCGGCGGCGTGGCCGGGTCTCGAACAGGCGATCAGTCCGGTTGGCGATTTCAGAACCACGCCGGTGATGCTGCCGATGTCCGATGGTATCGCGTCCGGCCTCGACGGCTTCTACGCCGCGATGTTGCGACGTGTTGCCTGATTGCAAGACGGCTTCTTATATTTCATCCTTGTCACAAATTAATGCAGCCTTACCGGTGAAAGCTGCTCTCGTTCACCTATTCTTAATAACGAGGGTCAATAGAAAATAAATATGCAATCCGGCGGGCGTTTTTCGACTTTGTATGTTCGGGAGGCTTGGCGGCGCTTGTCGCGCCGCGCCGCCTTGGTGCGACTGCGCCTCTTTCGCCATACCATTCAGGCGCCCGAACGCCTGATTGTCGCGCCGACAGATTTGCGGGCAATCGATTCCCACGTCGCCGACGAGATCATGAACGGGCGGTTTCCGCTCGCAAGCCGCCTTCTTGAGACCAACGGCAAGTCTCCCTTTACTTTTACGTTGCCGTCACGGGCCTTTGCTAACCGGCTGCATGGTTTCGGATGGCTGCGCCATATGAGGGCCTATAAGAGCGAGCGCGCGTCGCTGATTGCCCGCTCGATCGTCGACAGCTGGCTCTCGCTTCATTCCGGCCGGATCGAAGGCGTTGCCTGGGAAATCGACGTGACGGCGCAGCGCGTCATCGCCTGGCTCTCGCATTCACCCGTCGTCTTGCAGAATGCCGACCGAGGTTTCTATCGCCGGTTCATGCGTTCACTGGCTTTCCAGGTGCGTTTCCTGCGGCGGATGGCGCCTTATGCGCCGGCGGGTGAGGTTCTGTTCCGGTTGCGGATCGCCCTTGCGATGGCGTCGATCGCCATGCCGACGCGGGCAGGCGCGCTGCGGAAGGCCGCACAGGCGCTCGATAACGAGTTCGATCTGCAGATCCTTTCTGACGGCGGCCACATATCGCGCAATCCGCGCGCCGGTCTTGAGCTGCTGCTGGACCTGCTGCCGCTGCGTCAGACCTATGTCAATCTTGGTCACGATCTGCCGCAGAAGCTGATTTCAGGCATCGATCGGATGTATCCGGCGCTTCGCTTCTTCCGACATCAGGATGGAGATCTGGCGCTCTTCAATGGTGCAACGTCAACGCTCGCCAACGAGCTGATGTCCGTACTGCGCTACGATGAGACGGCGGGCCAGCCGTTCAAGGCAATGCCGCATTCCCGGTATCAGCGGCTTGCTGCGGGAAAGACGGTCGTCATCGCCGATACCGGACCGCCGCCAACCGGCGAGCTGTCGCGCACGGCGCATGCCGGATGCCTTTCGTTCGAAATGTCGTCGGGACGATATCGTTTCATTGTCAATTCCGGGTCTCCGAAATTCGCAGGCCGCCGTTACGTGCAGATGGCGCGCACCACCGCCACGCATTCGACGGTGACGCTCAACGATACCTCCTCCAGCCGCTTCTCGACGTCGGAGTTTCTCGGCCACCGGATGACGGAAACCGTAAAGAACGTTACTGTCGAGCGGGCGGAAACCGAGGACGGACGTGACGGGCTGAAGATGAGCCACGATGGCTATCTTCGTGGCTTCGGGGTTCTGCATGAGCGCGAAATCTCGATGAACGCCACAGGCGCGATCGTTACCGGCCGCGACCGCCTTGTGCTGCCTGACGGGCGCGTCAGCGACGATCCGTTGAAGGCCGCAGTCAGGTTTCATGTCCATCCGGCAATCAATCTGAAGCAGAATGATCGCGAGTCCGTTCTGATGACCGCGCCGGATGGCGAAAGCTGGCTCTTCTCGTCGCCGGGCAATGAAGTGCTGATTTCGGAAGATATCTTCTTTGCCGACGCTTCCGGCATCTGCGGCTCCGACCAGATCGAAATCGATTTCGATTTTGCCGAAAAGCCGGAAATTCGCTGGTTTCTGTCCCGTAAGAGCTAGTCGGCATTTACGCGGCGGCAGCGCTCGTGCTAACGCGGCGCCATATTCCTAAACGTCCCTTGCCGGATGTCTCCCGAAGCCCGAACGGAGAAGGTTCATGGCCGTCATTTCCAAGAAGATCCCCGCCCCCGACAAGGTCAAGGTCAAGACCGCGCTGCTATCCGTCTCCGACAAGACGGGTATCGTCGAGCTTGCCAAGGCGCTGTCCGATCAAGGTGTTCGCCTGCTTTCCACCGGCGGCACGCACAAGGCTATCGCCGCGGCGGGCCTTGCTGTGACCGACGTTTCCGAAGTTACCGGTTTTCCGGAAATCATGGACGGCCGCGTCAAGACGTTGCATCCGACGGTTCACGGCGGCCTGCTGGCGATCCGCGACGATGCCGAGCATCAAGACGCGATGAAAAAGCATGGCATCGAAGGTATCGATCTCGCAGTCATCAACCTCTATCCGTTCGAGGAAGTGCGCGCTGCCGGCGGCGACTATCCGACGACGGTCGAGAATATCGATATCGGCGGTCCGGCGATGATCCGCGCCTCGGCCAAGAACCACGCCTATGTTGTGATCCTGACCGACCCGGCCGACTACCCGGAGCTGCTGGAGCAGCTCTCAGCCGATGCCGGTCAGACGGCTTATGCGTTCCGCCAGCGGATGGCCGCCAAGGCCTATGCGCGTACTGCGGCCTACGACGCGATGATCTCGAACTGGTTCGCGGAGGCTCTCTCGATCGATACGCCGCGCCATCGCGTGATCGGCGGCGTGCTGAAGGAAGAGATGCGCTACGGCGAGAACCCGCATCAGAAGGCCGCTTTCTACGTCACCGGCGAACAGCGCCCGGGCGTTTCGACGGCAGCGCTGATCCAGGGCAAGCAGCTCTCCTACAACAATATCAACGATACCGATGCAGCCTATGAGCTCGTTTCCGAGTTCTTGCCGGAGAAGTCTCCCGCCTGCGCCATCATCAAGCATGCCAATCCCTGCGGCGTCGCCACGGGGTCAAGCCTCGTCGAGGCCTATAGCCGGGCGCTTGCCTGCGATTCTGTCTCGGCCTTCGGCGGCATCATCGCGCTGAACCAGACGCTGGATGCCGCGACGGCGGAAGAGATCATCAAGCTCTTCACCGAAGTCATCATCGCGCCTGATGTGACCGATGAGGCCAAGGCGATCGTCGCCCGCAAGCCGAACCTGCGCCTGCTTTCGGCCGGCGGATTGCCCGATCCGCGTGTTGCCGGGCTCACGGCGAAGACCGTTTCCGGCGGTCTTCTCGTCCAGAGCCGCGACAATGGCATGGTCGAGGATCTCGAGTTGAAGGTGGTCACCAAGCGTGCGCCGACGGCTCAGGAGCTCGAGGATATGAAGTTTGCCTTCAAGGTCGGCAAGCATGTGAAATCGAATGCCGTCGTCTATGCCAAGAACGGCCAGACCGCGGGTATCGGTGCTGGCCAGATGAGCCGCGTCGATTCCGCTCGTATCGCGGCGCTGAAGGCTGAAGAGGCCGCCAAGGCGCTCGGTCTTCCTGTTCCGATGACGCATGGCTCTGCAGTTGCCTCGGAGGCTTTCCTTCCCTTTGCAGACGGCCTGCTATCGATGATTGCGGCAGGTGCAACCGCGGTGATTCAGCCCGGCGGTTCTATGCGTGACCAGGAGGTCATCGACGCCGCAAACGAGCACAATGTCGCGATGGTGTTTACCGGCATGCGGCACTTCCGCCACTGAGACCGGTTATCTGATTTGAAAACCCCGGCGCAAGCCGGGGTTTTTTCGTTCAGGCTCTCTGCTTGTCGGCCGGATATGGCGTGGCAAACAGAAGGATCAGGCCGCCCAGCAGGAAAATTATCAGCGTCGCCATGCCGAGCCGGGCAGAACCGCTGGAATAGGTGACGATCGAGAACAGCAGTGTTGCCATGAAGCTCGTCGCGCGCCCTGAGAGCGCGTAGATCCCGAAATAGCGGCCGGCTTCTTCCAGGCTGACGCTGCGGGCGAGATAGGATCGCGAAGAGGCCTGAACCGGGCCGAAGGCAAGACCGATCAGAAGGCCGTAGAGGATATAGGCCTTCTCGGCGGCGGTGCCGAAAAATCCGCCTGAGTCGGCGACCGGCAGCTCGATCACGCCGAAGAGCGTGTAACCCGGCCCGGTGGAGATGATACCGATCGTGGCAAGCAGCAGCATCGTCAGGCTGATGACGATCGTCACTTTCGAGCCGATCCGCTGATCGACGCGCCCGGCTATGATGCAGCCGAAGATCGCGACGACGTTAAGGATGATGCCGTAAAGGCCGATCTCGATGGTGGCCCAACCGAACATACCGGCGGCGAAGGTGCCGCCGAGGATCAGCAGGCCGTTGACGCCGTCCTGATAGATCATCCGGGCAATCAGGAATTTCAGGATGCCCTTCCGGTGCCTGAGCTCGCCGATCGTGTTGCGGAGCTCGGCAAAGCCGGTTTTCACGGCGCGTCCGAGCGGAACGCCTTTTGGCGCATCCGGCGTGAACAGGAACATCGGAATGATGAAGATCAGGTACCAGACGGCCGAGATAGGTCCAGTGATGCGGGCGTCTTCGCCGGCGTGGGCATCGAGGCCGAACAGCGGATCCATCCCCAGCAAGGTCTTGCCGGTTTCCAGGTTGCCCGCCAGAAGGGCGACGACCGCTATCAGCACGATCATCCCGCCGAGATAACCGAGGCCCCAGGCCGTATTGGACAAGCGGCCGACCTCGTCCTTGCTCACCAGCCGCGGCATCATCGAGTCGTTGAAGACGATCGAGAACTCGGCTGCGATCGACGCCAGGATCATGAAGATAATCGGATAGATGACGGGCGAGCCGGGGGCCGCAAACCAGAGGCCGAACAGCGCGGTGATCTTGATGACCGCGAAAAACGCGATCCAGGGTTTGCGGGCGCCGGATTGATCGGCAATCGACCCCAGGATCGGCGACAGGACCGCGATGATCACCGAGGAGATCGTCGCAGTGTTGCTCCACATCGCCTGCGCATGGACGGGATCGGAGGTCAGCCGGGAGACGAAGTAAGGACCGAAGATGAAGGTGGTGACGACCGTGAAGAACGGCTGGGCCGCCCAATCGAAAAACATCCAGCCCCAGATGCCCCTCCCCGGCGCCTTGTGCGGCGCCGGAGTTCCGTCCCCCGTCCAGTCAATTCTGCTCACGCATCCACTCCCATTGTCGGGGCGGACTGTGTCACCTCGCCCGGTCGCGCGCAAGATCGGTCAGAAGGCCCGCGGCAACGGTGATGCGGGCGAGATTCGGCTCGCCGCTATCGCTGAGACTGGAGAGTTCCTCGGTGATGCGATTGATCCTGATGCGATCGACCGCATGCCATGCCTGAACCGGCAGCTTTTCCTTGCCGTGATCCGAGAGTGCGGAGATGACGATGTCGCGGCGGGCGCTGGCGATCTGGTCGATGCTGCGCGCAAGTGCCAGATTTTCATAGTGGTCCGAGGTGACGATGCGCCCGCCCGCAGCAAGCAGCCTGCCGATCCGGAAGGTCTGCGAGACGGCGAAATAGCTTTCCGCGGCGCGTGCCAGCGGCTCGCCGGTGCGTTCGGCAATCTGCATGATTTCGGGCACGAGCGCAAAGCCCGGCAGGCCGGTAATGTCGGCCGCGAGTTTCTCCGGAAGACCGGCTTCCTGATAGTCGGTCTGCCGTGCTTCGAACTCAACAGGAGCCTGCGCTGGGAACGACGGCTTGAGTTTCCTGAGCGAGGCCTGCAGCCGGCTAACGGTTTCAGCGATGTCACCCTTGGCCATGCCCGTTTTCAACATCAGCCGGGTCAGAACGGTGAAGCTCTGGCCGATTTCGTCGTAAACGCGGTTCTGCGTCTGGCCGGAAATCTTGCCGTCTAGCGCGTCCGTTTCGCTCCAGAGGCGGGTCAGGTCGAAACCGTCTCGGGCGATGATCGCTGCGCGGACGACCTCGGCCGCAGAAGCGGCTGTCGCGTCCACCATGCTGACGGCAAAGGCCGGGCCTCCACGATTGATCGCCTCGTTGGCGAGCACGGTGGCGACGATTTCACGCTTCAGCCGGTGGCTGGTGATGTCGGAGCCGTTGGTCTTCTGCATCTTCGCCGGGAAGTAGTTCGACAGCGTGGAGGTAAAATAGGGATCATCGGGCAGGTCGCTGATGATCAAGGCGTCGAAGAGAACGATCTTGGCGTAGGACAGCAGAACGCCGATTTCCGGGCGGGTTAGCGGCTTGTTGGCCGCATAACGCTCGGCAAGTGTCGCGTCGTCAGGCAGCGTCTCCACCTTACGGTTCAGCTGCTTGGCGGATTCGAGCACGGTCATGAAGCGGGCGAGCTCGAGGCCGTTGCCGGTTCCCTTGCGTTCAGTCAACGAGATCGCCAGCGACTGGAGATAGTTATTGCGCAGAACGAGGCTTGCGACTTCATCGGTCATCGATGACAGCAGCTGGTCGCGCTTCGGGCGCGTCAGGCGGCCGTCATGCATGGCATTTGCCAGCGCGATCTTGATATTGACCTCGACGTCCGAGGTGTTGACGCCGGCGGAGTTGTCGATGGCGTCGGAATTGCTGCGGCCACCCTTCATCCCGTAGGCGATGCGGCCCTTCTGGGTGACGCCGAGATTGGCGCCCTCGCCGATGACCTTGGCGCGGACATCGTCGGCAATGATGCGGATTGGGTCGTTGGCGCGGTCGCCGACTTCCGTATCGGTTTCCGCGGCGGCCTTCACATAGGTACCGATGCCGCCGAACCACAGCAGGTCGACCGGACTCTTCAGGATGGCCGTCATGATCTCGAACGGTGTCGCGACCGTCTTGTCTATGCCGATTGCGGCGGCGGCCTCGGCTGTCAGAGTCACGGACTTCGCGGCGCGTGAAATGATCATCGCACCCTTGGAGAGCACCGACTTGTCGAAGTCCTGCCAGCTGGAGCGCGCGAGATTGAAGAGCCGCTGACGTTCGGCCAGCGTCTTGTCCATATCCGGATCGGGATCGATGAAGATGTCGCGGTGGTCGAAGGCGGCGAGCAGGCGGATTTTCGGCGACAGCAGCATGCCATTGCCGAAGACGTCGCCGGACATATCGCCGACGCCGGCAACGGTAAATGGCGTCGTCTGAATGTCGATATCCATCTCGCGGAAGTGGCGCTTCACGGTTTCCCAGGCGCCGCGGGCGGTAATGCCCATCTTCTTGTGGTCGTAACCGGCCGAACCACCCGACGCAAAGGCATCGTCGAGCCAGAAGCCAGCCTCCTGCGCCAGCGCGTTGGCGGTATCGGAGAAGGTGGCCGTGCCCTTGTCGGCGGCGACGACGAAATAGGGATCGTCGCCGTCGATGCGTACGGTCTTGGCCGGTGGCACGATGTCGGCGCCCGAGATGTTGTCGGTGATCGAGAGCAGCGTGCGGATATAGGTCTTGTAGGCTTCGCGCCCCGCGTTGAAGATTTCGTCGCGCGTGCCGCCAGCAGGCAGCTTCTTCGGATAGAAGCCGCCCTTGGCGCCGACGGGAACGATGACGGCGTTCTTGACCTGCTGGGCTTTCACCAGGCCGAGCACTTCGGTGCGATAGTCTTCCGCGCGGTCCGACCAGCGGAGACCGCCACGGGCGACCTTGCCGAAGCGCAAGTGGACGCCTTCGACCTCGACGCCGTAGACGAAGACTTCGCGGAAGGGCAGCGGCTGCGGCAAGCCATCGACGAGATGCGGATCGAGCTTGAACGCGAGCATCGCCTTGGGTGAGCCATCGTCGTTCCGCTGGAAATAGTTGGTGCGCAGCGTCGCATCGACGACGTTTATATAGCGGCGCAGGATACGGTCGTCGTCGAGGCTCGGGACATCGGCCAGCGATGCTTCGATCGACTGATGCAAATCGCCCAGCTTCTTGAGACGCGGCTTTTCGGCCAGCGCCGGGTCCATCGCTTCATGGAAGAGACGGAAAGTGGCGGCGGCGATGTCGGGATATTTGTCGAGCGTCGCGGCGATGTAATCCTGCGAATAGGCAATGCCCGCCTGGCGCAAATAGCGCGAATAGGCGCGCAGCACATTGGTTTCCCGTGCCGAAAGCCCGGCGGAGAGGATCAGCCGGTTGAAGCTGTCATTGTCGATGGTGCCGTTGAAGGCGGCGACAAAGGCTTCTTCCAGGGCCGCGCCGAAGCGCGACAGGTCGATCGCATTGCCGCTGCGGGCTTCGAGCTCCATGTCGTGCAGAACGACGATATTGACCGCGCCGCCGGCCGCCGGCACTTCGATATCGAAGGTACGCTCGCTGAGAACGTTGAATCCAAGATTTTCCAGAAGCGGTACGCGGCGGGAGAGCGGCAGTTGTTCGCCACAATGGAAGATCTTCAGCGACAGGATGCTGCCGCGTTCATCGTCGTTGCGATAGTAGAACTCGATGCGGATCGGCTCGCCGCCGGCACATGCGATGATATCGGCCAGATCGCCGGCCGCCTCATCCGGAGTGAATGCTTCCTGGAAGGCATTGCTGACGCCGATCTTGGGCGCCTTCGGTCCTGCCAGCATTTCGAAGCGGTTATCCCAGCGGGCGGTGATCGCCCGGATGGCCTCTTCCAGCTTCGCTTGCGGAATGCGCGGCGTCTTGCCGCCGGAGCGGCCGATGATGAAATGGACGCGTGCCACGCCGCCTTCCGGGAAAGCCGGATAATAAGCAGAGACGCGGCCGTCATAGATGGTCTTCAGATAGGTGCCGATCTTCTCGCGGACGATCGAGTCATATTCCTCGCGTGGGACGTAGACGATGACGGAGACGAAGCGGTCGAAATGATCGATACGCGGCAGAACGCGGACGCGGGGCCGGTCGGCGAGGTCGTTGATCTGCTCGGCGAAGCTCGACAGCAGCGTCGTATCGATCTGGAAGAGATCGTCACGCGGGTAAGATTCCAGCGTATTGTCGAGCATGCGGCCGGAATGGCTCATTGGATCGAAGCCGAAATGCTCTTTCACCTTGGCGATCTTCGATCGCAGAAGCGGGATTTCTGACGCCCAGGATGTGTAGGCCGTCGACGTGAAAAGGCCGACGATACGCAGTTCGCCGGTGACATTGCCATTCTTGTCGAAGCGCTTGACGCCGACGTAATCCATATAGGCGCGGCGGTGGACGACCGATTTGACGTTGGCCTTGGTGACGATCAGAAATTCCGGACCGTCGAGGAAGGCCAGGATCTCGGGCGTGGTCGTCACCGCGTCCTTGCCGGTGCGCAGAACCAGAACATCGGGATTGGAGAGGATACCGAGGCCGGTACCCTTGTCACGCTCCACCTTGGCACCGGCGCCCTTGCCCGAATAGACGTATTCGCGCATGCCGAGGAAGGTGAAGTTCTCGTCGCGCAGCCATGTCAGAAAGGCGAGCGCTTCGTCGCGATCGGCCTTCTTGCGGCTGGCGCTATATTCCCGGAGTTCGTCGATGGCGGTGTCGAGCTTCGAGAGCATCGGTTTCCAGTCGGAAACTGCCTGCTGCACCTGTTCGAGAACGGTTTTGATGCGCTTCTGCAGATCGGAGGACTGCGCCGGTGTCAGCGGCGACAGGTGGATCTGGATGTGGCTGACGCGCGAGGCCGGATCACTTGGCTCGTCGGCGGAATAAAGCCCCGGCTCCTTGCCGTCTTCCAGCACCAGAATTGGATGCACCGCCATGTAGAGGTCGCGATAGGTGCTGGTGACCTCGCCCATGACCGATTCATAGAGAAATGGCATATTGTGGTCGGTGACCGTCAGAATGGAGACCGGAACGCCTGACGGCTCGACGTCGGCTACTGTCTCGATGCTGACGCGGGGTGTCTTGCCGTTCCACGCCTTCAACTCGCGTGCCGAGTGGATGGCGGAGAGAGCGAGCATTTCGGGAGTATAGAGATCGAGATCATCCCCGCTGGCGCGACCGAACAGAATTTCGGGCTGCAAATGCTTGTCGCCGGTGGCGGCAGCAATCTTTTTTGCGCTCTCGATCTGTTTCTCGCGTTTCGGATTGTGTCTGGCAGCCATTTCAGATGTTCCCCGATCTGTTCGATTTGGTGCAAAATATCAGAAGATTTGCCGAAAAAATCTCTAAAAGAGGCCGCTTGATGGCAGCTTTCGTTCGTTCTGGCCCCTGTTTTTGTCAGAATTCGGAAGAATCTCCGCCTATTCGATTCGACTAATATTGTTTGCGGCCGACTTTGGACTGCTACTTCGCGACCTTTCCACGCAGAGATGAACAATGGTTGACAGGCGTGGCGTAAAAAGTAGATCAACTGCGCATCAGGTTCAGGGCTATCACCATGCCAGAAAATACCACCGCCGGAACGGTCATCGTCATTTCAAGCCATGTCGTGCGTGGTTCGGTCGGCAACCGTGCCGCCGTCTTTGCGTTGGAGACACTGGGACACCAGGTCTGGGCCCTGCCGACGGTCGTGCTTCCATGGCATCCCGGTCACGGGCGCTCGACGCGGCTGACATTTGCCGAGGCCGATTTCGATGCGGCGATCGACGATCTGGTCAGGGCGCCCTGGATCGGCGAAGTGAAGGCGGTGCTGACAGGCTATTTCGGCAATGCCGCACAGGCCAAATCCGTCGCCCGGCTGATCGGCGCACTGCGCCAGGACAATCCCGATCTGCTCTACGTCTGCGATCCGGTGATGGGCGATCTCGGCGGTCTCTATGTTCCGCAGGCGACAGCCGAAGCAATCCGCGATCACTTGATCCCGCTTGCATCTCTGGCAACACCGAACCGCTACGAGCTTGCCTGGATGGCAGGCGCGCCTCTCGATGACAACACAGCGGTGATGGAGGCAGCGCTATCGCTCGGTCCGTCGCGAATGCTGGTCACGTCGGCGGTGCCGATGATGACGGGTGGGACCGGCAATCTCTATCTCTCGGGCCGGCATGCGCTGCTGGCCGAACACAGGCTCATCGATAATCCGCCGAACGGGCTCGGCGATCTTCTTGCGGCTCTTTTCCTGTCGCGGCTGCTTTCCGGCATGGACGATGAAAAGGCGCTGCAACTGGCAACGGCCAGCGTCTATGAAGTTCTGGCGCGGGCAGTCAAGCGCGGCAGCGACGAGTTGACGCTGGCGAGCGACGCATCGAGCCTCGCAACGCCGATGGCGATGGTGCAGATGCGCCATTTGCTGCATCCGGCACAGCGGCGCAAGAAATAGCAGCGACTCATTTTGCACTGCAGCAGTTGATCTTCTGCGCACCAAGCGTTAATCGAAATCCTATGCAGCGTTTTCCTGGAACACTTCTGGACGGTTATCGCAACTTCATGAGCGGGCGCTACGCAGATGCGCGCGACCGTTACAAGACACTTGCGGAAAACGGCCAGAACCCGACGACACTCGTCATTGCCTGTTGCGACTCCCGTGCGGCACCGGAGTTGATCTTCGATGCCGGTCCGGGCGAGCTCTTCGTCATCCGCAACGTCGCCAATCTCGTTCCGCCTTATGAACCCGACGGGCATTTTCACGCCACATCCGCGGCGCTGGAATTCGCCGTGCAGGCGCTGAAGGTGACCGACATCGTGGTCATGGGGCATGGCCGTTGCGGGGGCATTCGAGCTGCCCTCGATCCAAGCGCTGAGCCGCTGTCTCCGGGTGACTTCATCGGCCGCTGGATGTCGCTGGTGAAGGACGCTGCCGAACAGATCGGCAGCAACGATATCATGACCCAGACCGAGCGGCAGACGGCGCTGGAGCGTGTATCGATCCGCAACTCGATCAACAATCTGCGGACTTTCCCCGAGGTCAAAGCCCTCGAGAAGGAAGGCAAGATTGCCTTGCACGGCGCCTGGTTCGATATCTCGACCGGCGAACTGTGGGTCATGGATGCGGAAAGCCGGGATTTTATCCGCCCGGAAGCATAGGCCTTAGCCTATAGGTTTATGGGTTCTTTAAGGAATCCCGTTAAGATTTCATCGACAGGCACCCTCAACCACCGGCTTACGGCGGCCTTCGATGAAATTTGAGACAACCAGCAAGATCATTCTGGCGGCAATTCTGCTGCCGTTCATGTTCATGATCGCCGAAGGCGTTCTGGTTGTCCGTTCGTCATTTCATCAATATCTGTCGCTTGAGAAGGACTACCGCTTCGCCGACGTGCTGGCGCGAGGCGGCACGATTGCGGCGACAGAAATTTTGGGTGAGATCGTCGCGACGCGACAGTATCTCGCTCATCCAGGCAGCGAAACCGCTGCAGCGATGCAGCAGAGCCGCCAGCAGCTCGACGGTGAACGTCAGAAGTTCAAAGGTAGTCTGCCGCCGGTCGACGAGCTTGACGGAAATCTGGGGGCTGAGCTTTCCGATCTCGCGCTGGCTTACAGCCGCATCGTCTCTATCCGCGCGGCGGTTGATCGCGGGCTCTATGCCGGGAGCGATCCTGTCTATGTCTATTGGCAGGCGGCGATGAAACAGCTCGATGTCGTCGATGCGCTTTCGCCGCTCATCCAGGATCCGGTGCTGCTCGGAAAGTCGAACGAGCTGATGGGCGTGCTGCTTACCTATTATGCCGAGCGGTTGATCACCTCACTCGGCACGCGCTACCTCAACGAACACAATTACAGCCTTCGCTCCAGCGACCTCTTCATGCAGGGCAGAACCATGCAGGCGGCGGGCATGGACCATATGGTGTTTCACAGTTCGTCGCCGCTGGTTGCGGCGATCATGGAATACCTGAAGAGCCCCGCGCAGGTTCGTGCCGATGCCGTGACCGACGCGATATTGACGCGGGAGGCGCGTCCGCATGCTGCCGTTCGCGACGAGTGGTCGCGCGCGCAGGCCGAACGCATCGATTTTCTCAAGGGAAAGATCGGCGAAGCCGCTGCGGATATCCACCGCACCGGAGAGGCGCTCGCCAAGCGTTCGCATCTTCACATGACGCTGGTTCTCGTTCTCTGCGGCGGTCTGCTCGTTCTTGCTGGTGTCGTTGCCACGCTGGCGACCAAGGGGTTGAGGATGATCTCGCGCCTGTCACGCGAGCGCGAGGCGCTGGTTGGCGAACTCAGAAGCGCTGCGCAGACGGATCTCTTGACCGGTCTCTACAATCGCCGCGGATTCGAGGCGGCTGCCGCAGCGCTCTTTGCCCAGGCGGAAAGCGGTTCGCGCTGGATCTCCGTCGTGATTTTTGATCTCGATCACTTCAAGAAGATCAACGATATTCATGGTCATGATGCGGGTGACATCGTGCTTCGCCATGTCGCGGCAACGGCCAAGCAGCATTTTCGCAGCTTCGACCTGCTGGTCCGGCATGGCGGCGAGGAATTTCTGGCCTTGCTGCCCGATGCGTCGCCGGATGAGGCAGCAGAGATTGCCGAGGGCGTTCGCACTGCCATCGAGGCTGCGATGATCGATCTTCCCGGCGGCGAATGTCTTTCGGTGACCGCGAGCTTCGGCTGCGCCGGCCGGACGCTTGGCGGTGGCACGCACAATTTCGAAGATCTCGTCAAGCGCGCCGATATGGCGCTCTATGCAGCCAAGGCGTCCGGACGTAACCGTGTCGTCTCGGGTCCGCTGGTGCCGCAGGCCACAACGGTCAAAGCCGAGGCCAAATGAAAAAGGCGCCGCAAGCGGCGCCTTCAATTCAATTGCAAATGGGTGGCTTACTGGCCGCCGTCGATCTGCTGGCCGATATAGGCGATCGCCTGCTGGTAGACGGTTGCCGCGTTCCAGCCCTGGATAGCGACGAAATTCGGTTCGCCCGGCTGATAGCCGGCACCTGCGCGCCAGCCGTGACCCTTCAGGAAGTTTGCTGTCGATGCCAGCGCGTCAGCACGCGAGCCGACCATGTCGACACGGCCATCGCCATCGCCATCGGCACCGAAGCGGACGACATTGCGCGGCAGGAACTGCGTCTGGCCGATCTCGCCATGTGCGGCGCCGCGCGCCTGCGGGCTCAGATAGCCTTCAGAGACGAGCTGCAGGGCAGCATAGAGCTGGTCGGTGAAATAGTCCGAGCGGCGGCAGTCATAGGCCAGCGTCGAAACGGCTGACAGCGTGTGCTGCGTGCCCATATAGCTGCCGAAGCCGGTTTCCATGCCCCAGATCGCGATCAGCGGGCCGGCCGGCACGCCGTAGCGGCGTTCGATCGACGTGAAGAGAGCCTGGTTGGAGCGCTTCATGCCCTTGCCGCGGGAAATGATCGCCGCACCGCCGCGCTTCTGCATGAAGGCGTCGAAGGACAGCTTGAAGCTCTTCTGGCCACGGTCGGCAGCAATCGTCGGACGATTGTAGGCGACGTTGGCGAATGCACGGCTCAGAACCGACTGGCTGACGCCCTGTGCTGCAGCTTCCTGCTTGAATTGCTGCACCCAGGCATCGAAGCCGGCGCCATTATTGCCGCATTGCGCGGCGTTGGCCGCTACCGGAACTGCATGGAAAGCGCCCACCGCCGCGATGGCCGCCACCAAGAATTTTGTCATGCGCATGAGAAACCCCGATCTCGATCTGCAGTCGCTGGAATGCCGGGCAGAATGCCAGCCAAGGGTGATTTTGTCACGATCACCTTTTGGCGAGATTGGCCGCCTGCCGCACGATTGCCGCCTGGCTGGTTCAAAGAAAGCCCCGCAAGTCTGACGACATGCGAGGCTGATAGCAAGCTATGGTTAATATTCGGTATCAGGCGGCCTGCTTGCGCGGCTTGATGAGGCCACGATTGACGAGAAGCTCGGCAATCTGAATGGCGTTCAGCGCGGCACCCTTGCGCAGGTTGTCGGAAACGACCCACATGTTGAGACCGTTTTCGACCGTCGCATCTTCGCGGATACGCGAGATGAAGGTGGCGTCTTCACCGGCAGATTCGTAAGGCGTGATGTAGCCGCCGTTCTCATGCTTGTCGATGACGAGGCAGCCCGGTGCATCACGCAGGATGTCGCGGGCCTGATCGGCGGTGATCTCGTTTTCGAATTCGATGTTGACCGATTCCGAATGGCCGATGAAGACAGGCACGCGAACTGCGGTGCAGGTGACCTTGATCTTCGGGTCGAGCATCTTCTTGGTTTCGGCCAGAACCTTCCACTCTTCCTTCGTATAGCCGTCTTCCATGAAGCTATCGATATGTGGAATGACGTTGAAGGCGATGCGCTTGGTGAACTTCTTGTTCTCGATCGGATCGGCAACGAAGACGGCGCGCGTCTGGTTGAAGAGCTCGTCCATGCCATCCTTGCCGGCGCCGGAAACGGACTGGTAGGTGGAGACGACGACGCGCTTGATCTTGGCGAAATCATGCAGCGGCTTCAGCGCGACGACGAGCTGGGCGGTCGAGCAATTCGGATTGGCAATGATGTTGCGCTTGGTGAACTGGGTGATGGCGTCCGGGTTCACTTCCGGCACGATCAGCGGCACGTCCTGATCATAGCGCCAGGCCGAGGAATTATCGATGACGACGCAGCCCTGCTGGCCGATCTTCGGCGACCACTTCTTGGAGACTTCGCCGCCGGCAGACATCAGGCAGATGTCGGTGTCGGAGAAATCGTAGTTTTCGAGATTGAAGACCTTCAGCGTCTTGTCGCCGTAGGACACTTCCGTGCCCTGCGAACGCGAGGAGGCAAGTGCTACGACTTCGTCAGCCGGAAAGCCACGCTCGGAGAGGATGTTGAGCATTTCCCGGCCGACATTTCCGGTTGCTCCCGCGACTGCTACTTTGAAACCCATTTTCAGCTCTCTTTCTCTTCTCTCCTCTTGTCCGGTGAGGGGGGAAAGCGCGAAATCATCGCGGCTTCCTGTCCCCAGCCGAGCCGGGGAGAGAGCGGCAGGCCAGAGACGTCAGACGGTTTTCGTCGTCGTTTTGGCCTTGGTTTTGGAAGAAACCGGAACGGCAATATCCACCCCGGCACTCAGTGCCCGGTCATTGCATGCAGCAATGGCGTGTTCGAAGCGAACCATGGATAATTCCTTTTCCGCCGTTGCTCATAAAACGTTTTCCACAGGAGTCAAGGTTTTTACGCCTGCGGGCGGCGCCTGGTGTCGGTGCGGCAGATTGTCATACCGGTGTCATCGACATGTCATCCCCCAAGGCTATCTCCGGCCCGTTGTTCATTTACTGCAACGAAAACGGGGGTTTTCCATGCGTATGATTTTTGCCGCTCTGGCGGCCACGACGATTCTTGCCGGTGCCGCGCAGGCGACCACGCTTTATCCGCTTGATCGCGCAACGATTCTTGCCGGTTCGCCATTTGACTTCAAGGTTGAGCTCAGCAAGCAGGTAGAGCCCGAGGACGTGAAGATCACGGTCAACGGTCAGGACTACAAGACGGCTCTCGGGGGCGAGGCCAAGTTTGTAGAGCTTGAAAAGGGTAAGGACGACAAGGCACTCGGTTCCGCCGTCATCCTGCGTGGCCTGACGATCGCCGCACCCGGCGACTACAAGGTCGAAGTCTCCGCCGGCGACGAGAAGAAGTCGGTTACCTGGAACGTCTATGGCACCGGCGACGCGCCGAAAGCCAAGAACGTCATCTTCCTGATCGGCGACGGCCTGTCCGTTGCGCATCGCACCGCTGCCCGCATCATGTCTAAGGGTATGACCGAAGGCAAGGCAAATGGCCGCCTCAACATGGACGATGTGCCGCCGGCAGCTTTCATCGGCACATCGGCAACCAACGCTGTCGCCACCGACTCCGCCAATACCATGTCGGCCTACATGACGGGCCACAAGACAGCCGTCAACGCGATCGGCGTTTATGCGGACCGCACGCCCGACTCGCTCGACGACCCGCGCGTGGAGACGATTGCGGAAGCGATCCGCCGCCAGACCAAGAAGTCGATCGGCATTGTCGCGACCGCCGAAATCGAGGACGCCACACCGGCTGCGGTTGTCTCCCACACGCGCAATCGCAACGACAAGGCCGATATCGTCGGGATGCTTCTCGATGTGAAGCCGGAAGTCGTCCTCGGCGGCGGTTCTGCCTACTTCCTCGGAAAGAACATTCCGGGCTCCAAGCGCAAGGATGACAAGGACTACATCAAGCTCTTCCAGGACGCCGGCTACAAGCTTGCCATCGACAAGAACGAGCTTGCAGCCAACGCATCGGCTGAAGGCAACCTTCTCGGTCTCTTCCATACCGGCAACATGGACGTCACGCTCGATCGCGAATTTCTAAAAAAGGGCACCGTCGAGAAATTCCCGAACCAGCCGGGTCTCGTCGAGATGGCAACGGTCGCGCTCGATCGCCTGTCCAAGAACCCCGACGGTTTCTTCCTGATGGTCGAGGGTTCGTCGATCGACAAGATGTCCCATCCGCTCGATTGGGACCGCGCCGTCGTCGACACCATCGAATTCGACAAGGTCGTCGGCCTTGCCCGCGAATTCCAGAAGGCCCATCCCGATACGCTGATCGTCGTCACCGGCGACCACACCCATGGCGTTTCGATCATCGGTACTGTCGATGACGAAAAGCCGGGCACGGAGATGCGCGAAAAGGTAGGCACCTATGCCGAAGCGGGCTTCCCGAATTATACCGACGACAACGGCGACGGCTATCCCGACAAGATCGACGTCACGCGCCGCCTCTTCCTCAGTGCGAATAACGGCCCCGACCATTACGAGACGTTCCGCCCGAAGCTCGACGGTCCGTTCGTTCCTGCCGTGCAGAACGAAAAGAAGGAATATGTCGCCAACGAACAATACAAGGATGTTCCCGGTGCCGTGTTCGTTCAGGGCAACATTCCGAAGAGCAGCGACAGCGGCGTTCATGCCGTCGATGACGTCGTCCTGCAGTCGGATGGTCCGGGCTCCGAAGGCTTCCGCGGTTACATGGAGCAGAGCGATGTCTACAAGGTACTCGCCGACGCTTTTGCACTCGGTGTCAAACAGACCAACTGACGGAGCGCGGTGAACCGCCTCTTCCGCGTAATCTTCCCGGCCGCCGATCTGCGGCCGGGAACTTGCAAGGAGTTTGATATGCATAGGATCACACGCCGGAGCCTTTTCGGTATGATGATGGCATTGCCGGTGCTGATGTCTGCAAGATGTGTCGAAGCTGCCGACGCAACGCTCAGCTTCGATGAGCTCTATGGGAAATTCGGCGTTCTCGGCGTCGAATAAAGGTGAAGGCGCTCGCCGGCAGGCAAATCAGCATGCGCGGCTTCATGGCGCCGCCGTTGAAAGCGGAAGCGCAGTTTTTCGTGCTGACGGAAATTCCGATGTCGCTCTGCCCATTCTGCTCGTCTGATGCCGACTGGCCCGACAATATCGCCGTCGTCTATCTCGACGAGAAGCAGACCTTCGTGCAGCCCAGCCAGACGATCGAAGTGCGCGGCATTCTCGAATACGGCTCGTGGACCGATCCCGAAACCGGCTTCGTCAGCCTGCTGCGCCTGCGCCAGGCCGAATATTCAGCGGTCTGATGCTGGCGCTCGAGATCAGCAATCTGTCGGTGACGTTCAGCGGACTCAACGCACCGGCGCTTGAGATCGGCGCGCTGGCGCTGTCTGCCGGCAGCCGGGTTGCGGTGACCGGGGCTTCCGGCTCAGGCAAGAGCACCTTCGTCAACATCATTACCGGGTTGGAACGTGCGGTGCGCGGATCCGTCTGCTGGAACGGTGACGATATCTGCGCTTTGTCCGAGAGCCACCGCGACCGCTTCAGAGCGGGTAACATCGGACTCGTAATGCAGGATTTTCATCTGTTTCCGGGGCTTTCGGCCATCGAGAACATTCTATTGCCCGCCCGTCTGTCGCGTGTTGCTGATGCTCAGATGGTGCTGCGTGCGCATGAACTGCTGATGCGGACCGGCCTTTCACGGCCCAATCAGAACATCGAGACGATGTCGCGCGGCGAGATGCAGCGGGTGGCGATTGCGCGTGCGCTTTTGCGCAAGCCGGGCGTCATCGTCGCAGACGAGCCGACCGCCAGCCTTGATGCCGAAACCGGCCGCGTCATCGGCGACCTGCTGCTTGATCTGGCGATTGCGGAAGGCAGCACGCTGATCGTCGTGTCGCATGATCCGCATCTGTCAGGCCGCATGGACCGCCGCCTGCTGCTGTCCTCGGGACGCATCGTTGAAGACGCCTTCAGCAACGAGGTGGCGGCATGATCCGGTTCATGGCCGCCGATCTTCGCCGACTCTGGGCAGGTTCGCTCGTCGTGGTCCTGCTGGTTGCCCTGGCAACGGCACTCGGCGTTGCTGTCGTCCTGCAGGAAAGGGCGTTACGGCTCGGCAGCGCGCGGGCGGCCGACAGGTTCGATCTCGTGATCGGCGCTGGCGGCAGCGAGACGCAGCTTGTGCTGTCATCCGTCTTCCTGCAGCCCTCGCCCTTGCCGCTGATGCCGGGTAGTATTCTCTCCAAGCTGGCTGCCGATCCGCGGGTCGCCTGGGTTTCGCCGATCGGCTTCGGCGATTCCTTTTCCGGCTATCCGATCGCCGGCACCAGCCTGGCCCTGCCCGACAATCTCTCCGGCGGGTTCAGCGAGGGTCGTGGCTTTGCCGCGGAGAACGAAGCCGTTGTCGGCGCAGCGGTCAGCTTGCCGCTCGGATTTGAGATCAAGCCGATGCATGGCTCAGTCGAAACCGGCGGTCACACCCATACCGAAATCGCTTATCGCGTGACCGGCCGCATGAAGCCGACCGGGACCGCCTGGGACCGGGCGATCCTGGTACCGATCCAAGCGGTCTGGCATATCCATGGCCTTGAATCCGATAATGCGGCCCATGAGGACCACGATCACGAGGGTGATCACGCGGTCGATGATAGCTGGTCCGGCGACTTGCCTGGCCTGCCCGCCATTCTCGTCAAGCCGAAGTCGATCGCGGATGCCTACAAGCTGCGGCAGGACTATCGCAGCGGCAACACGGTCGCGGTCTTTCCGGGCGAAGTGCTGACCAATCTTTACGCAACGCTCGGCGATGCGAAGCGTATTCTGGTCGCGGTGGCATCCGGCGCACAGGGGCTGGTCGCCGCATCGCTGATCCTGGTGACCGTCATCCATATCGGTCAGCGCCGCCGCCAGATCGGAGCGCTCAGGGCGTTCGGCGCGCCGCGCCTGGCCATCTTCGGTATTGTCTGGGGCGAGTTCTTTGCGCTGATCGCCCTTGGCATCGCGGGCGGTTTTGCGCTGGGCTATTGCGCAGCGTCTCTACTTTCCGGTTTCTTCAGCGCCAGCAGCGGTATTGTCATGCCGGTGGGCTTTGTCCGGGCCGACCTGATGATGGCCGGAGTGCTGATTGCATTTGGCGCCGTTCTTGCTGCGCTGCCTGCGATTCTGGCCTACCGGCAATCTCCGGCTGAAGCCCTGAGGGCGTGATAATGCAGGCTGCTACGCGAAGCTGTGCAAACACGTTAGACTAAAGTCATAATCCCAAAGCCGCTCTCTTTATCCGAATCCTTTTCTGCCACACTCTTCACAGGCGAGCCGCGTCCAGGGGCATACTTTGAGGAGAGTTTGGGACGCGCCTTGCTGCTCATCATTCTGTGGAGGACAGACAATGGCAAATATCGCAAGCGCCGAGAGCGCAAAAGCCCGTCCGATGACTGGCGAGGAAAGGAAGGTCATCTTCGCCTCGTCGCTCGGTACGGTCTTCGAATGGTATGATTTCTATCTCTATGGTGCGCTCGCAACCTATATCGGTGCCACCTATTTCACCCAGTATCCCGAAGCCACGCGCAACATCTTCACGCTTCTTGCCTTCGCGGCAGGCTTCTTGGTCCGTCCATTCGGCGCTCTGGTCTTCGGCCGCCTCGGCGATCTCGTCGGCCGCAAATACACCTTCCTGGTCACGATCCTGATCATGGGTTTCTCGACCTTCCTCGTCGGTATCCTTCCGGGTGCGGCGACCATCGGCATCGCGGCTCCGATCATCCTGATCGTGCTCCGCCTGCTGCAGGGTCTGGCGCTCGGCGGTGAATATGGCGGTGCTGCGACCTATGTCGCGGAACACGCGCCGAATGGCCGACGCGGCTACTTCACATCCTGGATCCAGACGACGGCAACGCTCGGCCTTTTCCTGTCGCTGATCGTCATTATCGGTGTGCAGCAGATACTCGGTACGACGGCATTTGCGGCCTGGGGCTGGCGCATTCCGTTCCTGGTTTCCATTCTGCTGCTCGGCGTTTCGGTCTGGATTCGTCTGAAGATGAACGAATCCCCGGCCTTCCAGAAGATGAAGGCGGAGGGCAAGGGTTCGAAGGCACCGCTGACGGAAGCCTTCGGCACCTGGAAGAATGCCAAGATCGCCATCATCGCGCTGCTCGGTGCAACGATGGGTCAGGCTGTCGTCTGGTACGGCGGTCAGTTTTATTCGCTGTTCTTCCTGCAGAACGTTCTGAAGGTGGATCTGCAGTCGGCCAATATCATGGTGGCGATCGCGCTGATCCTGGCGACACCGTTCTTCGTCGTCTTCGGCTCGCTGTCGGACAAGATCGGCCGCAAGCCGATCATCATGGCGGGTCTGCTTATCGCCGCCATCACCTACCAGCCGCTGTTCAAGGCGATGACCTATATGGCCAATCCGGCCCTCTATGAGGCACAGGCTTCGATCCGCGCAACGGTGACCGCCGATCCGGCAGACTGCAAGTTCCAGTTCAACCCGACCGGTACGTCGAAGTTCACCAGCTCCTGCGACGTGGCAACGGCGTTCCTGACCAAGAACTCCGTGCCTTACGACGTGGTGCCCGGCCCTGCCGGACAGCCGGCAACGGTCAAGATCAGCGATGCCACCATCACCAGCTTCGACGTCATCGCCGCTGGCGACAAGGCCAAGGGCATGACCGCAGCCTTCGAGAAGAGCACCAATATTGCGCTTCACGATGCCGGTTACCCGCTGAACCGCGGCGCCGCCAAGGTTCCGGATTCCAAGCTCGATGCCTTTATCGCGGCTAACCCGGAGCTCAACCTGAACGCCGAGACGATCCGCGCCGGCGAGAAGGAAACCTCGCCTGCCGACAAGCTGATCGCTGGCAAGCTGCTGACGGCTGAGGAAGCCAATGGCGTCACCGACATGGCGGTCTATACGGTCGCCGGTGGCGGCACCTTCGCCATGGTGGCTGATCCGGCACGCGTCAACTGGATCGGTACGATCGCCGTACTCTTCGTTCTCGTGCTCTACGTGACGATGGTCTACGGCCCGATCGCAGCGCTTCTGGTCGAGCTCTTCCCGACCCGTATCCGCTACACCGGCATGTCGCTGCCCTACCATATCGGCAACGGCTGGTTCGGCGGTCTGCTTCCGGCAACGGCCTTCGCGATGAGCGCGGCTGCCGGCGACATCTACTACGGTCTCTGGTATCCGATCGTCTTCGCAGGCATCACGCTGGTCATCGGCCTGCTGTTCCTGCCGGAAACCAAGAACCGCGATATCCACGCCGACTAAGATTGGATAGATTGAGACGACAGAACCCGGCGCTCACAAGGCGCCGGGTTTTTTATGCGCGCAGCAGCCGTTTCGGAGCGGGCCAGCCGTCAGCGAGCTTGAAGAGCACGCCGTAGTGCGAAAAGACGATGGCGATCATCAACGAGAACCAGCCACCCAGCGCCAGTCCGGCAATTACGTCGCTCGGATAGTGAGCGCTGACCATAACGCGGGTCATGCCGAGCCATAGGGCACAGGCGAGGAAAACGACGCGGTATCGGGGAAAGAGAAGCGATAGCGCGGCGAAGAAGGCACCGATCGTCGTCGCATGTCCCGAAGGGAAGCTTTCGAAGGCTGCGTGTCCGGATAAGGGCGAGAAGGAAAAGATCCCGTAGTCGTCGAAATGCTGCGGCCGGGCGCGGCCGATCACCCGCTTGAGGATGTTGGCGAGGATGCCGGAGAGCGCGATGGAGATCAACAGATAGGCGCCGATCCAGCACATCTGCAGTGCTTGAATGCGGGTGCGCAGCGATCTGACGACGCGAAGAGCTGCAAGGCCTTCGAAGAAGAGAAAGGCGCTGGTGATGATGATCCAGCCGGAGGTGCCGAAATCTGTGAGGATACGGCCGAGGCGGCGCATGGCGGGCGGCACGTGCCCGGCGCCGACAGGACCATCCAGCAGCAGCATGGAGAGCAGAACGGCATTGAAAGTGATGAACAGGCAGGTCTGCCAGCGCAGTTGTGGCATCCGGCAGGTGCTGCGCCGCCAGCGCCTGTCGAGCGAAGAAAGTATCGCCTGCATCCAATTCGATCCGTTCAAAAATCAATATCGAGAACAGTGCGACGGTAGCATCGGGTGGCGACAGTTTTTTTACGAAGACGGTCAGATCAGACGGCTGAGCCGCGGTATTGGCCAGCCTTCACGGCCGACTGAGAAGACGAAGCCGAAACGCGCGAAAGCAATCGACAGCGCGAAGGCAAGCCATGCGCCGAGCGCCAATCCGGCCGCGACGTCGCTTGGATAATGGACACCGATGATGACGCGTGTCGCGCCGAGCCAGAGGCCGATGCCGATGAACACCAGCCGGAAGCGCGGAAAGAGCAGCGCCAGAGACATGAACAGCGCGCCAATATTGGCCGAATGCCCGGACGGAAAGCTCTGGTGCAGAAAATCCCAGCTGAAGGGCGTGAAGCTGAAGATGCCTTCCTGCTCGTAAAGCAGCGGCCGGGCGCGGCCGATCAGGAATTTCAGCGGGTTGGCGATGGCGCTGGCCAGGATGACGGAAAGGCCGACATAGGCGGCCATCTGGCCGAAATAGGCCATGCGGAATCGCCTGCGCACCTTCCAGAGGCGGCGGCGAACCACGTAGCCGGTGACCAGGATCGTCAGCAGACCGGCAAGAATCCAGGCGAGCCTGCCGATATCGGTGACGTCGCCTGCAAACGAGACGAGCGGCGGCGAAAGGCTCTTTACCGCTTGGCCCAGCGGCCGGTCGAAGACGAAGAAGGCGATGGCGACGGTATTAATGGCGAAGAGCGCGAAGGCCTTCCAGGGAACCCGCCGATGGATCGTGCGCCGCGCCTCATAGCGCTTCTTCAGATAGGTTCGGAAGCCTGGCTTCGGTCCGGCGGTGTCGCTCATTCTGTCCCTTCGTCGTTGGCACGGGGGAGATAGGGAGACGAGGAGCCGGCTTCAATGAAAAAGCCCTCCGCGCGGCTGCGCGAAGGGCCTTGAAAAGCGTTTCACGTGAAATATCAGGCCGAGAGCGCCTTGAATTCCGCAAGGATTGCCGCGCCCATCTCGATGGTGCCGACCTGCTTGCAGCCGTCGGCCATGATGTCGCCGGTGCGGATGCCCTTGTCGAGAACGTTGGCGATCGCTTTTTCGAGGTTGTCGGCTTCGGTGACCATGTTGAAGGAGTAACGCAGGCACATAGCAAAGGAGGCGATCATGGCGATCGGGTTGGCGATGCCCTTGCCGGCAATGTCAGGGGCCGAGCCATGGACCGGCTCGTAGAGCGCCTTGCGCTTGCCGGTCTTGCCATCAGGCGCGCCGAGCGAAGCCGACGGCAGCATGCCGAGCGAACCCGTCAGCATGGCGGCAACGTCGGAGAGCATGTCGCCGAATAGGTTGTCGGTGACGATGACGTCGAACTGCTTCGGCGCGCGGACGAGCTGCATGCCGCCGGCGTCTGCCAGCATATGGTCGAGCTGGACGTCGGAATATTTTTCCTTGTGTGTCGCCGTCACCACCTGGTTCCAGAGCACGCCAGACTTCATGACGTTGCGCTTTTCCATCGAGCAGACGCGGTTCTGGCGAGTGCGGGCCATTTCGAAGGCCACGCCGGCAATGCGTTCGATCTCGTAGGTGTCGTAGACCTGCGTATCGATGCCGCGCTTCTGGCCGTTGCCGAGATCGATGATCTCCTTCGGTTCGCCGAAATAGACGCCGCCGGTCAGTTCGCGGATGATGAGGATATCGAGGCCTTCGACCAGCTCCGGCTTCAGCGAGGAGGCGGAAGCGAGTGCCGGATAGCAGATCGCCGGGCGAAGGTTTGCGAAGAGCTCCAGATCCTTGCGTAGGCGCAGCAGGCCGGCTTCCGGACGAACTTCGTAAGGTACGGCATCCCATTTCGGGCCGCCGACGGCGCCGAAGAGAACGGCATCGGCGGCGAGCGCCTTCTGCATGTCGGCTTCCGAGATCGCCTGGCCATGTGCGTCATAGGCCGAGCCGCCGACGAGGCCTTCGTCGGTCACGAAACCTGATTTCATCTCCTCGTTCATGTAGGCGATGATCTTGCGGACTTCGCCCATGGCTTCAGGACCAATGCCGTCGCCCGGCAGCAGGAAGAGATTGCGCGCTGTCATGAAACCCTCCGAAGGAAAAACAAGCTGCGGCTTCTTAGACCCCGGAAATCGGCATTTCAAGCAAGGGAGAGGCTGAATCGGTACGGTTTGCCGCGGTGCCGGCCGGCAGCGAAGTGTTGACCCCTGCTTGTCTCCGGGCCAAGAAGACCGTCAGGTTTCAAGAAATGGAATTGAAAATGTCCCCGTCCCCATTGCATCTCAACACCCCTCTCCTGCGCAGCGCCGCCGATTACAGCGCCAGCGGCAAGCCGCTATGGCTGAAGCTCGATGCCTTGCAGCCATCCGGAAGCTTCAAGATGCGCGGCGTCAGCAGGCTCTGCCAACATGAGGTGGAGAATGGGGCAAAGGAAATCTTCTGCGCATCAGGCGGCAATGCTGGGATCGCGGCGGCCTTTGCCGGGCGGGCGCTCGGCGTGCCCGTGACCATTGTCGTGCCGGAGACGACATCCGCCGAAGTTCGGCAGTTGATCGAGGCGGCCGGGGCTTCTGTGCTGGTTCACGGCTCGGTCTTCGATGAGGCGAACGCCTATGCGATCAAACTCTCCGAAGCCCGGAATGCCGCCTATGTTCATCCCTTCGACCATCCGCTGCTCTGGGAAGGGCATGGAACGCTGATCGATGAAGCTGTGGCTTCAGGCGCAAAATTCGACTGCGTCGTCGTCAGCGTCGGTGGCGGCGGCCTGCTTGCCGGTATCGTTGCCGGGTTGAAGCGCAATGGTCTTGATAATGTGCCTGTGATTGCCGTCGAGACCGAAGGAGCTGCTTCCTTCCATGAGGCGCTGAAGGCGAAGGAGCGCATCACCCTGCCTGCGATCACCTCGATCGCCAATTCGCTCGGTGCGCGGCAGGTGGCGCAGCATGTCTTCGATCTGCCCAGCCATCATCCGATCGAAAGCGTGACGGTGACCGATGCGCAAGCGGTGGCCGCCTGCCTGAAATTTGCGGATGCTCACCGCATTCTCGTCGAGCCCGCCTGCGGGGCCGCACTTGCGGTCGCCGATGTCCATGCCGGTCTGCTGTCGCGCTTCGAAAATCCGCTGATCGAAGTCTGCGGCGGTATCGGCGTTTCGCTCGACAAGCTCAAGGTCTGGAAAGAGCGGTTTCTCTAATCAAAATGAAAAAAGCCGGGCGAGAGCCCGGCTTTTTTGTCCGTCGTTTCCGATGTTTCAGGCAGCCCAGGGGCGCGAAGCGCTGTTCTGCTTTTCGAAGCTGTCGATCGCCTTGCTCTTTTCCATCGTCAGGCCGATATCGTCGAGGCCGTTCAGCAGGCAGTGGCGCTTGAACGCGTCGAGATCGAACTTGATCGAGCCGCCATCCGGGCCGGTGATCTCGAGATTTTCCAGATCGACGGTCAGAATGGCGTTGGAGCCGCGCGACGCGTCGTCCATCAGCTTGTCGAGATCTTCCTGGCTGACCTTGATCGGCAGGATGCCGTTCTTGAAGCAGTTGTTGTAGAAAATGTCGGCGAAGCTGGTGGAAATGACGCAGCGGATGCCGAAGTCGAGCAGCGCCCACGGGGCGTGTTCGCGCGAAGAGCCGCAGCCGAAATTATCGCCGGCAACCAGGATCTTAGCATCGCGGTAAGCGGCCTTGTTCAGCACAAAATCGGCATTTTCCGAGCCGTCTTCGTTGTAGCGGGCTTCGGCGAAGAGGCCGGTACCGAGGCCGGTGCGCTTGATGGTCTTCAGATAATCCTTCGGGATGATCATGTCCGTGTCGATGTTGACGACGGGCAAGGGCGCGGCAACGCCGGTGAGCTTCACGAATTTATCCATGACCTAGACTCCAAATTCAGCGGATGTACTTTCGTTGATCAGCATCTAGTCCAGTTTTTTGCCGAAATGAAGGAGAATCTTTCCAAAGTGGCGGCTGCGCGGCGTTTCGCGCAGCCTGCCGCATCGCATGGGCGGCTATTTCGATGCCTCGTTCAGACCCCAGATGACGCCGAAGGGATCGCGCAACTGGCCGTAGCGGTCGCCCCAGAACATCAGCTCGATCGGCATGATGACTTCGGCGCCGGCAGCGACCGCGCGGTTCCACCAGGCATCGATATCGTCAATGACAAGCTGGATGGCGAAGCCTTCATGACCTTTGAAGGGATGGCCATATTCGGGATAGGCATCCGACAGCATCAGCGAGCTGCCATTGATGTAGAGATGCACATGCATCGTCCGGCCCTTTTCGTCGGCCGGAACGACATAGGCCTCTTCGGCGCCGAATGCCTTCTTGTAAAATTCCGCAGCCTTGAGAGCGCCATCCACAGTCAGATAGGGCAGCAGGCCATTCTTGACCGGCGGCATCTTGGCGGGTGCGTTTTCCGTCGTGCTCATTCTTTCCTCCATCTCCTGATTTTGAAGGTCCGGCATCGTAGCCGTCCGTCTCAAGGACGTAGAGATCACACGCGCGCCTACAGCGCCCTGAAGAATTTTTCGTGAAGGCTTAAGCTGGCTCTGAAATCAGAGATCGATGATCGTGCCGCGGCCATCGTTCCAGATGCGCATTTCGCGCTGCTGGGTCTTCGCCTTGGCGCGCACCGGAGCCGGTTTCATCTTCAGCGACATTGCGCGGCCAACCATCAGCACGGTCAGGATGACGCCGACGGTGAGCGTGACCGAGAAGGTGAACAGCGCCAGCGCCACGAATACGGTGACGCCTGCCAGCATGAGGAAGATGGAACGGATATTCTGCATAATTCTAGACCTCTCTTCGAAAGGAATGTGGTCCTTGATTTCCCTCCTTGCAAGGCAAGCATGGCTTTTTGTTGTCTTGTCAGCCTTCACAAAGCTTGGCACACATTCGTGATGAGCCGAAATTCCCCTGCCCGTTCCTTTACTCTGCGCCGTTCGGTGCTGAGCGTTCCCGCGATCAATGCCCGGGCGCTGGAGAAGACCCATGTGCTGGATTGCGATGCCGTGATCTTCGATCTGGAGGATTCGGTTGCACCGGAAAAGAAGGATGAGGCGCGGCAAAACCTGAAGGCTTTCTTTGCTGGCCCGGCGCTCGAAGGCAAAGAGAGGATCATCCGCATCAATGCGCTCTCTTCCGGTTTCGGCCTTGCCGATATGGAGCTGGTGCGCGCCCTGGAGCCGGATGCGGTGCTTCTGCCGAAGGTCAGCGAGCCGCAGGATGTCATGGCGATCAGTGACATGCTTGGCGATGCCGACGCGCCTGATACGCTCCGGATCTGGGCGATGATCGAGACGCCGCGGGGTATTCTGAACAGCGCGGCGATCGCTGAATTCGGGCGCACCGCTGGCTCGAGGCTCGATTGCTTCGTCGTCGGTCTCAACGACCTGCGCAAGGAAACTGGCGTGTTGCCGCAGCCGGGGCGGACCTATCTGGTGCCATGGCTGATGCAGGTGATCCTCGCTGTGCGGGCTTACGGCCTCGATGCGATCGACAGCGTTTTCAACGATTTCAAGGATGCGGATGCCTTCGAGGCCGAATGCGCGCAGGCACGCGCCATGGGCTTCGACGGCAAGATGCTGATCCATCCGGCGCAGATCGATGCCGCCAACCGGCATTTTGCGCCTGGTGAGGCGGCAATCCGCGAAGCCGAGGAGATCATCGCTGCCTTTGCCGATCCTGCGACCGATGGCCTCAACGTCATCAATTCAAACGGCCGGATGATCGAGCGTCTGCATCTTGCCCAGGCCGAAGGTCTGGTTCATAAATCCCGCCTCATTGCTGAACGGAAATCATGATATGAAGCTTTACCGCCTTCTGACCGGCCAGGACGATGCCGCCTTCTGCCACCGCGTCACCGATGCCCTCAACAAGGGCTGGTCGCTGCAGGGCTCTCCCTCGGTCACCTTCAACGCCGAGACCAAGCAGGTCATCGCTGCCCAGGCGATCGTCAAGGACGTCGAAGGCAAGGACTACCACCCGGATATGAAGCTCTCCGAGCAGTAATATCTATCGGTCGGCTGCTTCTTCGGCGCTTTCTTCGATCCGCTCCATGTCGTCATCGCTGAGGCCGAAGTGGTGGCCGATTTCGTGGATGAGGACGTGGGTGATGATATCGCCGAGCGTTTCGTCGTTCTCGGCCCAGTAATCGAGGATCGGACGACGGTAGAGGCGGATGCGGTTGGGCAGTTCGCCGGTTTCCATCGTGAAACGTTCCGAAATGCCCCGGCCCTCGAAAAGGCCGAGCAGATCGAAAGGCGTTTCCAGCGCCATATCCTCGAAAACGTCGTCATCAGGAAAATCTTCGATCTCGATCGTCAGATTGGCGGTCAGAGAACGAAATTCGTCCGGCAGGTGGCTGTAGGCCTCCATCGCCAGCGATTCAAATGAGCTGAGCGTCGGTGCATGGCGATCACGCCAATCCTCGCTCTGGTCTATGCGGGCCATCAAAAACCCCTTTCTTTGCCGCCCATATAGAACCTTTGCGAAGGATTTTCGAGTGTGGAATCAACGGCAGGAATAAATTCACATCAAATCGCTGTTGACTCTTCCTGACAGGTCTGGAATCCATAAGAACATAACAGGAACAATTCTGACTTGGAGTGAACGTCATGGCACAGACGGCCGTGACGCGCGAGCGGCTTTTTGCGCTCCGCGAAACCATTGCGAAACTCGAGGGCAAACCGGTTCCGGCGCTGGCAGCAGCGGAGCAGGAAGCTGCGGCTGCCGGAAATGCACCACGAAAGGGGGGGAAGGCACCACAATTCTCCTTCGGCGTTCCTCAGCTGGACGAAGCCCTCGAAGGCGGCTTGCCGCTCGATGCCTTGATTGAAATCCGCACCCGGATGTTTCGTGATGCGGGCGTCAGCAGCGGCTTTGCTCTGGCGCTCGCGGCAGCGCTGCAGCATCGGGCAGAGGAAAAAAATCCCGTTCTCTGGATCGCCGACAAGGTCGGATCGATCGAGGCCGGTGTGCCCTATGCGGTGGGGCTCAAGGATTTCGGATTGCGGCCGGAGCTCTTTCTGCATGCAAGTCCGCGCAAGCTGGAGGATGCGCTCTGGCTTGCGGAGACGGCGCTGGAAAGCGGTGCTTTCATCACGACGATCCTGGAAATTCGCGGCAATCCGAAATCTTTCGGCCTTGCCGAGAGCCGGCGCTTTCATCTCAGGGCGAAATCGGCTGGCCGCTCTCTCCTGCTCCTGCGGCAATCAGGGGAGGAAGAGGCAAGCAGCGCCCATGTCCGTTTTCTTGCCGAACCTGCGCCCGCGCGGGAACGGCCTCTGCCGGATGGTTCGATGCTGGGCGGCAGCATCGGCAATCCGGTTTTTCATCTCACCCTGGAGAAGAGCCGCAATCCGGCCCCCCTCTCCCTCTTCCTGGAGTGGAACCCCCATGACCGCCAGTTTCTCACCGTCGAACAATCAGCCGTCACTCGCTTTCCAGGCGAGCGCGCAGCGCATTCTGGCGCTGCATTTTCCGCATCTCTCCACGGACAGGATCGCCCGCACGAGATGGGGTCTCTCGTGGCGTTCGAAAGGGCATCCTGACGCGGCGCCGATCGTCTGCTCGGGCCGGTCCGACAATACGATGCGGCTGACGGCGCTCGACGAAAAGGCCGAGAAACTCGGCCTCAGGAAAGGGCTTGGCGTTGCCGAAGCCCGCGCCATTCACCCGGTCATCGACGTCATCGAGGAAGATGCTGCTGCCGACCGGCGCTTGCTGGATGCGATCGCCGACTGGTGCGACCGCTACACGCCGCTGGTCGCCCTCGACGGCAAGGACGGGCTGTTTCTCGATATTACCGGCTGCTCTCATCTTTTCGGTGGGGAAAGGGCGATGCTGAAAGATATCCTCTTGCGGCTCCATCAGATGGGCCTGGATGTTGGGGGCGCGATTTCCTCGTCGCCCGGACTGTCCTGGGCCGTCAGCCGCTTTGGCGAAGGCGGGGTGATTGCCGAGGATGAGGCGGGTGCTGTTCTCGAACCTCTGCCGGTCACCGCACTCCGCCTCGATGCGCCTGTCGTTGCAGCCCTGCAGAAACTCGGCCTCCGCTATATCGGCGATCTCATGCAGGCGCCCCGTGCGCCTCTCACCCGCCGCTTCGGCGCACTTGTTCTTTTGCGGCTCGATCAGGCGCTGGGCCTGGATGAGGAGCCCGTTTCTCCCCGCTTGCCTATTGCCAGCCTATCGGCAGAGCGGCGGCTTGCCGAGGCGATCACGGCCGAAGAGGACATTCTCCTTCTTGCAGGTCAGGTTGCGCATGCGTTGCAGCCTTCGCTTGAGACGCAAGGCATTGGCGGAAGGGTCTTCGAATTGGTGCTGTTCCGGGTGGATGGCTGCGTCTTTCGAATTTCTGCCGGTACCTCCCGGCCATTGCGTGATCCGCAGCGCATTGCCAGCCTGTTCTGCGAGCGGCTGACAGCAATTCACGATGATCTCGATGCCGGCTATGGTTTCGAGATCCTGCGGATCAATGTCCTCAGGCATGAAAACTTCCAAAACGAACAGGATGATTTTGAGGGAGAACGGCAGACGGCGGTCTCGCTTGCCGGGTTCGTGGACAAGGTTTCTGCCCGTCTTGGCGAGGAATGCCTGATCCGTTTCGAACAGCGTGAAAGTCACGTTCCGGAACGTGCGGTCTTTGCCGTTCCGGCGATCGAGACCTTGCACAAATCGCCCCGAGAGCTGGCCGCTCCGATGGCAAGGGGCGATAGACCCGTTCGGCTGCTTGCCATGCCCGAACCGATGGAGGCCTTTGCTGCCGAAGTTCCAGATGGAGCTCCGGCGTATTTTCGCTGGCGGCGTATCCGGCACCGCATCCTGAAAAGCGAAGGTCCGGAGCGGATCGCCATGGAATGGTGGATCGATGGCGTGGATGCCAAGGAGCGGGACTATTTCAGCGTCGAGGATGAGAAAGGCTATCGCTTCTGGATCTATCGCGAAGGTCACTACGGACCGGATATGCCGCAATGGTTCATGCATGGAGTTTTCGCATGACACCGGCCTTTTTCGAAATCGGCGCGAGAACGAACTTCTCCTTCCTGGAAGGGGCCTCCAGGCCGGAGGAGATCGTCACTCAGGCAGCCATTCTCGGCCTTTCCGGCATCGGGATTGCTGACCGGAATTCAGTCGCGGGTGTCGTGCGCGCCTATGCCCAGACGAAGGTTTTCCGCGGCAAGTATGAGCGGAAGCTGGCGGGCAAGCTGGAAAAGGATGAGAAGGCGGAAGACATTTTGCAGCCCGTTCCGTTCCAGCCAGGCGCTCGTCTGGTCTTTTGTGATCAGACGCCTGACATCCTGGCCTATCCCAAGAACCGGCAGGGCTGGGCGCATCTCTGCCGGCTTCTGAGCGCCGGAAACCTGAAGGACGGCGCGGTCAAAGGGACGTGTCTGCTGGAGGAGGCGGATATGATGGAATGGGGCGACTGCATGATGCTGGCTGCCGTTCCTTCCCCCACCATTCTCAATGCCTCTGCCCGCAGGGATCAGTTTTCGGATTGCCTCGGGCGCCTCAAGGAACGGTTTGGTGCAAATCTGTTTCTGGCCCTGACCCCTGCCTATAACGGCCATGATGCGCTGACATTTGCGACCTTCGCGAATGTGGCGGCGGAAAATCGCGTCCCGTTGATCGCAACCAACCAGCCTCTCTATCACGACAGAACCCGCAGACCCCTGTCCGATGTCGTGACGGCCATTCGCGAGCATGTGGCGATCCCCAAGGCTGGCTTTCTTCTGGCTCAGAACGCCGAGCGTTATCTCAAAGACAACAGGGAGATGTCGCGGCTCTTCAGAAACTATCCCGAGGCGATCGAGAATACCGGCAGGTTCTTTGCCGGGTTGGAATTTTCCCTAGACGAGATCAGCCATAACTATCCGGCAGAAAATGCGCCTGGGGAAACGGCATATGAGACGCTGGACCGGCTGACGCGGGCGGGCGCGATCAAGCGGTATCATCCAGAAGCGGTGCCGGAAAAAATCCAGGAACAGATCGACTACGAGCTCGATCTGGTCAGACAGAAAGACTATGCGGCCTACTTTCTGACGGTTCACAGGATCGTTCATTACGCACGCTACGAGAAGAGTATCCTCTGCCAGGGACGAGGCTCGGCGGCCAATTCGGTCATCTGCTATTGTCTGGAGATCACGGAAGTCGATCCTAAAAAAAGTACCCTGCTCTTCGACCGGTTCATTTCCATGGATCGTGACGAACCACCTGATATCGATGTCGACTTCGAGCATGACAGGCGCGAAGAGGTCATCCAGTTCATCTACGAGGCCTATGGACGAAATCATGCCGGGTTGACGGCAGGAGTGACCACCTACCGGACGCGCTCGGCAGGGCGCGAGGTGGCGAAGGCTTTCGGGCTTTCCGAAGACGTGCAGTCGGCAATTGGTAGCCTGGTCTGGGGATGGTCGGACGATAGCCTCTCCGAGCGCGAGGCGAAGGCTGCTGGTCTCGACATGTTCGATCCGATGACCCGGAATGTGCTGCAATATGCCTCCGAGCTTCTGTCCTTTCCGCGGCACCTGACCCAGCATGTCGGCGGCTTCGTCATCACGCGTGACCGGCTCGACGAAATCGTGCCGATCATGAAAACGGCGATGCCCGGCCGCTACATGATAGAGTGGGACAAGGATGATCTCGACAATGTCCGGATACTGAAAGTGGATGTCCTGGCGCTCGGCATGCTGACATGCCTGCGCAAGGCTTTCACGCTTCTTGAGGATCACTATGAGGTCAGGAAGACCCTTGCCGATCTCGGCAACAGGGAACATGGCGATGAGGGCAGGCCCGTCTATGAGATGATGTGCCGGGCCGATACGCTTGGTGTCTTCCAGATCGAGAGCCGGGCGCAGATGAGCATGCTGCCACGACTGAAGCCGGATCGGTTCTATGATCTGGTCATCGAAGTGGCGATCGTCCGGCCGGGGCCGATCCAGGGCAATATGGTGCATCCCTATCTCAAGCGGCGCGAGCAGTTCAAAAGCGGTGTCAAGATCGAGTATCCAAGCGAAGAGCTGAAACCGGTGCTGGAGAGGACGCTCGGCGTTCCGCTGTTTCAGGAACAGGCGATGCAGATCGCCATCACCGCGGCGGGCTTCAAACCGGCTGAAGCCGACAAGCTGCGGCGAGCCATGGCGACGTTCAAGCGCACAGGAACGATCGGGAACTTCGAAAGCCGGTTCATCGAGGGAATGGTTGCCAAGACTTATCCCAAGGAATTTGCAGAGCAGTGCTTCAACCAGATCAAGGGTTTTGGGGAGTACGGCTTCCCCGAAAGCCATGCGGCGTCCTTTGCCCTGCTCGTTTACGCCTCCTCGTGGATGAAGGCTTACTATCCTGACGTTTTCTGCGCGGCGATGCTGAACTCTCAGCCGATGGGGTTCTATGCACCGGCACAGCTGGTGCGCGATGCGCGGGAGCATGGTGTCGAGATCCGCGAAGCCGATATCAATCGCTCGGATTGGGATTGTCTCTTGGAGGAGGCGGTTTTTGACCGGCGGCGAATCGATTTTCGTCATGCCGAGATGCGCAGCGTCATTCGATCCAAGCGGGCCGTCCGCCTCGGATTCCGGCAGATAAAAGGCCTTTCTGAAGATGCGATGCGGAGGCTGGTGGCGCAGCGCGACGGGGGCTATCGTTCGATCCACGATCTCTGGCGGCGATCGGGCTTGAAGAAAACCGATATCGAGCGGCTTGCCGATGCTGATGCCTTCGGATCCATCGGGCTTTCGCGGCGTGAGGCGCTCTGGGCTGTTCGGGCTCTGGATGCGCAGAGCGCGGCGGAGAGGTTGCCGCTGTTCGAGCGCGCTGCTGAAGATGATCTTCAGATCGAGCCGGAGACAAACCTGCCTGAAATGCTGCCTGGAGAGCAGGTCATCGAGGATTACCGCTATCTGTCCCTGTCGCTGAAGGCGCATCCCGTCTCGTTCCTGCGCGAGGAATTCAGCAAGGCTAGCATCTGGCGCAATGTCGACCTGCTGCAGGTCGAGAATGGCAGGCGGGTGACGATTGCCGGCCTCGTCCTTGTCCGTCAGCGTCCGGGCTCGGCCAAGGGCGTCGTCTTCATGACGCTGGAGGATGAGACGGGGGTGGCCAATGCCATCGTCTGGCCAGCGGTTTTCGAGAAGTATCGTGCCATCGTCATGGGTGCGCGGCTGGTAAAAATCCGCGGGAAGCTGCAATGCCAGAGCGGTGTCATCCATACCGTGGTCGAGCATATCGAGGACATGACGCCGGCTCTCGGTATTCTGCAGCAGGAAGCGCGGCGTTTCGGCGCCAGCGACCGCTCGGATGAAGCGTTACGGCCCACTGTCGATCAGCGGCAGAAGAAGATCATGACAAATCTCGAACGGGCGGCCTTGGAAAAACGGATGCTCGACCGGACGCGGGAGCCAGCCACCGGAGAAACTGCAAAAGTGATGCCGCGGGGCCGCAATTTCCATTGAAGCCGGAAAATCCTGCAAGAACAAATCGATATGCCGGAGCGCCGCCTTTCGCTCACGCCGATGCGACATTTTGGGTCTTCGACGAAGGTTTATGGGTGTCGATTTTTTCTTGACAGCCACCATCTTCTTTAGCAGAAAACACGATAGTGAATGTCATGTTTGGAATGATGACGTGCTCGTCTGCAGCTGCAATTACATAGCCGACAAAGAAATCCGGGAGGTTATCAACAGCCTTCTCGATGAGGACTGTTGGCAGCTGATCGTGCCTGCGAAAGTCTATCACGCCATGGAGAAACGCGGCCGCTGCTGCGGTTGCTTCCCCAATGTCGTCGATATCATCATCCAGACCACCGAGGACTATCACGCCCGTCGCCACTCGACGGAAGACGAAATATTTGATTTCATGTCCCGCCTGAAGAATTTCCATGAAGAAAACAGGAGAGCGGACATTGAAAGGCGACAAAAAAGTCATCGAGCGGCTTAACGAGGCACTGTTCCTCGAACTCGGTGCAGTCAACCAATATTGGGTTCACTACCGCCTTCTCGAAGATTGGGGCTACACCAAGCTTGCCAAGAAGGAACGGGCCGAATCCATCGAAGAGATGCATCATGCCGACCGTCTCGTCGCACGTATCATCTTTCTCGAAGGCCATCCCAACCTCCAGACACTGGCGCCGCTTCGCATCGGCCAGAATGTCAAGGAAGTGCTGGAAGCCGATCTTGCCGGCGAATACGACGCTCGCACGGCCTACAAGAAATCCCGCGACATCTGTCATGACGCCGGCGATTACGTTTCCATGAAGCTGTTCGAAGAGCTGCTGATGGACGAGGAAGGTCATATCGATTTCCTCGAAACCCAGCTCGAACTGCTCGGAAAGATCGGCGAAGCCAAGTATGGCCAGCTGAACGCCGATTCCGCCAACGACGCGGAAGGTCACTGAGCTCAGGAATGGCCGCGAAAGCGGCTGTCCGGATAATGACGAGCCCCGCCGGTTTCTGCCGGGGTTTGCTATTTCCCGGCGGGGATACTCATAGGCCTTGTGGGAGCTGCAACGGCTTTCCATCAGATTATCGGCGCCTTCACGCTTCCACGCCGCTGCGATCTTGGCGATGAGCGCGGTGTGTCGCACCGCTGCCGGCACAGGCGAATCCTCCTGAGAAGCATTGCGCGGCCTGTGCTCCCTATTACGCGACCAATCCTGCCAGATGCGAGAATTCGGCTACGACCCGTTCGCAGCCTTGCGCTTGAAGGCCCGATCAGATCCGGCAGGCCGGTCATCGGCTTTCATTCCCCGGCATCGAATTCCGCCTCATGGCACCCGCCGGCGGCTCGATGGGGATTTCTTTGTCGTCACCCTCGACGCGGAAGGCAAGCCAGCGCTGCGTCTGGCCGCGAAACTTGCCTTTTCAGACCGTGTCGATAAGGCGCCGCGGCAGGTCGTTTCAAGCATTCTTCGGCGCCGTTGCGATCCTCGCAATGAGCGCGGTGGATTGCACCCTGCCAGAACAAGCGAATTCACCTGAAAGGCATTGCGCGGCATGAGCTGCCTATTCCGCGGCCTTCAATCCTGCGAGACGCGAGAATTCGGCAACGACCTGTTCATAGACCTTACGCTTGAAGGTTACGATCAGATCCGGCAGGTCGGCCATCGGCTTCCATTCCCAGGCATCGAATTCCGGCTCATGGCCGCCCGGCGGCGGGTTGATGGCGATTTCGCTGTCGTCGCCTTCGAAGCGGAAGGCAAACCAGCGCTGGGTCTGGCCGCGAAACTTGCCCTTCAGGCCGATGCCGATCAGGTGCGGCGGCAGGTCGTAATTAATCCAATCCTTCGCCTCGCCGAGAAGGGAGACGGTTTTCATACCGGTCTCTTCATAAAGCTCGCGATAGGCAGCCTCCAGCGGGTCCTCGCCCTTGTCGATGCCACCCTGCGGCATCTGCCAGAGCTGCGCCGAGCCGTCATATTCTGAATTGCCGATTGGAATGCGCCGCCCGGCCCAAACCAGGCCCTCGCGATTGAGGATCATCACGCCCACGCAGGGGCGGTAGGGCAGGTCGTCTGCGGTGATCGGCGCCTTGGTCATCCGGTTTCCTCAGGGCTTTTTCGGGTCGTTTGCCAGCGCGGCGACACCGACGATCTCGATGCCGCGCATGGCGGCTTCTTCGCTCCACTTGGAGATGGCGTCAATGCTTTCGTCGAAGGCAGAGGCAACGCCGATCGCGTGGCCATTGCGCTTGGCGATGCGTTCGAGCTCGTCAAGTTTCTGCATGATGGCGTTGACATCGAGCTGGCCGTCAAGCTGCAGATCGGCAAATGCATAGGGGAGCTCGGTTCCCCTGGCGACGGCTTCGGTCTTCGATTGCGCTGAGGAACCGTCGTCGAGGAACAGCAGGCCGCGCTTGCCGATATCACGCATCACGGGCTCCATCGCATCCGGATTGGAGAGGAAGCGGCCGCCCTGATAATTCATGATGCCGGTGTAATTGGTGATCTCGCCCATGGCGCGATGCAGGTTCTCGACATTCTTGGCTGGCGATTTCGAAGTCAGCAGCGTTTCCGGACCGGGATCATTCGCCGGGTAATCAAATGGTTCGAGCGGCACCTGCATGAGGATTTCGTGCCCGCCTCGCCGTGCGTCCTGCATCCAGCGCTGCAGACTGTTGCCGCTGGCTGCGAAGGCGAAGGTGATTTCCTCGGGCAATTCCTTGATGGCGCGCTGCGTGCCGGTCTGGCTGAGACCAAGGCCGCTGACGACAATGGCAATACGAGTACCGCGGGCGCCGGACCAGGGCCGGGCATACTGATCCATCGGCCTGCGGCCATCGGGGCCGACGATGGGCAGACGGCCGAAGGGCGAGTCTTCCAGAAGGCTGTCATTCGGCATGGCGGCCATGCGCGGATCCTGACCGACCTCGGTCGCGTCGATCAGAGCCGGGCCGTCGCCGTCACGCGGGCGTGGGCTGTATTTGGTGACGATAGAGCCGTCACCCGTCACCATTTTCTCGACATTGGCGCCGGAATGCGGATCGGAACGCGTCATGCCGTTGGCGGTCGATTGATCCGGTGTCGCTGGTGTCGGGACCGCATCTGTGGCGGGTGAAGCCGCTTGCGTTTCGGGCGCCGGTTTCGGTTGTTGCAGGCCGTCATCGCGCATTGCTGTATAAAGAGAAAAGCCGCCTATGCCGATCAGGCAAAGGCTGGCGGCTATCCGGCCTATCCGCAGGATACCTGGCCGCTTCGGGCCAGGTTTACGGTTCTGGCCGAGTGGTGCATGCAAATCCGTTCCCAATTTCCTCGCCCGCCCCAAAACCGGGAAACAGTCAGAATCATCAGGCCGGATGTTACTCCGGCCTGATGCATTTTCTCAATTACTTTGCGGAAACCGCCTTGTCCGGGTTCGGTGGGAAGGCCGGATCGGTCTTCTTGCCGCGGAGCAGATCAAGTGCGTAGTTCAGCTGGACGTCGTCCTTCGGATCCGGCGGCACATAGGCGACCGAGCCCGAGCCTTCATCCGTCTCGCTCTGGCCCTTGATGTGGCCGCGCAGGCTGGATTCGCCCTCGGTCACCATCTTGCCCTTCAGATCATCAGGCAGCGGCTCTTCGACCTTGATATCAGGCGTGATGCCGGTGCCCTGGATCGAGCGGCCCGACGGCGTATAGTAGAGTGCCGTCGTCAGACGCAGCGCGCCGTTTTCGCCCAGCGGGATGATCGTCTGGACGGAGCCCTTGCCGAATGAGCGGGTGCCGAGGATGGTTGCGCGGCGCAGATCCTGCAGGGCGCCGGCTACGATTTCCGAAGCCGAGGCCGAACCGCCGTTGATCAGCACGACAACTGGCTTGCCATCCGTCAGATCGCCCGGGCCGGCATTGAAGCGGCGGGTTTCATCCGGATTGCGGCCGCGGGTGGACACCACCTCGCCGCGCTGCAGCAGGGCGTCCGATACCTTGATCGCCTGATCGAGCAGACCGCCCGGGTTAAGACGCAGGTCGAGGACATAACCCTTGAGCTTGTCGGCAGGAACGGTTTCCTTGATCTTGGTGATCGCCTTCTCGAGATCCGGATAGGTCTTCTCGGTGAAGGAGATGATGCGCAGATAACCAACATCATCCTCGACGCGGGACTTTACGGCCTGGACGGCAACGACATCGCGAACGATCGTCAGTTCGATCGGCTTGTCGGCGCCCTTGCGGATCAATGTCAGCTTGATAGGGGTGTTGATGGCGCCGCGCATCTTTTCGACGGCGTCCTCAAGCTTGAGGCCTCGAACGGACTGGCCATCGATCTCGGAAATATAGTCACCGGCGAGAACGCCGGCCTTGGCCGCAGGCGTATCGTCGATCGGGGTGATGACCTTGACGAGCTCGTCTTCCATCGTGACTTCGATGCCGAGACCGCCGAACTCACCCTTCGTCTGGGTGCTCATATCCTCGGCGTCCTTGGCATTCATGTAGCTGGAATGCGGGTCGAGCGAGGAGAGCATGCCGTTGATCGCATTCTCGATCAGCTTGTCTTCAGCCGGCGGCGTCACGTATTGGGCGCGGACACGTTCGAAGACATCGCCGAAGACCGAGAGCTCCTTGTAGGTGGAAGCACCGGCCGCCTCGGCAGGCACGCCGGCCGAATAAATGACGCTCATCGCGGTCGCACCCATCAATGCGCCGACCAGAACAAGAGAAGCCCTACGAATCATTGCGTGCCTTTCCAGTGTCTTTGGCGGTCCACCACGGCCGGGAATCGACCGGTTTACCGTCCTTTCGAAATTCAATGTAAAGCGTTGGCCGGTTTGTTTCCAGCGCCAATGCTGTCGCGCTTGCCACTCTTTTCGCGCCCATTGCCGCAAGCGGCTCACCGGCAAAAACGAACTTGCCCTGGCGGGTGCTGATCGTGTCCATGCCGGATAGAACGAGGTGGTATCCGTCGCCTGTATCGAGAATGATCATCTGGCCGTAACTGCGGAAAGCGCCAGCAAAAACCACCAGTCCGTCAGCAGGTGCCGTGACCACGGAATCCGGATTGGTCGCCAGCGTCATGCCCATCGCCTCGTGGCCGGTACCGTCGGCATCGCCAAACTGACGCAGAATATCGCCCGCTACGGGCAGCTCCAATTTCGCCTTCAATTCTCCGAACGGATATGCGGGCGCAATGCGGTTTTTATCGGGCACTCCGCTGTCCGCCAGGGCCTTCGCCTGGGCCCGCTGCTCGTCGGTCAGGAGCTTGCGATTTTCCTCTTCGCGCCGGGCCGCTTGGGCAGCTTCGCGCACGGAAGAGATTTCCGATTCCATCGAGGCGACGAGGCCTTCCAGCGTCGTCGCCTTTCCTGCCAACTCCTCCGAGCGCCTCTTTTCGGCGTCGAGTTCGGCAGCGCTGCTGCGGCTGTGCTTGTCGTTTTCTGCGAGCAGGAGATCCATACGGCGCTCCTCTTCGATGCTGTTGGTCATCGTCGCCGTCAGACCGGCGCGCTCCTTGGCGCTTGCGGTCTGCAGGGCTGCGAGATTGTTGAGATCGGCCGTCAACCTATCGGTTTCCTTGCGCATTCCCGGCACGACAGCACCGAGCAGGATGGCGCTGCGAACCGAAGCGAGGGCGTCGTCGGGAGTGACCAGCAGCGCCGGTGGCGGATTGCGGCCCATGCGCTGGAGGGCTGCCAGTACTTCCGCAAGCAGTCCGCGGCGGTCGTGCAGCGAGCGGCGGATGCCGTCTTCCTTGACGCCCAGATCGGCGAGCTTCTTCTCGCTGTTGAGGATCTGCTTTTCCAGCATCTTGCGGCGGGCGGCGGAATCGATCAGTGCCTGACGGATGCTCGAACTGCTCTTGTCGAGATCGGCGATGCTCTTCTCAAGCTCGTTCACTTTATCTGACGAAAGATTGATCGTCTTCGATAGCGCATCGAGCTCTGCGCGCGTCTCATCGCGCTTCCTCGCCAGCTCGGCGGCGGGGTCAGGCGGTGGCGTGATGGCCTGCGGAGACGGTGCTGCGGCAGCGGGAGCGACGTCCTGCACATTCTGGACAGGGGCGTCCTGCGCCTGCGCTTCGATCACCGAGCCGGAAGGCGGATTTGCCGCAACAATGCCGGCCGCAAGCAGAGGCAAAATCAGGCTCGTTCGCTTGCGGGCGCTTCTTGTCATGCGTGTTCGGGGCAACTCTCAAAATCGCGCGGAGACTAAGCTGATTTGGCGGCTTTGACCAGAAAGATCGGCATGCCTGATAACACGGCTGCGTGACCCTCAGACGCGGTGATAGGGATGCCCGGAAAGAATGGTAACGGCGCGGTAGAGCTGCTCGGCAATCAGGGTGCGGACGATCTGGTGAGGCCATGTCATCTTGCCGAGACAGAGCGTCATGTCGGCCCTGTCGTAGAGCGCCGGATCCAGCCCGTCGGCGCCGCCGATGGCGATCGTCAGATCGCGTTTGCCATTGTCGCGATAGGTGCCGAGGGTGTTGGCGAAAGCCTCGCTGTCGAGCGCCTTGCCGCGCTCGTCGAGCAGAATGAGGATGCCGCCTTCGGGAAGGGTCTTCAAAAGCATCGCCGCCTCCTCGCGCTTGCGCGTTTCGGCATTTGAGGCGCGGCTTTCGGCCACTTCGGCAACACGGGAGAATTCGAGGCCGACCGCCGGGCCCGCCTTGGAAAAACGGTCGAAATAACGGGCCGCAAGATCCTTCTCCGGGCCGGATTTGAGCCGCCCCACGGCAAAAAGACCAATACGCATCTCACCCGCTCCTGTTCAGCATTCCGAAGAACGCAAAACCGGCCTGCTGGCCGGTGTCCAATGTTTCCGGCCTTGCTTGCATGCCGCGTCTCAGGCGCCGGTGAAGGCGTGGCGCCTGTTAGTGCAGCGTTTCCTCGTCGAGGTCCGGAGCAGCCCACATCTTTTCGATGTTGTAGAACTCACGGATTTCGGGGCGGAAAACGTGCACGATGATATCGCCGGTGTCGATCAGGATCCAATCGCCTGCATCCTGGCCTTCGACACGCGCGGCACCGAAGCCGTCGTCCTTGAGGTCGGAGAGGAGATGGTCTGCGATCGCCATGACATGACGGGTCGATCGCCCTGAGACAACGACCATATGGTCGCCCAGCGCAGATTTCCCAGCAATGTCGATGGTGACGATATCTTCAGCTTTCGAGTCCTCGAGGCTCACGAGGACGGCTTGCAGGGCGCGGGCAGCGGCATCGGCGCCACGTTCCGGGCTCTTCGGGATAACGGCGAGCGTTCTTCCCTTGGCGTGTACTGTTGTCAGTGCTTTCCCTTTCCTGGAATAACAGACATGCACATCAACTGATTTGGGCGTTCCAAATCATAGTTAAGATAGGCATCAAACAATTAATCTTTCAAGACACGGCCGTGGTTTCATGGCGCGAAGACTTGTCTGCGCGATCAAAAATTATGACAGGCCGGTATTTCCGGCGGCTGTGTACAGCGGCCAAGGCCACGCGTAAAGTGCAGCGGTTCATTCGGAAAATACTGACTTCATGCCTGATCCCGCGAGACCCAATCTCATTCCAGTGCTGCGCATCAGCTTTCCGCACGAGGACCGGCTCGGGCGCGGCAAGATGGAGCTTCTGGAGCATATCCGTGAGACCGGCTCTATTTCGGCCGCCGGCCGGGCGATGGATATGTCCTACCGGCGCGCCTGGCTGCTGGTCAGCGACATGAACCGGATGTTCAAGCAGCCGGTGGTCGAATCGCAGCGCGGCGGGCAGAAGGGTGGCGGTGCTGCACTGACGCCGTTCGGAGAAGAGCTGCTCGCCCGTTTCCGCCGAATGGAAGAGACGGTTCGCGCAACGCTGGCGAGCGACCTTGCCTGGCTTGAGGGAAACCGCAGCCCCACCGACGGCGCAACGGAATGATCAGGGCTGCAGCGCAACCGTCTTGATCACGGCAAAAACAGACTTTCCGGGCGCCAGCGCGAGCTTTTCTACCGATAGCGCCGTGATGCGCGACAGGATGACATCGCCGCCGCAATCGACCTGAACCTCGACCGTGCCATCGTCGGCAGGCGCCATTTCACGGATGGTTCCGCCAATGATGTTGAGGGCGCTCAAGCCCTCGGGCTTCACCGTCGCCAGCATGACGTCGCGGGCCGGGATCAGGATGCGGACCCGTTTGCCCGGCTCCGCCGCGGCACCCGGTACCTGCAGCGCGCCTGTCTTCAGTGTCACCGTCGCCAGCTGGTGTTTCGGGTCGACACTTGCGACCGTCCCCTCCAGAAGCGCGCCGGCTTCCCGACGTCCCTCGCTTCCCGATGGCCGGCTCAGAATGTCGGCGGCGCTGCCGATCGCTTCCACCCTGCCGTCGCGCATGACGACGACCTGGTTCGCCAGGCGGGCGACTTCGGCGATCGAGTGGCTGACATAGACGATCGGGATCTGCGTCCCATCGCGCAAACGCTCGAGGTAAGGCAAGATTTCGGCTTTGCGTGCTTCATCGAGCGCTGCCAACGGCTCGTCCATCAGAAGCAGGCGCGGGGAAGACAGCAGCGCCCGACCGATTGCCACACGCTGCCTTTCGCCGCCGGAGAGTTTTGCCGGTGCGCGGGTCAGCAGAGGCTCGATCCCCAACATGTCGACGATGCGATCGAAATTATCAGTGCGTCCGGCTTTCGGCGCGAACCAGCGGCCATAGGTGAGGTTGCTGCGGACGCTCAGATGCGGAAAAAGCCGCGCCTCCTGAAAGACATAGCCGAAGCGGCGGCGGTGGCGCGGAACGAAGATGCCCTTGGCGGTATCGGTCAACGGTTCGCCATCGAGAAGCACCCTGCCCTCTTCCGGGCGTGTCAGACCGGCGATGATACGGATCATCGAGGTCTTGCCGGATCCGGAACGCCCGAAGAGCGCAGTCACGCCGTTCTCGGAGCTGAAGGCGCCTTCGAGCCTGAAGGCGCCGAGGTGGTGGCGGGCGTCAACGGTCAGCGTCATGCCGGATCCACTTTCCGGCCGGCGAGATAGGCCATGTATTCGGATGCCAGTAGCGCCGCCATGGAGATCGCGACGGCCACCAGCGTCAGCCTGAAGGCGCCGGCATCGCCGCCCGGCACCTGCGTGAACGTGTAGATCGCGGCGGACAGCGTTTGGGTCTCGCCGGGGATGTTCGAGACGAAGGTGATCGTGGCGCCGAACTCGCCCATGGCCTTTGCAAAAGACAGGATCATTCCCGCGATGATGCCAGGCAATGTCAGCGGCAGGGTGACAGTCAGGAATACCCAGAGCGGACTTGCGCCGAGAGTGCCTGCCGCCTCTTCGAGCTTGCGGTCGACCGCTTCGATGGAGAGGCGAATGCTGCGCACCATCAGCGGGAAGCCCATCACGGCGCAGGCCAGTGCAGCGCCCGTCCAGCGGAAGGAGAGGACGATGCCGAGATATTGGTCGAGCAGGCTGCCGACCGGCCCGCGGCGGCCGAACAGGACGAGAAGAATGAAGCCTGTGACGACAGGCGGCAGGATGAGCGGAAGATGGATGATGCCGTTCAGAATCGACTTACCGTAGAAGCGGCCGCGGGCGAGCAGCAGCGCTGCGCCGATACCGAAAGGCAGGCTGGCGATCATCGCCACGATGGAGACGCGAAGGCTGAGCATGATCGCCGTCCATTCTTCCGCGCTCAGGCCAAGGGCATCCAAGATCCGTCTTCTCCAAAAATAGAAGGCTCGCAGAAATGCGAGCCTTCACGCTAAGCTGCAGAAAGAAATTCTGCAATCATTTCAGTTCGATCACTTCAGGATCGTGAAACCCTGCGCGGTGAAGAACGGTGCGGCCTTGTCGGATTTCAGGAAGTCGAGATAAGCGGCGGCATCGGCATTCTTGCTTTCGGCGAGCAGCGCCACCGGATAGATGATCGGTGGGTGGGAATCGGCCGGGAAGGTGCCGACGATCGCAACGCCCTTATCGGCCGCTGCGTCGGTCTGGTAGACGATGCCGTAAGGCGCTTCACCGCGCGAAACGAGTGCCAGTGCGGCGCGAACACTCTCGGCGAAGGCGGCCTTCGGCTCAACCGACTTCCAGATGCCCAGCTTGTCGAGGGCGGCCTGGCCGTATTTGCCGGCCGGAACGGATTTCGGCTCGCCCATTGCCAGCTTGCCGTCGCCGATCAGGCCCGCAAGGTCGAAGCCCTGCTTGATATCGACAGGCTTCGCCTTGTCCTTGGCGGCGACCAGCACCAGACGGTTGCCGAGAAGGTTGGAGCGGGTGTCGTCCTTGATCAGCTTCTTGCCGGCGACATAATCCATCCAGTTCAGATCGGCGGAAATGAAGACGTCTGCCGGTGCGGCGTTTTCAATCTGCTTGGCAAGCGCGCCGCTGGCAGCATAGGAGACCACGGCTTCCTTGCCGCTTTCCTTGGCCCAGGCGGCGTTTGCGGCATCGAGGGCGTCCTTCAGGCTCGCAGCGGCGAAGACGGTCACCTTTTCGGCGGCCGCAGCCGGCTGCGGCAGGGTGCCGAGGCCGATAAAGCCGGCGGAAATAGCGGCAATAGCCAGTTTCATCCAATGACGGCGGTTCTGCATAAAATTCACTCCCCGGTTCGAAATATCGAAGCGAATATATCGATCTGCCTCGCCTTGGCTAGGGATATATTTTCACAAACATATTGATGCGTGGCCACATTTTCTGCCTAAGTATTGCCACAAATGAATCGATAAACTTGACATTTATCGCGTATAAATTGCAGATATTCTTGCCTATCGTGCTGCAATTCCAAGTAAAATCCGAAATTCGCTACGTTAAGCTTGATAATCCTGCCTGATATGCTGTTTACTTCGTGCCTATAGATGCGAAAAACGCTATGAAATCACAGGCGAAGAGGATCTGCAGGTTTGATGAACTCGGCGACACGGAAATTCATCTTCCACGATTTACAGACGATCGAAGGATATATCGATCCGCCCGACGCACTTGTGTTCCTCTCTCTATTGCAAAGACAAAACAGCGACAACCTTGACGGTGGCATAGCCGAGATCGGCGTCTTCTACGGACGCTCCTATTATCTGTTCCGGAAGATCTGCGGGCCGGATCAGAAACTGCTGGCGATCGATCTGTTCGACATCGGCCAGACCGGCGACGGCGCTTCGCCGCAATACGGGCGTTTCCTGGATAACGGACGGCGGCTTGGGCTTGCCGTTGACGAGGCGTTGGTCGTCACCGGCGACAGTACCCGGCTCTCGGCAAGCGAGATAAAGGACAAGATCGGAGAAGTCCGTTTCTTCAGCATCGATGGCGGCCACATGTTGCCGCATATCGTCGCCGATAGCCGGTTGGCGAAGGATAGCCTCGCGCCACACGGCATCATCGCCTTCGACGACACGTTCAATCCGGCCTGGCCGGAGGTTACTGTCGGCGTTGCCGATTTCCTGCGGGAAAACGGTGCGGAGTTCTCTGCTTTCTGCATGACCAAATACAAGACCTACGTCTGCCGCCGGGATCACCATCAGTTCTACTATGACACCATCGCCAATGCGGCGGATCTGACCGCCTTCGACCACACGGAGACGGAGTTTCTCGGATCCAAAGTTGCAAGGCTCCATAATCCAATCAGCAGGCGAATGGTCTACGAACTGATGATCAGGTCTGGAATGAGCGCCTTTTCCGAGCGGGTCTACCGATAGCCCGTTTGGATTGCCCGAAAAACGAGCAGGATCATCCGGAATGCTTAGCCTAGCCTTGCATACCGCGCATTGCTGCATTGCGATATACGATGTTCATTTTTCAATCGATTATGATAGAACTTAAGCATCGAAACGGCCACTCCTCCTCCCAAGGCCGTTCGATATGGATCGGCAACACTCCTCCTCCCAGTTGTCGATCAAGTTTATGAAGCCCGACGGATCCTCCCCCGTCGGGCTTTTCATTTCTGCTCTTCTCACAACTCGGATTATTCGGCGGCCTTGCGGATCGCGGTCGAACTCAGCGCCGAACGTGGCCCATGAATGAAGGTCCAGGCAGGCGCCGGTTTTTTCCAGAGCGCTCTTGCATCGTCTTCATCGACACGCGCGTAGTCGAAGGTCTTCGCCATCTTCGACGACAGGAAGGACAGCGTCGATCCCGGGCGGTCGATGACGGCGATCGGGAAGGTCTTTGCGATATCCTGCCATTTCTGCCACTTGTGGAATGTCTGCAGGCTGTCGGCACCCATGATCCAGACGAAGTGAACATGCGGATTGCGGGCTTTCACCTTCGCCAGCGTGTTGGCCGTATAGCTGATCCCCAGCGCCTGTTCGAAAGCCGTGACCTTGATATGCGGATCCGGCGCGATCGCTTCGCTGAGGGCGATGCGTTCGGCCAGCGGTGCCAGGTGATTGCGGCTCTTCAATGGATTGCCGGGCGTAACCATCCACCATAGCTGATCAAGCCCGAGACGGCGGATGGCGATCTCGGCCACCAGCGCATGGCCCTGGTGCGGCGGATTGAAGGACCCTCCGAAAAGACCGACAACCATGCCGCGCTCGGTGTGCGGCATGCGAAGATAGTGCCGGTCTAGTCCTTCTGGAATCACGTCAGGGCCGCGTCTGTCCGGTGCCGCGAACGCGGTATTTGAAGGAGGTCAGCTGTTCGACGCCGACAGGGCCGCGGGCATGCATCTTGCCGGTGGCGATGCCGATCTCCGCGCCCATGCCGAACTCGCCGCCATCGGCAAACTGGGTCGAGGCATTGTGCAGGAGGATGGCGGAATCGATCTCGGTGAAGAAGCGCTCGACGACATCAGAGTCTTCGGCAAGCACTGCCTCGGTGTGGCTCGAGGAGTATGTCTGGATGTGGTCGATCGCGCCCGATATGCCGTCGACGATGGCAACCGAGATCACCGCGTCGAGATATTCCGTTGACCAGTCCTCTTCCGTTGCCGGTTTGGTGCCGGGGATAGCATCAACCACTGCCGCGGAGCCGCGAATCTCGCATCCGGCGGCAGCCAGCGCTTCCAGCAACGGCTTCAGGTGGGTACCTGCCACCGCTTTATCGATCAGCAGGGTTTCCGCAGCGCCGCACACGCCGGTTCGGCGCATCTTGGCGTTGACGATAATGTCTTTCGCCATGGCGAGATCGGCGGATTTATCGACATAGACGTGGCAGAGCCCTTCGAGATGGGCGAAAACCGGCACGCGGGCCTCGTTCTGGACGCGAGCGACAAGACTTTTGCCCCCGCGCGGAACGATGACGTCGATCGCGCCTTCCAGGCCGCGCAGCATGGCGCCGACGGCCGCCCGGTCGGTGACCGGGACCAGCTGGATGGCGTGTTCGGGCAGCCCGGCTTCCTTCAATCCCTCGACCAGGCAGACGTGGATTGCCTGCGAGGAGCGGCGCGAATCCGAACCGCAACGCAGGATGACGGCGTTACCAGCCTTGAGGCACAGCGCGCCGGCATCGGCGGTCACGTTCGGGCGGCTTTCGAAGATCACACCGATAACGCCGAGAGGCGTGCGGGTGCGCTCGATCTTCAGGCCGTTCGGCCGGTCCCAGGCGGCGATGATTTCGCCGACGGGATCCTTGAGTGCGGCAATGGTGCGGATGCCTTCAGCCATCTCGGTGACGCGCTTGTCATTGAGCGTCAGGCGATCGACGAAGGAAGCCAGCAGAGCCCCGCCTTCGACATCCTTCAGGTCCTTGGCGTTCTCCGCAAGGATATGCGCCTTGTTCTTGAGGATCGCATCGGCCATGGCGTTCAACGCCTTGTTCTTGCTTTCGGTGGAGGCAAAGCCCAACGGTCGCGCTGCACCCTTTGCCTTGCGGCCGATGTCGTTCATCAGCACGTCAATGTTAGGGCTCTGCGCAACCGTATCAAGCATAGCTTGCGTCCTTCTTCTGCCTTTCGGATTTCGAACTTATCTGCGCCGTCATCACCATGTCGTCACGGTGGATCATGGCGGCGCGGCCGGGATAACCGAGGATCTTCTCGATCTCAGCCGATTTGCGCCCGGCGATCTGGCGGGCTTCGTCGGCATCGTAGCTGACGAGGCCGCGGGCAATCTCGCGTCCGGAGGGGCCGATGATCGCCACGGTATCGCCGCGGCTGAAAATGCCGTTGATCTTGCGGACACCGGCAGGCAGCAGGCTCTTGCCGGCGCCAAGCGCGGTCATGGCGCCTTCATCGACATGCAGTTCGCCGGCTGGCTGCAGCTGGCCGGCGATCCAAGTTTTGCGGGCGGTGACGGGCGTTCCTGAAGGCGCGAACCAGGAGGAGCGCGCGCCGTTTTCGATGGCGGATAGCGGGCTATCGGTCTTGCCCGATGCGATGATCATGGCGCAGCCCGAGGTCGTCGCGATCTTGCCGGCGTCGATCTTGGTTCGCATGCCGCCACGCGACAGCTCGGAAGCCGCCCCACCCGCCATGGCTTCGATCTCCGGGGTGATCTCGGCTATCGTTTCCAGGAATTTCGCCTCCCGATCGAGATGCGGCGGCGCCGTATAGAGGCCATCGATATCAGAGAGCAGGATCAGCAGGTCGGCCCCGGTCATGGTCGCGACGCGCGCGGCGAGCCGGTCGTTGTCGCCATAGCGGATTTCGCTGGTGGCGACTGTGTCGTTTTCGTTAATGATCGGAACGGCGCCGATCTTCAGCAGCTGATTGATGGTGGCACGCGCATTCAGATAGCGGCGGCGCTCTTCGGTATCGCCAAGCGTCAGCAGGATCTGCCCGGCGACGATCTCATCATGCGAGAGGCTCTCGGACCAGGCGCGGGCCAGCGCAATCTGGCCGACTGCTGCGGCTGCCTGGCTCTCTTCGAGCTTCAGGGCGCCGGAGGGAAGATCGAGAACCGACCGGCCAAGGGCGATAGCGCCAGACGAGACGACGAGAACATCGGCGCCCTTTTTCTTCAGCGCCGCGATATCGGCGCACATCGCGTCCAGCCAAGCCTTCTTCAAACCCGTCTTGCGATCGACGAGCAGTGCCGAGCCGATCTTGATGACAATGCGGCGATGGCGATCCAGAGACTTACGCGTTGTCATCCGTTTCGCTTTCCTCGTCGGAGGCCATATCGCGGTGACGAAGCTTCGGTGCCTTTGCGATCTTTTCAGCCGATCCGGCATTGGCCTCGGTAATGATTTCGCGCAGGGCGCGCAGCACCTCGGTCATGCCCTTGCCGGTCGCCGCCGAAATCTGGAACGGCGTGCGGCCACAGGCCTTGGCGAGTTCCTTGGTCTTCTTCTTCAGCGTCTCGTCATCAAGCACGTCGATCTGCGACAGCGCGACGATCTCGACCTTCTCGCCGAGCTCCTGGCCATAGGCTTCGAGCTCATGGCGCACGGTCTTGTAAGCCTTGCCGACCTTCTCTTCCTGCGCGGAGACAAGATGCAAGAGAACGCGGGTGCGCTCGACATGGCCGAGGAAACGGTCGCCGATGCCGACGCCCTCATGGGCGCCTTCGATCAGGCCCGGGATGTCGGCGAGGATGAATTCCTGTCCATCGACCGTCGCGACGCCGAGATTCGGGTGCAGCGTGGTGAAAGGATAGTTGGCGATCTTCGGGCGTGCGCGGGTGACAGACGCCAGGAAGGTGGACTTGCCGGCATTCGGCATGCCGACCAGACCGGCGTCAGCAATCAGCTTCAGCCGCATCCAGATGGTTTTTTCCTCGCCTTCAAGGCCAGGATTGGCCCAGTCGGGCGCCTGGTTGGTCGAAGACTTGAAATGCGCGTTGCCGAAGCCGCCATTGCCGCCCGCAGCGATGCGGAAGCGCTGCCCCTCTTCGGTGAGGTCGCAGATCAGTGTCTCGCGGTCTTCCTCGAAGATCTGCGTTCCGACGGGTACCTTGAGCGTGACGTCGCTGCCGTTGGCGCCGGTGCGGTTGCGGCCCATGCCATGGGTACCGATCTGCGCCTTGAAATGCTGCTGGAAGCGGAAGTCGATCAGCGTGTTCAATCCGTTGACCGCTTCGGCCCAGACATCGCCGCCGCGTCCGCCGTCGCCGCCATCGGGACCGCCGAACTCGATGAACTTCTCGCGACGGAACGACACGCTGCCGCCACCGCCGTCTCCGGACTTGATATAGACCTTTGCTTCGTCGAGAAATTTCATTTTACTTCCAGTACCGGTGGCTATTAACGCGCCTTATTCGCCGCTTTCGATATAGGCGGTTCATGCGGAGGTCAAAGAATATCGTGAAGTTTGCGAGCTATAACATACAGTACGGCTTCGGTCTTGATGGGATTTACGACCTTGGCCGCATTGCGGATAGTCTCGAAGGGGCCGACGTCATCGCGCTGCAGGAAGTGACCAGAGGCTCGGAATCGAACGATTTCGCCGACATGGTCGCCGATCTCGCGGCGCTGTTTCCCGACTATTTCTGGGTCTATGGCGCGCCCTTTGATCTGCATGTCGCGGCTGATGAAAGCGGCTTTCCGCCCCGCGGCACGCGCTTCCAGTTCGGCAACATGATCCTGTCGCGCTTTCCAATCCTGTCCTCGCGCACGCATCTCCTGCCGCGCAGCCGCACGGTGTCGAAGCTCAATCTGCAGCGGGGGGCGACGGAGGCGCTGATCGACATTCCCAACCGGCCGCTGCGCGTCTATTCGGTGCATCTCGACCATGTTTCGATTGATGAGCGCATTGCCCAGATCCGCCATCTCAACGACCGGATCAATGGTTTCTGCCTTGAAGGCGGTGCCGTCAGCGGTGCAGGCGAGCTCGATTTCGAGGAGCTGCCGCTGCCGGAGGATTACGTCGTCATGGGTGATTTCAACATGGTGCCGGAATCGCCTGAATATTGCGCGCTTGCGGGCGCAAAGGACGGATATTACGGGCGTGTTCCGCGCATCGGCACGCCTGTAGATGCGCTGGCGGCGCTCGATGGCTATCACCCCAAAAGCTACAGCTGGATGGATCCCAAGGATCACGGAAAGCGGATGCATCTCGATTACTGCTTCGTCAGCGGCGGGTTGACAGGCAGCCTCAAGGCCGCCCATGTCGATACGGATTCGGTCGGTTCGGATCACTTCCCGGTCTGGGTCGAGATCGAGGTCTAGAAAAACGCCGCGGCATCTCTGCCGCGGCGTTTCAGTCTCAGTCAGGCGGCCTTGACGCTTTGCAGCGCACCGGGATGGAGGACGGTTTCGACATGCGACACCATGGTGTTGCGAGCGAAACTGTAGATCTCCGAGCACCCGCTCATGCGGAAGCCGAGCTTTTCCTGCAGCCGCAGCGAGGCGGGGTTATCGGCAAAGACGCCGGAATGAACGGGCATCTCCGGCATCCGGCGCGAAAACCGCTCCAGCACGGCGGCGACCGCTTCGCTCATATAGCCGCGCCGCCAGTAGTAGCGGTTCAGCCAGTAGCCGAGGTGCCAGCGCCCGTGGCGAAGCTCGACGGAGACCATGCCGATATGGGTATCGTCTCCGCTGGTGATCGCCAGATGCCAATCCTGCAGCCGCCCCGAGGTGACTGGAACCAGCCAATCCAGGGCGTCCTGCCGGTGGTAGGGTGCCGGCACGCGGGCCAGCATCCTGGTTACCGCGAAATCGCTGAGCGATCCGGCGATGGCATCGGCATCGCTCAGCCGGTGCGGGCGAAGCGAAAGCCTGGCGGTGCCGATGACGGGAACAGCGCCCGGTGTCATCGGCTGGACCTTTTGGCGGTCGAGAAGAGCTGCGCTCATGACAGTGCCCCCCAGCTTCTCAGCGACATCCAGGTCTTGCGGTCGAGCCTGTACCATTCGACCGGGACGTTGGAGCCGAGTGCCAGCGATGCGGCAAGACCGGATCCCTGAAACTGGAATCCGCACTTCTGGATGACGCGGCGCGACGCGACGTTGGTCACCCGGCAACGGGCGTCGATCTGGTCGACGCTTTCGCGGGTGCGGAACACCATATCGACCAGCGCGTGGCAGGCCTCCGTGGTGTAGCCCTGCCCCCAGAAGGGTTCGCCGAGCCAGTAACCGATCTCGACAGTGCGTCCATCGGCATGCGGTTCCACGCCGCAGCAGCCCATAAACGCGCCGTTTTCGGCTTTGGTAATCGCATAGACGCACTTGCCGATCTCGCCATTCGCCGTTCGACGTACAAAGTCGGCGGCATCATTGGCGGTATACGGGTGCGGCATGCGCGATACCATTGTGGCGACTTTGGCGTTGTTGGCGAGATGGGAAAGGGCGTCAATGTCTTCCGCGTGAGGCGCGCGCATGACGAGCCTTTCCGATAACAAGACAGGGCAATCGGTCCTTAACCGCTCCGGCCTCAGCCGCTCCTTGGGAGACCTCTGGTCTTCCCGGGGTGACCTTGATTGGTCGACCCTGATCAGTTCGCCTTGCATGTTCAGTCCTCCTTATGGACAAAGAAAAAGGGGAGATGGCGCCCCATCTCCCCTGTTTTCTGGACTGAACCTGATACGCTCAGCCGGGTCGATGAGACGCCGGCTGTTTTAGAGCGCTACCGGCTTATTCCGCTGCTTCCGCTTTCGGCATTACAGATACGTACACGCGACCATTGGCCTTCGTTCGGTAGTCTACATTGCCGTTCGTAAGCGCAAAAATGGTGTGGTCCTTGCCGAGGCCGACATTGGCGCCCGGATGCCACTGCGTACCGCGCTGACGCACGATGATGTTGCCTGCGATGACGGCTTCGCCGCCGAACTTCTTCACGCCAAGGCGCTTGGACTGAGAGTCACGACCGTTGCGCGACGAACCGCCAGCTTTTTTGTGTGCCATTGGATTTCTCCTTTAAACCTTAGTTGCCCGAAACCGATTACTTGGCTGCCAGGATGTCCGTGATGCGGACAACCGTGTGATGCTGGCGATGACCGCGCGAGCGCTTCGAGTTCTGACGGCGGCGTTTCTTGAAGGCGATGACCTTCTTGCCACGGTTCTGCTCGACCACTTCGGCCTTGACGGATGCGCCCTTGACGAAGGGTGCGCCGATCGCTGCATCGGCGCCTTCGCCGATGACGAGTACTTCGGTGAATTCAATGGAGTCGCCAGCGGATGCTTCAAGCTTCTCGATGGTCAGCACGTCGTTTGCTGCCACACGGTACTGCTTACCGCCGGTCTTGATGACTGCGAACATTTTTTAATCCTTTCATGTTCGATCCAGCTCTCCCTGCAAACCGCAGGTGGCTGTCTTCTTATCAGTCTGTGTTAAGCAGGGATTTCGGGGCTGAACCCCAAATTCTGTCTGCCGGTGAAACCTCACGCGAGCGCGAGGCGGGCAAGGCACGGACTTTTCCACGCCTATTGCGGAGGCGGGATAGACGAGTGTCAAAAATCTGTCAAGGCAGAAGGATGAAAAAGCGTCGCAATTTCGTCTTGCCAGCCCGTGATTCTATCGCTAAGAGACAGCCCGCGCTTAACGGCGTCAACCAGACCGCGGAGAGGTGGCAGAGTGGTTGAATGTACCGCACTCGAAATGCGGCGTGCCTGCAAGGGCACCGTGGGTTCAAATCCCACCCTCTCCGCCATCATTTCTCTACACTCAGTTTTGGCCTTGCGATTACACGCGTGAACTTACTGTTCGCTGCGACGAGGGCATTTTGCCTTGCAAGGCAACATTCCAATTGCCTCTCCGGACGAACCCATCCCATCTCGTAATCTTCGAAATCCTTGCGATCACTCGCTCAAGAATTGCAGACGGTTGCAAAAAAATCGAGGGTGGAACTCGGGAGAATGGCTTCAGTATTTCCTAAGCAATAACCGGCATAGTGCTGCAAAAGAGGCCGGAACGCAGTGGAAACGAAACTAACCTGGACGAACAACGAACTGGAAGATCTGGTTCGGCAGCTCAATATTGCGCTCGAAGCCTCCGGCATCGGCATCTGGCAGCATAACCTGTTGAAAAACCAGACGCGCTGGGACGAGCAGCTGCAGCGTATCTATGGCATCAGCAAGGGTTTACTCGACGTCATCTGGCTCGAAAGCGTTCATCCCGACGATTGTAGCCGTGCCAGCGCACTGTTCGAGGAAGCGATCAGGAATAGGAGCGACTATGCTTCCGAATTTCGCATCATCCGTCCGAATGGCGCCGTGCGGCATATACGGTCGCGCGCAAAGTATTTCGTCGATGGCCAGGGAGAGCCGTGTTTCATAGGGGCGGAATGGGACGTCACTGAAGATGTTCTGCGAAACGAGCAGCTTGCGCGCGAGCGTGAGGCCGCCGACAGCAGCCGCGCCGATGCGCGCTATGCCGCCGATCACGACTATCTGACCGGCCTTTTGAACCGGCGGGCATTCGACGAGGCTTTTGCAGCTCTTGGGCGGGAGGCGGGCCGGATCGTGTCCGTCTGTCATATCGATATCGATCGCTTCAAGGATATCAACGACCGTTTCGGTCATGCCGGCGGGGACCAGGTTCTTCGCCATGTGGGTTCGCTGCTGACGGCCTGTGTGGGAGACGGCGAGATCGCCGCCCGGCTTGGCGGCGACGAGTTCGTCATCGTTTCGCATCATCTTTCGCCAGGCAGGGATGCCGGGATCGTCCGGGATCTGCGCCAGGCTCTGCGGCGTCCGCTCGACATAGACGGCGAGCCCTTTGTCATCGAATGTTCGATCGGCCTGGCCAGTGCCCCTTCGGATCAGCTGGCATCGCTGCTCGCCTCCTCGGACCTCGCGCTCTATGAGGCCAAGCGCGGCGGCCGCAATCGCGATGAGCTGTTCTCGCCGTCACTTGCCAACAAAATAAACGCTGAAAAGCAGCTGCTGCAGGAGTTGAAGACGGGCCTCAGGGCCGGCGAGATCGTTCCTTTCTATCAGGTCCAGGTCGATGCGCGCAGCTATGAGATCTGCGGCCTGGAAGCGCTCGCCCGCTGGGAAAGCGCCAAGGGTGTCAGAAGCCCGGCGGAGTTTCTGCCACTGGCGGCCGCTCATGGCCTGATGGAGGCAATCGACGACGCGATTCTGCAGCGCGCGCTGTTCGACATTAACCGCTGGTCGCTGGCGGACCTCGACGTGCCGCGGGTTTCCGTCAATCTGTCGGCAGAGCGCCTCGCCGATCCAAACCTGCCTGCCAAGGTCAAGCAGCTGCAGATCCCGCCAGGACGCATCAGTTTCGAGCTCATCGAAACGATCTTCTTCGATAGCCTGAGCGGCCAGGTGAAGCGCAATATCGACAAGATCCGGGAGTGCGGCATCGACATCGAGATCGACGATCTGGGCTCTGGCCACGCCTCGCTGCTCGGTCTGGTCGAACTGCGTCCCAACCGGGTGAAGATTGATCGCCAGCTGGTGCTTCCGGTTCTGGAAAACGAGACCCAGAGGCGGCTGATCGGCTCGCTGATCGATATCGCCCGGTCGCTGGATGTCGAGATCGTTGCCGAGGGTGTCGAGACGATCGCCCATGCAGAAGTGCTGGCGAAACTCGGTGCCGACATCCTGCAAGCTATGCCTTCGGCAGGCCGCAGCCGGTTTCCGCCATTACGTCGCTGCTGCAAAACGCTGCAATAACTCCGCGCCGGAAAGCACTATAATCTCGGCTGTATTCGGATTGCCTTTCAACGCCGTGCGCGCCACCAATTTTCGCTCTGGAATCGCTCAGAGCGAGCTCGCTCCTCCGCTAAAATCCCAAAACGTTACCGCACGACGCGCCTGCGCAGAGCTTTGTTATGCGTGTTTTGCTGCCCTGCAGCATCGGTTTTGCAATTCCCCTTTTTCTCGCCGTTTATCTCCTCTAGGGTTCCCTCATCCGAGACGGCAATAGAGGTGGTGAATGGCAGGTGAAACTGTTCTGGTGGTCGGCGGCGCCGGCTATATCGGCTCGCATACGTGCCTGGATCTGGCCAACAAGGGCTACAAGCCCGTTGTCTTCGACAATTTCTCGAACGGGCATCGGGAGTTCGTCAAATGGGGGCCGGCTGAGGAGGGCGATATTCGCGACCGGGCCCGGCTGGACGAGGTGCTTGCCAAGCACAAACCTTCGGCGATCCTGCATTTTGCGGCACTGATCGAGGTGGGTGAATCGGTCAAAGATCCAGTCGCCTTCTATGAGAATAATGTAATCGGTACGCTGACGCTGCTGTCGGCCGCGCAGGCGGCAGGCATCAATGCCTTCGTCTTTTCCTCGACCTGTGCGACCTATGGCCTGCCACAGAGCGTGCCGCTGGATGAGACGCACCGGCAGGTGCCAATCAATCCCTACGGGCGCACCAAATATATCGTCGAGCAGGCCTTGGCGGATTATGACCAGTACAAGAGCCTGCGCTCCGTCATTCTGCGCTATTTCAATGCGGCAGGTGCTGATTTCGACGGTCGGATCGGCGAATGGCACGATCCGGAAACCCATGCGATCCCGCTGGCGATCGATGCGGCACTCGGCCGCCGCCAGGGGTTCAAGGTGTTCGGCAGCGACTACGAGACCCGCGACGGTACCTGTGTACGCGATTACGTCCATGTACTCGACCTTGCAGACGCCCATGTGCGCGCTGTCGAATATCTGCTGCGTGGCGGCGATTCCGTGGCGCTCAATCTCGGAACGGGGACCGGCACGACGGTGAAGGAGCTGCTTGGGGCGATCGAGGATGTCTCGAAACGGCCTTTCCCGGTCGAGTATATCGGCCGCCGCGAGGGCGATTCGCACACGCTGGTCGCCAATAACGACAAGGCGCGGGATGTGCTCGGATGGGTGCCGCAATATGATCTGTCCGAGATCATCCAGTCAGCCTGGCGCTGGCATTCCCGAACCAATCAGCACTGAGGCGTGCCTTGCCGAAACGTCAGAATATCCTGCTGATCACAGCTGACCAATGGCGTGGCGATTGCCTTTCGGCGGCCGGTCATCCTGTGGTCAGGACGCCGAACGTTGATGCGCTCGCCGCTGAGGGCGTTTTGTTTCGCAATCACTTTGCGGGGGCCGCGCCATGTTCGCCGGCGCGGGCGACACTCTATACCGGTCTCTACCAGATGAACCACCGGGTGTGCCGGAACGGCTCGCCGCTCGACCGGCGGTTCGACAATCTGGCGCTGGCGGCGCGGCGCGCGGGCTACGACCCCACGCTGTTCGGCTATACCGATACGGCTCCTGACCCGCGAGCGCTCGAGGCCGGCGATCCGCATCTGACCAGCTACGAAGGGCTGCTGCCGGGATTTACCGCGCGCCAGCTGCTGCCGGAGCATGAGAAGCAGTGGTTGTCCTGGCTGCGGTCGCGCGGCCATGCCGATGCCGTCAGCCGCGACATTCATATTCCAGTTGGCGCGGGGGCAGGGGATATTTCGGCTGCGGGCACGTCCTATTCGAAGGATGAGACCCAGACAGCGTTTTTAGTCGGTGAATTCATCCGCTGGCTGGGCGAGCAGGATAGTCCGTGGTTCGCGCATGTTTCCTTCCTCCGGCCGCATCCGCCCTTTTCAGTGCCGGAACCTTATGGCGCGATGTACAAGCCCGGGGAGGGGCCGGTCTTTTCGCGCGGACCGTCGGCGCAGGATGAGATGCACGCGCATCCCTACCTCGACTACGCAATGCCGCGGGCCTCGAAAGGCAGTTTCATTTCCGGTGCCGAAGGCTCGGTGAATGACTGGGGTGCTGAGGATTTCGATGCCATCCGGGCGATCTATTACGGCATGATTTCAGAGGTCGACGCGCAGCTTGGACGTATCTTTCAATCTCTGAAAGACGCCGGAACGTGGGACGATGCCGTCATCTTCTTCACCTCCGATCATGCCGAGATGATGGGCGATCACTGGACGCTGGGGAAGGGTGGCTTCTTCGACGGCAGCTATCGTATCCCGCTCGTCATCCGCGATCCGCGGGCGGCTGCGAAAGGCATGTCGGTCGATCATTTCACCAGTGCGGCCGATATTTTCCCGACACTGTGCGAGACGCTCGGCGCGTCCGCGAAAAACAGCCTCGACGGCAGGTCGCTTCGCCGATTTCTTGATGGGAAACCGGTCTCACACTGGCGCGATGCGGCTTTCTGGGAGTTCGATTTCCGGGAGATTGCCAGCGGCGATGCGCAGGCGCATTTCGGCTTGGCGCCCAACCGGTGCAATCTTGCTGTGATCCGCGACGATCATTTCAAGTATGTGCACTTTACCGCCCTGCCGCCGCTGCTCTTCGATCTGAAGGCCGATCCGAGGGAGCTTCGCAATCTTGCCGGCGATCCGGCTTACGCGCAGGTGCAGCTCGCCTATGCCGAGCGCCTGCTGTCGCTGCGGGCGAGCCACCTCGACCAGACGCTCGCCTATACCGAGCTCACGGAAAAAGGGCCGGTGTCCTACCGGCCCTGAGTGCCTCAGCCGAAGCTGCCGAGATAATCCATCTTGCCGACCGGGGCGCCCTGGTTGCGCAGGATGGCGTGCGCCATGGCAATGTGGAAATAGAAGTTCGGCAGTGCGAAAGCAGCAAGATATTCTTGGCCGCTCAGCGTTATCGTCTTGCCGCCGAGTGAGCGCGTCACTTCGCTCTTCTCCGTGCCTTCAAGCATCTCGGGCGTGACCGTGGCGAGGTAGGCTTCGGCTTTTGCCAGGCGTTCGCGCAGCTCGGCAATCGTCGTTTCGTTGTCTTCGAATTTCGGTGCGTCCGTCGATGTCAGACGGGTAATGCCGAATTTGGCGCTATCCGTGGCGCGCTGAAACTGGCCTGACAGCGGCAGCATGTCCGGTGCCAGCCGCGCGTTCACCAAGATACTGGAATCGATCCCTTTTTCCTTCGCGTAGGCTTCGGCCTTGTCGAGATAGGTGCTCAGCGTTTTCAGGCCGCGCTGAAAGATCGGAACGGTGAGCGTGTACATGGAAACGGACATGGAAACCTCCTGGGGCAAAGGGATCAGCTTGATGCTGAGGCCGCATATCTAGGCGCGGCTGATGACGATTGCATCAGCACGTCTCATGCCATCGCAGATTTTTCCGGCCAGCAGCTGCGTTCGGCATTGCTTTAAAAAGAGTTGACGCCGTCGCAGGAAAATGGAATGAATATTCCGTCAGGCAAATTTTACGGTTTGTTTGTTCCGTTTTGACGGAGCCGCCTCACGGGAGTGGCGGTCGACTGGGATTAAGGCTTTTGGGCTGGGCCCGAAGTTCCGGCGTGAGGAGGGTGCTGCCGGACACCGCTTTGTGGAGGAAATAAAATGAAGAAGTTTATCCTGGGCACTGCGATGGCGCTTGTCATGTCGACGGCCGCGCATGCGGAAACGGTCGGCGTTTCCATGGCCAAGTTCGACGACAACTTCCTGACCGTTCTGCGCAACGGCATGATCGATTACTCGAAGACGCTGAGCGGCGTGACGCTGCAGGTCGAAGACGCGCAGAACGACGTGTCGAAGCAGCAGAGCCAGATCCAGAATTTCATCGCCTCCAAGGTCGATGCGATCATCGTCAACCCCGTCGACACTGACGCAACGGCTGCGATGTCGAAGCTCGCCGCCGATGCCGGCATTCCGCTGGTTTACGTCAACCGTCAGCCCGTCAACGTCGACACGCTGCCTGACAATCAGGCATTCGTCGCTTCCAACGAACTGGAATCCGGTACGCTGGAAACCAAGGAAGTCTGCCGTCTCCTCGGTGGCAAGGGCAAGGCCGTGGTCATCATGGGCGAACTGTCGAACCAGGCTGCCCGCATGCGCACCCAGGACGTTCATGACGTCATCAAGACCGACGAATGCAAGGGAATCGAGATCGTCGAAGAACAGACGGCAAACTGGGATCGTACCCAGGGCTCCGACCTGGTGACCAACTGGCTCTCCAGCGGCCTCGAGTTCAATGCTGTCATCTCGAACAACGACGAAATGGCGATCGGCGCGATCCAGGCCCTCAAGGCCGCCGGCAAGGACATGAAGGACTATGTCGTTGGCGGTGTTGACGCCACGCAGGATGCGCTTGCCGCCATGCAGGCCGGCGATCTCGACGTGACCGTGTTCCAGGACGCCGCAGGTCAGGGCAAGGGCTCGCTCGATGCGGCTCTGAAGCTCGCCAAGGGTGAAAAGATCGACAAGAAGGTCTACATTCCCTTCCAGCGCGTCACACCTGAAAACGTCAAGGACTTCGTCGCCAAGAACTAAGGCGCCGCGTCACGGATGCGGGCGTCATGCCCGCATCCAGTTCCTGCCGTATCCGGAGAGAAGAAGATGGCTATCAGCCCGTCCACCATGGCTGCCGTGCGCGCCAGCGGGGCCGTTCCGAATGCGGAATTCCTGCTGAGTGCCGAGGGCGTTCGCAAGGAATTTCCAGGTGTCGTCGCACTCGACGACGTTCAGTTCCGCTTGAAGCGCGGCTCGGTGCATGCGCTGATGGGCGAGAATGGCGCCGGAAAATCGACGCTTATGAAGATCCTTGCCGGCATCTACACGCCCGACAAGGGCGAGGTGCGTCTCAAGGGCGTTCACATCCAGCTGAAGTCGCCGCTCGATGCGCTGGAAAACGGCATCGCCATGATCCATCAGGAACTGAACCTGATGCCGTTCATGACGGTTGCTGAAAATATCTGGATTCGCCGCGAGCCGAAGAGCCGCTTCGGTTTCGTCGATCATGGCGAGATGTATCGCATGACCGAGGAGCTGTTTCAGCGGCTCAACATCGATATCGATCCGGATATCGAAGTGCGTCATCTCTCGGTTGCCAGCCGCCAGATGGTCGAGATCGCCAAGGCGGTTTCCTACAATTCGGACGTTCTGATCATGGACGAGCCCACCTCGGCACTGACCGAGCGTGAAGTCGCTCACCTGTTCGATATCATTCGCGCCCTGAGAGCCCAGGGCATCGGCATCGTCTACATCACCCACAAGATGAACGAGCTGTTTGCGATCGCCGACGAGTTTTCGGTGTTCCGCGACGGCAAGTATATCGGCACGCATGCGTCTACCGATGTGACACGCGACGACATCATCAAGATGATGGTCGGCCGCGAGATTACCCAGATGTTTCCGAAGGAAGAGGTTCCGATCGGCGACGTCGTCTTGTCGGTCAAGGATCTGACGCTCAACAACGTCTTTCGCGATGTCTCCTTCGATGTGCGCGCCGGCGAAATTCTAGGTGTGGCCGGTCTGGTCGGCTCCGGACGTTCGAATGTCGCAGAAACGCTGTTCGGTGTGACGCCGGCCAGCGCCGGCACGATCGAGCTGTTCGGCAAGAAGGTCGACATCAACTCGCCCACCGTTGCCATCCAGAACCACATGGCTTTCCTCACCGAAGACCGGAAGGACACGGGCTGTCTTCTGATCCTCAACGTGCTCGAAAACATGCAGATCGCCGTGCTGCAGGACAAGTTCGTCAAGGGCGGCTTCGTGCAGGAGCGGGCGCTGGAGAAGACCTGCGAAGACATGGCGCGCAGGCTCAGGGTCAAGACACCCAATCTCGACGAGCGCGTCGAAAATCTCTCGGGCGGAAACCAGCAGAAGGTGCTGATCGGCCGCTGGCTGCTCACCAATCCGAAGATCCTGATCCTCGATGAACCCACGCGTGGCATCGACGTCGGCGCTAAGGCCGAGATCCACAGGCTGGTGACCGAGATGGCCAGAAACGGCGTCGCGGTGATCATGATTTCGTCGGAAATGCCGGAAGTGCTCGGCATGAGCGACCGCATCATGGTCATGCATGAAGGGCGGGTGACCGGTTTCCTCGATCGCGCCGAAGCAACACAGGTGAAGGTAATGGAGCTCGCCGCGCAGTAAACGCGCCGCTCGATTGCCAAAGGGAGGTTTGAACATGAACACAGATGCAGCAGAAGGCCATGCGCCGCTCGCAGCCCGGGTCCGCCGCCGCCGGATACCGCCGGAACTCAGCATCTTCCTGGTGCTGATCGGCATCGCCCTCGTCTATGAGATTCTCGGCTGGATCTTCATCGGCCAGAGCTTCCTGATGAACCCGCAGCGCCTGACGATCATGATTCTGCAGGTCTCGGTGATCGGTATCATTTCGGTCGGGGTGACGCAGGTCATCATCACCGGCGGTATCGATCTGTCCTCGGGTTCGGTCGTCGGCATGACGGCGATGATCGCGGCGAGCTTTGCCCAGGCCTCCACCTGGCCACGTGCGCTCTATCCATCGCTGACTGACATGCCGTTCTTCGTGCCGATCGGCGTCGGCCTGCTGATCGGCCTTCTGGCCGGCTATATCAATGGCCAGCTCATCGCCAAGACCAAGATACCCCCCTTCATCGCCACGCTCGGCATGATGGTGTCGGCGCGCGGCATCTCGAAGTGGTACACGAAGGGCCAGCCGGTCTCCGGCCTGACGGACCAGTTCAACTTCATCGGCACCGGTATCTGGCCTGTTATCGTCTTCCTCGTCGTCGCCCTGATCTTCCACATCGCGCTGCGCTATACCCGCTACGGCAAGTTCACCTATGCGATCGGCGCAAACATGCAGGCGGCGCGCGTTTCGGGCATCAATATCGAAGCGCATCTGATCAAGGTCTATGCGATTGCGGGTCTGCTCGCCGGTCTCGCCGGCGTCGTGACCGCGGCCCGTGCGCAGACGGCGCAGGCCGGCATGGGCGTGATGTACGAACTCGATGCGATCGCTGCGGCCGTCATCGGCGGCACGTCGCTGACGGGCGGTGTCGGGCGCATCACCGGTACCGTGATCGGCACGGTCATTCTCGGCGTCATGACCTCAGGCTTCACCTTCCTCAGGGTGGATGCCTACTACCAGGAAATCGTCAAGGGCGTGATCATCGTTGCCGCCGTCGTCGTCGACGTCTACCGGCAGAAGAAACGTGCAAAGCACTGAAACATGAAAAAATGACGGGGCCGGATGGCCCCGTTTTCACGTTTGGCGTCTATTTCAGCGGCGCCGCAAATTTCTAAAAAAGGGGCTGGCCTATTTTTCCAGCCTTTCTATTGTTGTCACTTGATATTTGCCCGGAAGGGTAGAGCAGGAAGACAGATGCAGCTCGTATTCGATGGCCATAACGACGTTCTCCTCAGGCTTTGGACACATGAAAGAGACGGCAACGATCCGGTCGCCGAATTTCTGAACGGAACGACCCAGGGCCATATCGATGCGCCCCGCGCCCGCAAGGGCGGTCTGGCCGGCGGCCTCTGCGCCATCTACATCCCGTCCGGCGATCTTGTCTTTGCCGATCCGGATGAAAACGGTCACTACGAAACCCCGCTTTCCGCACCGCTCGACCGTCTCCCTTCGCTGGGGATCGCGACCGAGATGGCGGCGATTGCGCTGCGTCTCGACACCGCCGGTGCCTGGCGCCTTTGCCGCAGCGTCAAGGACATCCGCGCGGCCATGGCGAGCGGGATCTTTGCCGCCGTCATGCACATAGAGGGCTGCGAGGCGATCGGGCCGGATCTGGCTGCGCTCGAAGTCTTCTACGCCGCCGGATTGCGCTCGCTCGGCCCCGTCTGGAGCCGCCACAATGTCTTCGGGCATGGCGTGCCGTTCGCTTTCCCGAAAAACCCGGATACGGCGCCCGGCCTCACGGATGCCGGCTTCGAGCTGGTGCGTGAGTGCAATCGCCTCGGTATCATGATCGATCTGTCGCATATCACCGAGAAGGGCTTCTGGGATGTTGCCAAGACCAGCGATCAGCCGCTGGTGGCCACCCATTCCAATGCCCATACATTGACGCCCGTTGCCCGCAACCTGACCGACAAGCAGCTCGATGCCATCAGGGAGTGCAAGGGGCTCGTCGGTCTGAACTATGCGACCGCCATGCTGCGCCCGGATGGACGCTCCGATGGCGAGACGCCGCTTTCCGATATGATCCGGCATATCGACCATCTCGTCGAGCGCGTCGGCATCGATTGCGTCGCGCTCGGATCGGACTTCGACGGGGCGACGATTCCCGACGAAATCGGTGACGCTGCAGGCAACCAGAAGCTGATTGCCGCCCTTCGGGACAGTGGATATGGTGAGGACGATCTCAAGAAACTTGCCAGCGAGAACTGGCTGAGAATCCTGGCTTCGGCGTGGAGGGAGAAGGACGTCTGAGCCTGAGAACTGCTTTGTAATCAATCAAAAACAGGGGAACAGAACCAATGATGATTACCAAACTGAACCGCAGCTTCCGTGCCCTTTCTGCCGGTGCTGCTCTTTCGCTTCTCATGATGGCAGCGCCTGCCGCCTTTGCTGAAACGCCGAAGGATACGCTGGTCGAAGGCTTTGCCATCGACGACATCATCACCATGGATCCAGGCGAAGCTTTCGAGCTCTCGACCGCGGAAGTGACCAGCAACAGCTACAGCCTGCTGGTGCGCCTCGATATGGCCGACACCTCGAAGGTCAAGGGTGACCTTGCCGAAAGCTGGACCGTTTCCGATGATGGCCTGACCTATACGTTCAAGCTGAAGCCGGGCCTGAAGTTTGCCTCCGGCAACCCGATCACCGCAGAAGACGTTGCCTGGTCCTTCGAGCGCGCCGTCAAGCTCGACAAGAGCCCGGCCTTCATTCTCACCCAGTTCGGCCTCACCGGCGACAACGTCACGGAAAAGGCAAAGGCTGCGGATCCGAATACGTTCGTCTTCACCGTCGACAAGGCCTATGCGCCGAGCTTCGTGCTGAACTGCCTCACGGCAACGGTTGCTTCCGTCGTCGACAAGAAGCTGGTGCTCGATCACGTCAAGCCCGTCACCGTCGATGCCGACCACAAGTATGACAACGACTTCGGCAACGATTGGCTGAAGACCGGCTATGCCGGTTCGGGCGCCTTCAAGCTACGCGAATGGCGCGCCAACGAAGTCGTCGTTCTCGAGCGCAACGACAATTACTACGGCGACAAGCCGAAGATGAACCGCGTCATCTACCGCTACATGAAGGAAAGCTCGGCACAGCGCCTGGCGCTTGAGGCAGGTGATATCGATATCGCGCGTAACCTCGAGCCGGGCGATCTCGACGCCGTCGCGAAGAATGCCGATCTGGCGACGACAGACGCGCCGAAGAGCACGATCTACTACGTCAGCCTTAACCTGAAGAACGAGAACCTGAAGAAGCCTGAAGTTCAGCAGGCCTTCAAGTATCTGGTCGATTACGACGCGATCAGCTCGACGCTCATCAAGGGTATCGGCGAAGTTCACCAGACCTTCCTGCCGAAGGGCCAGCTTGGCGCGCTTGACGAAAATCCGTTCAAGCTCGACGTGGCCAAGGCCAAGGAGCTGCTGGCAAAGGCAGGCCTGCCGGATGGCTTCTCCGTCACCATGGACGTGCGCAACACGCAGCCGGTCACGGGCATTGCCGAATCCATGCAGCAGACGCTTGGACAGGCCGGTATCAAGCTCGAAATCGTTCCGGGTGACGGCAAGCAGACGCTGACGAAATATCGCGCCCGCACGCACGATATCTACATCGGCCAGTGGGGCTCGGACTATTTCGATCCGAATTCGAATGCCGATACGTTCACCTCGAACCCCGACAATTCGGATGCCGGCACCAACAAGACGCTCGCCTGGCGCAACACGTTCGAGGCGCCGGATCTCGACAAGGAAGCCAAGGCTGCTCTGCTGGAGCGTGATGGTGCCAAGCGCGCCGCCATGTACCAGGACATCCAGAAGAAATATCTGGAAAACAGCCCCTTCGTCTTCATCTTCCAGCAGATCGAAGTGGCCGGTTACCGCAAGAGCCTGAAAGACTTCAAGCTCGGCCCGAGCTTCGATACCAACTATGTCGGTCCGATCGCCAAGGAATAATCCGGTAGGATTGGTTCATTGAGCATCGTTGAAACAAAGGTGGAGGCGCGGCCCGCAAAGGGCCGCGCACTTCCGCTCGCCAAGGCACTCGGACGCTTTCTGATTGCCGCGGTCACGACCTATCTCGGCCTGCTAGCCGTCACCTTCTTCATCGGCCGCGTGGTGCCGATCGATCCGGTCCTTGCCATTCTCGGCGACCGGGCGCCGACCCATGTGGTCGAGCGTGTGCGCCGGGAAATGGGCTTCGACCTGCCGCTCTACGAGCAGTTCTATATCTATCTGAAGGGCATTCTCTCCGGGGATTTCGGCAATTCGGTGCTGACGACCAACCCTGTTATGACCGATATTCGCCGTGCATTTCCCGCGACGATCGAACTGGCCACCTGCGGCACGATCATCGGCGCCGTGATCGGCATTCCGCTCGGCGTGCTGGCTGCGGTGCGCCGCGGCAGCCTGGCGGACCAAGTGGTACGTGTCATCGGGCTTATCGGCTATTCAGTGCCGATCTTCTGGCTGGCCCTGATCTCACTCGTCGTTTTCTATGCGAAGCTGCGCTGGGTGGCGTTCCCCGGCCGTATCGATATCGTCTACGAATATACCTTCACACCGATAACCGGCTTCTATCTGCTCGACAGTGCCTGGCAGGGACAGTGGGACGTCTTCTACGATGTCTTCCGCCACATCATCCTGCCTGCCTCGCTGCTCGGCTACTTTTCGCTCGCCTATATCAGCCGCATGACCCGCAGCTTCATGCTGAACGAGCTCAGCCAAGAATATATCGTTGCGGCGCGCGCCAAGGGGCTGTCCGAAACACGGGTGATCTGGGGCCATGCGCTGCGCAACGCCGGCGTTCCGCTGATCACCGTCATCGCGCTTTCCTATGCCGGGTTGCTGGAGGGATCGGTGCTGACGGAGACGGTGTTCTCCTGGCCGGGCATCGGTCTCTATATCACCAACTCGCTGCAGAGCGCCGATATGAACGCCGTGCTCGGCGGCACGATCGTCATCGGCACTGTCTTCATCGGCATCAACCTCCTGTCCGACCTTCTCTACCGGACCCTCGATCCAAGGACGCGAAGCCGATGACGGTTCCGGTCAACCAGACACCTCCGATGAGCCGCCGCGAATGGCTGCTTTCCGACCGGCCGCAATCACGCACGCAGGCGCGTCTCGGGCGCGCCTATGTCACTTGGCGGCAGTTCACCGCCAACAAGCTCGCCGTCGTCGGCTTGGTGATCATCATCGGGCTGCTGTTCGTCGCGGCCTTTGCCGATCTCCTGGCAACGCATTCCCCTGTCATCGGCGATCTCAAGAACGCGCGGCTGATGCCGCCGGGCACTGCCGGTTATTTTCTCGGCACCGACGATCAGGGCAGGGATATCTATTCGCGGCTGATCTATGGCTCGCGGTTGACCCTATTCGTCGTCGTTCTCGTGGCGATCATCTCGGCGCCGATCGGGCTGATCGTCGGCACCGTATCCGGTTATGCCGGCGGCTGGGTCGATGCCACCCTGATGCGGATCACCGATATCTTTCTGGCCTTTCCGAAGCTGGTGCTGGCGCTTGCCTTCGTCGCCGCATTGGGGCCGGGGATCCAGAACGCGGTCATCGCCATCGCCATCACCTCCTGGCCGCCCTACGCCCGTATCGCTCGCGCCGAGACGCTGACGGTGCGGCGGTCGGATTATATTTCGGCCGTGAAGCTGATGGGCGCCTCGCCCATCCGCATCATCATCCGCCATGTCATGCCACTCTGCATCTCGTCGCTGATCGTCCGGGTGACGCTCGATATGGCGGGCATCATCCTGACGGCGGCCGGTCTCGGCTTTCTCGGCCTCGGCGCCCAGCCGCCGCTGCCGGAATGGGGCGCTATGATCGCCTCGGGCCGCCGCTTCATTCTCGATCAATGGTGGGTTGCCGCCATGCCCGGTATCGCCATCCTGATCGTCAGCCTCGGCTTCAACCTGCTCGGCGACGGTCTGCGCGATGCCCTCGATCCCAAGGAGAGCGGCCAATGACCGAGCTGCTCGACGTCAACAATCTGCGCGTCAGCTATCCGACGCGCACAGGCGTGATCGAGGCGGTGCGCGGCGTGTCGTTCACGCTCGGCAAGGAGCGCCTCGGTATCGTCGGTGAATCCGGCTCCGGCAAGTCTCAGACCGGCCGCGCCATCATGGGCCTCACCCCGAAGCACGCCGTCGTCAGCGCCGACAGGCTCGACTTCAACGGTATCGATCTCCTGTCCGCCTCCGCCAAGCAGCGGCGTCTTCTGCGCGGCAAGCGGATCGCCATGGTGCTGCAGGATCCGAAATATTCGCTGGATCCGGTCATGTCGATCGGCCGGCAGATCTGCGAGACACTGAAGACCCATGAAAAGGTTGGCCGGGCGGAGGCCAAGGAACGGGCACTTGCCATGCTGGAGGCGGTGCAGATCCGCGATCCCAAGCGCGTCTTCGACCTCTATCCGCATGAAGTTTCCGGCGGCATGGGGCAGCGGGCGATGATCGCGATGATGCTGATCGCCGGGCCGGAGCTGTTGATTGCCGACGAGCCGACATCGGCGCTCGACGTGACCGTTCAGCTCGATGTGCTGAAGATCATGGACAAGCTGGTTTCCGAGCGCGGCATGGGGCTGATCTTCGTGTCGCACGATCTGCGCCTCGTCTCGTCCTTCTGTGACCGTGTCATCGTCATGTATGCCGGCAGGATCGTCGAGGAATTGAAGGCATCCGACCTGAAGAATGCCCAGCATCCCTATACACAGGGCCTGCTGAACTGCATGCCGGAGATTGGCCAGAGCCGTCATCCGCTGCCGGTTCTTGACCGCAAGCCGGAGTGGGCCGCATGAGCGCAGCACTCTCTGTCGAAAAACTCGGCGTCATCTACGACGATTTTCACGCCTTGAAGGATGTGAGCATCGAAGTCGGAACGGGCGAGTCCTTCGGGCTCGTTGGTGAGTCCGGGTCGGGGAAGTCGACGCTGCTGCGGGCCGTGGCGGGGCTTGCGCCGGTCAGCTCCGGCACGATCCGCATTCATGGCGAGGCGCTGCAGGGCGCCAAGCGCAGCAAGGCTTTCTATCGCAGCGTCCAGATGGTGTTTCAGGACCCCTATGGTTCGCTTCACCCGCGCCAGACGATTGACCGGCTGCTGCTTGAGCCTCTGGCGATCCACGGCATCAGCGATGGTGAAACGCGTATTGCCCGCGCGCTTGACGAAGTCGGCCTCGGAAATGGTTTCCGCTTCCGCTATCCGCATCAGCTTTCCGGCGGCCAGCGTCAGCGCGTGGCGATCGCCCGGGCGCTGATCGTCGAGCCGTCTGTACTGTTGCTCGACGAGCCGACCTCGGCGCTCGATGCCTCGGTTCAGGCCGAAGTGCTGAACCTGCTGGAGCAGATCCGGCGCGATCGAAGGCTGACTTTCGTGATGGTCAGCCATGATCTCGGCGTCGTCACCCATATGTGCGAGCAGCTTGCTGTGATGCGCAATGGCGCCGTTGTCGAGCGATTGAGCTCGGCCGAACTTGCCCGCGCCGATGTCCAGGAAGAATACACCCGCAATCTCATGGTCGCGAGCAAAGGCTTCGTCAAAAGCTGAAATGCAGGTTTTTCAAGTGTTTGAAAAGGCTGATCCATGCGCGCGGTTAAGGTTAACGTAGCGTTAAAGACGACCATTCGACTAGACTATTGACAGGCCCGTTTCATCTGTCATGATCCCGTTAACGATTGTTAGTTTTCGTGATCATGGAGGTAAGGATGTTCTTTCTCGGTGGCATGACCATGGGATATCTCGAGCCGCCGGTGAAGGCCGAGCGGAGCGAGCAGCCAGTCGTTTCTATTCCTGCCGAAAAGGACCGCCGCTTCATCGATGTCTCCGCTGCTGCGCAGCGCGAGGAAAATGCGATCGAACGGTCGTTGATCTGGGCCTGGCGCACTCTCTGCTGAGCTTTCTTCCAGCACCGGTTGGATTTTCTACCCGGTTGCCTCTGGAAGGAATTTTATCTCTACCTACCTGATAGAGAATATAAGAATAAAGGTGCAGGCATAAAGCCGCACCAAAGAGAACAGACGGAGGCAACACATGGCAGACCTGGGTATATCGCATACTCACGCGAACCATTATGGTTCCGTGCCGGCAAAGAAGCCGCTCTCCGTGCGCGGCAAGCTGCAGCTTGGCGTTCATGCCGTGCTGCTCACCGCAGCTTTCGCATTCGTCGCTGCGTTCGTATTCGGCCTGATCGGCTGATCTTCGCACCGGCGCTCTGCCAGTGCCATTCCTTCGGAACAATGTGCCGTCCGCGGCATTCTCTGCTTACGCATTCAGCGTGCCGGGAATGGACGTAAAAGGCATAGTGTACCGGACCCCGGTCATTATCCTTCTCCTGCCGTTCCACGCTGTCTGGCGTTCCCAGTCAGGAGTTGAGGACGATGGCAAATACAGCGGTACTGAAACCGAAATCGCGTGACGTCTCGGTGAAAACCGGACTGACCGACAAATATTGCGCCGACATGGCAAAGAGCCTGTCGGCGATCTTGGCGAACACCTATCATCTGGTGATCAAGAGCCACATCTATCACTGGAATGTCGTCGGCCCGCTGTTCAAGCCGCTGCACGAGCTGACCGAAGAGCACTACAATACGCTTTTCAAGGCGACCGATATCATCGCCGAGCGTATTCGCGCCCTTGGTCACCTGGCGCCGGCCCGCGTCGGAGACGCTGCGAAATTCGCGCCTGATAATGGCGACTTCAGCCAACTGACGGCGGAAGACATGGTGCGCGACCTGATCGCCGATCATGAGGCGGCCTGCAGGGCGATGCGCGAAGCCGGCACCGCTGCCGACGACAACAAAGATCTTGTCACCACCGACATGCTGACCGACCGCCTGACTTTTCACGAGAAGGCGCTCTGGATGCTGAAAGCCATCATTGCAAAGTAGGCGTGGGCGCTCTGCGCCTTACCGCCGCCGCGAGGGCGCATGCTCATTTCCATGCGCCCTTTTTCATAATTCATTGATATCGAAAGATTTTCTCAATCTCGCGGAACCTTGGCCGCATATCTTCGTTTACCTGCCAGCAAACAAGGAGATGGGCATGCTTTATTACGCTCTGGTATTTCTCGTCGTCGCCCTGATCGCCGGCCTTCTCGGTTTCGGTGGTATTGCCGGCGCTTCGGCCTCTATCGCACAGGTACTGTTCTTCCTGTTCCTGGTGCTGTTCGTCGTCTCGCTGTTCATGCGTCTGATGCGGCGCTGACGGCGCTGAAAGCATCGTTGCGATGATGAAAATCCGGTGCCGGCGCGGCGCCGGATTTTTCATGTCTCCAGTGCCAATTCTTCGCTCTTGACTTGAATTATCCGCTTAGTGTCCAACTTTGAGGAAATGGCTTTGCGGGAGGGACAAGAAGCACTGCCATCATGGTCATAGCTGTGCGATAAAGCAGGGCTTAAACCGTTTCGCATCTAAAAATCGGCTGCCATAGTATCTTTGAGCAACAGTGCTCTGCCGTTCATGCGGCAGTCATATTTGCCGGTGCAAAAGGCCAGCCAAAATTACCATAACTTTGTTTGGATCCAGAACCGAACCCATGTCAATTTCCAATCCGTCTCCGACCCCGTCGCGCGATTCCGAAACGAAGCAGATCGATCATAACGACTCGATCCGTTCGACATACCTCTCCATCGAAGACATCAAGGCGATGGGCGAAATGGTCGCCCGCAGCGGCGCGGAATCGCTTCCCGCCTTTGCGCCTTTTGATTTCTTCGCGCGGCACAAGGAAAACGAAAAGGAAATCCTGCGCGTCTATCGCACGACCGCCGCAGACGTGGAATCGGGCGAGACCATCACGCCTGCCGCGGAGTGGCTGCTCGACAACCACTACATCGTCGAAGAGGCGATCCAGGAAGTCCGCCGCGACTTTCCGCGCCGCTTCTATCGCGAATTGCCGACCGTCAATGTTGGCGGCACGCAGATCCCGCGGACGCTGGTTCTGGCCTGGCTCTACGTGGCGCATACGCACAGCACCGTCTCGCAGGAAAGCCTGACGGCGCTCGTCGATGGCTTCCAGCAGACAGAGACGCTGAAGATTGGCGAGCTCTGGGCTGTTCCGTCGCTGGTCCGCTATGTGCTCGTTGAAAACCTGCGCCGCATTTCGAGCCGTGTCGAACGCAGCCGCCGGATGCGCCGCCGCGCCAACGAGGCCGCCGACGAGCTGGTGCGCCTCGCCGATCCGGCGAAGGCTGCCGAATATCTGAAGACGCTGGAGACGCTTGCCGAGGACAATACGTTCTCGACGCAGTTCCTTTACCGCATGCGCGACGGCTCGCAATCGTCGAGCCTGGCGATTGCCTGGCTGGACGACCGTCTCGCTTCGCTCGGCCGCGATACCGAAGAAGCGACGATGGCAGAGCACAGCCGTCTGTCCTCCGGCAACGTGACGATGGGCAACATCATCCGCAGCCTGCGCGAGATCGACGACACCGAATGGTCGGTCTGGGTCGAGCAGGTGAGCCATGTCGACCAGCTGCTCTGGGACAAATCGGATTACGGCATTCTCGATTCCGGCTCACGCAACAAATACCGCAAGCAGATCGAAAAGCTCGCCAAGCGTTCGCCGCTCAGTGAAATGGAAGTCGCGCAGCTGGCGCTGGATATGACGGAGGAAGCCAAGTCCTCCGATGAGCCGCAGCCGCACGAGCCGAATGTCGGCGGCTTCCTCGCGGGCATGCATCGCCCGAAGTTCGAGGCGCGCGCGAACTATCGCCCGACGCTCGTGCAGCATTTCGTTCGCACCGTCCGCAAGTTCAACTGGCTGTCGATCGCCGTACCCGTCGCTCTGTTGACGATCCTGGCGATGGTGATTGTCGGCAAGTTCATGGCGAATGCCGGCATGAGCCCTGCAGAGATCATCGTTCTCCTGATCATGTTCTCGCTGCCGGCCTCGGAAGGCGCGACGGGGCTATTCAACACCGTGCTGTCGTTCTTCGTGACGCCATCGCGTCTCGTTGGCTACGAGTTCAAGGAAGGCATTCCGGAGGACGCGCGCACGCTCGTTGTCGTGCCCTGCCTGATTTCCAACCGCGATAGCGTCGATGAGCTCGTCCGCAATCTCGAGGTTCACTATCTCGCGAACCCGCGGGGTGAGATCTACTATTCGCTGCTCAGCGACTGGCCGGACAGCCAGGTCGAGGAAACCGCCAACGATCTCGAAGTGCTGGACTATGCCCGCCGCGAGGTCGCGAACCTCTCGGCGCGCTACGCGTCCGATGGCAAGACCCGCTTCTACCTGCTGCACCGCCGTCGCCTCTACAATCCTTCTGAAGGCGCGTGGATGGGCTGGGAGCGCAAGCGCGGCAAGCTGCATGAGCTGAACATGCTGCTGCGCGGCGATGCCGACACCACCTATCTGCCGGGCGCCAACATCGTGCCGGAGAATGTCCAGTATGTGATGACGCTCGATGCCGACACACGCCTGATGCGCGATGCGGTGACCAAGCTCGTCGGCAAGCTCTATCATCCGATCAACCGCCCGGTGCTCAACCCGAAGACCGGCCGCGTCGAAAGCGGCTACGGCGTTCTGCAGCCGCGCGTCACCCCGTCGCTGACGACCGGCAAGGATGCGTCGGTCTTCCAGCGCGTGTTCTCGATCAACCGCGGTCTCGACCCCTATGTCTTCACCGTCTCCGACGTCTACCAGGATCTGGCCGGCGAAGGTACGTTCACCGGCAAGGGCCTCTATCATGTCGATGCCTTCGAGGCGTCGCTGAAGGGTCGTATCGACGAGAACTCCGTTCTCAGCCACGACCTTCTCGAAGGCTCCATGGCGCGCTGCGCGCTGGTCACCGATCTGGAGCTCGTCGAAGACTTCCCGATCCGCTACGAAGTCGAAACCTCGCGACAGCATCGCTGGGCGCGCGGCGACTGGCAGCTCCTGCCTTACATGTTCAATCCGAAATACGGCGTCACCGCGCTCGGCCGCTGGAAGATGTTCGACAACCTGCGCCGTTCGCTGACCCCAATCGCCTGGTTCTTCGCGTCCGTGCTCGGCTGGTATTTCATGGGTCCGCTCGGCGCGCTGGTCTGGCAGATCCTGCTGATCTTCTGCCTTTTCGTCGCTCCGACGCTGTCGCTGATCAACGGCATCATTCCGCGCACCAGCGATATCGTCGCGCGTGCCCATCTCTATACGGTCTGGTCGGATATCCGCGCGGCGAACGCCCAGGTGGCACTGCGGATCGTCTTCATTGCCGATACCGCCTGCATGATGGCCGATGCCATCGGCCGCTCGCTGTACCGTCTGTTCTTCAGCCACAAGCTGATGCTGCAATGGCGCACCGCCGCCAGCGTTCAGGCTGGCAAACAGGGAACGATTGCCTCCTATTACAAGGCCATGTGGCATGCGCCGGTGCTGGCGCTGCTTGCCCTCGCCTTCGCGGCGCTTTCGGGCGACAAGGCCTTCCTCGTCGGCATTCCCTTCGCCGTCCTTTGGATCCTTTCGCCGCTCGTTGCCTATTATGTGAGCCAGTCGGCGGAAACCGAAGACCGGCTCGAAGTGGCAGAGTCCGACTCCACCGAACTGCGTAAGATCGCACGCCGCACCTGGCGTTATTTCGACACGTTCACGACGGCCGAGCAGAACCATCTGCCGCCTGACAACGTGCAGGAAACGCCGCACGTGATCGTGGCAACCCGGACGTCGCCGACCAATATCGGCGTCTACCTTCTCTCTGTCGTCTCCGGCCGCCAGTTCGGCTGGTTCTCCTTCGAGGAGACGATCGACCGGCTGGAAAAGACGATCGCCACCATCGACAAGATGGAGAAGTATCGCGGCCACCTGTTCAACTGGTACCATACCGATACGCTACAGACGCTCGGCCCGCGCTATGTTTCGGCCGTCGATAGCGGCAACCTTGCCGGCCACCTGATCGCCGTGTCGTCGGCCTGCCGCAACTGGGCGGAAGCGCCGTCGGCGCATATGCAGGGCAATCTCGATGGCGTCGGCGACACCGCCGGCATTCTCGGCGAAGTGCTTGCCGACCTGCCTGACGATCGCAAGACCGTCCGCCCGCTGCGCCGCCGCCTGGAAGAGCGCATCATCGGTTTCCAGAACGCACTGGCCGCCGTGAAGCGCGAGCACGAGTTCGCTTCGATCCGCGTTATCAACCTCGCGGTTCTTGCCCGCGACATCCAGAAGCTGGCTGCTAATCTCGACCACGAAGTCAAGTCGTCGCTGAGCGGCGAGCTGACCCGCTGGGCCGAGCAGCTGGTCAAGGTCTGCGAAGCGCATATTTCCGACAGCACCTACGATCTGTCGAATATCGATCCGCTGCGTCCGCGCCTGATTGCGCTGCGCGACAAGGCCCGCGATCTCGCCTTCTCGATGGACTTCTCGTTTCTGTTCCGTCCGGAGCGCCGCCTGCTGTCGATCGGTTACCGCGTCGAAAGCGGCGAACTCGATCAGGCCTGCTACGACCTCCTGGCATCGGAATGCCGCCTGACCTCGCTGTTCGGTATCGCCAAGGGCGATCTGCCGACCGAGCACTGGTACCGCTTGGGACGTCAGGTCGTTCCGGTCGGCTCGCGGGGCGCACTGGTCTCCTGGTCCGGCTCTATGTTCGAATATCTGATGCCGCCTCTGGTCATGCAGGAGCGCGGTGGCGGTATTCTCAACCAGACCAACAATCTCGTTATCGTCGAGCAGATGAACTATGGCCGCAAGCTTGGCATTCCGTGGGGCATCTCGGAAGCGGCCTTCAATGCCCGCGACCATAACATGAACTATCAGTACACCAACTTCGGTGTGCCGACGCTTGGCCTGAAGCGTGGTCTCGGCCACAATGCTGTTATCGCGCCTTACGCTTCGATCCTGGCCAGCCAGTACGATCCGAAGGCTGCGCTCGAGAACCTCGACCGCCTGCGTGCGCTCGGCGCACTCGGTAAATACGGCTATCATGATGCCGTCGACTTCACGCCGACCCGTGTGCCTGAGGGCAAGAAGTGTGCGGTGGTCTACAACTACTATGCCCACCACCATGGCATGTCGATCGCAGCCGTCGCCAACGTCGCCTTCAACGGCCACCTGCGCGAACTCTTCCACTCCGATCCGGTGATCGAAGCGGCCGAACTGCTGCTGCAGGAAAAGGCGCCGCGCGATATCCCCGTGATGAGCGGCAAGCACGAGTCCGACACGCCTGCCAGCATCCAGGACGATCTTCTGCGTCCGGAACTGCGCAAGATTGCCGATCCGTTGTCTCGCGACCGCGAACTCGTCTTCCTGTCGAATGGCCATTACTCGATGATGCTGACGGCAACCGGCGCCGGTTACGCCCGCTGGAACGGCCAGTCCGTAACCCGCTGGAAACCCGATCCGACCGAAGACCGCTGGGGCAGCTTCATCTTCCTGCGCGATACCGTCACCAACGAATGGTGGTCGGCGACCGCGGAGCCGAAGAGCGTCGAAGGCGAAAAGGTCAACGTACTCTTTGCCGATGAGAAGGCCGAGTTCACCAAGGTCGTCGGCGATCTGACCAGCGAAGTCGAATGCATCGTCGCCACCGAGCATGATGCCGACGGCCGCCGCCTGACGCTGCTCAACATGGGCTCGGAAGATCGCTTCATCGAAGTGACCTCCTATATGGAACCCGTGCTCACGAGCGACGACACGGACAATGCTCATCCAGCCTTTGCCCGTATGTTCGTCAAGACCGACTTCGGCAAGCGCGGCGACGTGATCCGCGCCGAGCGCAACAAGCGCGATCCGAACGAAGCGAACATGAGCATCGCCCATCTGATCGTCGACAGCGCCGGTCCGCAGCGTCAGACAGAGTTCGAAACCGATCGCCGCAAGTTCCTCGGCCGCGGCCGCAGCCTTTCTGACGCTGCTGCCTTCGATCCGGGCGCGACGCTGTCGGGTACCGACGGCTTCACGCTCGATCCGATCCTGTCGCTGCGCCGTACGGTTCGCGTGCCGGCAGGCAAGAAGGTCAGCGTGATCTTCTGGACCATCGCTGCGCCAAGTCGCGACGAAGTGGACAAGGCCGTCGAGCGCTATCGCCACGCCGATGCTTTCCAGCACGAGCTGGTTCAGGCCTGGACGCGCACGCAAGTGCAGATGCGCCATGTCGGCGTGACCTCGCAGCAGGCTGCCGCCTTCCAGCATCTCGGCCGCTATCTGGTCTATCCCGATATGGATCTGAGAGCCGATGCCGCTGCCGTTCAGGCGGGCATGGCCTCGCAGTCGTCGCTCTGGCCGCTGGCGATCTCGGGCGACTTCCCGATCTTCATGCTGCGCATCAACGATGATCTGGATCTCGATATCGTGCGTGAAGCGCTGCTGACGCAGGAATATCTGCGCTCGCGTGGCGTCACTGCCGATCTGGTGATCATGAACGAGCGCGCCTCTTCCTATGCGCAGGACATGCAGCACGCTGTCGACCAGATGTGCGAAAACGTTCGCCGGATGGGCCAGGCCGATGGTCTACGCCAGCATATCTTTGCCGTCCGCAAGGATCTGATGGAGGAGACGACCTATCACGCGCTGCTGGCCGCTGCCCGCGTCACCTTCCACGCGAAGAATGGCAAGGTGATCGATCAGATCAATCGCGCCATTGCTCTGACCTCGCCTTCGAAGGAAGAGCAGGAAGAGATGCAGAAGGCGGCCGAACGCGCCAAGGCGGCAGCGCCGAAGCGCATCGCGCCTGTCATCAAGCCGCGTCCGGTTGCTGCTGACATCGAGGAGCAGGGCGATCTCGACTTCTGGAACGGCTTTGGTGGCTTTGCCCGCGACGGCCGCGAATATGTCGTCCGCCTTGCCGGCGGCACCGCAACGCCGCAGCCGTGGATCAACGTAATCTCGAACGACAAGTTCGGCTTCCATGTTTCCGCTGAAGGCGCCGGTTTCACCTGGTCGGTGAACTCGCGTGACTATCAGCTGACCAGCTGGTCGAACGATGCCGTGGTCAATCGCTCAGGCGAGGCGATCTATGTCGCCGACCTCGACAACAACGCCATCTTGACGCCCTACGCCGGTCTGTCGCAGCGCGCCGACGCGCGTTTCGAAACCCGCCACGGTCTCGGTTACTCGGTCTTCTCCAGCGAGCAGAACGATATCGCCATGGAGGTCACCCAGACGGTCCATCGCGAAAAGCCAGTGAAAATGCAGCGCGTGCGCCTGCGCAACAACGGATCCGGCGCCCGTAAGCTCCGGCTCTACGGTTATGTCGAGTGGGTGCTTGGCAACAATCCGCAGCGTACCACACCCTTCATCCTGTCATCGGCAGATGAGGAGACGGGCGCTCTCTTCGCCGCCAACCAGTACAGCATCGACTTTTCGAAGCGCGTATCGTTCTTTGCGGCGAGCGAGAAGCCATCGAGCTTCGCGACCAGCCGCCGCGAATTCATCGGCAAGGCGGGTACGATCCAGTCGCCGGAGGCGTTGAAGCCATCGGTTCCGCTTTCGGGCGCAAAGGAACTCGACGGCGATCCGGCCGCGGTGCTCGCGATCGATATCACGCTTTCGCCCGGCGAAAGCCGCGACGTCACGTTCTTCCTGGGTGATACCGGCTCGAAGGACGAGGCGGCTGCTCTGGTCAAGGATATCCGTTCCGCGAGCATCGACGATGCCGTCCAGGCAAACCGCGATTTCTGGCAGGGCTTCACCGGCAAGGTGCAGATCTCGACACCTGATCAGGGCATGAACAACCTGATCAATGCCTGGCTGCCCTATCAGAGCCTTGGTTGCCGCATCATGGCGCGTTCGGCCTTCTATCAGGCCAGCGGTGCCTTCGGCTTCCGTGACCAGCTGCAGGATACTCTGGCCTTCGTGCTGCAGGATCCGTCGCTGGCGCGCAACCAGATCGTCAACGCCGCTTCGCGTCAGTTCCGTGAGGGTGACGTGCAGCATTGGTGGCTGCCGGGAACGGGTGCGGGCGTCCGCACGCTGATCTCCGACGACGTCGTCTGGCTTGCCTATGGCATCCATCACTATTGCAGCGTCACCGGCGACAAGTCCGTGCTCGACGAGCAGCTGCCGTTCCTCGAAGGGCCGGCGCTTCTCGAAGGACAGCACGACTCGTTCTACAAGCCGGAGATTTCAGAGGACAAGGCGAGCATCTACGAACATGCCGCTCTCGCCCTCGATCTGGCGATCAAGCGGACCGGCTCGAACGGCATGCCGCTGATCCTCGGTGGCGACTGGAACGATGGCATGAACCGCGTCGGCATCCATGGCCAGGGCACCAGCGTCTGGCTCGGCTGGTTCCTTGCCGGTGCGCTTCGCTCGTTCACGCCCTATGCGCAGGAGCGTGGCGATACGGCTCGCGTCGAGCGCTGGACCAAGCATCTCGGCGAGCTGAAGGCGGCACTCGAGAGTGCAGGCTGGGACGGTGGCTACTATCGCCGCGGCACGTTCGACGACGGCAGCCTGCTGGGTTCCAAGGAAAGCTTGGAATGCCAGATCGATTCGATCGCGCAGTCCTGGAGCGTCCTTTCGGGCGAAGGCGATCCCGAGCATGCGAAGACAGCGATGGATGCGGTGCTGAACCGCCTCGTCGATCGCGATACCCGGATCATCCGCCTGTTCACGCCGCCTTTCGCCACCTCGGCCAAGGACCCGGGCTATATCAAGGCCTATCCTCCGGGCGTTCGCGAGAACGGCGGCCAGTATACGCATGCGGCGACCTGGGTGGTCATGGCGCTTGCCGAGATGAACCGGGGTGACGATGCGTTCGCCTGCTTCGAACTGCTGAACCCGATCACCCATTCGAGAGACAAGGGATCGGCCGAGCTTTATCGTGTCGAGCCCTATACGATTGCTGCTGACGTTTATGGCGAAGGCGCTCTCAAGGGCCGCGGCGGCTGGACCTGGTACACGGGATCGGCCGGCTGGCTATACCGTGCGGCCGTCGAGGGAATCCTCGGAATCCGGCTGAAGGACGGGCGTCTGTTCGTCCGTCCGGCACTGCCGAGTGCCTGGGATGGCTTCTCGGCGGAGGTCGAACATTCCGGTGTGAAATACCGCATTTCGGTCTCAAAATCGTCCCAACCCGGCGGCTACAGTCTTGTTATCAATGGCAACGACATCGCCAATCCCTCTGAGGGATATCCGGTCGGATAGCAGCATTTCCTAAGCTCACACTCCGGCGATTCGTTGCGGCCAAAAGGGAAACCTTTTGGCCGCAACCGCGTTTGCAAATCGGAACCAGGAGAGAATAATGGCGACTACGCCGGAAAAAGCCATCGGCGCTGAGCGCGTTTCCCGATCCGCGGCCCGGCCGCAACGTGACACAAGACTAGACGTGTTGCGTGGGCTGGCCCTGATCACGATCTTCATCAATCACGTCCCCGGGCAGATTTTCGAATATGTGACGACGAAGAATTTCGGCTTCTCCGATGCTGCCGAGGCCTTCGTTCTGATCTCGGGTATCGCTGTCGGTCTGGCCTATGGATCGGGCTTCAAGTTCGGCCGCAGGCTGGAGATGGCGAAGAAAGCGGTGAAGCGCGCCTTCACGCTCTACCTTGCCCACATGATCACCACCTTCATGACTTTGGCGCTGTTCATTTGCGGCGCCTGGCTCTTCCACCGGCCTGGATTGCTGGTGGAAATCAATATTCTTGCCGTGCTGACAAATCTGAAAGAGGGCATTCCGGCGCTGCTGCTGCTCGGCCACCAGATTGGCTACAACAATATCCTCCCGATGTATGGCGCCCTCATGCTGATGGTGCCGATCATCCTGCTGCTGAATTCTTGGCACCCACTGCTGGCGCTCAGCGTATCGGGCGCTGTGTGGCTGATCGCCGGCATCTATCAGATCGCCCCGCACAACATGATCATTGCCGACTACTGGTTTCTGAACCCGCTGTCCTGGCAGTTCATCTTCACCATCGGCATCGTCGGGATGATGCACGTCAAGCGCGGCGGCTCGCTGCCGCGGCACCCGATCCTGTTCGTGCTGGCATCCGGCTATGTGGCCCTGTCCTTCGCCTGGGTTGTCGGTCACCTCTGGGATCTCGGCAATGCGCTGGCGGCACTGGGTCTCCCAAGCGTTCTGACCGGGTTCGACAAGACCTTCCTGTCGCTGCCGCGTCTGTTGCATGTGCTGGCCCTGACCTATCTCGTCATCAACATCCCGGCGCTGTCGCGCATGCTGCGCCGCCCGGCGGATCATCCGTTGACGATCCTTGGCCGGCATTCGCTGAACATCTTCGTCGCCGGTACGATCCTGGCGATGGCGGGTCAAGTCCTGCTCTATGTCACCAACCGCGATCAGTTTATCGGACCGATGTTCGTGGTTGCCGGCATCGCCGCGCAGTTTGCCTATGCTTATCATCTGGAGCGCAAGCGGCTGGATGGGAAGGCCAAGCCGGCGATCGGACGCGGCGCCATGCCGGTTCCCGTGCGGATCAATGACGGGCGAAAGTAACGGCACTTTACAGGTCTAAGACATCAAGCCGGCGGCTCACGAGCCCGCCGGCTTATTTTATATGTTGCAGGATGTTGACGAGCTTGCCTGCGGGATCGCGGACATAGAAGCGCCGGACGCCCCATGGCTCCTCGGCGGGGCCATAGACGATCTCGAACTTTGCCTGCCGCATCGCCGAGAGAACGGCATCGACATCATCCACTTCGATGGAGATATCCGGAACAGGCGTACCTGAGCCACCCTCGCTGGCGATGCTGAGTTGAACCTGCATTGCGGTGGCGTTGCCGTAGGTAATGATCCAGCCATGGTCCATCAGGATATCCAACGCAAGCACTTCACCATAGAAGCGCTGCGTCCGTGCCTGATCGGCTGCCGGCAGATTGGCAATGATGCGGCGTACGGCCATGGTGATCCTCCCTGGTTCTCAGGGCGCGATGCTAGAGCCTTCTATTGGGAGATTGAAGCTGTCATCTGTGATCGGCGATTAGCCACACACTACTGCTGCCATCTGGCTCCACCTGATAATCGATCTGGCACTAAGCTGAGGACGACAAACTTCGTTTGAGCGATGACTTGCCAGAGTCCTGTATTGAGAGTGCAGGCAGGTCATGCGCCAATGCGCGACACATAAGAAAAAGGCCGGGGGGCGAACCCTCCGGCCTGATATCCAGTTCCCTGCAGCCGCTAGTTTATGCGGCTTCAGTCGCATGTGCTTTGCGCACTTCTTCATCCGTCAGGATGCCGCTGGCGCGGAGCAGGGCGGCGAAGCGGCCATTGCTCTGGCTCAGTTCGTCGAAGCTGCCCTGCTCGACGATGCGGCCGTTGTCCAGGAACAGCACCTTGTCGGCCTCGCGGACCGTCGAGAGACGGTGGGCGATGATGAAGGTGGTGCGGTTCTGGCGCAGGTTGTCGATAGCAGCCTTCACGCGGTTTTCCGTTTCTACGTCGAGCGCGCTGGTCGCTTCGTCGAGCACCAGGATCGGCGCATCCTTCAGGATGGCGCGGGCGATCGCGATGCGCTGACGCTCACCACCGGAGAGACGGTTGCCGCGCTCGCCGACATGGGTGTCATACTGGTCTTCGCGCGTCTCGATGAAGTCGGCTGCGGCGGCGGCCTCTGCCGCTTGACGCATCTCTTCCTCGCTGGCGCCCTCGCGGCCAAGGCGGATGTTGTCGCTGATCGAACGGTTCAACAGGCCGGCATCCTGGAAGACGGTCGCGATATAGCGGCGCAGCGACTTGCGGGTGACCTTGGTGATGTCCTGGCCGTCGACCAGGATCTCGCCGCTGTCAGGGTCGTAGACGCGCTGCAGCAGATTGACGAGCGTTGTCTTGCCGGCGCCGGTCGGGCCGACGATCGCGATCGTCTGGCCGGCCTTGGCCCTGAAGTTGACGCTGTGCAGACCCTGCGAGGAATTGCCGAAGCCGAAGGAGACGTCGCGGAATTCGACTTCGCCCTTGACGTCCTTGATATCCACATTGCCGGCAGGCTCTTCGCGGTCACGGACGGAGTCTTCGAGGACATAGAAGTCTTCGAGCTTCGAGCGGGCCTCAAAGATCTGCGTTGCGAACTGGCGCATCTGGTCGAGGCGCGAGATCAGCAGGTTGGCAAAGCCGATAAAGGCAATGACATCACCGATCTTCAGTTCGCCGGCCTGTACCAGCAGCGTGCCGATGACCAGAATGATCATCATTGCGATGGTGGAAGCCATGCGGTTCAGCGCACCGGCGATCGCCCACCAGTCGAGAACCGGATACTGCGCCTGCAGCAGGCGGTCGGTGAAGCCCTTCAGGGCGCGGGTCTCGGCGTCGATACGGTTATAGCTATGCAGGACCGAGACGTTGCTGATCGAGTCGCTGACATGCGAAAAAACGGTGTGGTAGTGGTTTTCGACAGAGGCCTGACCATCCTTGGTGCGGCTCATGACGAGGCGTCCGATCAGCCAGTAGGCAACGCCGAGCACGACGAGTACGGCAGACAGACGCAGGTCCATCATCATCGCGGTCGGAACCAAAAGCATGATGGCGACGGCAGTTGCCAAGTGATTGCGCATGAATTCGAGCCAGAGGCCGAACAGCGTTTCACAGGCGCGCAGCAGCGTATGCAGCGCATTCGATGTACCACGCTGGTGGTGCCAGGAGAGCGGCATGGAGATGATGCGGCCGAAGGCTTCGGTCAGAAGCGTGGCCCGGCGGCCATGCGCCAGCCTGTCGGCCTCGCGGGCGACAAGCACGAAGGCGATGGTGTTGAAGACGGCAAAGCCTGCCCACATGAAGAGGATCGGCTTCACGTCACCCTTGCCGGAGATGGCATCGATGATACGGCCGAAGAGGATCGGTTCCGCGATGGTGATGGCAGCCAGAACAATGTTGGCAACGACCACCAGGGATACGCGGAGCTTGTATGCGCCAAGGTAGCGCAAGGCTCTTGCATAGACCTTGAATAGCGACACGGCAGTACCTCTTTTGTGCATCTGCAAAACGGGATGTTGCGACGCTACTAAAATCTACCTGAACCGGCGATTAACACCGTATTCACCCGGGACTTTTCAGGAGGCGTCAAAAGCAGGGTGCGACGAGATGACATGGGCCGAAAGTTGTTCACCCGAGAACGGTTGTGACAATTTTCGCTTGCATTTGTAAGGCGGTACGTCGCACCTTAAACTCATACGGGTTAAATCATTGAACCGAAGACCGTTGGGATGCCGGCTGCGTTAGTGCCGGTCGACGGCCCTCAACCGCACGCCCTTTTCGGGCAGGGGGCATTTGTGAATATTCATTCGTTGATTCAATTGCTTGTCGTTCTAGAGGAATGCAAGAAGGTCGAGCGTGTCGTCGAGAAGCTGGAGAATGTCCTGCATTCCTACGGCTTCCAATATTATGTGCTTCTGCGCCATCCGAAACGCAGCGTCGATCCCTGGGGCACGGTGCTGGCCGGCGATTGGCCGGAGACCTGGACACAGGTCTATGCAACCAAGAAATATTTCCTCATCGACCCGACCATGCGTTATCTCGGCCAGACGCACAGGCCGTTTCGATGGCGCGAAGGACTTGCTGCCTACCGGCGCGATCCGCATCAGCGCCGCATGGAGCAGATGATGGCCGACGCGGCACAGCATGGCCTGGGCGACGGCTACGTCTTCCCGGTTCACGGCCGTAGTGGTCTGCTGGGGAGCCTCAGCATCGGCGGCGTCCCGGTCGATCTGTCGCCGGTGGAGATGTCGCTGTTCTGCGGCGTGACCCACAAGTCGTTCTGGCGGCTGCTCGAATTGCGTGGCGACGCCGATGCACTCGATAGCCCGACTCTGATGGAGACACCGCTGACGCGGCGCGAGCTGGAGATCCTGCATTATCTCGCCGACGGCATGACCTCGATCGAAATCAGCAAGCTGCTCAGCATCTCCAACCACACCGTCGACTGGTACATGAACGGCATTCAGGACAAGCTGAAGGCCAAAAACCGTCAACAGGCCGTCGCTCTGGCTTTTAGGTACGGCTTAATTACCTAATGACGGAGAAATTCTATTTCGTGGCGGCAAGGGAAATTGAACTTTCTGTAACAGCACGTTAAGAATTCTCTTCGCGGGTGCAGCATTGCCCGCGTGATCCGTGCTTTGAGGAGAGTGCATTGCCCATTTCCAAGATTCTTGTCGCCAACCGTTCCGAAATTGCCATTCGCGTTTTCCGCGCGGCCAATGAGCTCGGAATAAAAACGGTCGCGATATGGGCAGAGGAAGACAAACTCGCGCTGCACCGCTTCAAGGCCGACGAAAGCTATCAGGTCGGCCGTGGGCCGCATCTTGCCCGCGATCTCGGGCCGATCGAGAGCTATCTGTCGATCGACGAAGTGATCCGTGTTGCCAAGCTGTCCGGCGCCGATGCCATTCATCCGGGTTACGGCCTGCTGTCCGAGAGCCCCGAATTCGTTGATGCCTGTAACGCCGCCGGCATCATTTTCATCGGGCCGAAGCCGGATACGATGCGCCAGCTCGGCAACAAGGTCGCGGCCCGCAATCTTGCGATCTCCGTCGGTGTTCCCGTCGTCCCGGCAACCGAGCCGCTGCCAGACGACATGAAAATCGTCGCCAAGATGGCCGAAGAGATCGGCTATCCCGTGATGCTCAAGGCCTCCTGGGGCGGTGGCGGGCGCGGCATGCGCGCCATTCGCGATCCGAAGGATCTTGCCCGTGAAGTGACGGAAGCCAAGCGCGAGGCGATGGCCGCCTTCGGCAAGGACGAGGTCTATCTCGAAAAGCTCGTCGAGCGCGCCCGCCATGTCGAAAGCCAGATTCTCGGCGATACCCATGGCAATGTCGTTCATCTCTTCGAGCGCGACTGCTCCATCCAGCGCCGTAACCAGAAGGTCGTCGAGCGGGCGCCGGCGCCTTATCTCTCCGAAGCGCAGCGCCAGGAACTGGCCGCCTATTCGCTGAAGATCGCCAAGGCCACCAACTATATCGGTGCCGGTACTGTCGAATATCTTATGGATGCCGATACCGGCAAATTCTACTTCATCGAAGTCAACCCGCGTATCCAGGTCGAGCACACGGTCACCGAAGTCGTCACCGGCATCGATATCGTCAAGGCGCAGATCCATATCCTCGATGGCTTCGCGATCGGCACGCCGGAGTCTGGCGTTCCGAAGCAGGAAGACATCAAGCTCAACGGCCACGCGCTGCAGTGCCGCATCACCACCGAGGATCCGGAGCATAACTTCATCCCGGATTACGGCCGCATCACTGCCTACCGTTCGGCATCGGGCTTCGGTATTCGCCTCGATGGCGGCACGTCCTATTCGGGCGCCATCATCACCCGCTTTTACGATCCGCTGCTGGTGAAGGTCACGGCCTGGGCGCCGAACCCGTCGGAAGCGATTTCCCGCATGGACCGCGCGCTGCGCGAGTTCCGTATCCGCGGCGTCGCCACCAACCTGACCTTCCTCGAAGCGATCATCACGCATCCGAGCTTCAAGGATAACAGCTACACGACGCGCTTCATCGACTCGACCCCGGAGCTCTTCCAGCAGGTCAAGCGTCAGGACCGCGCCACCAAGCTGCTCACCTATCTGGCTGATGTGACGGTCAACGGCCATCCTGAGGCCAAGGACCGGCCGAAGCCATCAGCCGACATTGCCGAGCCCGTCGTGCCCTACACGAATGGCGGTGGTATCCCTGACGGCACCAAGCAGCTGCTCGACAAGCTCGGGCCGAAGAAGTTCGGCGAATGGATGCGCAATGAAAAGCGCGTGCTGATGACCGATACGACGATGCGCGACGGCCATCAGTCGCTGCTGGCGACCCGTATGCGCACCTACGATATCGCCCGTATTGCCGGCACCTATGCGCACGCTCTGCCGAATCTGCTGTCGCTGGAATGCTGGGGTGGTGCGACCTTCGACGTGTCCATGCGCTTCCTGACCGAAGATCCCTGGGAGCGTCTTTCGCAGGTCCGCGAAGCGGCGCCGAACCTGTTGTTGCAGATGCTGCTGCGCGGCGCCAACGGCGTCGGCTACACGAACTACCCTGACAATGTCGTCAAATACTTCGTCCGTCAGGCGGCAAAGGGCGGCATCGATCTGTTCCGCGTCTTCGACTGCCTGAACTGGGTCGAGAACATGCGCGTCTCGATGGATGCCATTGCCGAAGAGAATAAGCTCTGCGAAGCGGCGATCTGCTATACGGGTGACATCCTCAATTCGGCGCGCCCGAAATATGATCTGAAATATTATACGGATCTGGCCGTCGAGCTCGAAAAGGCCGGCGCGCATATCATCGCGTTGAAGGACATGGCAGGCCTGCTCAAGCCTGCTGCCGCCAAGGTGCTGTTCAAGGCGCTGCGCGAGGCGACCAGCCTGCCGATCCATTTCCACACGCATGATACCTCGGGCATCGCTGCCGCGACCGTTCTTGCAGCCGTCGACGCCGGTGTCGATGCCGTCGATGCGGCAATGGACGCGCTCTCGGGCAATACATCGCAGCCCTGCCTCGGTTCGATCGTCGAAGCGCTGCGTGGCTCCGAGCGCGATCCGGGCCTCGATCCCGAATGGATCCGCCGTATCTCCTTCTACTGGGAAGCGGTGCGTCACCAGTACGCGGCCTTCGAGAGCGATCTCAAGGGGCCGGCTTCGGAAGTCTATCTCCACGAGATGCCGGGTGGCCAGTTCACCAATCTCAAGGAACAGGCCCGCTCGCTCGGGCTTGAGACCCGCTGGCATCGCGTGGCGCAGGCCTATGCCGACGCCAACCAGATGTTCGGCGATATCGTCAAGGTAACGCCATCCTCCAAGGTCGTCGGCGACATGGCGCTGATGATGGTGTCGCAGGACCTGACGGTCGCCGATGTCATCAGCCCGGACAAGGAAGTCTCCTTCCCGGAATCTGTTGTCTCGATGCTGAAGGGCGATCTCGGCCAGCCGCCGTCCGGTTGGCCTGAAGCGCTGCAGAAGAAGGCGCTGAAGGGCGACAAGCCGTATACGGTCCGCCCGGGCTCGCTGCTTGCAGAGGCCGATCTCGATGCCGAGCGCAAGACGATCGAGACCAAGCTCGAGCGCGAGGTCACCGACTTCGAATTCGCCTCCTATCTGATGTATCCGAAGGTCTTCACCGACTTCGCGCTGGCATCGGACACTTACGGCCCGGTTTCGGTGCTGCCGACACCTGCCTATTTCTACGGTCTTGGCGATGGCGAGGAGCTGTTTGCCGATATCGAGAAGGGCAAGACGCTCGTCGTCGTCAATCAGGCGATGAGCGGCACCGACAGCCAGGGCATGGTCACCGTGTTCTTCGAGCTCAACGGCCAGCCGCGCCGCATCAAGGTGCCGGATCGTGCCCATGGCGCATTAGGTGCCGCTGCCCGCCGCAAGGCGGAGCCGGGCAATGCCGCTCATGTCGGGGCGCCGATGCCGGGTGTCATCTCGCGCGTCTTCGTGTCGCCAGGTCAGGCGATCAATGCCGGCGATGTGCTGGTATCGATCGAAGCGATGAAGATGGAAACGGCGATCCACGCCGAGAAGGACGGCACCATCGCCGAAGTTCTCGTCAAGGCCGGCGACCAGATCGATGCCAAGGACCTGCTGGTATCCTACTCTGCCTAAGTCTTACGGGAGGCGGGCCTGTCGCCCGCCTCCCGAGCTCGTATTGCTGCAATAAACTATCGTGGCGACGCCGTCTTTGACGCCTTTGGGCTTGCCGGGTTTCAACCTTGGCCTAGTATCCAGACCTTTCCAATCATTTGCGGATCAGGAAAGGGTCACAATGAGCAAGCTCAAAATCGCCGTTATCGTTGGAAGCACGCGTATCGGGCGTTTTGCCGATCATCCTGCGAAGTGGATCTCCGCGATCGCCGCCGAGCGTCCGGAGCTGGATGTCGAAGTGCTCGATCTTCTCGATTATCCGATGGCCTTCTTTGGTGAAGCATCGGCGAGCGAGGCCGAAAGCGAGACGGCCGAGCGCTGGAAAAAGAAGCTGCGTGAATTCGACGGCTACATCTTCACGGTCGCCGAGTACAATCACGCCCCGACGGCAGTGCTGAAAAACGCCATCGATCTTGGCGATTTCATCCAGAAACCGGTTGCCTTCGTCGGCTATGGCGGCGTCGGCGGTGCCCGTGCGGTCGAGCATCTGCGGCTGGTCTTCGTGGAAATGAGCGCCGCGTCGGTGAGGACCGGCGTCCACATCAGCTTCCCGGAATATCTTTCCGTCGCCAAGGATGGGAAGAGCCTGAACGACTATCCGCATCTTGCCGAGGCCGGCAAGAACCAGCTCGACCAGCTGATCTGGTGGGGCAAGGCGCTAAAGGCTGCGCGCGCTGGCTGAGACCGGAGCTTGCGCCGCCCGTGCCTAGATATCGTAGGTATGGGCGGCGTTGATCGTCGAGATGAAGCGCTTTGTACGCTCGCGTTCGGGTGCGGTGAAGATTGCCTTGGCGCTGCCGGTTTCGACGACGCTACCCGCTTCCAGGAAGACGACGTTATTGGCGATCTTCGAGGCGAGACGCAAGTCATGCGTCGCCATCACCATCGTGGTTCCTTCGTTTGCGAGCTTGCCGAGAACATCGACCACCTCGGCCGAGAGTTCCGGGTCGAGCGCCGAGGTCGGCTCATCGCAGAGCAGCACGCGCGGCGACGGGGCGAGCGCGCGGGCAATTGCCACGCGCTGCTGCTGGCCGCCTGACAGCGTCGAGGGCCAGGCATCCGCCTTGTGGGCCATGCCGACCTTGGTCATCAGCTCCATGGCACGCGCGCGCGCCTTTTCCTTCGGCCATCTGAGAACGGTGACCAGTCCTTCCATGACGTTTTCGATCGCGGTCTGATGCGGGAAAAGCTGGAAGTTCTGGAAGACCATGCCGGTCTGGCGGCGGATCTTCTGGATCGATTGCCAGCCGGTGCGCTTGCCGGGCGCGAAATCCAGCGTTTCCTCGCCGATGCGGACCGAGCCGGCCGTGGGGATTTCCAGCAGGTTGATGCAGCGCAGCAGCGTGCTCTTGCCACCACCCGAGGGGCCGACGAGAGCGGTGACGCTGCCTTCGGGAATGCGGATGCTGATATCCTTCAGGATGACGGCGTCACCAAAGCGTTTTTCGATATTGGAGAGCTCGATCATGCGTTTGCCTCCAGCATGCCGCCATAGCGGGCAAAACGGCGTTCCAGTCGCACCTGCAGCGTCGACAGGACGGAACTGAGGACGAGGTAGATGAGAGCGGCTTCGATGTAGAGGATCAGCGGCTCATAGGTCGTTGCCACGATGCGCTGCGCGGCCTGGAAGAGTTCCGGCACGGTGATGGCGGCGGCGAGCGAGGTATCCTTGACCAGAGAAATGAACGTATTCGAGAGCGGCGGCACCGCGACACGGGCTGCCTGTGGGAGGACAGTGCGGGTCATCGCCTGGCGCCAGTTCATGCCGATGGAATATGCGGCTTCCCACTGACCCTTTGGCACCGATGAGATGACGGCGCGGATGATCTCGGAGCTGTAGGCGCCGATATTGAGCGTGAAGCCGATCAGGGCAGCCGGGAAGGCGTCGAGCAGGATGCCGATGCTGGGCAGGCCGTAGAAGATGACGAAAAGCTGGACGAGCAGCGGCGTGCCTCTGATGATCCAGACATAGAAGCGGGCAATTGCCGCAAAGGGTGCCGGGCCGAACAGCCGGGCGACGGCCGTTGCCAATCCGAGGATCAGTCCGAAGGAGAAGGAGAGCAGCGTAAGCGGGATGGTGAACTTGATGCCGCCCCACAAAAGGGTAGGCAGCGATTCCGCCATCAGTTGAAGCCAATGAGGCACGGGACGACCCTCTGAAAAAGATACGTCCGGCGAAATCGCCGGACGCTCTATACTCTATAGATCATGTCGATGCGCGGGAAAACCGGCGCAACGGAGTTACTTGGAAACGTCCTGACCGAAATACTTGTCAGCGATCTTCTTGTAGGTGCCGTCGGCCTTGATGTCGACGAGAGCCTTGTTGATCGCTTCAAGCAGTTCCGGCTCGCCCTTGCGGATGATGATACCGGAATAATCGGCATTTTCCTGCTGGGCGACGATCTTCACTGGCGCATCAGGCTTGTGCTTCTTGAAGTCGAGGAAGGAGAGGCTGTCGTTGACGGTTGCGTCTGCACGCTTCGTCAGCACGAGCTGGATCGACTGGTCGAAACCATCGGTGCCGACGAGCTCGGCGCCCGACTGCTCGGCAAGCTTGCCGAAGTTGCTGGTCAGGGACTGAGCGGCCTTCTTGCCCTTCAGATCGGCGAAGGACTTGATGCTGTCGTCGTCGGTGCGGGCGATTAGCACGGCCTTCGAGGCAATGTAGGGCTCGGAGAAGTCGTACTTCTGCTTGCGGGCGTCGGTGATGCCGACCTGGTTGATGACGGTGTCGTAACGCTTCGCGTCGATACCGGCGATCAGGCCGTCCCACTTGCCTTCGACGAACTCGGCCTTGACGCCGAGCTTGGCCGCGACGGCTTCGCCGATCTCGACGTCGAAGCCAACGAGCTCGTTGCTGTCGTCGTGATAGGTGAAGGGCGCGTAAGTGCCTTCCGTGCCGATCTTGAGAACGCCAGCGGACTTGATGGCGGCGAGGTTTTCGCCAGCATGGGCAGCAAAGGCTGCGGCGGAGATCAGGGCTGCGGTGGCGATGGTCTTCAGGATTTTCATTTTTCTGTTCCGTAAAGGAGGAAATTCAATGCCGCATTGATCGCAGAAAACAAGGCGGTGCGAAGCGTAGAAAACTGCAAAGAAAATTGGCAACTGCGAATATTTTTCTCATTTGCTGCTCTTTTAGCGCGGCTTGTTTCAGGGCGTCAATAAACGTGTGCCGGTGACCCCATTGCATGCGTGCGATTATATGTTTATGCACGTTTGTGTTTGTTTGTGCCTGTTCATGTCGGGATCGAGGATGAATGTGAACGAAATGTTGCTGCGGGAGCGGCAAGGCATCATCTCGCTGAAGCTGCAGACGCATGGCCGCGTGCTGGCAGCGGAGCTTGCAGCCGAATTTGGCGTATCCGAAGATACCGTTCGCCGCGATCTTCGCGAGATGGCGGCGGCCGGACTCTGCGAGCGCGTCTATGGCGGCGCTTTGCCGATTTCGCCGGCGGGCGGCAGTCTAAAGCAGCGGATGAGCGTCGCCTTCGAGCGCAAGCAGTCGCTGGCACAAGCGGCAGTCTCGCAGATCAAGGCGGGATCGACCGTTTTCTTTGACGCTGGCAGCACCAATCTCGCGATCGCCAACGCCCTTCCTCAGGAGATGCTGCTGACGGCAGCCACCAATGCGCCGGCCATTGCCGCAGCGCTTCTCGACAAGACGGATATCAACGTCATCCTTATCGGCGGGCTGATCGACCGGCAGGTCGGCGGCGCGCTCGGTGCCAAGGCGCTGCGCGACATGGAGCAATTGTCTCCGGATCTCTGCGTGCTCGGTGCCTGCGGCGTCGATCTGGAAGCGGGGGTCACGACCTTCGGCTTCGAGGATGCCGAGTTCAAGCGGTTCGCAGCCTCCAAGAGCCGCCAGGTTCTGGTTGCCGCGACATCGGAGAAATTCGGCACGGCAGCACCCCATAGCGTGCTGCCGGTGGCGCATTGCGAATGCCTTGTGGTTGAGCATGACGCCGATGAAACATTGCTCGCGGCCTATCGCGAGCGCGGGTGCCGCACGGTGCAGGCCGTGGCAGCGAATTGAATTGAAATGACCTGCCAAAGAGGCAGGCGATAGTGAATGAGACGGGACAATGGATAATCAATTACATGCGATGCCGGGCGTGCAGCGCGGGTTCATGCCGAAGAGCCGAGTCGCGGTTTCGCTGCTGTTTCTGATGAACGGCTTCTTGGTCGGCTGCTGGGCACCGAAAATTCCGGAATTCGCCGAACGGCTCGGCATCAGCAAATTCGAGCTTGGCCTGATGATCCTGGTCTTCGGCGTCGGCTCGCTGACGATGATGCCGATTGCCGGCGCGAAGATCGCAAAGCACGGCTCGCGCGTTGTCTCGTTGGCGACGGCCGTCTGCCTGCTGCCTATCCTTCTGGCGCTGACCGTTGCGCCCAATGTCATCACCGGTAGCATCGCGCTCTTCCTCTTCGGTGGCTTCGTCGGCGCCATGGACGTTGCCATGAATGCCAATGCGGTAGTTGTCGAGAAGTCGATGCGCCGGGCGATTATGTCGTCCTGCCACGCTTTCTGGAGCCTTGGCGGGTTGATCGGTTCCGGGCTCGGCGGATTGCTGATTTCCAAGATCGGCGTGCTCGGTCACGCCGGACTTGCGACGGTGCTTGCCGCTGCCTTTCTTGCCGTCGCGTGGCCAATGATGCTTTCGGACCCGCCGCATCCGGATGAGAAGAAGGAAAAGACCCGCCTGCCGATGGTACCGCTGCCGTGGCTGCTCGGCCTGATGGCGCTGTTCTCCATGGTTCCGGAAGGCGCGGTGCTGGATTGGGGCGCACTGTATCTGCGCCAGGAAATGGGCGCATCTGTCGCTCTGTCGGGCTTCGGTTTCGCTGCCTTCTCGCTGACGATGGCGATCATGCGCTTTGCCGGCGATATTGTGCGCGACAGGTTCGGCGGCGTGAAGACGCTGCGTGTCTGCACGCTGTTTGCGATCGTCGGCATGCTGATTGCAGCCCTTGCCCCGACTGCGGAGCTTGCGATCGTCGGCTTCGCCTTCTGCGGGATCGGCATTTCCAACATGGTGCCGATCGCCTTTTCGGCGGCCGGCAACGTGCCGGGCCTGAGGCCGGGGATTGGCATCTCGGTGGTGACGACCATGGGCTATTCCGGAATGCTGGTTGCGCCTTCGGCCATCGGTTTCGTTGCCGAGCATATCGGCTTCTCGACGGTGTTCATGGCGCTGCCGGCCCTTCTCGTCGTCGTTCTCATCTTCTCGAGACTGGCGCGCTATGCCGACGGCGCCTCGGGTGGCGGCCACTAGGCCGCCAAGAAAAGTGAAGCGCGGGGCGGTTGACAAGCAGGCAGGCATGATCCACCTGAAAGGCACGATTTTCAAAGGGTCCAAGAGCTCTCTTCATGTCTTCAGCCACGGATTTTGATCCGAAACCGCGCCGCTCTTCCGTTGCCGTCGATGTCGGCGGAGTGATTGTCGGAGGCGGCGCGCCTGTTGTCGTACAGTCGATGACCAATACCGATACGGCCGATATCGATGGAACGGTGGCGCAGGTCGCCGCGCTGTTCAAGGCGGGTTCGGAGATGGTCCGCATCACCGTCGATCGCGACGAAAGCGCCGCCGCTGTTCCGAAGATCCGCGAGCGCCTGCTGCGTCTTGGTATGGACGTGCCGCTGATCGGCGACTTTCATTATATCGGCCACAAGCTGCTTGCCGATCATCCCGCCTGTGCCGAGGCTCTGGCGAAATACCGCATCAACCCCGGCAATGTCGGCTTCAAGGACAAGAAGGACAAGCAGTTCGCCGAGATCATCGAGATGGCGATCCGCTACGACAAGCCGGTCCGCATCGGCGTCAACTGGGGTTCGCTCGATCAGGATCTGCTGACGGCGCTGATGGACCAGAACGCCGAGGCGGGCTCACCGCTTTCGGCACGCCAGGTGACCAGAGAGGCCATCGTTCAGTCGGCGCTGATCTCCGCCAATCTCGCCGAAGAGATCGGCCTGCCGCGCAACCGGATCATCCTGTCTGCCAAGGTCAGCCAGGTGCAGGATCTGATTGCCGTTTATTCGATGCTGTCGGAGCGCTCCGACCATGCCCTGCATCTCGGCCTCACGGAAGCCGGCATGGGCTCGAAGGGTATCGTCGCCTCCTCGGCTGCCATGGGCTATGTGCTGCAGCACGGTATCGGCGATACGATCCGTGTGTCGCTGACGCCGGAGCCGAATGGCGACCGGACGCGCGAAGTGCAGGTGGCGCAGGAGCTCTTGCAGGTCATGGGCTTTCGGCAGTTCATTCCTGTCGTTGCCGCCTGCCCCGGCTGTGGCCGCACGACGTCGACCGTCTTCCAGGAACTGGCGCAGAATATTCAGAACGACATCCGCAAGAACATGCCGGTCTGGCGCGAGAAATATCCGGGTGTCGAGGCGCTGAACGTTGCTGTCATGGGCTGTATCGTCAACGGCCCGGGCGAGAGCAAGCATGCCGATATCGGCATCTCGCTTCCGGGCACCGGCGAGACGCCAGCCGCGCCCGTCTTCATTGACGGTGAGAAAGCGCTGACATTGCGCGGTCCCAATATCGCGGGCGATTTCGAGGCGCTGGTTGCCGACTATATCGAGAAGCGTTTCGGCCAGAAGACCGCGGCCGAGTAAGAAGACAGCCGCTAGATGCGGCTGGTGAGGAGCTTCAGCCCGGCGAAGCAATAGAAGGCGGACATTGCGCCTTCAATCCAGCGGCGCAGGCTCTGGTAGACCTTCAGCGCATGCGGGGTCGAAAACAGCACCGCATATCCCATGAAGATCGCAAAGCCTGTCGTCAGGCAGATGGCGACGATGAGGACCGCTACCGAACCCGGTGCGCCCTGCGGCATGCCGAGCGCGATGATGGCGAGCCAGGCAAAGATCGCCTTCGGATTGGTGACGTGGATACCGTAACCCTTGAGCAGAAGCGCCCGCGCCGATAGCGGCTTCACTTCCTGCGCTTGCTGAAGGTCATTTCCAGCACGCATCGCCTTGAAGGCCTTGTATGCGAGGTAGAGCAGATAAAGCCCGCCGAAGACCTTCAAAATCTCTAGCGCGATCGCATAGGTATGAAGCAGCGTCGCCAGCCCGAGGGCCGCCGCGCAGGCCCAGGTGAACGAGCCGCCAAAAATGCCAACGCCGATCGTCATCCCCGCCTTGCGCCCCTGCGTCATCGACGTGGCGACGATCGCCATGATTGCCGGGCCGGGGCTGATGACGGCGATCACATAGGCGATGTAGGCCGGAAGGATCTGCGGCAGGTAAGAAAGGGTCTCGTGCATGATAGGGCGCTCGTAAGATTTGACGCACGGACACTGTCATAAAACGCACGCGCCGTCATCAGCCGCCACGCGTCTTCAGCAAGCATGATGTTGCCGGTCTGCGGTCCCCCTCTCCTTTTCAGCTCTTGCGGTCGGCGATGAAATGGGCGGTGGCGATCAGCGTGTCTGCCTTCTCGCCGTAAGGGGCCAGAAGCTCCACAGCGTCATTTACATGGCGACGGAGTTCAGCTTCAGCCCAAGCGATGCCGTTGAGCGCGACCAGCGTACCCTTGCCGCGGCATGCGTCCTTGCCGGTTGCCTTGCCCATGGTCTCGGCGTCCGAGGTGATGTCCAGCAGATCGTCGGCGAGCTGGAAGGCAAGGCCGATCTTCTCGCCGAACGCCCGGAGACGATAGCGCTCGCCGTCTGCGGCGCCAGCAACGATCGCGCCGGCCTCGCAGGCGAAGCGGATCAGGGCGCCGGTTTTCATAGCCTGCAATGTAATAATGCCATCGGCGGAGGGCGCCTGCTTTTCCGCCGCCAGATCAAGTGCCTGGCCGCCGGCCATGCCGCCGAGGCCAGACCCGCGGGCGAGCGCCAGGATCAGTGCGGTCTTGCGGGCGTCGGAAAGCGCGGTCTCGGGCGCTGCGATGATGTCGAAAGCGTAAGTCAGGAGGCTGTCGCCGGCCAGAATGGCGGTCGCTTCGTCGAAGGCGATGTGCACCGTCGGCTTGCCGCGGCGCAGATCGTCGTCGTCCATGGCCGGGAGATCGTCGTGAACAAGCGAATAGCAATGAACGCATTCAAGTGCTGCGCCGACGCGCAGTGCAGTCTCTCTGTCGCCACCGAGCAGCAGAGCGCTTTCGATCACCAGGAACGGACGCAGCCGCTTGCCGCCGTTCAGCACGGCGTAATGCATGGCGGCGCGCAGGCTTTCCGGCCGGGCGATCTCGTCGGACAGAACGTTTTTCGAAAGCAGCGCTTCCAGCAGCGCTTCGATCTCTCTGGCGTTGCTTTTCAACCGTTCGGAAAATGGGTCTGGACTGGCGTTCATGGCCGCTGTTTGGCATGAGCAAAGCCCGCGGCGCAACGGAATTGTAGATGGAGAGATCAAGATTTCCGTTGTGCTCTGGCCTTGGCCTTTCTCAGACGGTATGGAGGACGCAGGGAACAGGTCTGGGCTAGACGTTGGATATAACGCCGGAGAGAGAGGAAAGCATCGCCATGCCGGCTCATCGGCGGATGTATGCATGGCTGCGCGGCCGCTCGCTGCCTGCCCGCATCGTGCTTGGCATCCTGGCTCTATGCGTCCTGCCTTATGCGCTGATCATCCTCTATCTCATTCCCTTCATTCATCCGGTCTCGACGCTGATGCTGCGCGATCTTGTGCTTTTGCGCGGCTACGATCGCCAATGGGTATCGCTGGACGATATCTCACCGGCGCTAGTGCAGTCGGTGATGATGTCCGAGGACGGGCAGTATTGCTTCCACGGCGGTGTCGATTGGGGTGAGATGCGAATGCTGATCGAGGATACGCTGGATGGCGCCTCGACGCGCGGCGGCAGCACGATCCCGATGCAGACGGCAAAGAACCTGTTTCTCTGGAACAGCCGCTCCTTTGTGCGCAAAGGTCTTGAGCTGCCCCTGGCGGTCGCCTCCGATTTCGTCTGGACCAAGCGGCGGCTGATGGAAATCTATCTGAACATTGCTGAATGGGGGCCGGGTATCTACGGCATCGAGGCCGCGGCGCGCTATCATTTCAAGGTTCCGGCGTCCAAGCTGTCACGCCGCCAGGCGGCGCTGCTGGCCGTCTCGCTGCCTAACCCGATAGACCGCAACGCTGGCAAGCCTGGCCGCGGCCTGAGGCGGCTTGCAGCGGTGATCGAGCGCCGAGCCCAGGGTGCCGGCGATTACATCAGATGCATTTATAACTGAACTGCGAATAATTCATTGGTGAGCCGCCGCAGTGGCCGGTAGATAGAGCTGAAACAGCACGGATCGGCTCATGGACAAGCTCACGCTCTATATCGGCAACAAGAACTATTCCTCCTGGTCCTTCCGGCCGTGGATCGCCATGGAGGCAGCGGGCATTCCCTTCGAGGAAGTTCTCACTCCCTTCGATTTCGAAGCAGGCAATCCGCGCTTCAAGGAATTTTCGCCAACCGGCCACGTTCCGGCGCTGCATCATGGTGACGTCCGCGTCTGGGAATCGCTTTCGATCATCGAGTATGTTGCCGAACTCTATCCCGAAGCCGGGCTGTGGCCGAAGGATCGTGCGAAGCGGGCTGCCGCCCGCTCCGTTTCGATGGAGATGCTCTCCGGGTTCCGGGCCATTCGGAATGCCTGCCCGATGAACATTCGCCGTCCGAAAGGCAAGATTGCGCTTGCCGATGGCGTGATGGCCGACGTCCTGCGTATCGAGACGATCTTTCGGGAGTTGCGGGAGCAATCCGGTGGACCGTTCTTGTTTGGGAGTTTTTCGGCTGCCGATGCAATGTTTGCGCCTGTCGTCAATCGCTTCGATGTCTATGACCTCGTGACATCCGGCGATACGCTGAGCTATATGGCGGCCGTCAAGGCGCATCCCGCCTGGCGGAAGTGGGAAGAGGCTGCGCGCGCCGAACCGTGGATCGTGCCGCACGATGAGGTTTGAACGGGAATCAAAGGATTCTCAAAAAATCTGTTTAGGGACTGGTCAAGGCCGTTTATCGCATGTATAAGCGCGCAAAATTTCCGAAATCGCGACATGTCGTTTCGGCCGCCAGTCTGGCCGGAAATGTGTTGCCCGTGAAGTGGAGTACGAGAAATGGCTGTACCGAAGAGAAAAACGAGCCCGTCCAAGCGCGGTATGCGCCGTTCTGCAGACGCACTGAAGGCTTCGACCTATGTTGAAGACAAGAACTCCGGCGAGCTGCGCCGTCCGCACCATATCGATCTGAAGACCGGTATGTATCGCGGCCGTCAGGTTCTGACGCCGAAGGAAAGCGCATAAGCTTTCCTGTTTCTGGTTTTCCAGATTGAAAGACCGGCTTTTAGCCGGTCTTTTTGCGTTTGCGCACCACGATATTCGCAATTGTCTTGAAGTGAGACGGCGATCTACGGCAGTATTCCCTGAATAGAGGGAGAACAGACCGAGATGCTTGGTGCAATGCCGCTGATGATCATTCCATTTATTCTTTACAACATGGCAATGCTCGGCCTGATGGGAAGCGGCGGTATTCCCGCGCTTCAGCACGACATCATCGTTTTGTCGATGATCTCAGGCGCGATCTGGAGCATGTCGCTCGGCGATCTCTTCATCGTCATCGCGCTCGTGGTGCTGTTCTTCGAGATATTGAAGGCGACGCGCAACGGCTCCGGCAGCCTGATCAATCACATGCTGTCGATGCTTGTCTTCATCGCCTTCCTGGTCGAGTTTCTGCTCGTCCAGGATGCGGCAACCCAGGTGTTCTTCATCTTGATGACGATTGCGCTGATCGATGTGATCGGCGGCTTTGCCGTCTCGATCCGCACCGCGGGGCGAGACGTCTCGATCGGGCTTTAGAGCGTTTCCTCGAAACGCTCGGAGATCAGAGATTGTCCAGCTTGTTCTGAAGAGCCCTCAGCTGTTCCTTCAGCTCGTCGATGTCCTTGGCTTCAGCCTTCTTGGTCTCCTTGGCAGGAGGGGTCATGAAGGGCGAAAACATCTGCATCGCCTGCTGGAACATCTCGGTGTTGCGGCGCACCTGCTCCTCGACCATCTGCATCGGAAGTTGCAGGTTCTTGCCGATCGGCGTTTCGCCGAAGGCGCGGGTCACCTGCTCGCGCATCTGCGATTGCTGCTCGGTGAAGGCCTTCATAGAGTGTTCGAGAAAGCTCGGAACGACCATCTGCATCTGATCGCCATAATAGGTGATCAGCTGTCGAAGGAAGGAAATCGGCAGCAGCGTGTTGCCGGTCTTCGATTCCTGCTCGAAAATAATCTGGGTCAATACCGAGTGGGTGATGTCATCGCCGGACTTGGCATCCTGGACCGTGAAGTCCTCGCCCTTCTTCACCATCTCCGCCAGGTCTTCCAGCGTCACATAGGTGCTGGTGCCTGTGTTATAGAGTCGGCGATTGGCGTATTTCTTGATGACTATTTGACCCTCATTCTTCGCCATATCAGTCTCCTGAACCCCGTCTGATGATGTGGAAATTCCTCCAATATCGAATGTAGACGCAAAAGAACGCCGGTGACAATCTCTTTGTGCGATGCGGCAACCCCTTTTATTCCCGTCATATTTCGCGTCTTCGTAAGTACGGGCTAAAATTGCCATATGACGGTCTTGGCGTTTGACTCGGGCTAAAAGCTTTGCCAGTTTCGATCTATATAAAGTGCTGAAACGCGAGGAGGCTTTCCATGAGCAACACGTCCATCGTCATCGCCAGCGCAGCCCGCACAGCGGTCGGCTCTTTCAACGGCGCCTTTGCCACAGTCCCTGCACACGAACTCGGAGCAACGGCCATCAAGGGTGCGCTCGAGCGCGCCGGCGTCGATGCCGCAGAGGTGGACGAGGTCATTCTCGGCCAGGTCCTGCAGGCTGGTGAGGGTCAGAACCCGGCGCGTCAGGCAGCGATGAAGGCGGGTGTTCCCAAGGAAGCGACGGCCTGGAGTGTCAATCAGCTGTGCGGTTCCGGATTGCGCGCCGTTGCGCTCGGCATGCAGCAGATCGCAACCGGAGATGCAAAGATCATCGTTGCCGGCGGCCAGGAATCGATGTCGATGGCGCCGCATGCCGCGCATCTTCGCGGCGGCACCAAGATGGGCGACATGAAGATGATCGACACGATGATCAAGGACGGCCTCACCGACGCCTTCTACGGCTATCACATGGGGATCACGGCCGAGAATATCGCCCGCCAGTGGCAGCTTACGCGGGACGAGCAGGACCAGTTCGCGGTTTCCTCGCAGAACAAGGCGGAGGCCGCGCAGAAGGCCGGCCGTTTCAAGGATGAGATTGTTCCTTTCGTCATCCAGGGCCGTAAGGGTGACGTGACCGTCGATGCCGACGAGTATATCCGCCACGGTGCAACGATCGAGGCGATGACCAAGCTTCGCCCGGCCTTCGACAAGGACGGGACGGTAACCGCCGCCAACGCCTCAGGCCTCAACGACGGTGCCGCCGCAACGGTTCTGATGACTGAAGCTGAAGCTTCGCGCCGCGGTATCCAACCTCTCGTGCGCATCGTTTCCTGGGCAACCGCGGGTGTCGACCCGCAGGTCATGGGCACAGGCCCGATCCCGGCATCGCGCAAGGCGCTTGAGAAAGCAGGCTGGTCGGTCGGCGATCTCGATCTGGTGGAGGCTAACGAGGCCTTCGCGGCACAGGCTTGTGCCGTCAACCGTGATCTCGGCTGGGATCCGGCGATCGTCAACGTCAATGGCGGCGCGATCGCCATCGGCCATCCGATCGGTGCGTCCGGTGCCCGCGTTCTGAATACGCTGGTTTTCGAAATGAAGCGCCGCGGCGCGAAGAAGGGATTGGCAACACTCTGCATCGGCGGCGGCATGGGCGTCGCGATGTGCCTCGAAGCACTTTAAATAGCATGCGATCCATGTCTTAATGACGGGATCGAAGGCGATAACAAGGGGAGCGAAACATGAGCAGAGTGGCTTTGGTCACCGGTGGCACACGTGGCATCGGTGCAGCAATTTCGGTGGCGCTCAAGAACGCCGGTTACAAGGTGGCGGCGAACTACGCCGGCAACGAAGAGAAGGCCAAGGCCTTTCATGACCTCACCGGTGTCCCGGTCTTCAAGTGGGATGTTTCCGACTATGCCGCTTGCGGCGAGGGCATCGCCAAGGTGGAGGCCGAGCTCGGCCCCATCGACGTGCTGATCAACAACGCCGGTATCACCCGCGACGCGATGTTTCACAAGATGACCCCGCAGCAGTGGCATGAGGTCGTCAACACCAACCTCACCGGCCTCTTTAACATGACCCATCAGGTCTGGGGCGGCATGCGTGACCGCAGCTTCGGCCGTATAGTCAATATCTCGTCGATCAATGGCCAGAAAGGCCAGATGGGGCAGGTCAACTATTCCGCTGCCAAGGCCGGCGATCTCGGCTTCACCAAGGCGCTGGCGCAAGAGGGTGCGGCGAAGAACATCACGGTTAACGCCGTCTGCCCCGGTTATATCGGCACGGAGATGGTTCTTGCGGTTCCGGAAAAGGTGCTGAACGAGCGGATCATCCCGCAGATCCCGGTTGGCCGTCTTGGCGAACCTGAAGAGATCGCGCGCTGTGTGGTGTTCCTGGCCTCGGATGACGCTGGGTTCATCACCGGCTCGACGCTCACGGCGAATGGCGGTCAGTTTTTCGTCTGATACGGCCTGAGGTCCCGGGAGTTTACTCACAGAGATCCAGCGCAAACGGTTGAAACAAAAACGGGCGCCAAGGCGCCCGTTTTCAAAAGATCAGTCTATTGTTAGCAGCGAACGCGGCGCGTTGAGCCGTTCGAGTAGGCTACGTAGCAACCGTAGCGGTCACGATAGACGCGCTGGCCCGAATAGCGGCCATTGCGCTGATCGACCGAGTTACCGACTGCAGCGCCAACCAGGCCGCCTGCAACGGCGCCGACGGCTGCGCCGCCCCAGCTGTTGGAAACCGCACCGCCAATAAGGGCGCCAGAGCCAGCGCCGATTGCGGTGCCCTGCTCAGTTGCCGTGCACGATGCAAGCGCACCCACGAGTGCTGCAACGAGAACAACCTTCTTCATCATGACTTACAACTCCCCAGTTACATGGCCTTTAGATGCGGCCCATCAGGACAAGGATAATGATAATGACGAGAACTAGCCCCAAACCGCCAGAAGGTCCATAGCCCCAAGCGCGGCTGTAACCCCAATTCGGCAGAGCGCCGATCAAAAGCAGAATAAGGATAATAAGAAGTATCGTACTGAGCATGTTTTCTGTCCTTCAACTCACCGCGAGTTACGAATGGACAATAAACACGGTAGCCGGGTTTTTGTTCCCGGCTAAACTTATGTGCGTGCAATTTCAAGATGGAGTTTTCTTGCTGGTGCCGGAACTTATATTCTACGGGACGGTATAAACGCGTCAGGCTCGAAAAGGTTCCGCTGTTCCGCAGAAAATTTTAACGAAACATTACACTCAGGGCGGAAAGTGTTAATGGCGACCGATGTTCAATGCTGGTCCTGCAATCAAGGAGGCTGCATATAGCGCCCGTTCGCGCAGTTCATCAATATGCAGTGGCGAACAAAAGCGGAATTTGCGGCTGTCGGCGATTCGTCTGTGATTCGTTCCGGCTTTGACCCGAAGGTCAATTCAGTGGTTTTCGGGTTTTCCGTCTTTGCGGTTGACGCCGGATGAAAAGAGGCCGTCCAAGGCCGCCTGCTGCAAATTGCCGGATTCCGGTGATTCAGCATCTAGTGGGAAAAGCTGATTCAAAACCAATACTTAGCCGTGAACAAAAGCTGAATCACCGCGAGTCTGCGATTCGTCTCTGATTCGTTCTCAAGCTGTTCCGAATCTCAAAACAGAGGCTTAGCGCCGCTTGTTGAATCAAATTAGCAGCGCATTCGCATCATCCGGCTCTTGCGTTTGCCGGTTGCCCTGTCCATGTGTTGTCTGCTGACTTGACCCCGGGGCTCCCCGCCTCACTTGCATGGACCATGACACTGAATTCGCAGCCGATGATACTGAGTGGACGCGGTGTGACCGCGGTGCTCGGGCCGACCAATACCGGCAAGACGCATTACGCAATCGAGCGCATGGTCGCGCATGGCACCGGCGTGATCGGGCTGCCGCTGCGCCTTCTGGCGCGAGAGGTCTATAGCCGGGTCGTCGAAAAGGTCGGTGTGCACAATGTCGCGCTGGTCACGGGCGAGGAAAAGATTTCTCCGCCCAATGCGCGCTTTTCGGTCTGCACCGTCGAGGCGATGCCGCGCGAAACCAAGGCGGCCTTCGTCGCGATCGACGAAGTGCAGCTCGCCGGAGATCTCGAGCGCGGGCACATCTTCACCGATCGCATCCTGCATCTGCGCGGCCGCGACGAGACGCTGCTGCTCGGCGCCGGCACGATGCGCCCCATTCTCCAGCAGCTACTGCCCGGAATCACCGTCATCGAGAGGCCGAGACTGTCGCAGCTGCTCTATGCCGGGCAGAAGAAGATTACCCGGTTGCCGCAGCGCTCGGCGATCGTCGCCTTCTCGGCTGACGAAGTTTACGCCATCGCCGAGCTGATCCGGCGCCAACGCGGCGGCGCGGCCGTCGTTCTTGGCGCGCTCAGCCCGCGGACGCGCAATGCGCAAGTGGCGCTCTATCAGGCGGGCGATGTCGAATATCTGGTCGCCACCGATGCGATCGGCATGGGGCTCAATCTCGACGTCGATCATGTCGCCTTCGCGCAGGACCGGAAATTCGACGGCTACCAGTTCCGCAATCTCAATCCCGCAGAACTTGGCCAGATCGCCGGGCGTGCCGGCCGCCATGTTCGCGATGGCATCTTCGGCGTGACCGGGCAGGTTGCGCCGTTCGATGATGAACTGGTGCAGCGGATCGAGGCGCACGAGTTCGACAACGTCAAGGTTCTGCAGTGGCGGACCAAGGAATTCGACTTCGCCTCGATACAATCGCTGCGCGCAAGCCTGGAAAAGCCGCCGAGCGTCCAGGGGCTGACGCGATCCCTGCCTTCGGTCGATCAGCAGGCGCTGGAACATCTTTCACGATATCCGGAAATTATTGATCTTGCGACCAAGCCGGAAAGGGTTGAAAAGCTCTGGGAAGCTTGTGCGCTGCCCGATTACCGGCGTATTGCACCGGCCCAGCATGCCGATCTGATCTCGACCCTCTTTTCTGATCTCGTCCGCCGTGGCACGGTGAACGAAGATTTCCTCGCGGAGCAGGTGCATCGTGCGGACCGGACGGACGGTGAAATCGACACGCTTTCGGCGCGAATCGCGCAGATAAGAACCTGGACCTATGTGTCGAACCGGCCCGGTTGGCTTGCCGATCCGACACACTGGCAGGAAAAGACGCGGGAAATCGAAGATCGATTGTCCGATGCGTTACATGAAAGGTTGACGAAACGCTTTGTTGATCGCAGGACATCTGTGCTCATGAAGCGCCTGAGAGAGAATGCGATGCTGGAAGCTGAAATCAGTGTGAATGGTGATGTCTTCGTGGAGGGACATCATGTGGGTCAGTTGAGCGGTTTCCGCTTCACGCCCATCGGTGGAACGGATGGACCGGACGCCAAGGCCGTACAGGCTGCTTCACAAAAGGCGCTTGCTCTGGAATTCGAAGCGCGCGCTGCGCGCATGCATGCTGCCGGCAATGGCGATCTGGCGATCAGCGCCGATGGCCTAGTGCGCTGGCTCGGCGATCCCGTGGCGCGGCTTTCGGGCAGCGACCACATCATGCGGCCGCGGGTGATCCTGCTTGCCGACGAGCAGTTGACCGGAAATGCGCGCGATCATGTCGCAGCCCGCGTCGAGCGCTTCGTCAATCATCACATCAGCACGGTGCTGAAGCCGCTCGACGATCTGTCGCGCGCTGAAGACCTGCAGGGCCTGGCAAAGGGTCTGGCGTTCCAGCTCGTCGAGAATCTCGGCGTACTGTTCCGCCGCGACGTCGCCGACGACGTCAAGTCGCTGGATCAGGATGGCCGTGCCTCAATGCGCCGCTACGGCGTGCGGTTTGGCGCTTACCACATCTTCGTTCCGGCACTTCTGAAGCCGGCGCCTGCCGAATTGATCACGCTCCTCTGGGCGCTGAAGAACGACGGCCTCGACAAGCCAGGTTACGGCGACCTCATTCCGGTTCTGGCCGCTGGGCGTACGTCTGTCGTCACCGATCCGAGCTTCGAGCGCACCTTCTACAAGCTTGCCGGTTTCCGTTTCCTCGGAAAGCGGGCTGTTCGTATCGATATTCTCGAGCGGCTTGCCGATATCATCCGTCCGCTGCTGCAGTGGAAGCCGGGTCAGGCAAACCGTCCCGAGGGTGCCTATGACGGCCGCCGCTTTACGACGACGACCGCAATGCTCTCCATCCTCGGCGCGACGCTTGAGGATATGGAAGAGATCCTCAAGGGTCTCGGTTACCGTGCGGATGCCGTGAAGGCCGAAGAGGCTGCCGCCCATCTTGCCACGCAAGATGCGTCGGCTGCACCGGCCGCGAGCGAGGCACCAGCCGAAGAAGCATCCGACAAGGCCGATCACGACGATGCGGATGGTGCTGAGGAAGCACCTGCAGAAGCACCCGCTGCCGAGGCTGCACCTGTTGCTGCCGAAGCGCCTGCTGAAGCAGCCGAAGTGACAGCCGAAAGCGGCGAGCCGCAGGAGCCGAAGCCGGTTCTGCTGTGGCGCCTCGGCGGCCGCAACGACAACCAGCGCCCGGTGCGCAACCACGGCGAACGCCGCGGCGGCGAGCGCCAGCAGGGCAACCGTCGTCAGGGCGGCGCGACCGAAGGCGCTGAAGGCAACAACCGCGGCGAAGGCAATCGCGAAGGCCGCGATGGCAACCGCCAGCAGCGCGGCCGCGATGGCGGCAAGCCGCATCAGGGCCGTGGCGATCGCAACGAACAGCGTGGCGACCGTCAGGATCGTGGCGACCGGAAGGATCGCAACGACCGCAACAACAACCGTGGCGGCGCCCAGCCGCTGCGCTTCGAGGCCAAGCCGCCGCGCAAGGAGAAGCCGATCGATCCGGATTCGCCCTTCGCCAAGCTCGCTGCCTTGAAGGAGCAGATGAAGAAGTAATCGATGGGCGGGGAGACACAGCCAGCAAGCGGTTCGCGCCAGCGCATCGACAAGTGGCTGTTCTTCACGCGCATGGTGAAATCCCGCTCCCTGGCGCAAAGCCATGTGCAATCAGGGCACGTTCGCATCAATGGCGAACGTGCCATCCAGCCCAGCCAGACAGTCAAGGCGGGCGATCGCGTCGAGCTGCAACTCGATCGCCGGGACGTCGTCCTCCTTGTCAAACTGCCGGGCGAGCGGCGGGGGCCTTTCGAAGAGGCGCAGCGCCTTTACGAGAACATCACGCCGCCTGAAGATGAGACGAAACGTCTCACCGCCTACGAGCAGGCGATCCGCGGCGCGGGGGCAGGACGGCCGACAAAGAAAGAGCGGCGGGCAATCGACAGGCTCCAGTCGGGCGAGGATTAGAAAACTCTGTCTGCGCCGCCGGTTTTTGAAGATGGATAATCCTTGAAATCAGGCTGTAAAGCCGATACGTCACAATCAACTCGCCGGACTGCGTTCTTGCCTCCCAAGCCAGTCAACGCTGCTCCTCCGGCACAGGGAAAGACGCGACGTTCCAGGTTCGTCTCCCCGCTCGCGTGAAATCCTGGAGTTCTTCATGACCTATGTCGTGACCGACAATTGCATTCGCTGCAAATATACCGACTGCGTGGAAGTCTGCCCGGTCGATTGCTTCTATGAAGGCGAGAATTTCCTCGTCATCCATCCCGACGAATGCATCGACTGCGGCGTTTGCGAACCCGAATGTCCTGCCGAGGCGATCAAGCCGGATACCGAGCCGGGTCTCGACAAATGGCTCAAGATCAACGCTGAATATGCGAGCGTCTGGCCCAATATTACCGTCAAAAAGGACTCGATGCCCGAGGCCAAGGAAATGGACGGCGAGACCGGCAAATTCGAGAAGTATTTCTCCGAGAAGCCCGGCGCGGGCGATTGAGTTCAAGCTGCTGAAATCTGCCTGAAATCGGGTTCAGAAGGCGCTTAAACGTTTCAAGTGATGCTTCACTAATATGTGAGCCATGTGTTACCCGCATGACTCACAAGCACCAAATTATTGATTTCCTCATATTTTTGTGATAAGTTCTAGAGACTGACCCATTTGAGGCACGAGGCGTGCCCAAAACCATCACGAAAGCAAATTAAATCCGTACGCGGTTTCCGTGACATATCAACGAGTTGAGCTGTCCGATCGTTAGTCGCGTGCACGAATTTCTTTGCTTATGTCTGGTGGGAGCAGAGTGAAGTCACCCGACGGGAATTCTACCGTCTCATCCGGGCCTGACTGACCCGGCTCCGGCCGCCGCCGGAAGCGTAACAGGGAGTTTTTGATTAGTATGACGACCCAGCAGAAAAAACCTTCAGCAGCTCGCCACGGCTTCAAGACCGGTGAATCGATCGTGTACCCCGCTCATGGCGTCGGTACCATCACCGCTATCGAAGAGCAAGAAGTTGCCGGCATGAAGCTCGAACTTTTCGTTATCGATTTCGAAAAGGACAAGATGCGTCTGAAGGTTCCGGTCGCAAAGGCGATGAGCATCGGCATGCGCAAGCTGTCGGAAACCGACTTCGTTGAGCGCGCGCTCAAGGTTGTGCAGGGCAAGGCTCGTGTCAAGCGTACCATGTGGTCCCGCCGTGCGCAGGAATATGATGCCAAGATCAATTCCGGCGACCTGATTTCCATCGCAGAGGTCGTGCGCGATCTCTATCGTGCCGAAAACCAGCCGGAGCAGTCCTATTCCGAGCGTCAGCTCTATGAAGCTGCCCTCGACCGTATGGCTCGAGAAATCGCTGCCGTGAACAAGATGTCGGAAACGGAAGCCGTCCGTCTCGTCGAGACCAACCTCAACAAGGGTCCGAAGCGCGGCAAGGCAATCGAAGAAGACGACTCCCAGGACGAAGCCGCATAATAGCACTTTGTTTTTCCTTGCAAAAAACCCGGCCTTCGAGCCGGGTTTTTTATTGGAACTTTTTCCGCGCTGACGCGTTTAAATCTCGTAAGTGCGGACAAAAAACCGGTGGAGCCCACCGTTCGTCCGCTGGTTTGAACGCTGGACGAGGAGTGGGTCATGGCTTCCACATTTTGCCGGAACGGCAACTTGAAGAATCAGATCCTGCCTGACCGTCTGACCGGTACTTGTTGAAGAGATAGGGCCTCCTCCTGAAAAGTCCAGGAGAGAGGCCTTTTGCATTCGAGAGCTGAATTTGATCCGGGCGGTCACGTTCCGGAAACGAACCTTCGTTGTTTTTTGTTTGGGCGCGAGGCCTGATTTTAGGAGACCGATATGAGGAACATGTCTGCAGACCGGCGCATGATCAAAATTGCGATGGCGGCTCCCTATCTTGCCCGCGAGGAAGAGCATCAGCTGGCGATCCGCTGGAAGGACAATGACGACCGCGGCGCGCGCAACCAGATCGCCATGGCTCATATGCGTCTTGTCATCTCGATGGCCGGCAAGTTCCGCAATTTCGGCCTGCCGATGAGCGATCTCGTGCAGGAAGGGTATGTCGGTCTGCTTGAAGCTGCAGCGCGGTTCGAGCCCGAACGCGAAGTGCGGTTTTCGACCTATGCCAGCTGGTGGATCCGTGCCTCCATTCAGGATTATATCCTGCGAAACTGGTCGATCGTTCGCGGCGGCACAAGCTCAGCGCAGAAGGCGCTGTTCTTCAATCTTCGCCGGCTGCGTGCCAAGCTGGCGCGTGGCGACACCCAGCTGACCGTGCAGTCGATCCATCAGGAAATCGCTGCTGCGCTCGGCGTCAGCCTTGCGGACGTCCAGACGATGGATGCGCGGCTCTCCAGCAATGATGCGTCGTTGCAGGCGCCTTCGGTCTCCGGGGATGCCGACAGTGCCGAGAAGATGGATTTCCTCGTCAGCAACGAGCCACTGCCGGACGAGCAGGTGACGAACATGATCGACGGCGAGCGCCGCCGCGTCTGGCTGGCCTCGGCGCTGACGCATCTCAACGAGCGCGAGATGAAGATCATCAGTGCACGGCGCCTGGCCGAAGACGGAGCGACTCTCGAAGAGCTTGGCGCCGATCTCGGAATTTCGAAGGAACGCGTGCGCCAGATCGAGAGCCGGGCGATGGAAAAGTTGCGCAGCGCGCTTGTCAGCGCCGATCCGCATATGGCCGCCTACGCCTGAAAGTAGTCTTTACTCCCAGAAGCACAGACTGGCCCGGTTCGCACCGGGCCTTTTTTATTCGGCGATGATTTTCACGCGGTCGCCGGGTGCAACGGACGCGCCCATCGGCAGGGCGTTGATCAGCTTGAAAAGGTCGAGCTTGCGATCGGTGCCCATCATCCGGGCCGCGAGCGTGGTAATGTTGTCGCCGGCACGTACCGTGACGACGCGGATGCGCAGCGGCTTCAGCGACGACATCTCGTCCGGCGTCATGCGGCGGAAGCTTGCTCTCAGCACGTCGGCCGTCTGCTGCAGCGCTGTGCTGCCCTTCGGCACGGCCGTGAGGAAGCGGAAAATCTGCTGGTTGTTGCGGATGACGGTCACGTCGAAATCCCAGCGATCCGCGCTGGCGCGGGCGGTTGCCGCTTCCATGCCGTTGATTGTCGTCGGCTGGATGGTCGACGGGTCGAGGCCGGTCACCCAGCCGCTCGAAATGTAGTTCGTCAGGCTCTGGTTGTTGCTATCGGCCACGCCATCGAAGCGGATCGCGACATCGCCGGGGCCGGTCGCCATGACAGCTTCGACCTTGTTGTCGATGGTGAAATCGGGCGGTACGTCGAAGCGGATGCCGAGGCCGCCATGCAGGAAGGTCTGGCCGCGCACATAGCCCTCTTCGGGGCTGTCGCCGTAGAGCAGACCGTCGATGCCATCGAGATAATAGTCACGGCCCTTGTCGCCGACCTTGCCTTCCTGGCCGAAGGCGCGGGCGTGGTCACGTGCGAGTTCGATGCGCTGTGCCGAGTTCGGATGGCTCGACAGGAAGTCGAGGCTCTGGTCGGCGTCGGGATCGGCCGACATGAAGCGGCTGTAAGCGGCCATGCTGTCAAGGAAGCGCGCCGCCGAGTAGGGATCGTATCCTGCCTCACCCAGCATGCGCACGCCGATCACGTCGGCCTGCAGTTCCTGCTGGCGGGAGAAGGCGGCGAGACGCAGTTTGCCGCGGGCGAGCGCCTGCTTGCCGGCGATATCGCTCGACAGGACCTCGGCGACCACGCGACTGGCGATGACTTCGGCCTCTTCGCGCTTCTGGCGCTCGATGCCGTGGTTCGCGGTCACGTGGCCCATTTCATGCGATAGCACGGCAGCGACTTCCGAAGCGTCGTTGGCGAGTGCCAGCAGGCCGCGGGTGACGTAGAGGTAGCCGCCCGGAAGCGCGAAGGCGTTGATCGCCGGCGAATTCAGGATGGTGATACGGTAGGACTGGCTCGGGTTTTCGGATACGGCTGTCAGGGCGCCGGCGATGCGGGCAACAAGCCGCTCTGTCTTGGCATCCTTGTATTCGCCGCCGTAGCTCGCAACGATGCGAGGATGCTCGCGCGCACCCATGGCAGCGCGCGGGTCGTTCTTCTGGACTTCATCGACGATCTGCGGATTAGACGAGGGGGAAACCGTCGGCTGGTAGGACTGTTCGATGATTGACTGACAGCCGTTGAGGGCCATGGCCGCTGCCGTCAAAAGCAGCGCATGCCGTCCCCGTTGACGCAAAGCGGATAGCACGTTCCTGGAAGGCGCGGGTCTCGTCCACGTCGTCATGCTGTCCAGTCTGGCTCTCCGAGTCATCTTGCTTTTCGGCCGGCTCGCCAAATGTTCGATCCGGCCACTTCCAACGGGGTTCAACAGGCGTCCATCCCGCTTCTCGCATTGCACAACGGGGGAACAGACGTCATTGCTGTAGCTGATTTCCGCATCGGTTGCATAGCGAGACTCTGCGTAATTATGGCGCCGTTGTAATTTAGCAAGCTTAGCGTGGTTAAGGAGTTCTTTCGCTCCGATGAAATTGTGGCGAAAGTGCCATCGTGGCGTGGATATTCGTCAGCCCTGCAGAAATTGCCGCAATGCGGGCGTGCTCTGATCAGCCAGATACTCGCCCAACGGCGCGGCGAGCGCAATCGCGCCATGGTCGATGAAAACGCCATATTGTGCAATGCGGCGAACCTCATCCGGGTCATGCGAAACGATGATGACGGTCGCTCCGGTCTCGCGCTGCATCGCCGTCAGAAGCTCTGCCATGTCGTTGCGCAGGCTGGGGTCGAGGGCGGCAAAGGGTTCGTCGAGAAGCAGGATCGGCCGCTTGCGGACGAGGGCGCGGGCAAAGGCGGCGCGCTGACGCTCGCCGCCGGAGAGCGTCGCCGGAAGCCGTTTCTCGAAGCCTTCCAGACCGACCTGCGCCAGCGCAGCCGAGATGCGGCTGCGATCCGCCGGTGTGAGCTTCAGGGCTGGATTAATGCCCAGCCCGACATTGGTGAAGATATCGAGATGAGCGAAGAGATTGTTGTCCTGAAAGACAAGCGAGACGGGCCGCCCGGCCGGGTGACTGCCGGTGACATCGTGTCCGGCGAGCAGAACGCGGCCGCTCTCCGGCATCTCGAAGCCTGCTAGCAGATTAAGGAAGGTCGATTTGCCGGCGCCCGACGGGCCCGTCACGGCAATGATCCGGCCGCCGGGCAGCGTGCAATCGAAATGGAAGGCGTGGCTGCCGAGCGTCAGGCGGACGTTCTGCATGGTGATATCAGCGGCCGTCATCGGCACCATGTCCTCGCACCTGGCCGGATGTTCCGGCGATCGTCAGCAATAGGCAAATGACGCCGAGGATCAGCGCCAAGCCGTCGGCATCGTTGGTTCTGTAGCTTCCCATGCGGCTGTAGACCAGCCATGGAAGCGTGACAAAACCGTCGGATCCGAACAGGGCGACGGCGCCGAGATCGCCGAGCGACAGCGCCATGGCGAAAGACAGGGCTGTTAGCAACGGCTTGCGCAGCCCCGGCCAGTCGATGAGCCGCAGCCGCGCCGCGCCGGTTATCCCGAGACTTGCCGAGAGGCGCGCGGTGCGGCGCTGATGGACGAGATAGGCCGGTTCAAGCACGCGCATGACGAAGGGCAGGGCCATCAGCATATTGATCAGGACCACAAGGACAGGCGCAAAAACAGAGGCGTCGCCGAATGGCCTGAGCGCCATGAACCAGCCGGTCGCAAGAACTACGGGGGGCGCCAGCAGCACCATTGACGAGGCTCCGCCCATCGCTGCGTTGAGGGTGCGGCTGCTGCGTGTGAAACGCTTATCCCCGCTGATGGTCTGGCGGGCGCGGATCAGGGCAGCTGATACGACAAGGGCCAATGTGGCGGCGGAAAGGGATATGCCGAAGCTCATCGCTGCGGCCCGCCAGAAGACCGGCTCGCCGACCAGCTTCGGGAGGTCGGCTCTCAGGCCCGCTACCAACACGGAAAGCAATGGCGAAAGCAGAAAAGCCGTGGCGAAGACGAGAAGCAGGCCATCCGACAGTTTTGCCATCGGCATTCTGCCATCGAAACGCATGGAATGGCGTCCGGCGGTCAGTCCTTCGTCACGGCTGGTGGGGAGAAATGACATGGCGCCGAGGATGAGGCCGGTCAGGGTGATCTGCAGCAAGGACAGAGCTACCGCACGGCCTGGGTCGAAGTCGAAACGCAGCGACTGGTAGATCGCCACCTCGATCGTCGTTGCCGCCGGTCCGCCGCCAAGCGTCAGCACCAGCGTGAAGCTGGTGGCGCAGAGCATGAAGATGAGCCCTGAAATGCCGGGGATCAGGCCACGGATCGCCGGCCATTCGATGAAGCGGAAAACGGCGCGGGGGCGCATGCCGAGATTGCTTGCCATCAGCCAGTATTCGGAGGGCAGGCGCTCCAGTCCTGCAAGCATCAGCCGACATGCCAAAGGCAGGTTGAAGAAGACGTGGGCGAGCAGGATGCCGGTCAGTCCGTAGATGCTGACGGGTTCGGACAGGCCGAGCTTGAGCAATGCGGTATTGAGCACGCCCTGCCGGCCCCAGATGCCGATCAGCCCGAGCGCGCCGATCAGAACGGGCAATCCCATCGGCACGGCCATCAGCCGGATGATCCAGATACGGCCGGGAAAGTTAGGCTGCCGGGCAAGTGCCCGCGCGACGGGCAGAGCCAGGAGAACGGAGAGCAAGGTCGAAAGGACCGCCTGCAGCAGCGTGAAGCGAAGGACGCGGAGAATGTAGGGATCCGAGATGATGCCAGCGAACGCATTGCTGCCGCCGGAGGCAGCAAGCGAGATGGCGGCGATGCTGATGAAAAGCAGGATGGCGGCGAGACCGATTGCCCCGCCCGCCAGCGCATTTCGCCGCTCCGCCGCCGTCTGCAGCATCAGTTCATGCTCATGGCCGCAAGCCACTCGTCGATCCACGCCTTGCGGTTCTTGGCGACGTCATCCGGGCTCATCAGGAAGGTCTTGGACGGATTGACCAGCTTGCCGAAGGCATCCGGCAGCGGCGTGGAGGTGGCCGCAACAGGCATCATCCAATTGTTGGTCGGGATCGTGTCCTGGAAACCCGGCGTCACCATGAACTTCAGGAAGTCGCGGGCGAGTTCTTTATCCGGCGCGTTCTTGAGAAGGCCGGCGACTTCGATCTGGATGTAGTGACCTTCGGAGAACGCGGCGGCCTGATAGCGGTCGGTGTTCTCGGCGACCATGTGATAGGCCGGTGAGGTCGTGTAGGAGAGCACCATCGGCGCTTCGCCCTTGGTGAACAGGCCATAGGCCTCCGACCAGCCAGGCGTCACTGTCAGGATGCGGCTCTTGAGCTTCGCCCATGCTTCCTGCGCCTTGTCGCCATAGACGGACTTCACCCAGAGCAGCAGGCCGAGACCCGGTGTCGAGGTGCGTGGATCCTCGATGACGATCTTTTGCGATGGGTCGCCATCGACCAGTTCCTGCATGCTTTTCGGCGGGTTCTTGATGGTCTGCGTGTCGTAGATGATGGCGAAGTGGCCGTAGTCATAGGGAACGAAGACATCGTCCTTGAAGTCGCCCGGCACCTTGAGGGCGCTGGTATCGACGCCGCTGGCGTCGAACAGGCCGGTGTCCTTGGCTTCGGTGATCAGGTTGGTATCGATGCCGAGAACGATGTCGGCCTTGGTCGAGGCGCCTTCGAGCTTCAGGCGTGAGAGAAGCGCCACGCCATCGGCGACGCTGACGAAATTGACCGTGCAGGCGCAGGTCTTCTCGAAGGCTTCCTTGACCTTGGGCCCCGGGCCCCATTCCGAGGTGAAGCTCTCGTAGGTGTAAATGGTCAGCGTCTTGTCGGCGGCCTGCGCCGGAGACAGAGTGACGGTTGCGGCAAGGAAAGCCGTGACGAATGATGCGATCAATGGTTTGCGGCCGGGCATGGCGCGCCTCCTCCTAAAAAAGTTGTTTCATGGGGAAAAGGGCGGTGCCTGGTGTCACGCGTCTAATCCCTCCGCCGGTGTTAGCCGGATCAGGTTCCGCGGGTTGGCTTGAAAGCCTCTCAGCCAGATATCCTTGCGGATACAGGGCACCCCGTTAGAGCGTTGGCAGATGTATAGCGATGCAGGCTTTATGACAAGGGCGCAGCGCGCCCTTGCCGCTACTCGGCGGCTTCGGCCGCCGCGGCCGCGTTCTTGGTCTCGCCGTGGCGCGGCAACTGGACCGGTTTCAGCGAAAGCGCTGCAATCAATCCAATCAGAGCAAAGGCGCAGGAGGTCATGAACAGCGGCGTGAAGGCGCTGGCATAGGCATCGGCGACAGCCTGGCGGCTGGCTTCCGGGAGGGCCGCCATCATCTTCGGCGTCAGCTGCTCGATATCGGTAACGCCGGGGATGGAAACGCCGACCTTTGCCAGCTGCGAGCCGATGATGGCGCCGTAGATGGAGATGGCGATCGAGGCGCCGCCCATGCGCGACAGCGTGACGGAACCGGTGGCGGCGCCGACATCACGCGCCGGAGCGGCGTTCTGGACGCCGATGACGGGCACCTGCTGCGACAAGCCGATGCCGATGCCGTGCAGCATCATCAGCAGGCCGATGATCGGCAGCGGCGTACCAGCATGGACCTGGGTCAGGAGCGCGAAGGCCACCGCGCTGCAGGAGAGGCTGGCAATGGCGAAGGGCTTGTAGCGTCCGGTGCGCGAGATCATGCGCCCGGCAAAGAGCGAGCCGCAGACGAGGCCGCCGGTCAACATGACGAAGAGCAGGCCGGCATGCGAGGGCGACAGGCCCGTGGTCGTCTGCAGGAACAGCGCGAAGTAATTGGCCATGCCGATAGCGATGCCGCCGCCGGTGATCGACATGATCAGGAGAAGCGGGAAGGTCGGGTTGCGGAACAGCGATAGCGGCACGATCGGTTCGGCGGCGCGGCGCTCGACGAAGACCCAGGCGATGGCGCAAAGCGCGCCGATACCGATGATCCCAAGGCTCTGCGGCGCCAGGATCGAGCCGAACAGCTCGCTGCCATCGGCCATCAGCACGATGCTCGTCGTCGTCATCGCCAGCAGTAGGGCGCCGGCATAATCGATCTTCGGGCGGCGGTGCGGCTTGCGATAGGGCAGCATCAGCGCGAGGCCGATCAAGACAATGAAACCGATCGGCACGTTGACGAGGAAGATCGAGCGCCAGCCGAAGAGATCGCTCATCATGCCGCCGAGAACGGGGCCGATGGCGCTCGATGCCATCAGCACCAGGCTGGAATAGCTCTGGTAGCGGGCACGTTCGCGCGGCTCGAAGAGATCGGCATTGACGGCGAAGATCGATACCATGATGCCGCCGCCGCCGAGACCCTGGAGCACGCGGGCGGCGATCAGCGTGTTCATCGAGACGGCGAGACCACAAACGGCGGAGCCGGCGGTGAAGATCGCGATTGCGGTCATCATGACGTATTTGCGGCCAAAGAGGTCACCGAGCTTGCCATAGACAGGCATGACTGCGCTCAGCGACAGCAGATAGGCGGAGCCGATCCAGCCGAAGCGTTCGAGGTGACCGAATTCGCCGACGATGGTCGGCAGCGCCGTCGAGACGATCTGATTGTCCAGCGTTGCCATGAACATCGCGGTCATCAGGAACAGGAAGAGAATAAGCCTGTGGCGGGGATCCGTCACGAGCGGCTGGGAGGCAAGCTGCATATCCATGAAGACAGTTCCAATCATGATTGCCAATTTATGTGACAAAAGCATATAAATGTCAATGACACCAGAATGACGCAGGCATATTTCCTTCGCGCAAGCCTTCTGTTATGCTCGGCGCATGAACGAGAAACCCGCCCGCATTCACGAGCTTGATCCGCTGTCACTGGAGAACGAAAGCGTTTCCAGCATCGGCCAGAGCATGACCCGGATGAAGCTGATGACAGGGCGCCGGCTGATCGGACGTCAGGCAATCCAGAGCGTCGCGCCGGATCTCGAGCTCTCGCATCTCGATGTTCTTGACGCCGTGCGCCGTGCGCAGCCGGCCGATGAAGTGACTGTCGGGATGATTGCCGAGATGCTGCGGATCGACCCGTCCCGCGCCAGCCGCGTGGTGGCCGACATGGTCAGCCGCAACATTCTTCGCCGGGAAGCATCGCAAGCCGATGCGCGGCGCATCGTCGTGGTGATGACGCCGATCGGCCAGCGGCTGCTGTCGGAAATCCGGGCGCAGAAGCTGTCGCTGATCACCGAAATCCTCGACGGCTGGAGCGACACGGACGTCGATGCCTTTGCGGCGCTCTATGAGCGCTTCATCGATGGCTATGAAAAAGCCTTCGAACGGCGCGATAAGGGCACGCCCTAAGCCCTGCCCCTTTCCCTCGACCCCTGCTTTGCGCTATGGGCAATGCCCATGACCCAGACGACCTTCACGATCCTGCTCGGCGGCGAGCTGACGCCGACAGAGCGGCTGCGCAATGCGATTGCCGGCAGCCGGTTCATCGCGGCCGATGGCGGCATGCGGCATGCGGCAGAGCTCGGTGTCGTGCCGGAGCTCTGGGTGGGCGATTTCGATTCCACCGCACCGGATCTCGAAGGTGCGTTTCCGGGCGTGCCGAAGCAGCCCTATCCCGCGGCCAAAGCCTCGACGGATGGTGAGATCGCCGTTTCGGAAGCGATAGCCCGCGGCGCAAGACGGCTGATCCTTGCCGGTGCGCTGGCGGGGGAACGGTCCGACCATGCGCTTCAGCACCTCCTCTATGCCGTCAGCCTCGCCGAACAGGGTATCGACCTGTTGCTCACTTCGGGGTTGGAGGAAGCGGTTCCGCTTCTTTCAGGTTCCCTCGAGCTCGACCTGCCGAAGAACAGCCTGTTCTCGGTTCCCGGTTTCAGCGAATTGCGCGGTCTCTTCATCGAAAACGCGCGCTATCCGCTCTCGGATTTCCATTTGCCGTTCGGCTCGTCGCGTACCATTTCCAATGTGGCAGAAGGCAAGGTTCGGTTCACGCTCGGCAGTGGCCGCGCGATCGTCCTTGCCCGCCCCTATGACCTTTCCGGAGTCTGATCCTTGGCGCCTCCCATTCTCAAACTGGACGACATCTTTCTGAGCTTCGGCGGCGCGCCGTTGCTGGCGGGCGCAAGCCTGCAGGTCGAGCCGGGCGACAAGATCTGCCTCGTCGGCCGCAACGGTTCCGGCAAGTCGACGCTGCTGAAGATCGCTGCCGGCATTGCCGAGGCGCAGTCCGGCGAGGTGTTCCGGCATCCCTCCTCGACGGTCCGATATCTTGAGCAAGCTCCTGATTTCGGAAGTTTTACAACGGTGCAGGCCTATGCCGAGGCCGGGCTTGGGCCGGGCGACGATCCCTATCGCGTCACCTATCTTCTGTCGCATCTGGGCCTCACCGGCGAGGAAGACCCGAAGAACCTTTCTGGCGGCGAAGCCCGCCGCGCAGCACTTGCCCGCGTCATGGCGCCGGAGCCGGATATCCTGCTGCTCGACGAGCCGACCAACCATCTCGACCTGCCGACCATCGAATGGCTGGAAGGCGAGCTGCAGAAGACGCGCAGCGCCCTCGTGCTGATCTCGCATGACCGCCGCTTCCTCGAAAAGGTCTCGACGGCCACCGTTTGGCTCGATCGCGGCACGTCGCGGCGTCTGGATCGTGGCTTCGGGCATTTCGAAGTCTGGCGCGATCAGGTGCTGGAGGCCGAGGAGCTGGAACAGCACAAGCTCGGCAAGGCGATCGAGCGTGAAGAGCATTGGCTGCGCTATGGCGTTACCGCGCGCCGCAAGCGCAACATGCGCCGTCTCGGTGAGCTGCAGACCATGCGCTCGCAATATCGCGGCCACAAGGGTCCGCAGGGCAGCGTCCAGGCGAGCGTTTCGGATGCGCAGGAATCCGGCAAGCTGGTGATCGAGGCAGACAAGATCACCAAGACATATGGCGAGCGGCCCATCGTCACGCCGTTTTCTATTCGCGTGCATCGCGGTGATTGCATCGGTCTCGTCGGCCCGAACGGTGCCGGCAAGACGACGCTGCTGAAGATGCTGACCGGCCAGCTGGCGCCCGACAGCGGCACCGTGAAGCTCGGCACCAATCTCGAAATCGCAACGCTCGACCAGAAGCGCGAGGAACTCAACCTCGACGACACGCTGGCCAATTACCTGACCGATGGCCGCGGCGAGAACCTGCTCGTCAACGGCGAGCAGCGCCATGTGACCGGCTACATGAAGGAATTCCTGTTCCAGCCTGAGCAAGCGCGCACGCCGATCAAGAACCTCTCCGGCGGTGAGCGCGCGCGGCTGATGCTGGCGCGGATCCTGTCGCGGCCGACCAACCTTTTGATCCTCGACGAGCCGACCAACGACCTCGATATCGAAACGCTCGACCTGCTGCAGGAAATCGTTGCCGGCTTTCCGGGCACGGTTATTCTCGTCAGCCACGACCGTGACTTCCTCGACCGTACCGTGACCTCGACGATTGCGCCCGCCGTTCCGGATGCGCCCGATGGCCGCTGGATCGAATATGCCGGCGGCTATTCCGACATGATGGCGCAGCGGAAAGGCGCGCTGGATGAGCGGCGGAGGGCAGATAAGGCTGCCGAAAAGGTAAAGGCGGAGGCTTCGCCCTCTGCCGAGGCGCCGAAGGGTAAGGGTAAGCTTTCGTTCAAGCAGAAGTTCGCACTCGAGAACCTGCCGAAAGAAATGGCCAAGGCTGAGGCCGAGATCGCCAAGCGCGAAGCGAAGATGGCCGACCCGAACCTCTTCACCAAGGATCCGGCGACCTTCAACAAGCTTGCCGCCGAGATGGAAAAGCTGCGCGACAGCGTGACGAAGATGGAAGAAGAATGGCTTGAGCTGGAAATGCTCCGCGAAGAGATCGAAGGCTGAGTCTCACGTTTCCTTGATTCGCCGGTGTCCCGGTGCGGCTCTAGAGTCCGCTCCGGCAGCCGGGGATATGCCTGCTATCGTGGCGACAAGGAATAGTCATATGTCTCGCAAGCTTTCTTCCGCATTTCTGACGGCGCTCGCCGCCGCAGCCATCAGCTTTTCAGCCGTTCAGTCCAGCCAGGCCGACGATACGCAACGTGTCCGCATTCGCGGCATCGTCGAGAGCCTCAACGGCGATGTGCTGACCATCAAGACCCGCGATGGAACCGACCAGTCGATCGCCATGCAATCCGGCTTCCGGGTTGGCGGCATCCAGCGGGCGGCTGTCGATGACATCAAGCCGGGTGATTTCGTTGGCGTCGGCTCGATGCCGAAGGGCAGCGGGCCGAATGACGCGCTGCAGGTGATGATCTTCCCGGCATCTATGAAAGGCACCGGCGAGGGTAACCGCCCCTGGGATGCCAAGCCGAATACCGAGATGACCAATGCGACCGTCAGCACTGCCGTCAAGGCGGTCAACGGCAAGACGATCACGCTGACCTATCAGGGCAAGGAAAAGACCATCGCCATCCCTGACGGCACACAGGTCGTCACCATCGCTACGGCGACTAAGGATGATCTGAAGCCAGGCGCGGCGGTGATCGTCAACGCCGAAAAGGCTGCCGACGGCAGCGTCTCCTCGAAACAGGTCTCGGTCGGTCTCAGCGGCGTTCAGCCGATGTAATTCGCTAGATAACCGGTGCCGCCGCGGGGCGGCCGGTGCCGGTCTTCGGCGGTGGCGGCGGTTCATCGGTCTTGGAGGCGATCGCTTCCAGATGCAGGACCTTCGGCTTCAGGATCTCCATGTAGATCTCCGAACGGCCGATATAGATCATCGATGTTTCCGGCAGCGCCGTCAGCAGGTTGGTAAGCGTCGCCTGCCATTCCGGCTCCAGGCCTTCAAGCACTTCGTCGAACACCACCCAGCGCGGCCGCACGAGCAGAAGCCGGGCAAAGCCGATGGCCTTCTGTTCGTCGGAATCTAGAACCTTGTCCCAGCGCGCCCGCGTGTCGAGGCGGCTGATCAACTGACGCAGCCCGGCTTTCTCCAGAGCGGCCTCGATATCCTCGTTCTTGTAGGAACCGGCCGGTTCGGGGAAGGAGAGCGCCTCGCGCAGCGTACCGCCGGGGATATAGGCGACCTGGGGGACGAACAGGATGTCGTCTGAGGGCGGCAGGCCCATCGTGCCGCTGCCGCAGGGCCAGAGGCCGGCCATCGCCTGGAAGAGAAGCTTCCGATTGACGTTGTGATCGCCGTTGATCATCACCTTCTCGCCGGCCTTCAGCGTCACATCGGGCTCGTGCAGGCGGAAGCCGCCGCACTGATCGACTTCTTCGCCGAGCTTGGCGGCGATGGTGACGTTCTTCATCACAAGCCTGTCTGCAGCCGTATCCTCGTAGGCGATGACATTCTTCGGATTGAGCGGCTCATCCATATGCTCAAGCGCATGGCGGAAATCGGTCACGCGGTTCAGCGTCGCGCGCCATTCGGCGATCGGGCCGAAATTGGCGACATACCAGCGCAGCGCCGTATTGACCTGGTTGAAGGCGCCGACCGACATCATCAGCTCACCGAAGGTCAGGCCGCCGGAGAAATAGGCGGGCGCGGCGACGATGATCGGGATGACGATGACCAGCCAGCCGTAACCGGCGGAAACCCAGGTGAGGTTGGTGTTGGCCATAGTCAGGCGCTTGAGGACGGCGAGAACCGTGCTGATATCGGTGTTGATGCGCTGGCGCTCGTTTTCCTCGCCTCTGGCGACGGTAATCGCCGGCATATTCTCGTTGGCGTGCATCAGCGAGAAGCGGAGTTCGGCTTCCTTGGAGAAGCGCTCGGCGTTGATCGGCACCAGCTTTCGGCCGACGATTTGGCTGAGGATCGATGCCGACGCGGCGTAGAAGACGGCGGCCCAGACCATGTAGCCGGGGATGGCGAAGGAATAGGTGCGGAAGTGGAAGACGAAGCCGCTCGACAGCTCCCAGAGCACGCCGATGAAGCTGACGAGCAGGATCGTCGACTGGATGAGGCCGAGAACGAGGCCGGTGGTGCTTTCGGCAAGGTTGCGGGCGTCCTCATGCAGGCGCTGGTCCGGATTGACGCCGATCAGCCCGCTCGAGGCCAGCCGCAGGGCCCGCTTGTGCTTCAGCCATTGATCGACGAGATCGCGGGTCAGGCCCTCGCGCATATAGAGCGCCGTCATCTGGTTAAGCCAGGCCTGGCCGACATTGAGAAGTAGCAGAGAGCCGGCGATCAGACCGAAAATCTGAAGCTGATGGAAGAACTCGCCGACATCGCGCCGCTGCAGCGAATCATAGAACGGCGCGTTCCAGCGGTTGAGAACGACCTGACCGTAGGCCGTCGCCAAGATGACGAACATAAGGATGGCGGCGAGAGACAGGATCTTGCCGCGCACTTTCGAAGCCCAGAAGGCTAGAAACATCAATTTGAGGCGATAGCCGAGGCTGAGATCGTATCCGACCCTATCTTGCCGCTGGCCGACAGCCCCGCCTTTGGCGTCGTCCGTCATCATGCATTCCTGTACAGCATCATCCCTGATTAACATGGTAGCGCGTGCTGTCCATCAACAGATTCTACCAGTCATTAATGCGTGAGTTACCTAGCTCAAAGTGCAGGTTGCGAATCACGATTGATTCGCGGCGCTGTCAGCGCTATCTAGAGGATCGTGGTGATTTGGCCGGCCGGCTTGCAGCCACGTTAAATAAGTCGCTAAAGGGCCGCGTGCGGACCGGTAGCGATTCTTTTTTCGCCACCGGTTTTTTTATTTGCCGGTTGTCCTGTTCGATCGAGTGAATGCAATGCCCATCAAGATTCCTGACACGCTGCCCGCTTTCGAAACCCTCGTTCAGGAGGGTGTGCGGGTGATGACTGAGACAGTGGCTATCCGCCAGGATATCCGCCCGCTTCAGATCGGGCTTCTCAACCTCATGCCGAACAAGATCAAGACTGAAGTGCAGATGGCGCGCCTTGTCGGCGCCTCGCCGCTGCAGGTCGAGCTGTCGCTGATCAGGGTCGGCAACCATAAGGCCAAGAACACGTCGGAAGACCATCTGCTGGCCTTCTACCAGACCTGGGAAGAGGTGAAGCATCGCAAGTTCGACGGCTTCATCATCACCGGCGCGCCGATCGAGCTGATGCCCTTCGAGGACGTCAACTATTGGAGCGAGATGCAGGAAATCTTCGAGTGGACGCGCACCAACGTGCATTCGACGATGAACGTCTGCTGGGGCGCGATGGCGGCGATCTACCACTTCCACGGCGTTCCCAAGCATGAGCTGAAGGAGAAGGCATTCGGCGTTTATCGCCACAAGAACCTGAAGCCGTCCTCGGTCTATCTCAACGGCTTCTCGGACAATTTCGAGATTCCGGTGTCGCGCTGGACGGAAGTGCGCCGCGGCGACATCGAAAAGGCGCAGGGTCTCGAGATCCTGATGGAATCAAACGAGATGGGCGTCTGTCTGGTTCAGGAAGAGGCCAGCAAACGCCTCTACATCTTCAACCATGTCGAATACGATTCGACGTCGCTGTCGGACGAATATTTCCGCGACGTGAATGCCGGCGTGCCGATCAAGATGCCGCACAACTACTTCCCGCACAACGACCCGGCGCTGCCGCCGCAAAATCGCTGGCGCAGTCATGCACATCTGCTCTTCGGCAACTGGATCAATGAAATCTATCAGACGACGTCCTACGACCTCAACGAGATCGGCACGAAAATCTGACGGCTTATCAAACTGTTGATGCTATGCTGCTGCCTTTGCCGCAGCGGCATTTCTTTTTTGGCATTGGCAGTTGCGGTTCGCGGCAAATGGGGGCAGTTTCGCTGCCGGATGCGAACAGATTTCAGGACGATGGTATAATGGCGGAAGAGCTCAAGCGGGAAGTTTTCGGAACGACGAAAGACGGAGAAACCGTCTATCGCGTCGAGATCAAAGGCGGCGGTCTGACAGCCAAGATCATGAGCTGGGGCGCTGTCATCCAGGATCTCAGGCTCGACGGCCACGATGCCCCGCTGCTGCTCGGCTTCGACAAGTTTTCCGAATATCCGGCCTACTCCTCCTATTTCGGTGCGACGCCCGGGCGCTGCGCCAACCGCATCGGCGGCGGCAAGTTCACGCTCGACGGCAAGGACTACCAGCTGGAGCTCAACGAAAAGGGCGTTTCGCATCTGCATGGCGGCAGCGACAACATTGCCAAGCGCAACTGGACGATCGTCGAGCATGCCGTCGATCGCGTTGTCCTGAAGATCGTCGATCCCGATGGCCGCGCCGGCTATCCGGGCAATTGCACGATCCAGGCCACCTACCGGGTTCACGGCAACGGCGAGTTCTCGATCGTCTATGAATCGACGTCCGACCAGCCGACGCTCGCCAATGTCTGCCAGCACGCCTATTTCAATCTGGACGGCCGCGATGACGCGCTTGGCCACGATATCATGATCGCGGCCGATCACTATCTGCCGACCGACGAGCGGCAGATCCCGACCGGGGAACTGCGCCCGGTCGACGGCACGGCTTTCGATTTCCGCGAAATGGCGCCGATGAAGCGTTTCGAAGGTTCGGAACAGGCGCTCTACGATCATAATTTCTGCCTGTCGAAGGAGCGTGTCGCCAAGCGCACCGCCGTGCTGGCCCGCAGCCTCAATTCCGGCGTGTCGATGGAAGTGCGCACGACCGAACCTGGCGTGCAGTTCTATGCCGGTTTCAAGCTGAATGTCGCCGTGCCAGGTCTCGATGGCCGCAAGTACGGACCGTTCGCCGGGTTCTGCCTGGAGACCCAGGTCTGGCCGGATGCGATCAATCACGAGGGCTTCCCGAATGCCGTGCTGCGGCCGGGCGAGGTCCTGCGCCAGGAAACGGATTACATCTTCACCAAGAACTGATGCGATCGATTTGATCGCCGGTTTTGCGAACCCTCGTGATCCGTCACGAGGGTTTCTTTTTTGCGGCGTAGATTCAGCTTGAAGACTGGTTCTAAATAGGTTCTAATGTGCGCCTATGGATAGAACCAGTCTGATAGCAGAGCTGAATGCGCGCGGACTGCGCGACGAGGCCTCGACCGGACCGCTCTACAAGCGGCTGGCCCTGGCATTGACCGGTCTCGTCCAGGAGGGGTTGCTGAAGCCCGGCGCTGCGCTTCCCGGTGAGCGCGATCTTGCTGAAGCCCTGAAGCTTGGGCGCGTCACGGTACGCACCGCCTATCGCGAGCTGATGTCTTCAGGCGCGCTTGAATCGCGACACGGCAGCGGTACCTTCGTTTCGGCGCGTGTCGAGCGCATGGAGCAATCGCTCTGGCGGCTCTCGTCTTTCTCGGCCGACATGCGTTCGCGCGGCCGCTCTCCGGCGGCGAAAATCCTCTCCCGGCAGATCAATCAGCCATCGCCGGAAGAAAGCTTCCTGCTGGGGCTCGGTCAGGACGAGCCGGTGTTGCGGCTTGATCGTCTTCGTCTTGCCGATGGTTTGCCGCTGGCGATCGAGCGCGCGGTCGTTCCGGTCAAGTTCGTCGGCGAACAGGCGGGTGGCGAAGGTTCGCTCTATGACGCCCTGGCTGCCAACGGCCACAAGCCGGTGCGGGCGCTGCAGCGGCTGACGGCCGTGACGCTCGACCCATCCTCGGCCGCGATGCTGAACGTCAAGGCCGGCGCGCCGGCCCTGCTGATCGAGCGGATATCCCGCCTCGAAGACCAGCGCGTCGTTGAATATACCCGCTCGCACTATCGTGGCGATGCTTATGATTTCGTTGCAGAATTGAGAATTGGAGATGAACTATGACTGAGAACAAGTCGCTGATGCTGCAGGAAGCCGGCCAGTCGCCGGAGGTCGTGGCGACCCTGCTCGAAAAGGAAAAACCCGCCTTTGCCGAAATTGCCAAGCTTTTCTCCTCGGCGCGGCCGAGCGTGGTGACGACGGCGGCCCGCGGCTCGTCTGACCATGCGGCAACCTTCTTCAAATATCTGTTCGAGATCACCTGCGGCGTTCCGGTCGCTTCCGTCGGCCCGTCGATCGCGTCAGTCTATGGCGCACCGCTGCATCTAAAGGGCGGCATTCACTTCACCGTTTCGCAGTCCGGCGCCAGCCCTGACATCGTTGCCCTGCAGGAAGCCGCGAAGAAGGGTGGGGCGACGACGATCGCCGTTGTCAATGTTACCGACAGCCCACTCGGCAATCAGGCCGATATCGTGCTCGGCCTCAATGCCGGACCGGAAAAGAGCGTTGCCGCGACGAAATCCTTCATCGCTTCGGTTGCAGCACTTGCCGGCGTAACGGCAGCGATCGGCGGCAAGGCTGATCTGCAGGCCGCCCTGCAGAAGCTTCCCGAGGCGCTCTCTGCCACGTCGGGTATCGATACAACTGCCGCTGAAGACGTTCTCTTCAACGCGAGCTCGCTTTACACCGCCGGCCGCGGCCCGGCCTTCGCGATTGCGCTCGAAGCCGCGCTCAAGGCAAAGGAAACGTCGGGCCTGCATGCCGAAGCCTTCTCGCTGGCCGAATTGATGCACGGCCCGATGCGTCTGGTTCAGCCGGGCTTCCCGATTGTCGCTTTCGCGCCTGACGATGCGGCATACGCCAACAACGTTCAGGCGCTCGAACGCCTGCAGAAGCTCGGCGCGACGACCGTTCCCTTCTCGACACAGCCGCTTTCCGGGGTCAACCTGCGCGTTCCATCGACCGGCAACGGTCTTCTCGATCCGCTGGTTTCGCTGCTCGTCTACTACCGCCTCATCGAGTCGGTCACGCGCCGCAAGGGCTTCGATCCCGACAAGCCGGCAAACCTGCTCAAGGTTACGGAGACCGTCTGATGTCCCGCAAGATCTTCACCGGCGCCCGGATCTTCGACGGCGAGCGCTTCCACGACGAAAGGGCGCTGGTCGTTTCGAACGGACGCGTCGAGACCATCGCGGCACTCAACGATCTACCCGAAGGCGAGACCGTGGTACTTGACGGTGGAGTTCTCTCCGCCGGTTTCATCGACGCGCAGGTGAACGGCGGCGGCGGACGGATGCTGAACGACGAGCCATCGCCGGACTCGATGTACATCATCGCCGACGGCCATCGCCGCTATGGCACGACAGCGCTGCTGCCGACGCTGATCACCGACACGGCCGATGCCACCAAGGCGGCGATCGAAGCTGCCAAGGAAGCGGTCAAGACCAACCGCGGTGTTGCCGGTCTGCATCTCGAAGGGCCGCATCTGGCACCGGCGCGCAAAGGCGCGCATCTCGCGTCGCTGATGCGTCCGGTCGAAGACGCAGACGTCAAGGCGTTCATTGCGGCGCGTGAAGCGATCGGTACGCTTCTGGTGACGATGGCTGCCGAGCAGGTGACGGTGAAGCAGGTCCGCGAACTTGCGGGCGCGGGTGTTACCATCAGCATCGGGCATTCCGATTGCAGCAGCGAGCAGGCGGAAGAGCGTTTCGACGCCGGCGCCCGTGGCGTCACGCATCTCTTCAACGCGATGAGCCAGATGGGGCATCGCGCTCCCGGTCTCGTCGGTGCGGCGATCGATCACCCCTCGACCTGGTGCGGCGTGATCGCCGACGGCCACCATGTCGATCCGAAGGCACTGCGCACGGCGCTGCGTGCGAAGCGCGGCGAAGGAAAGCTTTTCCTCGTCAGCGATGCGATGTCGCTTGTCGGATCCGACAAGGACAGCTTCACGCTGAATGGCCGCACCGTTCATCGCGAGAGCGGCAGTTTCTGCTCCAAGGTAGTTCTGGATGACGGCACGCTGGCGGGGTCCGATGTCGATATGGCTTCCAGCATCCGTTATTGCGTGACCTATCTCGACCTGACGTTGGCCGAAGCGCTGAGGATGGCGACGCTTTATCCGGCACGCTTCCTGCAGCTTGATGGCTACGGCCGCCTGTCTCCCGGGTATCGCGCCGACTTCGTGCACCTGACCGATAAGATCGAGGTCACCGCGGCCTGGATCGGCGGGGAGAGGAAGTAGCGATGACTGCGATCACCGATGCTTATTTCTCGAACCTGATCGAGCGGCTCGGCCAGCTGAAATCGGCTCTCGATGTCCCGATGCAGCAGGCCGCCGCGGTGATCCTCGAAGCGGCCCGCAGCGACAAGCGCGTCTATGTCTTCGGCACCGGCCATTCCCATATGCTGGCCGAAGAAGTGCATTACCGGGCTGGCGGGCTTGCCTTCACTGTTCCCGTGCTTGTCGGTTCTGCGATGCTGCACGAGGGTGCGGTGATCAGTTCGGTCTATGAACGGACGGAAGGTCTCGTTCGTCCCGTGCTCGAGCGCTATGGCATGCAGCCGGGCGACGTCATCATCATCGCGTCCAATTCCGGCGTAAACGCCGCGCCGATCGAGGCTGCCGATTACGGCCATGAGATCGGCGCCAAGGTGATCGCCATCACCTCGATCGAATATTCCAAGGCGATCGCCAACGGCCGCCGCAGGCTGGAAGAGGTTGCCGACATCGTCCTCGACAACGGCCTTCCGCCGGGGGATGCCGTCATCGAAATCGAGGGGAGCGGGCTGAGGGTCGGACCGGTCTCGACGGCAGTCGGGGCGACCGTGCTCAATGCGATCTTTGCCGAGGTGGCCTCGGAGCTCGCCAAGTCAGGCGATGCGCCGGTTTATCTCAGCGCCAACATGCCGGGTGCTGCATCGGTCAACCAGCAGCTAGTCAAACGCTACCGGCCGCGCAACCCGCATCTCTGAAACGAAAAAGGCCGGCGGAGACGCCGGCCTTTTTCTTTGCCCCTGCGGACAATCAGTTCTTGGCGCGCTCGACGTAGGAGTTATCTTCCGTCGCGATGACAACGCGGATGCCGGCATCGATATGCGGCGGAACCAGCGTTCTGATGCCGTTCGAAAGGATTGCCGGCTTGTAGGAGGACGATGCCGTCTGACCCTTGACGACGGGCTCGGTCTCGGTGATTTCGAGCGTCACATGGCGCGGCAGCTGGAGAGCCAGCGCAATGCCTTCGTGCATCGACAGGATGCAGGTCATCCCTTCCTGAAGATAGGCCTTCTGATCGCCCATCGTCTCGTTGTCGACGACGACCTGATCGTAGCTTTCCGGATTCATGAAGTGGAAGCCTTCGCCGTCCTCGTAAAGGAACTGGAAGTTGACGTCCTCGACGAATGCGCGCTCGACCTGCTCGGTCGTGCGCCAGCGCTCGGACACCTTCACGCCATCGACGATGCGGCGCATGTCGACCTGGGTCACCGGCGTGCCCTTGCCAGGATGGAAGTTGTTGGCCGTAAGAACGACATACAGCTTGCCATCCACTTCGAGAACGTTGCCCTTGCGGACGGAGGAGGCGATGATCTTGACCATAAGACTTCCTTGTAACTCAGCCTTCGGCGTCGTAGAGGACTGTCGCAATAGCCCTCTAGACGCGATTAATTTTCCTTTGGGGCGGCAACTAACGTAAAATCCGGCGAAAAGCCAGCCCAGCGTTGGCCGTCACGGTGAAGAAAGCGGAGAATGAGCCTGACGAGCGCCAAAGCCTCGCCCTGGTGGACGCCTGACGTCCACGCGGATCGCCGCCCGTTCCTGATTGGGCGCAACGCGATCCAGGCGGCACTGCGTCTTTATTTCGCCGGCGAAGATTTTGTCGAGGTCGATACGGCCGCACTGCAGGTGTCACCGGGCAACGAGGCGCATCTGCACGCCTTCGCAACAGAAGCGCTGACGACGGATGGCCAGCCGGCCCCGTTCTATCTTCACACCTCGCCGGAGTTCGCCTGCAAGAAGCTGCTGTCGGCAGGCGAACAGCGCATCGCCTGTTTCGCGCATGTCTATCGCAACCGCGAGCGCGGGCCACTGCATCATCCCGAGTTCACGATGCTGGAATGGTATCGGGCGGGCGAGAGTTACGAGACGCTGATGATGGATTGCGTGCGGATAGCTGCGCTCGCTGCAGAGACCGCCAAGGCATCCAAGCTGGTCTATCGCGGTGCCGAGGCCGATCCTTTTGCCGGCCCGGAGCGGATTTCGGTTGCTGAAGCCTTCGATCGTTATGCCAGGATAGATCTGCTCGGCTCGGTCGCTGCCGATGGCTCGACCGATCGCGAGCATCTGGCGGCCGAACTGCGCCGCAACGGCCTGCGTGTCGCCGAAGACGATGGCTGGGCCGATCTCTTCAGCCGCGCGCTGGTCGAGAAAATCGAGCCGCATCTCGGTTTCGGCCGCATTACCATTCTCGACGAATATCCTGTTTCGGAAGCTGCTCTGGCGCGGCCGTCAGGCCGGGATCCCCGGGTTGCCGAGCGCTTCGAGGTCTATGCCTGCGGCGTCGAGCTTGCCAATGGCTTCGGCGAGCTGACGAATGCTGCCGAACAGCGGCGCCGTTTCGAGATCGAGATGGCCGAGAAGGCACGCATCTATGGCGAGCGCTATCCGCTGGACGAGGATTTTCTCGAGGCGTTGCAGATCATGCCGGAGGCGAGCGGCATTGCGCTTGGTTTCGACCGGCTGGTGATGCTGGCGACCGGTGCTTCGCGCATCGATCAGGTGCTGTGGGCGCCCGTCGCGGAGTATGGCCGATGAATATCGTCAGGCCGATCAAAAGCGTCGATGACTTGTCGAGCGCCGGTCTGATTGCCGAGGGCGACCGGCTGGCCCTCGAAGAGGTTGCGGCCCGTTATTCGATCGCGCTGACGCCCTCGGTTGCGGCGCTGATCGATCGCGCTGATCCTGATGATCCTATCGCACGGCAGTTCGTGCCGACGGGCAACGAATTGCAGATTACCCCGGAAGAACGCGCCGATCCGATCGGCGATCTCCCGCATAGTCCGGTCGAAGGTATCGTGCATCGCTATCCGGATCGCGTGCTGCTGAAGGCCGTGCATGTCTGCCCGGTCTACTGCCGCTTCTGCTTCCGCCGCGAAATGGTTGGCCCACAAGGCTTGGGTACGCTGGAGCCGGAGGCGATGAAGGCAGCCTTCGACTATATCCGCCAGCATGACGAAATATGGGAGGTCATTCTCACCGGTGGCGATCCGCTGATCCTGTCGCCGCGGCGGCTGGAAGATATCATGCGGGAGCTCTCGGCGATCGACCACGTCAAGATCGTCAGGTTTCATACCCGCGTGCCTGTGGTCGATCCGCGCAAGATCGATGCGGCGCTCATCGACGCGCTGAAGGCGAGCGGCAAGACCGTTTACATCGCACTGCACGCCAATCATCCGCGTGAGTTTACGGCCGAAGCGCGGGCGGCCTGCGCCCGGATCGTCGATGCCGGTATCGTCATGATCAGCCAATCGGTGCTGCTGAAGGGTGTCAACAATGACGCGGACGTGCTTGCGTCGTTGATGAAGACGTTCGTCGAGAACCGTATCAAGCCCTATTACCTGCATCATCCCGACCTTGCGCCCGGCACCAGCCATTTCCGGCTGACGATCGAAGAGGGGCAGGCGATCGTCGCAGCATTGCGTGGACGCATATCCGGCCTCTGCCAGCCAGCCTATATTCTGGATATTCCGGGCGGCTACGGAAAGACCGTGATCGCCGAAAGCGGCGTTCGCAAAACCGCCGACGGTTGCTTCTCGGTCTCCGATTACAGGGGCGGCGAGCACAGCTATCCACCGGCGGGATAGAAAATTTCCGTTCCATTTCTGCACTGGGAAGTCCTTCGCGCCGCTCCTGTATTACGCCAAGCCGCCGAGGCAAGTATTTGAGTAGAAACAGCAAAATTCAACCAAGGCGCGATACTCGATAAAACTTTAAGTGTGAATCTTGCTCATCTTTAACCAGACAAATTAGCGGAATATTGGGTTTTCCGGCCTAAAAGAGCGCTCATGATGAAGGCGATGAACGCCTGCTCTGGATCATGACAATCTTGGAGATGTTCGGATGAACAAGACAATCCGCGATATTATAGCCAAATTCGGCAAGCTTCCCGCGTCGATCGACCAGGTCGCCGACGACGCCGATCTCTACGCGGCGGGTCTGACATCCTTTGCATCGGTCCAGCTGATGCTGGCGATCGAAGAAGCCTTCGATATCGAGTTCCCCGACAATCTTCTCAACCGCAAGTCCTTCGCCAGCATCTCGGCGATCGAGAAGACCGTCGATATGATCAAGGACAGCCGGAAGGTCGCCTGATGAACTTCCCGGTCAAGATCACGGAAGAGAGCTTTGCGGCACGGGCCGCGCGCGTCGCCGAGATTGCGGCTAAGCACGCCGACACCGTCGATGCCGAAGGCCGTTTCCCGCGGGAAGCTGCCGATGCGATGAAGGCCGAACGTCTGCTCGGCATTCAGATCCCCCGCCACCTCGGCGGCGAGGGCGCGACGACGACCGAAATCGCCGAACTCTGCTCCGTTCTTGGCCAGGCCTGCGCCGCAAGTGCCATGGTTTTCGCCATGCACCACATCAAGCTTTCGAGCCTTGTCGAGCACGGCGCGGAAAGCGAATGGCATGCAGACTTCATGCGGCTTATCGCGGCCGAACAGCTGCTGATCGCTTCGGCGACGACCGAAGGCGGCATTGGCGGCAATCTGCGCAACAGCATCTGCGCCATCGAGATTACCAGCGATACTTGCCGTCTCGAAAAGGACGCGACTGTCATCTCCTACGGCTCACACGCCGATGCTATCCTGATCACGTCGCGCAGCGGCCCGGAGGCCGCGTCTTCGGATCAGGTGCTGACGGCATTCCTCAAGGACCAGTATACGCTCGAGCGAACCCATGTATGGAATACGCTCGGCATGCGCGGCACCTGCTCCGACGGCTTCCTCTTCAAGGGCGAAGCGCCGGCAGCGCAGATCCTGCCGAAGCCGTTTGCCGAAATCGCAGCACAGTCGATGCTTGCCTCCTCGCATCTCCTCTGGAGCGGCGTCTGGTACGGCATTGCCGTCGATGCCGTCTGCCGCGCCCAGGCGTTCGTGCGCGCTGCCGCACGCAAATCGCCCGGCGCTCCGCCGCCCGGTGCGCTACGCCTTGCCGAGGTTTCGAACCTCCTGCAGATGGTCAAGTCCAATGTCGTTGCGGGTCTGAAAGCCTACGAAGACGCTAAGGCCGATCCCGACAAGCTGTCGTCGATGGGTTTTGCCGTTGCCATGAACAACGTGAAGATCGCCTCGTCGGAAACGATCCTCGAGATCGTCAACCACGTCATGCTGATCTGCGGCATCATGGGCTACAAGAACGGCACGCCTTTCAGCGTCGGCCGTCACCTTCGCGATGCGCATTCCGCGCAGCTGATGATTTCCAATGACCGCATCCTCGGCAACACGTCGAGCATGCTTCTCGTCCACAAGCAGGACACTAGCCTACTGGGGTGACTCACATGGATATGCAGACCTCGTTTCTGGACCGGCTTTTCGAATCCGGCCTGCTGATCGATACCGGTGTTGACGGCCTTTACGGCCGCAGCGGCCAGTTCGAAGACGTGATCACTGCTTTCGAGCGGCTGATCGACAAGTTCGGTGGTGCCGATGGTGCCGAAGCCATGCGCTTCCCGCCGGGCATGAACCGGGCGATCTTCGAAAAGAGCGGTTACATGAAGAGCTTCCCGCAGCTTGCGGGTACGGTGCATAGCTTCTGCGGCGCCGAGCTCGATCACATGAACCTGCTGCAATGCATGGAAGTCGGCGACGACTGGACCAAGGGCCAGGAAGCGACCGAGATCGTGCTGACGCCGGCGGCCTGCTATCCGCTCTACCCGACGGTCGCCAAGCGCGGCAACCTGCCGGCAAAGGGCGGTCTTTACGATCTGCAGTCCTACTGCTTCCGCCATGAGCCTTCCAAGGATCCGGCCCGTCAGCAGCTGTTCCGCATGCGCGAATATGTCTGCATGGGAACCGAGAGCCACGTGACGGATTTTCGCCAGCGCTGGATGGATCGCGGTGTCGAGATGATGAAGCTGGTTGGCCTCGATGTGGTCATCGACGTAGCGAACGATCCGTTCTTCGGTCGCGCCGGCAAGATGATGGTCAACAATCAGCGTGACCAGAATCTCAAGTTCGAGCTGCTGATCCCGATCACCTCGACCGCCAATCCGACCGCCTGCATGAGCTTCAACTACCATCAGGACTCGTTTGGCTTGAAGTGGGGCCTGAACCTCGAGGATGGCAGCGTGGCGCATACCGCCTGCGTCGGCTTCGGTCTGGAACGTATCGCGCTTGCACTGTTCCACCATCACGGTCTCGACGTGAAGGAATGGCCGGAAAACGTTCGCAAGGCGCTCTGGGGCTGAGACGTTTGATGAAGGCTGTTTTCCCGGCTATCGCTCCGGATGGCTACGTCAGGCATGCGCTCCATTCCAGCGAGCGTATGTGGCCGGAAACCAATTGCTATATCGATCTCTGGATCGAGGTACTGAACACGCTCGGCTTGCCGCCGGAAGCGATGCTCGGCTTTACCATGACGCAGGATTTCGAGGGCGACCAGTTCACCTTCTTCAAGGTGCCGCTGGAAGATCTGGAAACGCTCTACGGCATTCGCGTCAGCGAACTGGCGATCTTCGATCGCGTCGAGCGCCATATCGAAATGCAGATCGGCCGCGGGCGGCTCTGTCTGATCGAGATGGATTCCTATTACATGCCCGACACCCAGGGCACTGCCTACCGCACCGAGCACGGCAAGACGACCGTGGCGATCAACCGGCTGGATTTCGATGCGAAGCGCGTCGAGTATTTCCACAATGCAGGGTTCTTCGCGCTGGATGGCGAGGATTTTGACGGTCTGTTTCAGCTGAATTCAGGCGCGGACGGGGCGTTGTTTCTGCCCTACACCGAATTTGCCAAGTTTCCGGTGATGCTTCCAGGCGATGCGGAGATGCGGGCGGCCTCCCAAACAATCTTCAGAAAGCATTTCGCCCGCCGTCCGGCCCGCAATCCGATCCGCGCCTTTGCCGCGGTTTTCCCGCAGCAGGTCGAGGAAATTGCCGAGCGGCCCTTCGGCTTCTTCCACAAATATGCCTTCAACACGCTTCGCCAGTTCGGCGCCAATTTCGAGTTGGCGGCGGATCATCTCGCCTGGCTTGCGCCGGGGCAGTTCGGCAGCGCCGAGGCTGATGCCCGGCAGATTTCTGAGACGGCCAAATCCGTGCAGTTCCAATTGGCGCGGGCCGTGACCCGCAAGAAATTCGAGCCGCTGCGGACCGCGCTTGATCCGGCCGCCGATGCATGGGATTCCATGATGGCTTCGATTTCCGAGCAGCTGTGACACCGGAGGCTTGATCATGCGGGGCAGGTTGGCGAGCGTCGGCGCAGAAGAGGTGCTGCTTTCGGAAGGCTGGAACCTCGTTCTCACGGAACCCGATGCCTATGCCGTGCCGCATGATATCCCCCCGACGTCGCAGTTCATCGCCGCACCGGTGCCCGGAACCGTTGCCGAAGCCCTCGAGAGAGCCGGCCTGTTCGACAGGGAAAATCCGGAGCCTCTGAACACCCGGGATGCCTGGTATGTCTGCCGCCTGTTCGACACGGAACCGGGAGACTGGATTCTGCGGCTGGAGGGACTGGCAACGCTTTGCCACGTGTTCGTCAACGGCCAAGAGCTGCTGTTTTCGGAAAGCATGTTCACCGCTCACGAAATTCCGGTGACGCTTGCAGGCGGCGACGAGCTTGCTCTGTGTTTCCGGGCACTTGCGCCGAAGCTTACCGAGCCCGGGCCGCGCGCCCGCTGGCGCCCGCAGATGATCACGCCGCCGGGCCTCAAGAACGTCCGCACCACAGTGCTCGGCCATATGCCGGGCTGGTGCCCGGAGATCCACGCCATCGGACCATGGCGGGCGATATCGCTGGTGCGCAGCGGCCCTGTTTCGATCGACAATATCTCGATCCGCAGCGTTCTGGATGAGGATGGCAGCGGACGGGTCAGCGTTTCGCTTTATTCCGCCGCGGAGGATCCGATCCTTCAGCTGCGCTGCGGGGGGGAAGAGGCGGCCTTTGAGAAGATCGGCGAGAATCACTACTCGGCTATCCTCAAGCTTGCCAATGTGAAGCCGTGGTGGCCGCACACGCACGGCGCGCCTGATCTCTACGATCTGACGCTGGTTTCCGACGATGTAGAGTACCCGCTCGGTAAGACCGGTTTCCGCACGATCGCCCTCGATCGCGGGGCCGATGGCGACGGCTTCGGGCTTTGCGTCAACGGTGAGCGCGTCTTTTGCCGGGGTGCCGTCTGGACCACCGCCGATATCGTGCGGCTTCCTGGCGCGCGGACCGATTACGAGCCATTCCTGCGGCTGGCTGCCGAAGCTGGCATGAACATGATCCGCATCGGCGGCACGATGGCGTACGAGACGCCCGATTTCTTCGCGCTCTGCGATGAGCTCGGCCTGCTCGTCTGGCAGGACTTCATGTTCGCCAATTTCGACTATCCGCGCAACGACAAGACATTTATCGGTCATGTGCATGCCGAAGTCGAAGGGTTCCTGCATGGGGTTCAGGCCTCGCCTTCGCTTGCGGTGCTCTGCGGTGGCAGCGAGGTTCATCAGCAGGCGGCAATGCTTGGGCTGCCGCGGGAGTTCTGGGGCGGTCCGGTGACCGACGAAGTCATCCCGGCGATCGCGTCGCGGCTGCGGCCGGATGTGCCCTACGTTCCGAATTCGCCCTATGGCGGTGCCATGCCGTTTTCACCGAATGCAGGAGTCACGCATTACTACGGCGTCGGCGCCTATATGCGGCCGCTTGATGATGCGCGGCGGGCCGATGTGCGTTTCGCGGCCGAAAGCCTTGCCTTCGCGCATGTCCCGCAGCAGAGAACGTTGCAGCGGCATCTCGATGTGCCCTCCGTTCACAGCCCTCTCTGGAAGGCCCGGGTGCCGCGCGACCGCGGCGCGTCCTGGGATTTCGAGGATATCAGGGATCACTATCTTGGGCTGCTCTACGATACAGATCCGGCGAGGCTTCGCCGCGAAAATCCGGAACGCTATCTCGATCTTTCCCGTGCCGTCACAGGCGAAGTGCTGACCGAGACCTTTGCCGAATGGCGCCGCACCGGATCTCGTTGCGACGGCGCGCTGGTCTGGACGCTACAGGATCTGCTGCCCGGACCGGGCTGGGGGGTGATCGATTCCACCGGCGAACCCAAGCCCGCCTGGCATGCAATGCGCCGGGCCTTCCGGCCGTTGCAGGTGGTGCTGACGGACGAAGGGACCAATGGTCTGGACGTGCATGTGGTCAATGAGACGTCTGCTGACCTTGCCGTGGAACTTGAGCTTATCTGCTTCCGTGACGGCCGGCAGCAGGCGGCGAGCGCCAGCCAGAGCCTGACGATCGCAGCGCGGAGCAAGCAGAGGATCGCGGCGACCGAACTTTTCGGCGCCTTCTTCGATACCACTTACGCCTTCCGTTTCGGCCCGCCGTCGCATGACGTTACGGTGGCGCGGCTGCGCTCGGTGGAAGGTGACCTGCTGGCCGAGGCGTTCCACTTTCCGCTTGGTCGGGCAAAGGCGTTTCACGATGCCGATGTTGCCGTGACATTGGTGGATGACGGCGGCGCATGGGCACTCGATGTGTCCGCCAACTGCCTTGCCCAGTCGCTTCACATCGATACTGCTGGTTACCGCCCAGCTGACGACTGGTTTCATTTGGCGCCGGGTATCCAGCGCCGTATCCGGTTGACGCCTGTCGGTACTGAGGCGGGAGAGCCTCAGGGCGAGGTGCTCTGCGCCGGCAGTATGCGCCGCTTTGCTTTCGGCGCGGGTGGTTGAAAAACAGATGCCTATCCGATCTCTCTACCGTGCCTTCCGCTCCCATGTCCTGCAGCGGCTGATCCCGAAATCCCGGGTGGCTTTCGATCCGGCACGGCCGATCGAAGTCGCTGGTTATCTGTCGATGATGGCCGGTGTCGGCGAATCCGCGCGGCTTTGCGCCGACGCGCTGGCGGCGGGCGGCCGCCGGATTTCGCTGCGGGATGTCAGTACCCATGCCGATGAAGGCGCGTCCGTCGAATGGAAGGCTGCGGCAGTCAATGCCGCTCAACCGGGAACGCGCATCTGGCACCTCAATCCGCCAATGCTGCCGCGGGCGGTGCTCAGTACCGGACTGCGGGAATTCGCCCGCGCCTACAACATCGGCTATTGGGCCTGGGAGCTGGAGACCGTGCCACCCGAGTGGCGGAACGGCGCGCGCTATGTCAACGCGGTTTTTGTCCCCTCCGAATTTACCCGCAAGGCGATTGCGCCGCTGACCAGCGCGCCTGTCGTCGTTGTGCCGCATCCGGTGACGGAGAAGCCGGCTGCCGACGGGATGAGGGCGAAGTTCGGCGTCGAGGACGATGCGTTTCTCGTCAGTTTCATCTTTAGCGCCGGATCGTCGATCAACCGCAAAAATCCGCAGGCTGTCATCGACGCCTTCAAGATCCTTCAGCAGCGGTGCCCCAAGGCTTTCCTGCTGATGAAGGGAAGCGGTGATCCAGCGAAGGATCCCGGCCTTGCCGCCCTTTACCGTTCGGCCGAGGGCAATAGCCGGATTCGCATCGTCACGGACAAGCTGGCAAGCAGCGAGATCAACGGGCTGATCCGCGATTCCGACGCCTATATCTCGCTCCACCGTTCGGAAGGTTTCGGCCTGACCGTTGCCGAAGCGATCATTCACAATACCCCTGTCGTGACCACGGGATGGTCCGGCACCGTCGATTTCTGCGACCCTGAAAATACCTGGAACGTCGCGCCATCGCTGATCCCAGTTGTCGATACGCATCCGGAATTTGCGGCGCTGAAGGGTGCAGTCTGGGCTGATCCATCGCCTGAAGTGGCGGCGGGCTACCTCGATCAGATTTATTCCGACCCGCAGGCGGCGAAGGAAAAGGCCGCGCGCGCCAAACGCTTCCTGATCGCCTATCTGGAGGCAAACACCTACGAGAAAGCGCTGCAAGCGCTTGTCGGTGCGGGCCGTTAACCGAACTCCTCGGTCCTTATTTAACGGTTTCACATTAGGAATGGCTGAGAAGCCAATGGAAAGAGACGGATGTCGAACGGGATCATAGCGAATTCGGTGATGAACGCGGCTGCGGGTATGCTGCTGCTGGCTACCGGTTTTGCATCGTCGATCATCACCGCCCGCCTGCTTGGCCCGGAGGCAAATGGCATCGTTGCCTTTTCGCTCTGGCTTGTGGTCACCGGCGCGTCAATTGCCGAACTGGGCTCCAGCATCACGCTTCTGAAGACCCTGCCGCAATTGAATGTGCAAGGCTACGACAGCAAGCGCCGCATGGGCTTTGCCTCTATCCTCGTCACCTTCATGCTGTTTTCGACGGTGGTGCTGCTCGGGCTCTACGGCATCTTCTTCCTGTCGTCGGAAGAGATGCATTGGGCCGAAACGGCGCCGTCGGTGGCAATGGTGACAGGCGCGCTGTTCTTCATTCAGGCGATCGGCTCTTTCGTCAAATTCTACCTGATCGGCGAAAAGCGCCTCGGTGATTTCTTCAAGCTCACCGTTGGCGTTTCGATTCTGCAGCTCGGTGGCGTCGCGATCGGCGCGGTGCTTTACGGCGTAGAGGGCGTGCTGATCGGCTATGCGCTCGGCCAATTGGTGTTTTTCGTCGCGACGATGCCGATCCTGCTCACCAAGCGGGACAGATGCGATATTTCACTTAGCGTTCTCGCCTCGTCGTCGGTGATCATATCGACGCAATTCCTGATCGATTCCGTTTTCATCAATCGCCTCGAACTGCTGTTCCTGCAGCAATTCTGGTCGGTCGAGATGGTCGGTTACTACGCGATCGGTCTGTCGGTCGCCAATATCGCCCTGCAGCTGCCGATCCAGATGACCGGCAGCCTGCTGCCCTATTATTCGGAGCAGCGGCACAACAGCAAGGATTCGACGCTGCCCGTCGAGGTCTTTGCCGCGGTCACCCGCAGCATGGCCTATATCATCATGCCGATGAGCTTTGGACTGGCGGCGATCTCGGGTGTTCTCGTTGTCAGCGTGTTCGGCGAAGCCTTCCGCCCGAGCGGTCCCGTCGTCATGCTTCTGGCGTTGGCCGCCCCTGCCTACACCTTCATGCAGATCCTCAGCCTCTACCTGCTGTCCATGGACCGGGTGGGCGATCGCCTGAAGACCAGTGTGATTGGTGGCCTTGTCATGGTAGGCGGTTGTTTACTCCTGGTGCCTACTTTTGCGGCGGAAGGCGCTGCGGTCGTTCGCATCGCTGTTTTTGTCGTGATGTGCGTGATCATGATCAAACAGACCGGCTTTGGAAGTCAGCTTTCGACCCTCTACGTCAGCCTCGCGAAGGTGACGTTGGCGGCCGTGCTTTGTGCATTGGCGGCTCTCGCGGTCCTTGAGCTCGTCCACAATCCTGTTGGCCTGGTGCTGGCGATCATCGCAGGCGGTGTCGCCTATCTGCTCGCACTCAAACTTCTCAAGGTCATTCCGAGACAAGACGCAATTGTCATTCGCTCGATCCTTAGCAAGGTGCCGTCTGCGTTGCGCGGTCCGGCGTTGAAGGCCGCGCAATTCATCGCGCCGCTGCAGCCGGAGAATGATCATAAAAAACCAGCCGAGGCCGTTCACGAGCCGGCAGAAGGTGCCGGCCGCAGCGCCGCCTTCCCGGTTGCCTTCGATGGCACGATCGGGCTGTTCATGCCCGGAAATCCTGCCGTCACCAAGCGGTCCTCCGCCGTCCTCTTCGTCAGCCCCTGGGGCTTCGAGGAGATGTGCAGCCGCAAGTTCTATCGCGTCGCTGCCGAGCATTTTTCGGATATTGGCGTTCCCAGCCTTCGCTTCGATTATCTAGGCACCGGCGACGCGCTTGATTTCGGCAATCAGCCGGCAACGCTCTCCAGCTGGGAAGCATCGGTTCGTGCTGCGGCCGAAGAGCTGAAATCGCTGAGCGGTTGCGACCAGATCATCCTGATCGCCCAGGGGATCGGCGCCGCGCTGGTGCAGCGTATCGGCGCGACGATTCCGGGTGTGAGCGGCGTCGCGATGCTGGCGCCGGTTCTCAGCGGACGCGGCTATCTGCGCGAATTGAACATGTGGGCGAAGATCATTCACGCCGACCTCGGCCTTAGCAAGGAGCACGCTCCGGCCGATCAGGTAACGATCGCCGGTCTGTTCATGCCTGAAGCGATTGCCGCGGAAATCCGCAAGCTCAATCTGACGGCGCCCGAGAGCCTGGCTGCATCGCATTATGTGATCTTCGAGCACCCGTCGCGCGTCGGCGATTCCAGCTTTGCCACTGCCCTCAAATCACTCGGCGCGACCGTCGATGAGACTGTGTTCGAGGGGTATGACGAGCTGGCGACCAATCCGCTGTTTGCGAAGACGCCGATGCGTGTCGTTGCCGAACTGACGCGCTGGATCGAGACGAACACGGTGCCGGATGCCACGGCGGCAAATTCGGTGGTTCCCGCCGAAAACCAGATCCTGCACGGCGATGGCTTTGAAGAAGTGCCGGTGCGTTTCGGTGCGCATCACCATCTCGTCGGCGTCATCAGCCGGCCGGTTGGGGCTTCCAAGGGCAATTCGGTGATGTTCCTCACCACTGCCTATGACCGCCACGCCGGCTGGGGCCGGGCGATCGTCGACATGGCGCGCGAACTTGCACGCCAAGGCGTGACGTCTCTGCGCTTCGATTCCGCCAATGTCGGCGACAGCGTTCCGCGTCCTGATGCACCGGATCAGATTCTTTATTCGCAGACGCAGATCGATGACGCCGTCTCGGCGCTCGATCTCCTGGAGACCCATGTTCCTGGCCCCGTGATGGTCGCCGGGCGCTGCAGCGGGGGCTATGTGGCCTTCCGTGCCGGTATTGCCGATGAGCGTCTGAAGGCGGTCGTCTCGATCAATCCCTTCGTCTATTATTGGGACCCCGCCGTTCAGGTCGCCAAGGAGCATGTCGTCTCGGTGCCGCGCAGCGTCGATGATTACAGCCAGCGGCTGATGAACATCGAGACCGTGAAGCGGCTTTTCCGTGGTCAGGTCGATGTGAAGGCGGCCTTCCAGAACATCTTCATCGCCCTCGGCCGCCGGGTTTCGCATCGCTTCGCGCCACTTATCGAGCTGCTGCCGCACAAGGGGCATGTGGCGCGCGAGGTGAAACAGGCCTTCGCATCGTTCGGCAAGCGTAACGTGCCGCTGACGCTGATCTACAGCGAAGCGGATGTCGGCCTCGACCACATGTATTTCCACTTCGGTCCTGGTGGTCGCAAACTGTCGCGCTATCCGAATGTGCGTCTCGTGATGCTTGAGGATGCCGACCACAATCTGACGCCGCTGGAATCGCGCCGGATCGTGCTGGATGAGATCGCCAAGCTGGCGAAAGCTTAAGCGGCAATCCGCTGGAAAGCCGGAATGCCGAGCGATCTGTAGAGATCGATATAGAGTCCGGCGACGTGATCCCATGAATAGGGTCTGGCGGCAGCGATCAGCGTATCGCGCATTGCCGCCGGTTCGGCTGCAATCGTCGCGAAGGCCTGTTCGATTGCGGCCGCCGCATTTTCCGGATCGCTGAAGTCGGCAATCGACAGCGGCATCTTGCGTTCGGCTAGTGCCACATAGGCAGCATTGCGGTTCAGAACCGGATAGAGGCCGGCACTCATCGCTTCCAGCGCAACGAGGCCGAAGCCTTCGTATTCGGATGCTGAGGCGAAGAGCGATGCCGCCGAGATCAGAGACCGTATCTCCGGATTGGCGATGCCGACATGAAGGCCGACCGCACGATCGAGGCCGCGGGCCGCGATCTCGCGCCTGAGATCGGCGCCTTTCAGATCCGATTCCGAGCCGACGATATCCAGATGCCATTCCGGATCACGGGCGGCCAGAACCTGCATGACATCGAGGAGATGGTCGAGCCGCTTGTTGACCGAGAAGCGGCCGATGGTGACGATCCGGCGGCGCGGCTGGCGTGATGCGCTGTCTGCGAACTTGCCGATATCGACGCCGTTCTCAATCAGCACGGTATTGCCGGCGATCTGCGAGAACTGGGCGATATCGGAGGCGCTGCAGCCGATGACACGCTTGTAGTTCATCGCCGAGAACCGTGTCAGCGTCTGGAACCATATCTTCTTGAGGGCCGCATGCTTCTGCGTGTGAAAGAAGCCGCCATGCGTCGTCGCGATCATCGGCTTCCGGTGCAGGACGCGGCTGAGTGCCAGCGCGTCGAAAAAGAAATCGATCGCGTGGACGTGGACAAGATCGGCGTCGGCGAGATGGCGAAGGACCTGCGGTGCGATCGGATAGCGGGTGCTGCCGGACCAGGGGATACGCACGACGTCGATACCGTCGATGATCTCATGCGACGGAAGCTTGCGGTCGCGCGCCGTGAACAGCGTGTCGAGTGTGACGACCCGGACGCGGTAGCTGCGCTTGACGGTCTCGCGGGCCAGGTTAGCAACGACATCTTCGAGCCCGCCGCGGTTCGGCAGAAACTGGCGCACGACATGCACGATCAGCGGTGCTGCATTTGCCTGCTCTGCCGTTGCTTCCAATGCCATGCTCCCTGATCCCGGAACGGGCCGCGCCATAGTGCCGGACGAGATACCGGATCGCCTTAAGGCCCAGTTTACAGAGCGCCCGGCAGCCGGAAATCTTCCGGAAGAGAGTTAATCCTGGAGATCAGAATGCCTTGAAGGTCAGCGTCGTCAGGGAGCGGACGATGCCGGGGATATTGGCGATGTTATCGTTGATGAACTTGCCGATGTCCTGGCCTTCTTCGATATAGACCTTCATCAGCAGGTCGTAGTCGCCGCTGGTTGAGTAGAGCTCAGAAACACGTTCCGTCTGGTAGATGGCGTCGGCAACCTCGTAGGTCTTGCCGGGTGCGCACTGGAGTTGGACGAAAATGGGCTTCATGGGGATTTCCTGCGGAGTGAATGTTTGCGCGCATAATGCGCGAAACCGCTCCCCGGATGCAAGCTCAAGACTTCGCCTCAGTCTCGATCCACGAACGAAAGGCCGCAAGCGGCGGATAGTCGGCGCGTTCGGAAGGGTGGGCGAGATAGTAGCGCTCGCGGCTTTCGATTTCTCCATCGATGGCAGCGACGAGATCGCCGCGCTTCAGCTCGTCCTGGATGAGGAAGGTCGGCAGCAGCGCGACGCCAAGCCCGGCGACGGCCGCCTGGGCGGCGGTGGCGAACTGGTCGAAGAGCATGCCGTGAAGGCTCTGGAAGGCAACGCCGTTTTCGGCAAACCATGCCTCCCAGGCATCCGGCCGGGTTGTCAGATGCATTAGCGGCACGTCCAGCAAATCATGGGCCTTGCTGATGCCGTGATCCTTCAGAAATTGCGGACTGCAGGCCGGAACTGTCTTCTCCGACATCAGCAACGTCAGTTCGGCACCCGGCCAATGGGGATGGCCGAAATGGATGGCGGCGTCGATCGAATCGAGGCGAAAGTCGAAGGGCGAGAGCCGGGTGACGAGATTGATGGTGACGCCGGGATTCTGCCTGAGAAAGCGGCCGAGCCTTGGCGCCAGCCAGCGGGTCCCGAAAGTTGGTAGAATGGCGAGGTTCAGCGTTCCGCCATAGGGGTTGGCGCGCAGGTTCAGCGAGGCACTCGAGATGCGGCGCAGCGCCTCGCGGATCTCCCTCGCATAGCCGTCGCCTGCCAGCGTCAGCCGGACGGTCTGGCGTTCGCGCAGGAAGAGTTCGACGCCCAGCTGCTCTTCCAGAGCCTTGATCTGCCGGCTGACGGCACTCTGTGTCAAATCGAGTTCGCGGGCGGCGGCAGTGACGCTGCCGGTTCTGGCAGTGGCCTCGAAGGCCGCGAGCAGCGATATCGAGGGCAGGAATCGGCGGGATGCGAGCATGGTTCAGTCCATTTCAGAATGACCTGTTTCCGAAACGTCGATATTCACGGTGAAAACCGGTTTGTAAAGAAATCTGTCGCGCATATTCGGAATGAACTCGTGGCCTGATGGAAACCATCCATTCGCGGTGAGATGCCTGCTATGAAGGCATCGGAGAGTGCTTTCGCGGTTGCCGTCGCGGCGCTAGATTAACGGCGGTTTCGCCTTTGGATGGATTGACCGATGCTGAATGATCCGCGCTCGCATGGACTTTGGGAAAAGACTGCGCCCCAGCCGCCTGCAACGGCACCGCTGACCGGATCAGTACAGGCCGATGTGGTGGTCGTCGGCGGCGGCTATACCGGGATTTCTTCGGCACTGCATCTGGCGGAGGCCGGCAGCAAGGTCGTTCTTCTCGAAGCCAATGAAATCGGCTTTGGCGGCGCCGGGCGCAATGTCGGTCTGATCAATGCCGGCATGTGGGTGATGCCTGATGATCTTCCAGGTGTGCTCGGGCCGGTTCATGGCGAGCGGCTGCTCGACATGCTGGGCAATGCGCCGCGCCTGGTGATGGAGCTGATTGCCAAGCACGACATTTCCTGCGAGCTCGAAACGAATGGAACTCTGCACTGCGCCGTCGGCTCTGAGGGGCTAAAGGAGATCGAGAACCGGGCGGCGCAGTGGGGCAAGCGTGGTGCGCCTGTGACCGTGCTGGATGCAGCGGAGACGGCGCGCCGGGTCGGTAGCGATGCCTATGCCGGAGCGCTTCTGGATATGCGAGCCGGAACGCTGCAGCCGCTCGCCTATGCCCGTGGGCTGGCGCGGGCTGCCGTGCAAGCCGGCGTTTCCCTGCACACGGCAAGCCCGGTGATTGCGACGGAGCGTCAGGGTCGGAAATGGGTCGTCCGCACCGAACGGGGGACCGTTACCGCTGACTGGATCATCGTTGCGACGGATGCCTATAGCACCGGCCCCTGGGAACAGGTGCGCACCGAACAGGTGCATCTCCCCTATTTCAATCTCGCGACCACGCCGCTTGGCGACAATCTGCGCAAGTCGATCCTGCCCGGTCGCGAAGGCGTTTGGGATACCAAGGAAATCCTGTCGTCCTTCCGGATGGATCAGGCAGGCCGTCTCGTCTTCGGCAGCGTCGGGGCGCTGCGCAATACCGGTACTGCCGTCCACAAGGGCTGGGCGCAGCGTTCTCTGCGCAAGCTCTTCCCGCAGATCGGCGAGGTCGAGTTCGAATGCGAGTGGTATGGCAAGATCGGCATGACCGACAATGCCTTGCCCAGGTTTCACAAGTTTGCCGATAACGTCGTCGGGTTCTCGGGCTATAATGGCCGCGGCATTGCCCCTGGCACGGTTTTCGGCCGGACGCTCGCCGAACATATTCTTGGCCGCATCAGCGAGGCTGAACTGCCCTTGCCGCTGACGGATCCGCGCGAGCCGGGGTTCCGGGCGCTGAAGGAAATGTGGTACGAAGCCGGCGCCCAGGTCGCCCACTTCGCCGATGCGCGTTTTTAAGAACAAGAAGGTTGGAAACACATGACCATCGCTAGCCTCGATCTCGCAGCCGAAACCAAAAAGCTGCTGTCCGAACTCGGCGTCGATGCGGCCCGCTATACCGGCGGAACGTTGCGCGTCACCTCGCCGGTCACCGGCAAGGAAATCGGCGCCCTGAAAGAAGATAGTGTTGCCGGCGCCAAGCAGGCGATCGATGCCGCCCACAAGACTTTCGCCGAATGGCGCGCCGTTCCGGCGCCGAAGCGCGGCGAGCTTGTCCGTCTGCTCGGCGAGGAGCTGCGCGCGGCCAAGGGCGCGCTCGGCCGCCTCGTTTCGATCGAAGTCGGGAAGATCACTTCCGAAGGTCTCGGCGAAGTTCAGGAAATGATCGACATCTGCGATTTCGCCGTCGGTCTGTCCCGTCAGCTTTACGGCCTTACGATCGCCACCGAGCGCTCCGAGCACCGGATGATGGAAAGCTGGCACCCGCTCGGCGTCGTCGGCATCATCTCGGCCTTCAACTTCCCGGTCGCCGTCTGGTCGTGGAATGCGGCTCTTGCGCTCGTCTGCGGCAATTCGGTCGTCTGGAAACCGTCGGAAAAGACGCCGCTGACGGCGCTGGCGACACAGGCGCTGTTCGAGAAGGCGCTGAAGCGCTTCGTCGCCGAAGGCGGCAAGGCACCGGCCAATCTTTCGACGCTGCTGATCGGCGGCCGTGATGTCGGCGAAGTCCTTGTCGATCACCCCAAGGTTCCGCTCGTTTCGGCAACCGGCTCGACGGCCATGGGCCGCGCTGTCGGTCCGCGCCTGTCGCAGCGCTTTGCCCGCGCCATCCTGGAGCTCGGCGGCAACAACGCGGCCATCATCTGCCCGACTGCCGATCTCGACCTGACGCTGCGCGGTGTCGCCTTCTCAGCGATGGGCACGGCCGGTCAGCGTTGCACGACGCTGCGCCGTCTCTTCGTGCATGACAGCGTCTATGACAAACTCGTTCCGCGCCTGCAGAAGGCCTATGGTTCGGTCACCATCGGCAATCCGCTGGAGAACGGTACACTGGTTGGGCCGCTGATCGACAAAGCTGCCTACGAGAAAATGCAGTCGGCTCTCTCTGCTGCCAATGCAGCGGGTGGCAAGATCACCGGTGGCGAACGGGTCGAAAACGGCGCTGGCGAAGCCTTCTACGTTCGCCCGGCTCTGGTCGAGATGCCGTCGCAGACGGGTCCCGTTGTCGATGAAACATTTGCGCCGATCCTCTACGTCATGAAATACAGCGACTTTGATGAGGTTCTCGAACTGCATAATGCCGTGCCGCAGGGCCTCTCTTCGTCGATCTTCACCAATGATATGCGCGAGGCGGAAACCTTCGTTTCGGCCCGTGGTTCGGATTGCGGCATTGCCAACGTCAATCTCGGCCCGTCGGGTGCGGAAATCGGTGGCGCCTTCGGCGGCGAAAAGGAAACCGGCGGCGGCCGCGAGTCCGGTTCGGACGCATGGCGGGCCTATATGCGCCGCGCCACCAACACCATCAACTATGGCAAGACACTGCCGCTGGCGCAGGGCGTGAAGTTCGACGTCGAATAAGGCAGCCGCATTGCAGCACCGGGGGCGATGACGTAACACCGTCGTCGCCCTTTTGTTTTCGCCAAGGTTTTTTCCATGCATCTGACGCTCGCCGCTGCCGAAACGCTGGTCATCGAGGCGTTGAAACGAAGCGGGGTAGAGGAGGGCAATGCGCGATCCGTGGCGCGTGCGCTAGTCGCCGCAGAGGCAGCCGGACAGAGCGGGCACGGGCTCCGGCGTGTTGCCGCCTATGCAGCTCAGGCTAAGTCCGGCAAGGTCGATGGCATCGCCAGGCCGATCCTCTATCAGCCCTATCCTTCGGTCATCCAGGTCGATGCCTGCCATGGATATGCCTATCCGGCCCTCGATCTTGCCGTGCCGGTTCTTACGGACACGGCGAAGGTGCAGGGAATTGCCATGGCGGCCATCCGGCGCTCGCATCACGCCGGCGTTCTGGCGCTGACGGTCGAGCGTTTCGCCGAAGCGGGTCTTGTCGCCATCATGGTTGCCAACGCGACCGCAGCGATGGCCGCATGGGGCGGGCGTAAGCCGCTGTTCGGCACCAATCCGATTGCCTTCGCGGCGCCGGTGACCGGGCAGGACCCGGTTGTTATCGATCTGGCGCTTTCGCGCGTTGCCCGCGGCAAGATCATGGCTGCGCGCCAGAAGGGTGTGCCGATCCCGGCCGACTGGGCTTTCGACCGCGATGGCCAGCCGACCACGGATGCCGTGGCAGCTCTGGATGGCACGATGGTGCCGTCTGGCGAAGCCAAGGGGGCTGCGCTGGCGATGATGGTCGAGATCCTGGCTGCGCCGCTGACCGGCTCCAACTTCTCCTATGAATCGACATCGCTTTTCGACGACAAGGGTGCGGCGCCGGGTCTCGGCCAGATGATCATCGTCATCAATCCGAAAGCCGGCGGCGGCGCATTTGCGGCAGCGCGGCTGACGGAGCTTGCCAACGAAATCTCGTCCGATCCAGGCGTCCGTCTGCCGGGACGGCGTGGGCAGAATGCACGCCGGGCCGCGATCGAAAACGGTATCGATGTCGATGATGACGTGATCGCGGACATCGCTGCGGCATAGAATCGTTCTAAACTTGATCAATAATTTCAAGTATTTGTGATCGCGGTTTCGTGAAGCAAACTTGAAAATTGAAGTCAGGAAAAATATAGGGTGCCGCGCAGCACCCCTCACCCCCAGCAGGGTGCCAATGCCATGGAGGGCATCATGACCAATTCCATCACGCGCCGTTCTGCGCTGGCGCTTGCCGCGTCGCTTCTGGCCGCAACCTCGCTCGCTTCCGGCGCCTACGCTCAGGACGAGGGTATCGTCGTCTATAACGCGCAGCACGAAAGCCTCGGTCGCGAGTGGATCGATGCCTTCACCAAGGAGACCGGCATCAAGGTCACCATGCGCCAGGGTAGCGACATGCAGTTCGCCAACCAGATCATCCAGGAAGGCGACGCCTCGCCGGCTGACGTGTTCCTGACCGAAAATTCTCCTGCCATGACGCTGGTCGATGGCGCTGGCCTCTTCGCACCCGTCGACAAGGACACGCTGGATCAGGTTCCGGCCGAATACCGCCCGGCAGACGGCATGTGGACGGGTATTGCCGCCCGCTCGACGGTATTTGCCTATGACAAGCGCAAGCTGACCGAAGACAAGCTGCCGAAGTCGATGCTCGACCTCGCCGACCCGGCCTGGAAGGGCCGCTGGGGTGCTGCTCCTGCCGGTGCCGATTTCCAGGCAATCGTCAGCGCGCTGCTGCAGCTGAAGGGCGAGGAAGCGACCGCTACCTGGCTGAAGGGCCTCAAGGACAACGCAACGCCCTACAAGGGCAACAGCGTTGCGCTGAAGGCAGTCAATGCTGGTGAAGTCGAAGGCGCGATCATCTATCACTATTACTGGTTCGGTGATCAGGCGAAGACCGCTGAAAACAGCGCCAATGTCGGCCTGCATTACTTCAAGAACCAGGATCCGGGCGCTTTCGTCTCGATCTCCGGCGGCGGTATCCTGAAGTCGACGCAGCACATGAAGGAAGCCCAGGCGTTCCTGAAGTTCATCGCCGGCAAGGCAGGCCAGGCCATCCTCAAGGACGGCACCTCCTATGAATATGCCGTCAGCGGCGAATCCAACCCCAAGCTCGTTCCGCTCAAGGAGCTGAACGCGCCGAAGGTCGAAGCCTCCGAGCTGAACAGCAAGAAGGTCGTTGAGATGATGACGGCCGCCGGCCTCATCTAAGCCCATCTGCCGCAGGGCTAGGGAGTCAAAACTATTGCTTTTGGCTCAAGAAAACCCTAGGGCATGATCAATCATGGCAACCGCTTCCTGACGAGGCGGTTGCCTTCCTTTTTCAGCGTCACAAAGGCGTCGGCCTTGCTGCAAGACAACAGATCGCTCGTGACCGGCCTTGCCGGCAATGAAGCGCCGGTCAGCACAATCGCTTCTCTTCGCGGGCGCATGCCGCACGCTTCCGTCGTTGTCTTCGCAACGGTCGTCGCTGCCTTCAGCCTCGTGCCGCTCGGCTTCATCGCCTGGATCACCTATGACGTCGGCTGGGACACGGTGAAGGCGCTGGTCTTCCGTCCGCGCGTCGGCGAGCTGATGGTCAATACGGTGCTTCTCGAAGCACTGACGATCCCGCTATCGATTGCGCTTGCGGTGACGCTCGCCTGGTTGACCGAACGGACGGATATCCCGTTTTCTCGTCTGTGGTCGTGGCTTGCGGTCGCGCCGCTTGCAGTTCCCGCCTTCGTGCACAGCTATGCCTGGATCAGCTTGGTGCCGGGCATGCGCGGGCTGGAAAGCGGCGTCTTCGTTTCGGTTCTCGCTTACTATCCGTTTCTCTATCTGCCCGTGGCAGCCGCTCTCCGGCGGCTCGATCCGGCGATCGAGGACGCGGCGGCTTCTCTTGGGCTCAACCCCTGGCGGGTGTTTTTCCGGACCGTGCTGCCGCAGCTGCGGCTGGCAATCTGCGGCGGCTCGCTGCTGATCGCGCTCCATCTGCTGTCGGAATACGGGCTCTATGTGATGATCCGTTTCGACACGTTCGCGACGGCGATCGTCGATCAGTTCCAGTCGGCCTATAACAGCCCGGCCGCCAATATGCTGGGTGGCGTGCTGGTTGGCTGCTGCCTGTTCCTGCTCGGTCTCGAAATTCTGGTTCGCGGCAACGAGCGTTATGCCCGGGTCGGGTCCGGTTCGGCGCGGCCGGCCGACCGGCGCAGGCTCGGATGGTTCGTGGTTCCGGCCATTCTGCTCCCCGTCGTCGTTGCCGTCCTGACGCTCGGTGTTCCCCTGGTGACGCTCGGACGCTGGCTCTATCTCGGCGGTGCGGAGATCTGGCGCATCGATACCGTCGGCAATGCTTTTCTGCAGACGATCGTGCTTGCGGTCGCCGGCGGCATTCTGACGACGATCGCTGCCGTGCCGATGGCATGGCTTTCGGTTAGAGCGCCCGGGCGCTTCCAGCGCTTCCTCGAAGCCTGCCACTATTATGTCGGCTCGCTGCCCGGCGTCGTCGTGGCGCTGGCGCTGGTGACGATTACCGTCCGCCTCGTGCTGCCGCTCTACCAGACGTTCGCGACGCTGACCGTTGCCTATGTTCTGTTGTTCCTGCCGCGTGCCATGGTTGGCCTGCGCGCCAGCATCGCACAGGCGCCGGTGGAGCTGGAACGGGCGGCGATGGGCCTTGGCCGCACGCCGGCCCAGGCCGTTCGCCAGATCACCATGCGGCTCGCCGCACCCGGCTTCGCCGCCAGCATCGCGCTTGTCGCACTCGGCATCACCAACGAGCTGACCGCAACGCTGATGCTGTCGCCCAACGGCGTCGAAACGCTGTCGACGAAATTCTGGTCGCTGACCAGCGAGATCGATTATGTCTCCGCAGCACCCTATGCTGTGATGATGATCATCCTGTCGCTGCCGCTGACACTGCTTCTCTACGTTCAATCGAAACGGACTGCCGGACAATGACGCTGCTCTCGATCCAATCCGCCAGCAAGCGCTATGGCCCGGTGACGGCGCTCGACAATGTGTCGCTGGATGTGCCGGCCGGCAGCCGCACCGCGGTCGTAGGACCGTCCGGTTCCGGAAAGACCACGCTTTTGCGGCTGATTGCCGGTTTCGAGCGCCCGGATCAGGGCAAGGTTTGCCTTGATGGCGAAGTGCTTGCCAATGGCCCGTCGGCCGTGCCCGCCCACAAGCGCGGCATCGGCATCGTCTCGCAGGACGGCGCGCTATTTCCGCATCTGAGCGTCTCCGACAATATCGGCTTCGGCTTCGAGCGGGGTGCCGCCGATCGCGACAAGCGGATCCTCGAATTGCTCGATATGGTCGAGCTTGACCGCAATATGCTGACGCGCCGCCCGCATCAGCTCTCAGGCGGCCAGCAGCAGCGTGTCGCTCTTGCGCGTGCGCTTGGCCGCAAGCCGCGGCTGATGCTGCTCGACGAACCGTTCTCGGCGCTGGATACCGGTCTTCGCGAAAACATGCGCAAGGCCGTTGCCCGCGTGCTGCAGGCCGCCGGGATCACCACGATCCTGGTCACCCACGATCAGGGCGAGGCGCTGTCCTTTGCCGATCAGGTGGCGGTGCTACGCGATGGCAAGCTGGTGCAGGCGGGTTCGCCGCAGAAGCTTTATCTGCAGCCGAAGGATCGCGAGACAGCGCTGTTTCTGGGCGATGCCGTCATGCTGCCCGCCATCGTTCGCAACGGATTTGCCGATTGCGCGCTGGGCAAGGTTGCCGTCGATGGCGACCATCAGGGCAAGGCCGAGATCATGCTGCGGCCCGAGCAAATCCGCGTCGTTCCCGATGACAGCCAGCCCGCCTATCACGGGCGGGTGGTCGAAGTGGAATTCGGCGGCGCGACCTGCACGGTCGCCGTCTCGCTGGAAGGCGTGGCGCTGCCGCCCATTCTCATCAAGACATCGAGCGTTGCCCTGCCGGAAACCGGTGATCGCGTCCGTCTCGATATTGCCGGCAAGGCCCACGTTCTCAGCGTCCGCTAAGCCGTCTTCCTGCCGGCATCTCTTTCATCGCTCTGTTCCAGCCAGCCCCCGGTGAAGCCGGCGCGCTTGAGGCCGAGGCGAATGACCGGCGATTGCCGCATCAGGCTCCAGATGAAGTCCGAGCGGTCGTTTTCGATCGTCATCACCAGCAGGCCCTGGTCGATGCCGACGCAGCGGTCGTCCACCCATCCTTCGGGCCGCTTGGTCTTCACGGTCGGATTGAAGCCGCCAGGAAAGCGGCCTTCGTAAATGAGGTCGGGATAAGTCTCGAGCAGGACCTTGGTGCCGTCTATCGCAGCCTGACGGTCATAGGGAAGCGATGCGAGTGCTGCCCAGGGCGCAATCGTGCCGTCATCAGGCCCGAGGGGCGCGCCGCGCGCCGCGTAGCCCAGCACCTTCGGGTGGCGTCCGCCGCGCATATGGCGGCTCGGCGGCGGGCCATCGGAGGCCGAGAGTCCCCAGACATCCTTGTTGTAGCCGACGAAATGTCCGGGATTGCGCACGGCATAATCGCGCTGCACGGCAATCGAAACCTGCGTGTTGCGGAAATAGTCCCAATCGCGCGCCGCCATCGGGCGGTCCTGGATGCCGCGGAAATCGATCCAGGCGTGCGAGAAGAAATGGATGAACAGCGGACCGGCATAAAGATAGGCCTGATCCTTGTGGAGCATCCAGGAATAGCTTGAGGTAAAGGCGTCGTAACTTGACTGCGGGATCGGGTGGGTGGGCGAGGCGAGCGCCAGCGTATAGAGTAAGACGGCCTCGTCATATCCCTGCCAGCGCCAGCGCAGGAAGCCGCTGGCGGGCTTCCAGCCCATCGAGATGGTCTGGCCCTTGTTCAGCGCCCAGGTCCAGTCGATGCGCTCGTAGATGGTTTTGACGAGATCGCGGATTTCCCGCTCGCTGTCATCGGAGCGGTCGAAATAGGCGGCGGCCGTCAGCATGCCGGCGACCAGCAACGTCGTGTCGATGGTCGACAGCTCGCTGTTCCAGGCGCGGTGGCCAGTGTCCATGTGCAGGAAGTGGTAATAGAAGCCGCGATAGCCCGTCGCGTGGCGTTCCCGGCCCTGATGGCTTCCGGCAAAGAACCGCACGGTCGCCAGTGTCCGCTCAACTGCTGCCGCCCGGGTGAGCCAGCCGCGTTCGGCGGCGACCGTATAGGACGATAGCGCGAAGCCGACGGCAGCGATGCTGCACGGCACACCATCGACCGACGTGTCGGCGACGAGCCCGTTGTCAGGGTTCGTGTGTTTCAGGAAGTAGTTGAAGGCGGATTGTTGCAGCCTGTCGATCAGCGCAGCATCCGTATCGTCGAGTTGTTGCAGCATACTCAAACCGTTTGTTTTCGCCCCTGCTTCAACATGGCAACGCGTTGCGCGCAAATCAAACCTTTTTGAAAGACGGTGTGCGGCTTGAATGGATCGTCGTCTGGGAACAGGGCGAAGACCGGCTGCGCGCTGGAGCGCTTTGTCTTCAATTTCGTGTCCTGGAGGAAGTTTGGAGCGGGCGAAGGGGTTCGAACCCTCGACCCCAACCTTGGCAAGGTTGTGCTCTACCACTGAGCTACACCCGCTCATAATCCCATGGCCTGTGGTAGTTGTGAGGACCGTGGGCGCCACCTTGCGGCGACGGGCGCTATATCGCCCAAACGATTTTCAAATGCAACAGGGAAATGACGGCGAGGCGAAGAAAAATTGTAAGCCTTTGGAAAAACTTCCGAAAATGCCGCAAATCCGGGCGAAAGCGTCGATCGCGCGCATTGCAAAAGCTGAGGCCCGGACTTAATCAAAGCGCCTGCCCGCAATTTTTGTGAGATGGATGGCGCAATGACCGATACGAAGCCGAAGACCCGCGACGAGCTTTTTGCCTTTCTCGACGAGCTCGGCATCCAGCATGCCACGAAGGATCATGCTCCGGTGTTCACGGTTGCAGAATCGGTGTCGCTGCGCGACGAGATTCCAGGCGGCCATACGAAGAACCTGTTCGTGAAGGACAAGAAGGACCAGTTCTTTCTGCTGACCGTGGAGGAGCATGCGAGCGTCGATCTGAAGACAGTGCACACGCTGATCGGTGCGGCCAGCAAAGTCTCGTTCGGCAAGCCTGAAAAGCTGATGGAATATCTGGGTGTGATCCCGGGATCGGTCACCGCATTCGGGGCGATCAACGATACCGGCAGCAACGTCACCTTCATTCTCGATGCCGATCTGATGAAGGAAGAGATCGTCAACTGCCATCCACTTTCCAACGATGCGACGACCTCGATTGCCAGCGCCGATCTCATCCGCTTCATGGAAGCGACGGGTCACAAGCCGCTTGTCTTGAAAGTCACGGCCTGACATACGATTTTAGCGCTAGAAATAAGCCGGGCGCGACCGGCATTGGCGGGAGATACCTATGAGCGGCAACGACAACCCCTACAGCACGTCCTATGGCACGATGTCGGCAACGGCGACCTATGGCGGCGGTGCGCCGCAGGCTGCTTCCGCGCCGGCGGCAGCGGGCAGCTATATCAAGGACACGACGACGGCGAATTTCACGAAAGACGTCATCGAGGATTCGCGCAACCAGCCGGTTCTCGTCGATTTCTGGGCGCCGTGGTGCGGCCCGTGCAAGCAGCTGACACCTGTTCTGGAAAAGGTCGTCAACGAGGCCCAGGGCCGCGTGAAGCTGGTGAAGATGAATATCGACGATCATCCGTCGATCGCCGGTCAGCTCGGCATCCAGTCGATTCCCGCCGTCATCGCCTTCGTCGGCGGCCGTCCGGCTGACGGCTTCATGGGCGCTGTGCCGGAGAGCCAGGTTCGCCAGTTCATCGATCGTCTTGCCGGTCCTGCCGGTGCCGATCAGGCCGCCGAGATCGAAGCTGTGCTCGAAGAGGCAGCCGGTCTTCTGGCTTCGGGCGATGTCAACGGCGCGGCGCAGCTCTATGGCGCGGTCATGCAGGCCGATCCGGAAAATGCCAAGGCGCTTGCCGGCATGGCGGAATGCATGATTGCTGCCAACCAGCATGAGCGCGCCCGCGAGGCGCTGACCGATCTGCCTGAGGAGCTTGCCAAAGATGCCGGCATCCAGGCCATTCTCAAGAAGCTCGATCAGATCGAGGAGGCCCGCAAGCTCGGCGACCCCTTTGCGCTGGAGCAGCAGCTTGCCGGTAATCCCGATGACCACGAAGCGCGGGTGAAGCTCGCCAAGATCCGCAACGTCGAGGGACGCCGCGACGAGGCGGCCGAGCATCTGCTGACGGTCATGCGCAAGGACCGCACTTTCGACGACGACGGCGCGCGGCGCCAGCTGCTGCAGTTCTTCGAGGTCTGGGGTTTCAAGGATCCGGCCACGGTTGCCGCCCGCCGCAAGCTTTCGGCGGTGCTGTTCTCCTAACTTGATGCGGGTGCCCTTGCGTTTTTGAGCAGGGGCACCACATTCAAAAGGGATGGCAAGGGCTACGATTTTTCCTGCCTGAAGAATGCGGGACGAAATTTCATGCAAGTCGGGAATGCGAGATATTTGAAACCCGGTGATCTGCCGGAAACCGTCGCTGTTTTCCCCCTGACCGGCGCTCTCCTCCTGCCGACCGGGCAACTCCCCTTAAACATTTTCGAGCCGCGTTATCTCGCCATGTTCGATGCGGCGATGGCCGGAAACCGGCTGATCGGCATGGTGCAGCCGGCGCTCGTCGAGACCGATGACAAGAGCGGCGAGTGCAATCTCGCACCCGTCGGCTGTGTCGGCCGGATCACCTCTTTCGCAGAGACCGGCGATGGCCGCTATATCGTCTCGCTGACCGGCATCTGCCGCTTCCGGCTGATTGGCGAGAAGGTGACGCACGAGCCGTTTCGCACCTTCCGGATCGCACCGTTCATTTCCGATCTTTCGGCGCGTGACGAGGAGGATGCCGTCGATCGCTCGGCGCTTCTTTCGGCCTTCAGGGCCTATCTCGATGCCAACAAGCTGGAAGCGGATTGGGACAGCGTCGAGCGCGCGAGCAATCTGACGCTCGTCAATTCGCTGGCCATGATGTCGCCCTTCGGCCCGGCCGAAAAGCAGGCGCTGCTGGAGGCGCCCGACCTGAAAACGCGGGCGGAAACACTGATCGCCATTACCGAGATCGTGCTGGCGCGGGTCTTCGGTGACTCCGACACGGTTTTGCAGTAAGCAACCGGAATGGACGAAAAACTCAGCCGCGTCGATCCGAAGCTTCTGGAGCTGCTTGTATGCCCGTTGACGAAGGGCAGGCTGAGCTATGACCGGGAGCTCAATGAGCTGGTCTCGGAAAAGGCGAGGCTCGCCTATCCGATCCGCGACGGGATCCCGATCATGCTGGTTTCCGAGGCCCGAAGGCTGGACGACTAGATCGCTTCACCGGCGAGAAGGCGCGGATTGGTCCTGGTGGTCGTTCCCGCCGCCTGACCGATGAAGAACGACTTCAGGCCGGGCAGCCGATCGACGATGCCGAGGCCGACATCGCGGGCGATGCGGATCGGCGTCACATCATTCGAAAACAGCCGGTTCAGAACATCCGTCGTTACCCCCATGCGGAACGTGTCGAAGCGGCGCCAGGTCTGGTAGCGCTCCAGAATGTTGATCGAGCCGATATCGAGGCCGAGGCGGTCGGCTTCGACGATGGTTTCGGCAAGTGCGGCGACATCCTTGAAGCCGAGATTGAGGCCCTGGCCCGATATCGGGTGAATGCCGTGGGCGGCATCGCCGGCAAGCGCAAAGCGCGGTGCCACAAAAGACCGCGCAAGCGTCAGTCCGAGCGGGAAGGCGCGCTTGACGCCGATCACCTTCAGCGCGCCGAGCTTATGACCGAAGCGGCGCTCCAGCTCTTCCTCGAAAATCAGATCGTCGCCGGCAACCAGGCGGTTCGCATCGCTGGTGCGCTCGGTCCAGACGAGGGACGAGCGATTGTTGGTCAGCGGCAGAATGGCGAAGGGTCCGGAGGGCAGGAAATGCTCCTCGGCGCAGCCATTGTGCGGCCGCTCGTGCTCGACGGTGGCGACAATGCCGGATTGTCCGTAATCCCAGCTGACGGTCTTGATGCCGGCGAGGTCGCGCAGTTTGGAACGCACGCCGTCGCATGCGACCACGAGGCGCGCCTCGATGCTGCTGCCATCCGACAGCTCCACCGTCGCGTTATTTTCGCCGGTCTTCAGCCCCGTGGCACTCAGCCCGTGGCGGATCTCGATGCCGAGCCGCTCGCAGACGCCGCGCAACTCGCGGACCATCACCGCATTGGGGATCATATGCGCGAAGGGGCGGCCATCTTCGATCTCGCCGTCGAAGGTCAGGAACACCGGACGAACGGGATCCGATGTCTTGGAATCGGTGACGATCATCTTAATGATCGGCTGGGCCTCGCCGCGGATATTCTCCCAGATGCCGAAAACCTCCAGCATCTTTGCGGCGGCGGCGATGATGGCGGACGCCCGCATGTCCTTCTGCCAGACATGCTCGGGTGCTGCCTCGACGACGGCAACATCAAGATGCGGCGCCGCCTGCTTGACCGCCACCGCCGCGGACAGGCCCACATAGCCTCCGCCAACAACCAGCATATCAAGCATCGCGCACTCCTCAGCCTTGTGAATACAATCGCGATCTATATAGATCATCGCTCCCTTACTTCCTACTGCCGGGGGCAAGCAAATGACCGCAGCTGCGGCAAAACCGACCGCCATGGAAACCCTTCTCGCGACGCTCGACCTCGAGCCGATCGAAATCGACATCTTTCGCGGCCGCAGTCCGCAGGTCGGTTGGCAGCGAGTCTTCGGCGGGCAGGTGATCGGCCAGGCGCTGATGGCGGCGCAGCGGACAATCGAGCCCGGGCGGATCGTGCATTCGCTGCACGCCTATTTCATGCGTCCAGGCGATCCTTCGGTGCCGATCATCTATCAGGTCGAGCGCATTCGCGACGGATCGAGCTTCAATACCCGCCGCGTCGTTGCCATCCAGCACGGCAAGGCGATCTTCGCGCTTTCCTGCTCGTTTCAGATCGAGGAGCCGGGCTTCGACCACCAGGCCGGAATGCCGGATGTGCCGCCGCCGGAAAAGCTTCTCGGCGAGCAACAGATCAAGGACCAGTACCTCGCGCATGCGCCAGCTGCGATCCGCAAATACTGGGAGCGCGAGCGGCCTATCGAGATCCGGCCGGTTTCGCTGACGCATTATTTCTCCAGCGAGAAGCTGGAGCCGCGTCAGGACGTCTGGGTGCGCGCCACAGGCCCGGTGCCGGATGACAGGCTGTATCAGGCAGCGGTGCTTGCCTACCTCTCCGACATGACGCTGCTCGACACATCGCTTTATGCGCATGGGACGTCGATTTTCGATCAGACGCTGCAAGTCGCAAGCCTCGACCATTCCATGTGGTTTCACCGGCCGGACAAACTCGACGACTGGCTTCTCTACACCCAGGTTAGCCCCTCTGCCTCGGGCGCGCGCGGGCTGACCCGCGGTAGCCTGTTTACGCGCTCGGGTGTTCTGATTGCGTCGGTCGCCCAAGAGGGGTTGATTCGGAAAAAGGCAGATGAATAAATAATGTGCATATTTGCAGTTTTGCGCATTATTTAAGCTTTTATTGCGCCGTCAAATGCCTCAAAATTGGCATCCCTCGATATCGTCTTTACTTTTCAATAGCTTATAACGCGCCTCGAATCTGGCACGCCCCTTGAATGTATATCCCCGGTCGCTGCTCGCAAACGTCAGCGGCAAGGAGAGTCGGCTCCGTGCCGAGGATAACGAAGGATGGGAAACCAGATGAAAATTGTGATGGCCATTATCAAGCCGTTCAAGCTCGATGAGGTCCGCGAAGCCCTCACCGCGATCGGCATCCAAGGCCTGACCGTGACCGAAGTTAAGGGCTACGGGCGCCAAAAGGGACATACTGAAATTTATCGCGGCACCGAATATGCGGTCAGCTTCCTGCCGAAGCTCAAGATCGAAATCGCAGTCGCCACCGAGATCGTCGACAAGGCGGTCGAAGCCATCGCATCGTCGGCCAAGACCGGCCAGATCGGCGACGGCAAGATCTTCGTCTACTCCATCGACCACGCCGTCCGCATCCGCACGGGCGAAACCGATACCGAAGCGCTCTAAGAACCGCTGAGCAAGGAGCTTTTTACCAATGTCAATTTCGAAGTTTTCTTCCACATTTGCGCGGTTCGGCGCTGCATCGGCTGCGCTTCTGGCGCCGGTCGCTGCTTTTGCTCAGGACGCCGCGACGACGGCCGCTCCGGCCGCTGCCGCTGCTGTTGCTCCGGTCGCTGACAAGGGCGACACCGCCTTCATGTTCATCTCCACGCTGCTGGTTCTCTTCATGATCCTGCCTGGCCTGGCACTGTTCTACGGCGGCCTCGTTCGCGCCAAGAACATGCTTTCGGTTCTGATGCAGTGCACGATGGTTGCTGCGGTTCTGATGCTGATCTGGGTCATCTATGGCTACTCCTTCGCCTTCGGCGGCTCGGAAAGCCCGTATTGGGGCGGCACGGCCAAGATGTTCTTTGCCGGCGTCACCAAAGATACGACGGCTGCGACCTTCTCGCAGGGCGTTGTCATTCCTGAGTTCATCTTCGCGATGTTCCAGATGACCTTCGCTGCCATCACGCCTGCCCTGATCGTCGGCGCCTTTGCCGAACGCATCAAGTTCTCGGCAGTCGTTCTGTTCTGCGCGCTCTGGGCAACCTTCGTCTACTTCCCGATCGCTCACATGGTCTGGGACGCCAACGGCCTGCTCTTCAAGATGGGCGCGCTGGACTTCGCAGGCGGCACGGTCGTTCACATCAACGCCGGCGTTGCCGGTCTGATCGGCGCGATCATGGTCGGCAAGCGTACCGGCTACGGCAAGGACATGATGGCTCCCCATTCGATGACGCTGACCATGGTCGGTGCTTCGATGCTCTGGTTCGGCTGGTTCGGCTTCAACGCCGGCTCCAACCTCGAAGCTTCGGGTGGCGCCATGCTCGCAACGGTCAACACCTTCGTTGCCACCGCTGCTGCCGTCATCTCCTGGGCGATCGTCGAAACCCTGACACGCGGCAAGGCATCGATGCTCGGTGGCGCTTCGGGCATGGTTGCTGGTCTCGTTGCCATCACGCCTGCTGCCGGTATCGTCGGCCCGATGGGCGCGATCGTCATGGGTCTGATCGTTTCTCCGCTTTGCTACTTCTTCGTCTCGGTCGTGAAGAACAAGTTCGGCTATGACGACACGGCTGACGTCTTCGGCGTTCACGGCGTCGGCGGCATGTTCGGTGCTATCGCCACCGGCATCTTCGCCAGCGCGTCGCTCGGTGGCGTCGGTTATGCCGAAGGTGTAACGATGGGCGGCCAGGTCGTCACCCAGCTGACGGCTATCGCCACCACCATCGTATGGTGCGGCGTTGGTTCGGCGATCCTCTACAAGGTTGTCGATCTCATCGTCGGCCTGCGTGTTGCTGTCGAAGCCGAACGCGAAGGTCTCGACCTCGCGACCCATGGCGAAGCTGCCTACCACTCGTAATCAGGGGATTGCGGCGCCCGGCAAAAAGGGGGCCGCTGAACAGCCCGTCGCGGCCTATCGAAAACATAGACCGCATTTTGGCCCGGACCTTCCAAGGTTCGGGCCCTTTTATTTTCAACATGCTAATACCCTGATGTCATGGTTAACACCGCTTTAACCGTCCTCTGGTTAGGTGGAAGAGACGCATTCTGCGTGAATTGCGCGAGCGATTCGCGCCGCAGCACATGGACGGTAGGACATATGGCAAGAAGCACGTCGCCGGCGATCGATAGCCGGCCGGACCGTTTCTCCCTTTCAGGGTTCCTGTTCAGGCAGGCGCAGGCTCTACTGGGCTTTGCGATCTTCCTGATGCTGGCGCTCGCCGTTGCGGCGCTGGCCACATGGAACGTCGCCGACCCGAGCTATTCCTACGCAACCGGCAATGCGCCGAGCAATATCCTCGGCTATAGCGGCGCTGCCTTTGCCGATCTGGCGATGCAGTTCTTCGGACTTGCTAGCGTCATTGCACTTCTGCCAGTCGTTGCCTGGGCTTTGGCGATGATCTCCGGCCGTCATATCAGCCGCATCCCGGCGCGCGGCGGTGCGTGGGCGCTCGGCTCGGTGCTTTCCTCTGCCGTCATCGGCTGCTTTCCGCCACCACTGACCTGGCCGATCCCGAACGGTATCGGCGGCGTCATCGGCGACATGATTCTGCGCTTCCCGGCGCTGTTCGTCGGCGCCTATCCGACCGGAACATTCGCAACTGCCGTCGGCTGCGTCTTCGCGGTGCCGACCGTCTGGATGATGCTGTTTGCGGCCGGTCTGGTTGGCCGCACCGAAGAAGATGACGATATTGCCGAGGACTTTACCGAAACGCGCTCCAAGGCGCGTTCGGTTGGCGAAGCCGATGAGGATGATGGCGATGATGAAGGCGGCTGGCTTGCCTTCGGCGCGCTGACGCATGCCTGGTACATGAGCCAGGCGCGTATGCGCCGGCTCTTCGGCATGGGTCCGCGCAAGCGCCGCCAGAGCGACTTCGAATCGCCCTACGATTTCAACGATGACGAATTCGGCAAGCTCAACGAGCCGGTGCGTGCCAAGGCCCCTGCCGGCCGCGGCGAGCGTATGGACCCGTCGATGGATGTGGGTGCGACCTCGCAGCGCCGGATCGTTTCCGCGCCGTCGATTTCGCTCGATGACGATGACGACGATGATGCGTCTTTCGACTCCGACATGCCGCCGCGCCCGGCCGATATCCTTCCCGATGACGACGAGGATGGCTGGATGATGCGTGCCCCGGCGCATTCCGGCGGCAAGCATGAGCCGCGGGTAACGCCGGCAGCCTCCCGCCCGAAGCCAGGTGCGCGTCTTGACCGCGAATCGCAGGGCAGCTTCATCCGTCCGGAAGGCTTCCAGCTGCCGCCGATGCATCTTCTGGCCGAGCCGAAGAATGTCGTCCGCGACAGCACGCTGTCCGCGGATGCGCTGGAACAGAATGCGCGGATGCTCGAAGGCGTTCTCGAAGATTTCGGGGTCAAGGGCGAGATCATCCACGTGCGTCCGGGCCCGGTCGTCACGCTCTACGAACTGGAGCCTGCTCCGGGTATCAAGTCGTCCCGCGTCATCGGCCTTGCCGACGATATTGCCCGCTCGATGAGCGCGATCGCTGCCCGCGTCGCCGTCGTGCCGGGCCGCAACGCCATCGGCATCGAACTGCCGAATTCAACGCGTGAGACCGTTTATCTGCGCGAGCTGATCGCCTCGCGTGATTTCGAGGGATCCAAGGCGAAGCTCGCGATGGCGCTCGGCAAGACGATCGGCGGCGAAGCCGTCATCGCTGACCTCGCCAAGATGCCGCATCTGCTGGTCGCCGGTACCACCGGTTCCGGTAAATCGGTCGCCATCAACACGATGATCCTGTCGCTGCTCTACCGGATGACGCCGGAACAGTGCCGCCTGATCATGATCGATCCGAAGATGCTGGAACTCTCCGTCTATGACGGCATCCCGCACCTGCTGTCGCCCGTCGTTACCGATCCGAAGAAGGCCGTCGTTGCGCTCAAGTGGACCGTCCGCGAGATGGAAGAGCGCTACAAGAAGATGTCGAAGATCGGCGTCCGCAATATCGATGGCTTCAATGCCCGCGTCGAGCAGGCGCTTGCCAAGGGCGAGCAGATCTCGCGTACCGTGCAGACCGGCTTCGACCGCCATACCGGCGAGGCGATGTACGAGACGGAAGAATTCGATCTGCAGCCGATGCCATATATCGTCGTCATCATCGACGAAATGGCCGACCTGATGATGGTCGCGGGCAAGGATATCGAAGGCGCGGTGCAGCGTCTGGCGCAGATGGCGCGTGCCGCTGGTATCCATGTCATCATGGCGACGCAGCGTCCGTCTGTCGACGTCATTACCGGCACGATCAAGGCGAACTTCCCGACCCGTATCTCCTTCCAGGTGACGTCGAAGATCGATAGCCGCACCATCCTTGGCGAGCAGGGTGCAGAACAGCTGCTCGGCATGGGCGACATGCTCTACATGGCTGGCGGCGGCCGCATCCAGCGTGTCCACGGCCCGTTCGTGGCCGATATGGAAGTCGAGGAGATCGTTTCATTCCTGAAGACGCAGGGCGCGCCTCAGTATCTCGATGCGATCACAGCCGATGACGACGAAGATGGTGACTACGGTGGCGGCCCGGCCGGCACCTCCAATCTTGCCGATTCCGACGATCCCTACGACCAGGCGGTGGCCATCGTGCTGCGCGATGGCAAGGCATCGACGTCCTATGTCCAGCGCCGCCTCGGCATCGGTTATAACCGCGCTGCATCGCTGATCGAGCGTATGGAGCAGGAAGGGATCATCGGCCCCGCCAACCATGCCGGCAAGCGCGAGATCCTTGTTCCGACCGAAGGTGATATACTCGATCGCTGACACGTGAAAAAATCTTTCGAGGCAACGGCTTCACGGAAACCTGATCGCCTCGAAAACGTTACCTCTCGCAGCTATGCGTCTGCGCCATGAAGACGCCGCCTTTCGGCAGCAAGCAGGTCGCATAAAGGAGACCTAGATGAACAACTCCGATTCATTCCTGAACGGCTTTTCGCTGACGCGCCGCCATATGCTGGGCGCGATGGCGCTCGGCGCCTTGTCGGCCGCATTACCGTTCAATGCTTTTGCTCAGGCGGCAGCCGCGGGCTCTTCGACGGCACAGGCGATCGCCGACCATTTTTCGAGCGTCGGCACCATGCAGGGCGAGTTCGTGCAGTTCGGTCCGCGTGGCGAACAGACAGGCGGCAAGTTCTTCATCGAACGGCCCGGCAAGCTGCGCTTCAACTACGACGACCCGTCGCCGATCCGGGTGATCGCCGACGGCAAGAATGTCGCGATCGGCAATCTGAAGCTCAAGACCTGGAACCTCTATCCGCTGTCGAAGACGCCGCTCAGCCTGCTGCTGGCACAGAAGATCAATCTCAGCGATGGTTCGGTGAAGAGCGTCAAGGAAGAGTCGGACCTGACGACGATCGCGCTTGGCAACAATACCGTTTTCGGCAATTCGACGATCACCATGATGTTCGATCCGAAGACCTATGACCTGCGCCAGTGGACGATCACCGACAACCAGGGCAAGGACACCTCCGTGATGGTGTTCAACGTCAAGACCGGCGTGCAGTTCGACGACAAGGTGTTCCGGGTGCCTTACGAAAGCATTCCTGGGACGGCCGCCTCGCGCGACTGATCCTGCCGATCTCATCTCATTGAGGCGACGCCCGGCTTTGTCCGGGCGTTTTCTTTTGTCGCCCGTTTCCTCCGGCGCGGCTTTGCTCTAAAGCCTTTTCACCCCTCGATGAAAGGCATTGGCATGAGCTTCTCGATCACGACCTGGAACATCAATTCCGTCCGTCTCCGGATGCCGATCGTCGAGAAATTCCTGCTCAAGCATCAGCCCGATATTCTCTGCCTGCAGGAAACCAAGGTTCCGAACGAACTGTTCCCTTTGGCGCCGCTGAAGGCGATGGGCTACGAGCACATCCTGTTTCACGGCCAGAAGGGCTATCATGGCGTGGCGATCGCATCGCGGCTGCCGATCGTCGAGGATCACCGCTTCGACTACGGCGATGTCGGCCATGCGCGGCATATCTCGGGTATCTTCGAACGTGGCGGGCGCCGGATCCGGTTGCATAATTTCTATGTGCCGGCAGGCGGCGACGAGCCTGACATCACAATCAACCCGAAATTCGCTCACAAGCTCAATTTCGTCGATGAGATGAAGCTGCTGAAGGCCAATGCCGAGCCCAACACGTCCTCGATCCTGGTCGGCGATCTCAACATCGCGCCGCTGGAGCACGACGTCTGGTCGCACAAGCAGTTGCTGAAGATCGTCAGCCATACGCCTGTTGAGACCGAAGGTCTGCTCGAGGTCATCAAGCGCGGCGCCTGGCTCGATCTGATGCGCCAGCATGTGCCTGCCAATGAGAAGCTCTATACGTGGTGGAGCTACCGCGCCAAGGATTGGGAAGCGGCCGACAAGGGCCGCCGCCTCGACCACATCTGGTCTTCATCCGATCTCGGGCCGCTGCTGCAGCGTGTCGAGATACTCAAGGAAGCGCGCGGATGGGAAAAGCCATCCGACCACGTTCCCGTGACGGCGTACTTCAATCTCTGATCAGGAAAAGCGGTGGAGCTGGGCGGTGGCGCGCGCAGCGAGCTCCGCGATATTGTCGCGGATGCGGTTTTCGATGAGTTTGGCGGCTTCCGGATATTCCTCGATGAGGCGATGGAAGAGCGAGCGGGTGATGCGGATGATGCCGGTATCCTCGCGGGCGACCGCGGTATATTTGCGCTCCACCAGCGTCACCAGCGCAAGTTCGGAAAGCAGTGTTCCGGGTCCCGCGACACGCTCCACCCGATGATGCCCATCCTTGTCCATCACGGTCAGCTCCAAAGCGCCGCTGGTGACCACATAGGCGCTCTCCGCTGGAGAGCCCTCGCGGAACAGCATCTGGCCGGTGGAGATGACGCGGCGATCGGCGCCGAAGGCGACCAGGCGCAGCTGGTCGTCGGACATGCCGTTGAAGAGCGGCAACTGCGAGAGCGTGTGGATGTCGTCTGTCAGCGCCATCTGCGCATCTGCCTCACGGTATGATCTTGTATCCGCCGTTCTCGGTCACGAGGATTTCGGCATTGGACGGGTCGCGCTCGATCTTCTGGCGCAGGCGATAGACGTGGGTTTCCAGCGTATGCGTGGTGACGCCGGAATTGTAGCCCCAGACCTCTTCGAGCAGCACGTCGCGGGTCACGACCTTCTGTTCGGCGCGATAGAGATAGCGGATGATCGCCGCTTCCTTTTCCGTCAGCCGGATCTTCTGGCCGTTTTCGGCGGTCAGCAGCTTCTGGCTGGGCTTGAAGAGATAGGGACCGACCGTAAAGGTCGCGTCTTCGCTCTGCTCGTGCTGGCGCAGCTGCACGCGGATGCGGGCAAGCAGGACGGCGAAGCGGAAGGGCTTCGTCACGTAGTCGTTGGCGCCGGCCTCAAGACCGAGAATGGTGTCGGAATCGGTGTCGTGGCCGGTCAGCATGATGATCGGCGCCTTGAAGCCGCCCTTCCGCAGCAGCTTGACGGCTTCGCGGCCGTCCATGTCAGGCAGGCCGACATCCATGATCAGAAGATCGATCGGCGCCCCGCGGGCAGCCTGCACGCCCTTGCCGGCGGTCGATTCCTGGAGAACCGTGAATTCCTCATAGAGCGCGAGCTGCTCCGTCAGGGTTTCGCGGAGGTCGTCATCGTCATCCACCAGTAGAATGGTGCGTGCGGTCATGCGGCTTTGTTCCTCAGGTTCCGTCTTACAAGTCCTACGCCAAATTCGATGATTGGCAAAGAGCGCAAGACACGCGGTTGCAGCGCCCGGATCGATATGATTTCATCGAACATCCAAGCAAAACAAAAACATGTGACAATAATGGAAAAAACAAGGCAGAGAGCGGCAAAGCGTATCTCCACAATCGTTGTCAGGCCTCAACCGGGCAAAAAGAGCCGTGCGTTGGTCCAATGCGGGCCTTTCGTCGTGCCTGCCGCCATCGGACGGTCGGGCCGCAGTGTCCTGAAGCGCGAGGGTGACGGGGCCACGCCTGTCGCCGCGATGAAGCTGCTTTACGGCTTCAGGCGCGGCGAAAGTCCGCACCGGATCGCGACGCCGCTTGCGCTTTCGCGCATCCGTGCTGACATGCTCTGGTGCGACCAGCCTGAGCACGCCAGCTACAATCGTCTGGTCAAGGCTCCCTTCAGGGCGAGCCATGAAGAGATGAAACGCAAGGATGGCCTCTACGACGTCTGCCTCGTCATGGATTGGAATGTCTCCTCGCGGGCCCGCAACCGCGGCTCGGCGATCTTCTTCCACCTGATCCGTCCCGGCTATCAGCCGACGGAAGGCTGCATTGCGGTGAAACCGCAGGACATGCGCCGCATTCTTCCCTTCATGCGCAAGGGCATTGTCATCAGGGTTCTCTAGCTCCTAGGGATGATAATTGCCTGCGACAGTCCTATATGGCTTTTCGACGTCACGCTGCCCCGGCGTGCCTTCATTCAAACTGACGGAGACATATTGTGGTCAATCAACCCATCATCACTTTCCACGACGGACATTCCATTCCGCAGGTCGGGCTCGGCGTCTGGCAAACGCCGCAGGATATCGCCGCGCCAACAGTGCTGAAGGCGCTGGAAGCCGGTTATCGCCATATCGACACAGCATCCGGCTACGACAACGAGCAGGGCGTCGGCGAGGGCTTCCGCTCCTCCGGTCTCGACCGCAAGGACGTTTTCATCACCACCAAGCTGCGCAACCCCGATCAGGGCTATGACAATACGCTTCGTGCCTTCGACGGCAGCCTGAAGAAGCTCGGCATGGACTATGTCGATCTCTATCTCGTCCACTGGCCGTCGCCACATCGCGGTCTCTACCGCGAGACCTGGAAAGCCTTCGTGAAGATCAAGGAAGAGGGCCGGGCGCGCTCGATCGGCGTGTCGAACTTCTATCCCGATCATCTGGAGCACATTATCGGCGATACCGGCGTCGTGCCCGTCATCAACCAGATCGAGCTGCACCCCGACTTCCAGCAGAAGGCGGCGCAGGAGGCGCACAAGAAGCTCAACATCGTGACGGAATCCTGGAGCCCGCTCGGGCAGGGCAAATTCATCGCCAATGCCGTCATCGGTGAGATCGCCAAGAAGCATGGCAAGACGCCGGCGCAGGTGATCATCCGCTGGCATATCGATACCGGGCTGGTGGTAATTCCAAAATCGGTAACGCCGTCACGCATCGAAGAGAATTTCAATGTCTTCGATTTCAAGCTGGATGCCGACGATATAGCTGCGATTACCAAGCTGGATGACAAGGGTGCCCGGATGGGACCGGATCCGTACACGGCGACATTCTGATATCGGCAGAAACAAGAAGGGCGGCCCGAGGCCGCCCTTTTCATTTTATGCAGTTAGACGCTCAGTTCCACTCGCGGATATCGACGAAGTGGCCGGCAATCGCCGCAGCAGCAGCCATAGCGGGCGAGACGAGATGGGTGCGGCCCTTGAAGCCCTGGCGGCCCTCAAAGTTGCGGTTGGAGGTCGAGGCGCAACGCTCGCCCGGCTTCAGGCGGTCGTCGTTCATCGCGAGGCACATCGAGCAGCCCGGCTCGCGCCAGTCGAAGCCGGCCGCCTTGAAGATCTTGTCGAGGCCTTCCTTCTCCGCCTGTTCCTTCACCAGGCCGGAGCCCGGGACGATCATGGCGCTGACGGTGGAGGCAACGGTCTTGCCTTCGACGACCTTGGCAACTTCGCGCAGGTCTTCGATGCGGCCGTTGGTGCAGGAGCCGATGAAGACACGGTCGATGTTGATGTCGGTGATCGGCGTACCGGGCTTCAGGCCCATATAGTCGAGCGCGCGCCACTTGGAGGTGCGCTTGGTTTCGTCCTTGATATCGTCGGGGTTCGGAACGATGCCCTGAACCGAGATAACGTCCTCAGGCGAGGAGCCCCAGGAGACGATCGGCGGCAGTTCGGCGGCGTTGAGCTTGACGATGCGGTCGAAATGGGCGCCTTCGTCGGTTTTCAGCGTCTTCCAATAGGCGATCGCCTGTTCGCGCTCGGCGCCCTTCGGCGCACGCGGCTTGTCCTTCAGGTATTCGAAGGTGATCTCGTCAGGCGCGATCAGGCCGGCGCGGGCGCCGCCTTCGATCGACATGTTGCAGATCGTCATGCGGCCTTCCATCGACAGCGCGCGGATGGCTTCACCGGCATATTCGATGACGTAGCCGGTTCCGCCGGCCGTGCCGATTTCGCCGATGATCGCAAGAACGATGTCCTTGGCGGTGACGCCCGGCGGCAGCTGACCGTCGACCTGCACCAGCATGTTCTTCGCCTTCTTCTGGATCAGCGTCTGGGTGGCGAGAACGTGCTCGACTTCAGAGGTGCCGATGCCGTGGGCGAGCGAGCCGAAGGCGCCGTGGGTCGAAGTGTGGCTGTCGCCGCAAACGATCGTCATGCCCGGCAGGGTGAAGCCCTGTTCCGGTCCGATGATGTGGACGATGCCCTGGCGCTTGTCGTTCTCCGAGTAATACTCGACGTTGAACTCGGCGGCGTTGATCGCCAGCTGCTCGACCTGGATGCGGCTTTCCTCGTTCTTGATGCCGAGGTGGCGATCGGGAGAGGTCGGAACGTTGTGATCGACCACCGCCAGCGTCTTCTCCGGCGCACGAACCTTGCGGTTCGTCATGCGCAGGCCTTCGAACGCCTGCGGGGAGGTGACTTCGTGGACCAGATGGCGGTCGATGTAGAGAAGACAGGTGCCGTCGGCCTGTTCGTCAACCAGGTGATCGTCCCAGATCTTGTCGTAAAGGGTACGCGGTGCGCTCATAGCGGTATGTCCGTTTTTGGATGCAATGGAAAAAAAGGAAATGGCGGCAAGGCCCGCCGGCCGTCATTCGATCAACGAAGTCGGCTGTTGAGAGCGCCCGAAACGCACGCAAAGAACCGCGCCGGCAGGCGATAATGGTCCTGCAGCACGAAAATATGCGCGCCTGTGCACTTGAACTTGCTTTCCATGAGGCTGGATATAGCGATTTTTCTCATAAACGGCAATTCGAATCGTCAGGACTATCGCCCGTGCCTGCGGCGCATCCGCTGCTCCACCTGTCTCAGCCCCAGCGACAGGCCGATCGTCAGGATCAGGTAGATATAGGTGACGATCGAGTAGGTCTCGAAGAAGCGGAAGGAGCCGGAGGCGTAGACCTTGCCCATCTGCGTGATGTCGGAGACGCCGAGCACGGAGACCAGGGAACTATCCTTCACCATCGAGACGAAGTCGTTGGAGAGTGGCGGGAAGATGACGCGGATCGCCTGCGGAAAGATGACGAGCCGGAAGCGGTGATAGCGCGACAGGCCGAGGGCCTTGGCGGCTTCGATCTGGCCGTGATCGACGGACTGGATGCCGGCGCGGAAGACCTCGGCGATGAAGGAGGAGTAGCCGATCATCAGTGCGATGATGGCTCGCCACATCAGCGACAGGTCGCGAACGAGAATGGGTTCGGCGATGCCCGATTTCACCAGTGGCGTGATCAGGAAATTATAGGCAGCGACAATGCCGGGCGCGCCGACGAAGGCGACATAGAACAGCAGCACCAGCATGGGGATACCGCGGATGATCTCGATATAGAAACGCGAGATCTGCCGCAGCACCTTGCTGTCGGACAGGCCGAGGAGCGCTATGCCGAGGCCAAGGATCGTTGCCAGGACGAAGGCGACGATGGTGACGAAAACAGTGATCCAGACGCCATTGAAGACGGTCTGGAATACCTGCGCATAGATGCCGTTGGTGACGATGACGATGGCGAGGATGATGCCGATAACGGCAAGGGCGACCAGCCACCAGGGATAGTCGCCCTTCTCGGATCGCGGGGATGGGTGTGGCGCCATCTGCGATGATCCAGTATTACTGGCCCATTTTGTAGTCGAGGAACCACTTCTTGTTCAGCGCGTCGAGCGTGCCGTCGGCCTTGAGGCTGGCAATGGCGGCGTTCACCGGGGCAACGAGATCCGAGCCCTTCGGGAAGATGAAGCCGAAGTCCTCGGTGCCGAGCGGGCCGCCGATGACCTTGAGCGTGCCGTTCGACGCGTCGACATAGCCCTTGGCGGCGACACCGTCGGTCAGCACCGTATCGACGTCTCCGGTCTTCAGGGCCTGAACGGTGGCGCCGAAGGTTTCGAAGAGCTTGATACGCGGGTTCTGCTCGTTGCCGTCGAGGATCTCGTAGACGGCGGTGTAGAAGGGCGAGGTGCCCGGCTGGGCGCCGACCAGGCCATCCTTGAAGGCGCCGAAGGTCTTGCCGTCGGTGAAGCGGTTTTCATCGGCGCGAACAAGCATGAACTGCTGCGAGCGCATGTAGGGGGCGGAGAAATCGACCTTCGCCTTGCGGTCGTCCTTGATGGTGATGCCGGTCATGCCGATGTTGTACTGGTTGTCGGAGACCGCCTGGATCATCGCGTCCCAGCTGGTGTTCTGGTACTCGACCTTGAAATTCAGCCGCTTGGCGATCTCGTTCATCGCATCATATTCCCAGCCGATCTGCTTGCCGGATTTCGGATCGACGAACTGCAGCGGGGGATAGGCGTTTTCGGTGACGACCACGACCGACTTGCCGCCGAGATCGGGCAGGCTTTCCGCAGCAGCGGCGAGCGGTGCAAGAGAAAGGGCCGCGAGGCCCGCGAGAATGGCGCGGCGGAAAAGCATGCTGAAAATCCCCGGTGAAATGTGGCTGGCGGAAACTGTCATAGAAGAGAAGGCGATGGCAAGAGCGGCAAGTGCGCGGCTGCGGGTCTAAAACAGAAAAGGCGGCCCGAAGACCGCCTTTTCATGCAAGAATTTTGCGCTGGGCAGAACTTATTCTGCTGCAGGCTCAGCAGCGGCTGCTGCTTCTGCAGCTGCCTTTGCTTCAGCGGCTTCGGCTGCTGCCTTTTCGGCGGCGAGAGCCTGTGCTGCTGCAACCTTTTCAGCTTCCAGACGTGCCTTTTCTTCGGCAACAGCGGCGCGCTCGGCGTCGTTGAGCTTGCGGGCGCGAACGCCGGTGTCTTCAACGATACGGGCAGACTTACCGCGACGGTCGCGCAGGTAGTAGAGCTTGGCGCGACGGACCTTACCGCGGCGAACGATTTCGACGCTTTCGATCATCGGCGAGTAGACCGGGAATACGCGCTCGACGCCTTCGCCGTAGGAGATCTTGCGGACCGTGAAGTTTTCCTGCAGGCCGCCGCCGGAGCGGGCGATGCAAACGCCTTCGTAGGCCTGAACGCGGGTACGCGTGCCTTCCGTGACCTTCACGTTGACGCGGACGGTGTCGCCCGGGGAGAATTCAGGCAGGGTGCGCTTGGCTTCGATCTTGGCGACCTGTTCGGCCTCAAGCTGCTGAATGATGTTCATGACTCAACCTCTTTGTTGGTTCAACAGCCAGAGCGCTCTACGATCTATCTTTGGCCAAGCCTCGGATATATGCCCGTCAAGGCAGGAGCGAATTCGTCTGCTTTTCTTTACGTGGTTGATGGGATTTTTTCCCATTCCGGGCGTGCGCATACCCTATCGCGCAGGCTTTGTCACCCCTCCCGCTCTGAAAAACCGCAATGATTATCGGTGTCGTATGCCTGGCGCCGGATGCTGCACGCAATCAAGGCAGCGAGTTCCCTGATTAAATATTTGTCGAATGCCTAATTTAGGAGCAGATTCTGATTCGGGCCAAATCATGACCCGTGGGAATTTGGAGGGGAATGAATGTCGATAAGCAATCCATCGCCTTCGTTGTATAACGAGGACTTGGCGCCTGCAGAAGAGAGGAAATGGGGCGCCTTCAGCATCTTCAACGTCTGGACCTCAGACGTCCATAGTCTTTGGGGTTATTACCTCGCCGCAAGTCTTTTCCTGCTGTGCGGCAGCTTCATCAATTTCGTGATTGCGATCGGTATCGGTTCGCTGGTCATCTTCTGCCTGATGAGCCTTGTCGGCAATGCCGGCGTGAAGACGGGCGTACCCTTCCCAGTTCTCGCCCGCGCTTCCTTCGGCACCTTCGGCGCCAACCTCCCGGCGCTGGTGCGCGCCGTCGTTGCCTGCTTTTGGTATGGCGCGCAAACGGCGGCTGCTTCGGGTGCGATCGTTGCGCTCCTTATCCGCAACGACAGCATTCTGGCCTTCCACCAAAACAGCCACATGCTCGGTCATTCGACGCTGGAGCTTATCTGCTACGTGATCATCTGGGCGCTGCAGCTGCTGATCATCCAGCGCGGCATGGAAACCGTCCGCAAGTTTCAGGATTGGGCCGGGCCTGCGGTCTGGATCATGATGCTGGTGCTTGCGGTCTATCTCGTCGTCAAGGCGGGGACCTTCTCCTTCGGCAGCGAGATCCCGCGCGATGTTCTGCTTGAGAAGACCAAGGATGCCGGTGTACCCGGCGAACCCGGCTCGTTCCCGGCGCTGGCGGCCGTTGCCGCGACATGGATCACCTATTTCGCCGCGCTCTATCTGAACTTCTGCGACTTCTCGCGCTACGCCAAGGACACGAAGACCCTGCGCAAGGGCAACCTCTGGGGTCTGCCGATCAATCTCCTCGCCTTCTGCCTCGTGGCGGGCGTGACGACGACGGCGGCTTTCACGGTCTATGGCGAGGTGCTGCTGCATCCGGAAGCGATTTCGGCGAAGTTCGACAGCTGGTTCCTGGCGCTGCTGGCGGCTTTGACCTTTGCGGTTGCGACGCTTGGCATCAATGTCGTTGCCAACTTCGTGTCTCCGGCCTTCGACTTCTCCAACGTCTTCCCGCGGCAGATCAGCTTCAAGCGGGGCGGCTATATCGCGGCCCTGATCGCGCTGGTACTCTATCCATTCGCGCCCTGGGAGACGGGTGCGGCGCATTTCGTCAACTTCATCGGCTCGACGATGGGGCCGATCTTCGGGGTGATGATGGTGGATTACTACCTGATCCGGAAGGGCGAACTGAATGTCGCGGCCCTTTACCGGGAAGACGGCGAATTCCGCTTCCAGAACGGCTGGCATGCGAACGCCTTCATCGCATTCATCGTCGGCGTGGTGTTCTCGTCGATCCTGCCGACCTTCACATCGATCCTGCCGGATTGGTGGGGTACCTATGGCTGGTTCTTCGGCGTCGGCATCGGCGGCCTGGTTTACTACGTGCTGAGGATGAGCACGCGCGGCTCTGCCGTCGGCGCCGCCACCTGACAAAAAAGGCGCCTGGTCTTCCGGGCGCCTATTCTTCCAAGAGGTCGGGCCGTCGTTTCCTGGTCAGGGCGACGGCCTGTTCATGCCGCCACTTCTCGATGGCGCCGTGATTGCCCGAGGTCAGGATCGCGGGGATCTCGCGGCCTTCCCATTCCTGGGGACGGGTATAATGCGGATGCTCCAGCAGACCGCCTTCGAAGCTTTCATGCAGGCCCGAGAGATCGTTGCCCATGACGCCGGGCAGGATACGGATGATGGCGTCGAGAAGCGTCAGCGCCGCCGGTTCGCCGCCTGAGAGCACATAGTCGCCGATCGAGACTTCCTCGAGCTGGCGCGCCTCGATCACCCGTTGGTCCACGCCTTCGAAACGTCCGCAGACGATGATCACGCCTTCGCCAGCGGCGAGTTCGCGCACGCGCTGCTGCGTCAGGGGCTTGCCGCGCGGGCTCATCAGCAGGCGCGGGCGATTGTCGTTTTCGGAGGTCTGATCGATGGCGCGGGCGAGCACATCCGGCTTCAGCACCATTCCGGCGCCGCCGCCAGCGGGGGTGTCGTCGACGGTACGGTGCTTGTCGGCGGTGAAATCGCGGATCTGCACGGCATCGAGCGACCACTGCCCGCGCTCCATCGCCTTGCCTGACAGCGAGAAGCGAAGATGGCCCGGAAACATCTCCGGATAGAGGGTGAGCACGCTTGCCCGGAAGGCCATGGCTTACTTCTTTTTCTTCGGCTTGCCGGTGGCGAGCTTGGAGATGTCTTCCGGATCGTCGATCAGGCCGGCTGCCATCGGGTCGATACGGATCGTGCCGCCTTCGAGGTCGATCTCCAGCACCGAAGCTTCGGAGAAGGGGATCAGCACCGGACGCTTGCCCGGGCCTTTCAGTTCCAGCAGGTCGCCGGCGCCGAAATCGAAAACGCCCGTGATCGTTCCGTAGCTGACGCCCTTGTCGTCGAGCGCCTCAAGGCCTTCGAGATCGGCATAGTAGAACTCGTCCTCCTCCAGCTCGTCGTCGGGAAGATTGTCGCGTTCCATATAGAGTTCGAGACCCTTCAGCGCCTCGGCGGCGTTGCGGTCGTTGATGCCGCGGAAGCGGACGACGACCATGTTCTTCATCTCGCGCAACTCAAGAATTTCGAAGACGCGGCCATCGAGGCTGTGCAGGTGGCCGTAATCGCCGAGTGCCGTCGGGTCGGCCGTATAAGGCTTGACACGAACTTCCCCGCGGATGCCCTGCGCGCCGCCTATGGTGCCCATCAGCACGGGGTTCTCAAGCTTTGTCATGGTGTCCTTCATCCGAAGTCTGCATCGATCCGCGTTCAAGCCTCTCATAAACGAAGTGCGCCGGAATGAAAACGAAAACGGGCGGCATGTCGCCATGCCGCCCGTTCGAAACGAAATCCTTGCGGATTATTCTGCGGAAGCTGCAGCTTCGGCGGCGTCAGCAATCTTCTGAGCCTTCTCAGCAGCGCGCTCCTGAGCCTTCTTGCCCGGCTTTGCCTTTTCCGGGTTGTTCTTGGTGTCGCGCTTGGCGAGACCAGCTTCGTTCAGGAAGCGCAGAACGCGGTCGGTCGGCTGTGCGCCCTGATCGAGCCAATGCTTGATGCGGTCGTTGTCGAGCTTGATGCGCGCGTCGTTGTCCTTGGCGAGCATCGGGTTCCAGGAACCGAGGTTCTCCAGGAAGCGGCCGTCGCGCGGCGAACGGGCGTCAGCGAGAACGATGTGGTAGTACGGGCGCTTCTTGGAACCACCGCGTGCGAGACGAATTTTCAGTGCCATGTCATTTACTCCTTAGGCTTTTCTTGACCGCTTCGTAGGGCGGCAGGTTCATTTTGCTGCGGCGTGGTCCGCAGCGATCTGCTCATGATGCCGGATGACTTCCTTGATGATGAAGTTCAGGAACTTCTCGGCGAAATCCGGATCCAGATTGGCATCCTTGGCCAGGCGGCGAAGGCGTTCGATCTGGTATTCTTCGCGCGCCGGATCGGCCGGCGGCAGCTGGTACTTGGCCTTTAGAACGCCGACCTCTTTGGTGCAGCGGAAGCGTTCGGCCAGAATGTGGACGAGTGCCGCGTCGATATTGTCGATCGACTGGCGGTAGCTCGAAAGCTGAGCTTTGATTTCAGGATCAATCATCGTTCAGGCGACCCTTTCACTTCTTCTTGGGCAAACCGGGAAGCCCCGGGAAACCACCACCGAGACCCGGCAGCTTGGCGCCACCCAGGCCCGGAAGTCCGCCGAGGCCCGGCATGCCGCCGCCCGGCTTTCCAAGACCCGCCGCTTCAGCCTGCTTCTGTAGCGCTTCCAGCTGCTTCGGGTCGATGTTCGAGAGGTCGGGCATTCCGCCCATTCCGCCACCCATGCCGCCAAGACCCATCTTGCCGGCGAGGCCGCCCATCATCTGCTTCATCAGGCCGCCTTTGCCCTTGCCGCCCATCATCTTCATCATGTCCGCCATCTGGCGGTGCATTTTCAGAAGCTTGTTGATGTCGGAGGCATCGGTGCCGGAGCCGGCGGCGATACGCTTCTTGCGCGAATGCTTCAGCATATCGGGATTGGCGCGCTCGGCCTTGGTCATCGAGGAGATGATCGCGAGCTGGCGGCCGAACAGGCTGTCGTTGAGGCCGGCCGAAGCCATCTTGTCTTTCATGCCCGACATGCCGGGCATCATCGACATGATGCCGCCCATGCCGCCCATCTTCTGCATCTGGCGCAGCTGGTCGGCGAGGTCGTTGAGGTCGAACTTGCCCTTGGCCATCTTGGCAGCCATGGCGGCTGCCTTTTCGGCGTCGATGTTTTCGGCAGCGCGCTCGACCAGCGAGATGATGTCGCCCATGCCGAGAATGCGGTCGGCGATACGGCGGGGATGGAATTCTTCCAGCTCGCCCATGCGCTCGCCGACACCGATCAGTTTGATCGGCTTGCCGGTGACGGCGCGCATCGAAAGCGCTGCGCCGCCACGGCCATCGCCGTCCATGCGGGTCAGGACGAGGCCAGTAATGCCGACGCGCTCATCGAAATTGCGGGCAAGATTGACGGCGTCCTGACCGGTCAGCGAATCCGCGACCAGGAGGATTTCGTGCGGGTTCGACTTCTTCTTGATGTCGGCCATTTCGACCATCAAGGGTTCGTCGATATGCGTGCGGCCGGCGGTATCGAGAATGACGACGTCGTGGCCGCCAAGCTTTGCGGCCTGAACGGCGCGGGCGGCAATATCGGTCGGCGACTGGCCAGCGATCACAGGCAGCGTATCGACGCCGGTCTGGACGCCGAGCTGGCGCAGCTGTTCCTGGGCGGCGGGACGGCGCGTATCGAGCGACGCCATCAGCACCTTTTTCTTGTCGCGGTCGGTGAGCCGCTTGGCAATCTTGGCCGAGGTCGTGGTCTTGCCGGAGCCCTGCAGGCCCACCATCATGATGACGACGGGTGCAACGGCATGAAGATCGACGCCCACGCCTTCGCCGCCGAGCATCTCGATCAGCTCGTCATGGACGATCTTGACGACCATCTGGCCGGGCTTGATCGACTTCAGAATTTCGGCGCCGACGGCCTTTTCGCGAACACGGTCGGTGAAGCCACGGACGACTTCGAGCGAAACGTCGGCTTCCAGAAGGGCACGGCGAACCTCGCGCAGCGCAGCGGAAACATCGGCTTCCGAAAGCGCGCCACGGCCTGTCAGTCCATTGAGAATGGATCCAAGACGGTCCTGGAGGTTTTCAAACATAGGCTCTTCCTTGTGTTTCCGGATATGCCGGAAACCTCGTGCTTTTCCTTGACGAAAACAAGACGCAAAGCCAAAAAGCACCCGAGGGCGCATCGCGCTGTCTGGTGTGGACCTCCGGGATCAGGTCCCGGTCGGCGGCTCGGAGTCATGTCGCTCGTCGCAGAATTGAGGCGCGGTAAACAGGAAAGCGGCCGGAAAGTCAAGCCAGAGCGGGCAAATTCACGCTTCCGGTCCTTCTCAAACCGTCAGCGCCTTCCCAAATGCATCCTCCCGACACGAGAGTCCATCCGTTCATGCCCGACGCCAAGATGCGCAATGCCTATTACCAGGGGCCGGTCTCCGACCATTTCGATGGCGTCCATTTTTTCAATCCCGATGGGATCGAGCCGCTCGGTTTTCGCGAATTGATGCGCTGGCAGTTCGGCGGCGGGCGTTTTCGCTGGCCGAAGGCGGTGCAGAGCCCGTTTCCGTCCGCCAAGCCCGTAGAACGCGTCAGCGGCGAGGATTTGCGGGTGACCATGGTTGGCCACGCGACGATGCTGATCCAGGTTTCCGGGCTGAATATATTGACGGATCCTGTCTGGTCGGATCGCGCCAGCCCCTTCTCCTTCGCCGGCCCGCGCCGCGTTTCGCCACCCGGCATTCGCTTCGAGGATCTGCCGCCGATCGATATCGTGCTCGTCTCGCACAATCACTATGATCATCTCGATGTCAGGACGCTGAGGCGGCTGCATGAGGAGCATGGCCCGCATTTCGTGACGCCGCTCGGCAATGATACGATCATCCATCGTGCGATCCCCGAGACGAAGATCTCCGATATGGATTGGGGCGACCGGCTTTCCTATTGGGATGGGGTCACCATCGATGCCGAGCCCTGCCATCACTGGTCGGCGCGCGGCACGCGCGACCGGCGCATGGCGCTCTGGGCAGCCTTCGTCATCTCGACGCCGGCAGGCAAAATCTACCATGTCGGCGATACCGGCTTTCACGATGGCATCAACTACCGTGCTGTCCGCGAGAAACATGGTGGCTTCCGGCTGGCGATCCTGCCGTTCGGCGCTTACGAGCCGCGCTGGTTCATGAAGGGGCAGCATCAAAATCCGGAGGAGGCGGTGGAGGGCATGGAGCTCGCCAATGCCGCCTATGTGGCGGGGCACCACTTCGCGACGTTCCAGCTGACGAACGAGGCAATCGATGCGCCAGTCGAGGCGCTGGAGACCGCGCTTGCGGCGCGCGGCATGGCGCCTGGCCGTTTCCGGCCGCTGAGGGCAGGGGAAGCGTTCGACGTTCCCAAGGCTTGAGCTATCGGCGGCCTACTGGTAATTCCCCCGCATTTCCGCCATATACAGGCCGAAAGCAATGGAAGCAGCAGCAATGAGCACAACGGTCGAATTCGCGAAGATGAACGGGCTTGGAAACAAGATCCTGGTTGTCGATATGCGTGGACGTCCGGATGCCGTGACGCTCGCTGCGGCGATTGCGCTGAACGCCGATCCGGCAACACAGTTCGATCAGATCATGGCGATCCATGATCCGAAGGCTCAGGGTACTGATGCCTGGATCGATATCCTGAATTCCGACGGCTCGAAGGCGCAGGCCTGCGGCAACGGCACGCGCTGTGTCGTGCAGGCACTCGCTGCCGAGACCGGCAAGAAGGCCTTCACCTTCCAGACCGTCGCCGGGATCCTCAATGCCGTCGAGCAGGCGGATGGGACGATTTCGGTCGATATGGGCAAGCCCGTTTTCGAATGGGACAAGATCCCGCTTGCCGAAGAATTCTACGATACGAGCCGCATCGAACTGCAAATCGGGCCGATCGACAATCCGGTGCTGCATTCGCCGTCGGTTGCCTCGATGGGCAATCCGCATGCGATCTTCTGGGTCGACAGGGACGTGATGTCCTTCGATCTCGGCCGTTTCGGGCCGCTGCTCGAAAACCACCCGATGTTCCCTGAAAAGGCGAATATTACACTGGCTGAGGTCACCTCGCCGTCTTCGATCACCACGCGGACGTGGGAACGCGGCGCCGGCCTGACGCTTGCCTGCGGTTCGGCGGCCTGCGCCACTGCCGTTTCCGCCGCCCGCACCGGCCGCACCGGCCGCGATGTGACCATCAAGGTTGCGAGCAGCCCGAATGCGGGTTCGCTCTCGATCGAGTGGCGCGAGCGCGACGATCACGTCATCATGACCGGTCCGGCCGAATGGGAATGGTCCGGCATGGTCGATCCCAAGACCGGCAGCTGGGCACGCGATGCGGAGCAGGGAGCCGAGGCGCGGTGAGCGGCGTCGAGGTCATCACCTTCGGCTGCCGTCTCAATACCTACGAATCCGAAGTGATGCGGGCGGAGGCCGAGAAGGCCGGGCTCAACAATGCCATCCTCATCAATACCTGCGCCGTCACCGGCGAGGCCGTGCGACAGGCACGCCAGGCGATCCGCCGCGCGCGGCGCGATAATCCTCATGCCCGCATCATCGTGACCGGCTGCGCGGCGCAGACGGAAAAGCAGGTTTTTGCCGAAATGGCCGAGGTCGATGCTGTCCTCGGCAATGAAGAGAAGCTGAAGAGCGCCTCCTATCGCGCGCTGCCGGATTTCGGCGTCTCGGCGGAAGAGAAGCTGCGCGTCAACGACATCATGAGCGTCAAGGCGACGGCGCCGCAGATGGTCAAGCATATCGACGGGCATGTGCGCGCCTTCATCCAGGTGCAGAATGGCTGTGATCACCGCTGTACCTTCTGCATCATCCCCTATGGCCGTGGTAATTCGCGCTCGGTACCGATGGGCGCGGTCGTCGATCAGGCTCGCAATCTGGTCGAGGGCGGCTACAGCGAGATCGTGCTGACCGGTGTCGATGCGACCAGCTATGGCGCCGACCTTCCGGGTGAACCGACGCTTGGAATGCTGGCCAAGACGCTGTTGAAGCAGATCCCGGAAATCCGCCGTCTCAGGCTTTCCTCCATCGACAGTATCGAGGCGGATAGCCACCTCTTCGATCTGATCGCCGACGAGCCGCGCTTCATGCCGCATCTGCATCTGTCGCTGCAGCATGGCGACGACATGATCCTGAAGCGCATGAAGCGGCGGCACGGCCGCGCCGATGCGCTCGATTTTGTCGCTCAGGTGCGGCGCCTGCGCCCGGACATGGCTTTCGGGGCGGACATGATCGCCGGTTTCCCGACGGAAACCGAGGAGATGTTCGCCAATGCCGCCAGCCTCGCGGAAGAGGCTGATATCACGCATCTGCACGTTTTCCCTTACAGCCTGCGTCCCGGAACGCCCGCTGCCCGCATGCCGCAGCTCGATCGTTCGCTGATCAAGGACCGCGCCGCACGGCTGCGCGCCACTGGACAGACGCTGCATCGCTCCCATTTGGACAGAATGGTTGGAACGCGGCAGTGGCTGCTGGTGGAAAACAACGGTCTGGCGCATACGGAAAATTTCACGCTTGCCGCCGCTCCCGGCCTTCGCCCGCGCTCTCTGCTGCAGGCCGAGATCACCGGCCACAACGGCAAGCACCTCGACATGCAATTGACGGCGGCGGAAGCCGCCTGAGTTTACGGAATTCAAATGGCGTTCAGTTTCATCAAAAAGGTCTTCACCTTCGGCAAGCCGCTCGAGGAGGCAAAGCCGCAGGAGGCTGCGCCCGCCGTCGAGCCGGTGAAGGACGAGCTGCCGGTTGCTGCCGATCCGGTGCTGGCGGAAGAGGTGGATACGGGCGGTGGGCCGGTTGCGGATGCTGCTGAGCCCGTAGCCCCAGCGGAAGAGGAGCCGGCGATCCTGCCGGATGCCGAGCAGCTGGGTGACATCGGTGTCGTGCCGTTGTCGCTGTTGCAGGCGGAAGCTGAGGCCCAAACTGAAGACCAAAGCGCAATACCTGCGGATACGCCCCCCTCTGTCCCTCCGGGACATCTCCCCCTCAAGGGGGGAGATCGGGTGGAGGTCGAGGCGGCTGCTGATTCAGTAATAGCGGACGAAGAGCCTGTTGAAGTCCAGGCAGAAACTGCAGCGGCTTCCGTTGAGGACGAAATAGCTCCAGAAGCGAGCGAGCGCCCCCAGCCGATCTCCCCCCTTGAGGGGGAGATGCCCGGCAGGGCAGAGGGGGGTATCGCTCCCGCCGACCTCGAAGAATCGTCACCTACGACAACCGAGGCATCCGAGCCGCTCATCCTACCCAAGGGCTTCGCCACCGGCGCTGCCGCCTCCGAACCCGAACCGCTCGTCTCGCAACCCAAGCTCACCTGGTTCCAGCGCCTGCGAGCCGGCCTTGCCCGGACCTCCTCACAGCTCACCGGCCAGATCGCCGCGCTCTTCACCAAGCGCAAGCTCGATGACGAAACGCTGCAGGACCTTGAAGACCTGCTGATCCAGGCCGACCTTGGCGTCGAGACGGCGCTGCGCGTCACCGATACGCTGGCCTCCGAGCGCTACGGCAAGGATGTAACAGGCGAAGACGTCAGCCGCATCATGGCGAACGAGATCGCCAAGGTGCTGAAGCCCGTCGCCAAGCCGCTGCAGCTCGATCTCAGCCACAAGCCGCATGTCATCCTCGTCGTCGGCGTCAATGGCACCGGAAAGACGACGACGATCGGCAAGCTGGCCGCGAAGCTCTCCGGCGCCGGACTGAAGGTGATGGTTGCCGCTGGCGATACGTTCCGCGCTGCGGCGATCGAGCAGTTGAAGATCTGGGCCGATCGCACCAAGTCGGAATTCATCGGCACCAAGCTTGGCGCCGATGCCGCCGGTCTTGCCTATGATGCCTTCGAGCAGGCCAAGGCGAAGAAATGCGACGTGCTGATCATCGATACCGCCGGACGCCTGCAGAACAAGGCCGAGCTGATGGCGGAGCTGGAAAAGATCGTGCGCGTGCTCGGCAAGCTCGATCCCGATGCGCCGCATACCGTTTTGCAGACGCTGGACGCAACGACCGGGCAGAACGCCCTCAACCAGGTGGAAATCTTCCGCAATGTCGCGGGCGTCAACGGGTTGATCATGACCAAGCTCGACGGCACGGCGCGCGGCGGTATCCTCGTGGCGATCTCCGCCAAGCACAAGCTGCCGGTCTATTTCATCGGCGTCGGCGAGGGTGTGGACGATCTGGAGCCGTTCGAGGCCGAGGATTTTGCCCATGCCATTGCCGGTCTCGGGCAATGATGCCACAGATATGACGAGAAGGGCGCGCATGCCGCGCCTGACAAACGAATAGGTTCGACGCACGCATGACCACCGAAAGCGATATCACGCCCTCTTCCGCCGACCGGCATCACCCGATGCTGAAGCTGGCGCTCGAGCTCGGCCCGCTGCTGATCTTCTTCTTCGCCAACCTTCGCGGCCAGTGGCTGGTCGACCGGTTTCCGGCTCTGAGCGAGCTTGGCGGCCCGCTCTTCGTCGCCACCGGCCTGTTCATGGCGGCGACCGTCATTTCGCTGGTTGCCTCGAAGATCATCCTCGGCCATCTGCCGATCATGCCCTTCGTCTCGGGCATCGTCGTGCTGATCTTCGGCTCGCTGTCGATCTATCTGCAGAACGAAACCTTCATCAAGATGAAGCCGACGATCGTCAACGCGCTGTTCGGTGTAGCGCTGCTGGGCGGCCTTGCCTTCGGCAAGTCCCTGCTCGGCTATGTGTTCAACGCCGCCTTCCAGCTCGATGCTGAGGGCTGGCGCAAGCTGACGCTGCGCTGGGGCATCTTCTTCCTGTTTCTGGCCGTGCTCAACGAAGTCGTATGGCGGAATTTCTCCGATGACTTCTGGATCGCCTTCAAGGTCTGGGGCACGATGCCGATCACGATCATCTTTACCATGGCGCAAATGCCGCTGATCCTGAAACATACGGTGCAGCCTGCCGGAGAGACCGACAAGTGAGCTTCGACGGCACGGCTGAGCGGACGAAATATCAGAACTTCTGGTTCATCGCCTGCGCGGGCGTGCTTCTGGCGCAGATCGTCGCCGAATATTTCATGGGCCGCACGCCGATCTGCACCTGCGGCTACGTCAAGCTCTGGGAAGGTACCGTCAATTCCAGCGGCAATTCCCAGCATCTGTCCGACTGGTACACCCCGTCCCACATCATTCACGGCTTCCTGTTTTACGGGCTTGCGCATCTCGTGCTGCGCAACAAGCCTATCGGCGCGAAACTGCTGCTGGCGCTGGTGATCGAATCCAGCTGGGAACTGCTCGAGAATTCGCCGATCATCATCGACCGCTATCGGGCCGCGACGATCTCGCTCGATTACTACGGCGACAGCATTCTGAATTCGGCGATGGACGCGGTCTTCATGGTCGTCGGTTTCTTCTTCGCCGCGCGTGCGCCGGTGGCCCTGACGGTGGCGATCGCCATCTTCTTTGAGATTTTCACCGGCTACATGATCCGGGACAACCTGACGCTCAATGTCTTGATGCTGGTCTGGCCGGTCGAAGCCGTAAAGGCCTGGCAGAGTGCGGTTTAGGACGCCGGTTTTCCCAGCACCTTCTCCATTGCCGGAAACAGTCCTTCCTTCATGCTGATCTCATCGAAGGGGCCGACGCGCTTATAGAGGATCGTGCCGTCGGGGCCGACGAGATAGCTTTCCGGTACGCCATAGACACCCCAATCGATCGCTGCCTTGCCGTTCGGATCGACGCCGATGGCGTTGAAGGGGTTGCCGAGCTCGTTCAGAAACTGGAGCGCGTTCGCACTCTTGTCCTTGTAGTTGATGGCGACGATGTTCAGTCTGCCGTCGGCGGCCAGTTGCTTCAGGATCGGATGCTCCTGGCGGCAGGGGATGCACCAGGAGGCAAAGACGTTGACGAGCGTCAGCTTGCCCTTCACGGCCGCATCGGTGAGCGCCGGAAGGTTCGAGCCTTCAAGCGGGGCGAGGTTCAGCGATGGTGCCTTGGTGCCGAGCAGCGCCGAGGGGATTTCGGAAATGTCCTTGCCGTGGAAATCCTGGTCGTAGAGCATTTTCCCGGCGGTGGCGGCGATGCCGCCGAAGACGGCGAGCGGAATCAATGCCACGACATAGCGACTGACGCCGCGGCGGGCGGCCGGCTGGGTTTCGGGCGCGCTCATTCGCTACCCTTCGGCCGTGCCGAGCGGCGGCGGATGCCGGATTCTTCCAGAGCGGCGAGTTCCTTCTGGCGTGCGCGGCCATCGGCCCAGATCCAGAGCGTGACGGCTATGGTGATGAGGGCAGCGAAGCCGTAGGCGCTATAGACGTAGAAAGCGTGAGACATCGATTAGTCCTCGCGGCTCGCCAGACGGGCGGCAAGGCGGCGCTGGGCGGCAACACGGCGGCGCCAGATCTCGTTGCGCATCGCCATGATGTGCAGCGTGAAGAACAGCAGCGTGAATCCGATGGCCATGACGAAGAGCGGGCGCAGGAATTCCGGATCGATTGCTGGGCCGTCGAGGCGCATGACGCTTGCCGGCTGGTGCAGCGTGTTCCACCATTCGACCGAGAATTTGATGATCGGAATGTTGACGAAGCCGACGAGGATCAGCACCGCGACGACACGTGCAGCCTTCGACGGATCATCGATGGCGCGGTTCAGCGCGATCAGGCCGAGATACATCAGAAAGAGCACGAAGACGGATGTCAGGCGCGCGTCCCAGACCCACCAGGTTCCCCACATCGGCTTGCCCCAGAGCGAGCCGGTGACGAGCGCGAGCAGGGTGAAGGCGGCGCCCAGAGGTGCTGCGGATTTCGCAGCGACATCGGCCAGCGGGTGGCGCCAGACGAGTGTGCCGATCGCCGAGATGCTCATGACGGTATAGCACATCATCGCCAGCCAGGCCGAGGGCACATGGATATACATGATGCGGACGGTTTCGCCCTGCTGGTAGTCGCCCTCGGTCGCGAAGCTGAGATACAGCCCCACGGCCAGACAGAGAGCCGTGATGCCAGCCATCCAGGGAATGATGCGTTGTGCCAGCGCCAGGAACCGCGTGGGGTTCGCGAGGTCGCTGAATTTGCTGATGGCAAGGCTTGTTTCGCTCATGAGCGGTTCTTTACCTTGAACGGGTACTTCCCGCAATTGATGCCGGTCAACGCCATGATCAATCCGACGTGTTTCTGAGTGCCAGCGCTGCCGCTGCCGGGCCGATGACCGCAAAGAACAGCGTCAATGCGATGAGAATAAGGAAGGGCGGCAGGAAGGGTGCCGGATCCTCGACGGCCGCATAGCTGGCGCTGACGCCGAAGATCAGCACTGGAATGGCGAGCGGCAACACGAGGATCGAGACCAGCAGCCCGCCGCGCGGCAGGGCAACCGCGACGGCTGCGCCGACGGCACCGATGAAGGTGATGGCGGGCGAGCCGACCAGCAGCGTCAGCATCGTGGCGCCGATCGCCGTCTCGTTCATGTTCATGAAGAGGCCGAGCAGCGGCGAGGCGATGACCAGCGGCAGGCTGGTGGCGGTCCAGTGGGCGAGGCATTTGACGAGGACGGTGAGCACCAGCGGCGTTTCCTGCATCAGCAGAAGATCCAGCGATCCGTCGTCGCGCTCGGCCTGGAACAGGCGGTCGAGGCCGAGAAGCGCCGATAGCAGTGCGCCGATCCAGACAATGGCTGGGCCGATGCGGGAAAGCAGGTTGAGATCGGGGCCGACGCCGAAGGGGATGACGGCGACGACGGTGAGAAAAAACAAGACGCCGATGAGCGCGCCGCCGCCGGCGCGGATCGAGAGCTTCAGGTCGCGGAGGAAGAGGGCGGTCATTTGAGGTGGTTCTCGTTGCCGGTTGAGCGTGGAGTACCCCCCTCTGTCCTGCTGGACATCTCCCCCTCAAGGGGGGAGATTGGCTGGGCGTGACCGCTCGCTCTCTTGTCACTATTTTGTTGGGCCGCCGCAACAGGTCGATCTCCACCCTTGAGGGGGAGATGCCCGGCAGGGCAGAGGGGGGTGGACACACGGTAAAACCTCATCCCCACACCCCCTGATCCACCGCGGCAAACCCGCTCATCCGCAATTCCCTTGCATTCTCCAACCCCAGCGGCTGATGCGTCGCGGCCAGCACGATCCCGCCCTTCTTCTGATGCGCTGCAATCAGCGCCGCAAACATCCTGTCCGCACTCGCATCGAGTGCTGCAGTCGGTTCATCCAGGATCCACACAGGGCGGTGGGCGACCAACAGTTTGGCGAAGGCGAAGCGGCGTTGCTGGCCGGCGGAGAGATAGCCGAAGGGGAGGTGGGTGATGCCGGGGAGGCCGACGGCCTCCGCGGCCTCCATGATCGGCAGTCCCTCGCCACCGGAAGCGTTGCCGAGAAAGTCCTGCCAGAAGGCGAGATTTTCGGCGACCGTGAGCTCGCTTTTCATCGCGTTGCGGTGGCCAAGATAGTGGCTGATTTCGCTGGCGCGATGTTCTGAAGAGCCTTGCGAATCAGTGAAGCGGACGCTGCCGGTTTCGGGCCGCAGAAGTCCCGCCATGACACGCAGCAAAGTGGATTTTCCTGATCCATTTTTCCCTGTCAAAACCAGTGCTTCGCCGGCTTCGATGCGGAACGAGATATCCTTGAAAATCAGGTCTTCGCCGCGGCGTGCTGAGAGATTTTCGGCAGTCAGATGCATGGCGTTTCCGTTGATTAAGATTTTAGTCATCGCGACGCAAAAAATGTCCGAAATGGGCCACGCAGTATCTGGCACCCTTCTTAGAAATTATCTATAAGACCCGCAACCACGCCAGCGGTCGGCGTGAACTTCATCCTTGCGCCGAACATGGAATATTCTTTCCACGTGCGGACAGCGGAAATGGCCGTACCCGCATCCTGATGTGCATTAAGTGCATAGGCGTTCGCACGACTGTGTTGGCTATCAGAAACGGGGTATCTCGTGTCTAAGTCTCTTGACAGCTTCAATTGTCGCTCCACCCTCACTGTCGATGGTAAGGACTACGTCTATTACAGCCTTCCCAAGGCTGAGGCGAATGGTCTTCCGGGCGTTTCGAAGCTTCCCTATTCGATGAAGGTTCTGCTGGAGAACCTGCTGCGCTTCGAAGATGGCCAGTCGGTCACCAAGGAGCACATCCTCGGCGTTGCCGAGTGGTTGAACAACAAGGGCACCGTCGAAAACGAAATCGCCTATCGCCCGGCGCGCGTGCTGATGCAGGACTTCACCGGCGTTCCCGCCGTCGTCGACCTCGCGGCAATGCGCGACGCGATGGTTTCGCTCGGTGGCGACCCCGAGAAGATCAACCCGCTGGTTCCCGTCGATCTCGTCATCGATCACTCCGTCATCGTCGACGAATTCGGCACGCCGCAGGCTTTTGCCAAGAACGTCGAGCTGGAATACCAGCGCAACGGCGAGCGCTACCGTTTCCTGAAGTGGGGCCAGCAGGCATTCAAGAATTTCCGCGTCGTTCCTCCGGGCACCGGCATCTGTCACCAGGTCAATCTCGAATATCTTGGCCAGACCGTCTGGACGAAGGAAGAGGATGGCGAAACAATCGCTTATCCGGATACCTGCGTCGGCACCGACAGCCACACGACGATGATCAACGGTCTCGGCGTTCTCGGCTGGGGCGTTGGCGGTATCGAAGCCGAAGCGGCCATGCTCGGCCAGCCAGTCTCGATGCTCCTGCCTGAAGTCATCGGCTTCAAACTCACCGGCAAGCTCAAGGAAGGCGTTACCGCGACCGACCTCGTGCTGATGGTCGTGCAGATGCTGCGCAAGAAGGGCGTCGTTTCCAAGTTCGTCGAATTCTTCGGCCCGGGCATGGACAACATGCCGCTCGCCGACCGCGCGACGATCGGCAACATGGGTCCGGAATATGGCGCGACCTGCGGCTTCTTCCCGGTTGACGGCGAAACCATCAACTATCTCAACGTTTCCGGCCGCACCAAGGAGCGTATCGCGCTCGTCGAAGCCTATTCCAAGGCTCAGGGCATGTGGCGCGATGGCGATGGTTCCGACCTCGTCTTCACCGATACGCTCGAACTCGACCTCGGCGACGTCGTGCCTGCCATGGCCGGCCCGAAGCGTCCGGAAGGCCGCATCCCGCTCGAAAACATCGCTGCCGGTTTCGCCGGTTCGATGGACGCCGACTACAAGAAGCCGGGCCAGCTCTCGAACCGCTACCCGGTCGAAGGCACCGATTTCGATCTTGGTCATGGCGACGTCGCCATTGCGGCGATCACCTCCTGCACCAACACCTCCAACCCGTCGGTTCTGATCGCTGCCGGCCTTCTCGCCCGCAACGCCGTTGCCAAGGGTCTGAAGACCAAGCCGTGGGTCAAGACTTCGCTCGCACCTGGCTCGCAGGTCGTTGGCGAATACCTGGCAAAGTCGGGCCTTCAGGCTGATCTCGACAAGCTCGGCTTCAACCTCGTCGGCTTCGGCTGCACGACCTGCATCGGCAATTCCGGCCCGCTGCCGGCGCCGGTCTCGAAGACGATCAACGACAAGGGTCTGATCGTTTCGGGTGTGCTTTCGGGCAACCGCAACTTCGAAGGCCGTATTTCTCCTGACGTTCAGGCGAACTACCTCGCTTCCCCGCCGCTCGTCGTCGCCTATGCGCTTGCCGGCACGGTCCAGAAGGACCTGACCAAGGAGCCGATCGGTGAAGATCAGAACGGCAACCCGGTCTATCTGAAGGATATCTGGCCGACCTCGCACGAGATCCAGGGGTTCATCCAGAAATACGTCACCCGCGAACTTTACGAGACAAAGTACGCCGACGTATTCAAGGGCGACGTCAACTGGCAGGCCGTTCAGGTCCCTCCGGGCCAGACCTATGCCTGGGACGACAACTCGACCTACGTTCAGAACCCGCCGTATTTCGTCGGTATGGGCAAGACCGGCACGGGCATCTCCGACATCAAGGGTGCGCGCGTTCTCGGTCTCTTCGGCGACAAGATCACCACCGACCACATTTCCCCGGCCGGTTCGATCAAGGCGGCGTCTCCTGCCGGTGCCTACCTCATCGAGCACAATGTCGGTGTTGCTGACTTCAACCAGTACGGCACGCGCCGCGGCAACCATGAAGTCATGATGCGCGGCACCTTCGCCAACATCCGCATCCGCAACCACATGCTCGGCCCGAACGGCAAGGAAGGTGGCTACACCATCCATTACCCGTCGAAGGAAGAGGAATCGATCTACGACGCGGCCATGCAGTACAAGTCAGAGGGCGTTCCGCTCGTCATCTTCGCGGGTGTCGAATACGGCAACGGCTCGTCGCGTGACTGGGCTGCGAAGGGCACCAACCTGCTCGGCGTCAAGGCCGTCATCGCCCAGTCCTTCGAGCGTATCCATCGCTCGAACCTGGTCGGCATGGGCATCATCCCGTTCGTCTTCGAAGAAGGCACGACCTGGGCAAGCCTCGGCCTCAAGGGCGATGAAATCGTCACGATCGAAGGTCTCGAGAACATCAAGCCGCGCGAAAAGAAGATCGCCAAGATCACCTACGGCGACGGCTCGGTGAAGGACGTCCCGCTGCTGTCGCGTGTCGATACGCTCGATGAGGTCATCTACCTCAACAACGGCGGCATCCTGCAGACGGTTCTGCGCGACCTCGCTGCTTAATTCTTAAGACAAGCACATGATAATCGCCGCCGGGGAGCAATCTCCGGCGGTTTTTCTTTGCGGGGACGGGGCTCACGGCGATGTGTTCCCGGCGTGGCGGCGGGCGGGGATGTCTCACCCCTTCGTTACTTCCCGTTTGGAACCGGAAGGATTATCTCTACGGTCGTCAATCAGGCCGCGCGGCCTTCGTTCGCCCGATGTCCTGGATAAAGAGGTTGCAATGTCGCCGCGTTTTTTGATTTCGCTGATTGCCGGTCTGGTGCTCGCAGCACCACTTCAAGCCGAAGACGGCAAGCCGAAGGGCGTCGTTGAACTGTTTACCTCGCAGGGCTGCTCATCCTGTCCGCCTGCCGATGCCGCATTTCGCAAGATCGTTGGCCAGGGCAATGTGATCGCGCTCGCCTATCATGTCGATTACTGGAACTATCTCGGCTGGACCGACACGCTGAGTTCCAAGCAGAACACCGAGCGTCAGTACGGCTATGCCCGCATGCTCGGCCGCAGCAACGTTTACACGCCACAGGTTGTCGTCAACGGCCGTGATCATATGACCGGCTCCGATCTCTCGGCGATCAACGGCAAGATTGATGGTTTTTCGACCGACGGCAAGGGACTGAATGTCCCTATCGATGCGCAGATGCGGGGCGATGAGCTGGAGATCAAGATTGGCGCCGGCCAGGGGAAGGCCAATGTGGTGATGGTCTATTTCGACAAGGAAAAGACCATCGACGTCGAGAAGGGCGAAAACAGCGGCCAGAAGATTTCCTATATCAACAGCGTAAGCGACATTGAAACTGTCGGAATGTGGGACGGAAAGGCAACAAGCCTGACTTTACCTGCAACGGTTCTGCAAAAGGCCGACCTTGAAGGCTGTGCAATCCTGTTACAGGCTGCTACGGCTGACGGTGATCCGGCCGCGATCCTGGGCGCAACCGTCGTCATGGCCGGGAAAAATATCTGAAAGTTTCATCCGTTCAGGATGGAAAACGGGGCGGCCCGGCTAATCGTATTCGGGGCTGGGGTTAAGGTCGATACGCTCAGCCGGGCCCTTTGGCGCGCTGGCGCCAAATCGGTGAGCGGAATTTCCCCTGCAAATGAGGCGCTGTTTTGACTGAATTGCGGCGCTCAGGAGATTGCATAGCATATGCTTAATGTGATGACTGGCCGCACTTGCAATTTGCGGCGGGTCGGGCAAACTGTCACTCTCCTGTCATAAGCGAGAGGCCTTGGGAGACTGATGACAGATCAGCCGGATTTGCGGCATGGCGATCACCGTTCCGCCGACAATAGTTCCTCAGTCGTCGTCGATCTTAAAGAATACAAGCAGAATAAGGATCCGTTGCCGGTGACCTTTCACCGGCGAGAGTTGGATGCGATCCTGTGGATCTACGGCCGCATGGTCGGCGAGGGCGAGTGGAAAGACTACGCAATCGACCACATGAAGGACAAGGCGGTGTTCTCCGTCTTCAAGCGCTCCGGCGAAATGCCGCTCTTCACCATCGAGAAAGACCCCAAGCTTGCCAACAAGCAGGGCGCCTATTCCGTCGTCAACACCAACGGCATGATCCTGAAGCGCGGCCACGAGCTGCAGCAGGTGCTGAAGGTGTTCGACAAGGTGCTGAAGCTCGTCGACAAATAGCCGTCAGCCCTTGTAAAGGGTGCCTGGATAGACCGAGGGGTCCGGATCGGTATCCGTTCCCTCGCCCAGCTGCCGCTGCATGAGCATGGTGTCCAGCCAGCGGCCGTGCTTGTAGCCGGTACCCTTGAGCAGGCCGGTTTCCTCGAAACCCAATGAACGATGCAGCGCGATCGATGCCGGATGGGCTCCGCCGATCACGGCGACCATCTGCCGGAAGCCAAGCGCCGTGCAGCGGGCAATCAGTTCCCCGAGCAACGCCTTGCCAACGCCCTTTCCCCGGGCCTCCGGCGCCAGATAGATCGAATCCTCGACCATCCATCGGTAAGCCGGGCGGGTGCGGAACGCGGATGCATAGGCATAGCCCAGCAGCACGCCGTCTTCGTCAATGGCGGCGAGATATGGGTAGCCCTGGCCCGTTATGGCAGCCAGCCGCGTGGCCATCTCCTGGCGTTCCGGCGGGGCAATCTCGTAGCTGGCGACGCCTGACAGCACCGCCTCACGGTAAATCGCGGTGATGGCATCGAGGTCGGAGATGGCGATATCGCGGAGATTAACGGTCATTGGGCGGCCGATGTCTGGAATGGGATTCAGGCTGAAAACCATCCGGCGCGAGATTTGGCAACAGGAAAAGCGAATAAGGATATCGGGACCATGCAGGGCACTTGCCTGCCGCCGTCGTGATTGTGCCGCTGCCTTCTGTTCCGGTAAGCCGGAGATGACAGCCGTGTGGCGGCCAAGGCCGGCGAGTTGACCGAACCCGCCGGAGCTTCTAGAGAACAGCTTTCGCGGAACAGGCCTTTGCGTCAGGCGGCAGATCGGCCGCATGCGTCAGCCATGGAGAAACGCCATTATCAAGATTCTGGTTTTGCTGCACGCCGCCGTCGGCATTGATTGGCAGTCTCTCCCTGAGGGCACCAGCCTGAAGACCTTGAACGAAGCCGAGGAGAAGGGCTTTATCGAGATTCGCGGCGAGTTCCAGAAGCGGCAATTCCGCCTGACGAAGCGCGGCTCCGACCATGTTGCGCTCGACCGTCGGCGCCTGGCGGCACGCAAGCTTTAAGACGCGCAAGGCTGGCCGTTATTTGCCAGCTGCGTGACCACAGCGCCCAATCCACACTCCGAAAAACAAAACCGCCCGCAACATCTCTGTTGCAGGCGGCTCGGTTGTCTCGCATTCGGCCAGACGGTCTGGCCGTCAACAGTTCCGTCTTACTTGCGGTTACCCATGAACTGCAGAAGGAACATGAACAGGTTGATGAAGTCGAGATAGAGCGTCAGCGCGCCCATGATCGCCTTGCGGCCCATGACCTCGGCACCATCGGCTTCGTAGTACATTTCCTTGATCCGCTGCGTATCGTAGGCCGTCAGGCCGGCGAAGATCAGGACGCCGATCACGGAGATCGCGAACTGAAGGGCAGACGAGCCCAGGAAGATGTTCACGACCGACGCGATGATCAGGCCAAACAGACCCATCACTAGGAACGAGCCCATGGCCGAGAGATCACGCTTGGTCGAATAACCGTAGAGCGACAGTGCACCGAACGAGGCGGCGGTGATGAAGAATGTCTGCACCACGCTCTGGCCGGTGTAGATCAGCAGCAGAGACGAGAGCGACAGACCCACCAGCGCGGCGTAGATCCAGAAGGTGGTCTGCGCGGCCGAAACGCTCATGCGGTTGATCCGGAAGCTCAGGAAGAACACCATGGCCAATGGAGCCAGGATGACGACCCACTTCAGCGGGCTCAGATAGATGGCCTGGCCAAAGGCGGTCAGCTGACCGTCGGCAAAGGCGAATTGGAATGACAGAAATGCGGCTACACCCGTTATCGCCAGACCCAGCGCCATCAGGTTGTAGACCTTGAGCATATAGGAGCGCAGCCCCTGGTCGATCATCTCGCCAGTCTGCGTCCGGCTTTGGTAGTTACGAAGGTCAGCCATAGTTTCCTCTTACAAGCTCCGATGTGAATACGGTGTCGGGCTTTGCGACCCGGGCGCCGCTGCGGAGCTCCAGCATGCCTGCGGTCAATATGAGGCTTTCGCCCTTTGCAAACAAGGCCCTTGCAACCGGCGGCGGGGTTAAATCGCCGTAAGGTGAAGCTATTTTATTGGGCGCTGCATTACCAGTGCCAGCCCTAGAGCTCGCGCAGAACGGGTGCCGCCTTCTGGCCGAGGATGCGCCAGGTTCCGATGAGGCCGATCCCCACGGTCAGCACCAGGGCGGTGACGATCGTCAGACCCGCGACATCCGGGAGGAAGGCGGAGGGTAGCCGCATGATACGGCTGACGATGAACCATGCTGCCACGCCGCCTGCCAGAAGGGCGAAGATGGCGGTGGCCGCACCGAGCATCAGATACTCGTAACTGAAGGCGCGGATGAGCATGGCGCGCGTTGCACCCAGCGTTTTCAACACCACCGCATCGTGCGTCCGGGCCCGGTTTCCTGCGGCGAGCGCGCCTGCCAGCACCAGGATAGAGGCAATGAGTGCGACCGAAGCCGCCGCGCGGATCGCGGTCGCAAGCTGTCCGACCAGCTGGTTGACGATATCGATCGCATCCTTGACGCGGACGCTTGTCACCGTCGGATAGGTGTTGGTGACAGTCTTCAGGATCGCTGTCTCTTCGGTCGCGCTTGCCGAGGGATCGGTCAGCGTTGCCAGCCAGGCATGCGGGGCGCCACGGAACGTATTCGGCGAAAAGACCATCACGAAGTTCAGCGACAGTGATTCCCACTGGACCTTGCGCAGGTTGGTGATCCGCGCGGTGATGTTTCTGCCCAGCACGTTGACAGTGACGGTATCGCCAATCTTGAGGCCGAGTTCGCCTGCCTCTTCGGCGGAAAAGGAAACCTGCGGCTCGCCGCTGTAATCCTTTGGCCACCAGCTGCCCTCTGTGAGTGCAGCATTCTCGGGGATGTTTTCGGAATAGGTGATGCCGCGGTCGCCGCGCAGGACCCATTGCCCTGCCGGCGGCACCTTGCGCTTGGTGACGTCTTCGCCGTTGAAGGCCAGGATGCGGCCCCGCAGCATCGGCACTTCCACCAGCTTGCCATCAGGCGCCTGCTGCTTGATCAGGTTGCGGAAGCTCTCCACCTGGGCACTCTGGATGTCGACGAAGAAGAAATTCGGCGCGCCGCCTGCCATGCGGCCAGTCAGCTGCTGGCGCAGATTGCCGTCGATCAGCGTCAGCGTTACCAGGAGCGCCAGCCCAAGGCCCAGCGAGAGCACGACAGAGGGCGTCAAGGCGCCGGGGCGGTGGATATTGCCGATTGCCAGACGCAGCGCCGGCGAACTGACGCGCGGGCTGCGTTTTGCCAGCCAGGCGATCAGGGCGGCCACGGCGCGCAGAATCACGAAGGCGAAGACGATGGCGCCGACAAAGACGACGGCGATGAAGCGGTCGTAGGCGGTGACGATCGCCAGCCCCGCAAGTGCTGCCATGAAGACGCCGGCCAGCAGGATATAGGGCCAGGAGGGAAGGGCACGGGCTTCGAAGCCCTGTTCGCGGAACAGAGCCGTTGCGGGAACTTCGCGGGCATGCCCCAGCGGCAGGATGGCAAAGGCCAGCGTCGTCAGGATGCCGAAGACAGCGGCCAGCAGCAGCGCGCCCGGATAGAGCGCCGGTGCCGTCGAGACCGGCAGGAACTGTGCCAGGAATTGGGCGGCGATCACAGGCGAGATGGCGCCGAGCGCCAGACCGATCAGGATGCCAGCGAAGGCGATGATGGCGATCTGGAACAGATAAACGAGCACCACGACCGACGCGGGCGCGCCAAGGCATTTGAAGGTGGCGATCGTCGTCCGCTTGGAGTCGAGAAAGGCCCGGACCGCGTTGGCAACGCCGACGCCGCCGACGATCAGCGCGGTAAGGCCGACCAGCGTCAGGAACTGCGAGAAACGGGTGATGTTCTCCGTCAGCGATGGCGCAGCGCGGTCGCTGGTGCGGATCGACCAGCCGGCGGAAGGAAACTCCTTGGCGGCGCGGTCGCGCACCGCACCAAGGTCGCGGGGATCATCCAGCTTGATCTTGTAGGCGTGCTCGACGAGGCTGCCGGTCTGGATCAGTCCCGAAGCCTGCAGCGCGGCGCGGCTGACGATCAGCCGTGGCGCGAAGCCGAAGCCCTCGGAGAGCGCGTCCGGCTCTGTCTTGACGGTTCCCGTGATGCTGAGCGTTGCGTTGCCGAGCAGAATTTCGTCGCCGACGACAAGGCCAAGGCGCTGAAGCAGAAGTGGAGCCGCGACCGCGCCGTAGGTGCCGCTCTGGTCGGAGAGCAGGGCTGCCAGCGGATAATCGGGCTCCGACTGGAACGTGCCATAGAGCGGATAGGCGTCATCGACGGCCTTGACCTCGACCAGCGCCTGGTCGGAGCCGTCAGGTTTTCTTGCCATCGAGCGCAGGCCGGTCGAAACCGAGACCTTGCCGAAGCCGCGCAGGAAATTCATCTCATCCGGCGATGCCTCGCGATTGTTGAGCTCGAAGCGGACGTCGCCGGCAAGAAGTTCCTGCCCTTGTGACGCGATGGTGTCGGTAATCGAGGTCGAGACGGAATTGACGGCGGCGATTGCGCCGGTGCCGAGCGCGATACAGGCGAGGAAGATGTAGAAGCCCCTGAGGCCGCCGCGCAGCTCGCGAAGCGCCAGGCGGAAGGCGAGTGACGCGCGCGGCGTGATCAGGGTCATGCGAGGACTGCCGCAGACTGGCGCGCCGGGCTGTCGCTTTCGATCTTGCCGGAGCGCACCCGGATCTGCCGCGAGCAGCGGCTGGCGAGCGCATTGTCATGGGTGACGAGTAGCAGGGTCATGCCGCGCTCGGCCTGCTTGGCGAACAGCAGATCGGCGATCTGGCGGCCGGTCTCGGTGTCGAGGTTGCCGGTCGGTTCGTCGGCGATCAGGAGGGCTGGAGACGGCGCCAGCGCCCGGGCGATCGCCACGCGCTGCTGCTCGCCGCCGGAGAGCTGGCCCGGATAGTGGTTCAGCCGTTCGCCGAGACCAACGGAGCGCAATTCGCGCTGGGCGATCTCGAACGGGTTGGCCACGTTGGCAAGCTCGAGGGGCACTGCGACATTCTCGAGCGCCGTCATGTTGGCGATCAGGTGGAACGACTGGAAAACGATGCCGATGTTCCGACCACGGAAATCGGCAAGCTGATCCTCGCTCATGGCGTGGAGCGGCGTGTCCTGAATGTGGATTTCGCCGCTATCGAGCCTTTCCAGACCGGCAAGAACCATCAGCAGCGTCGACTTGCCGGATCCCGATGGCCCGACGATGCCGACGGATTCGCCGGCCTCGATCGTCAGGTCGATGCCTTTCAGCACGTGGACCGACGCCGCGGCGTTGCCCAATGTCAAATCCGCGTGCTTCAGCTCTATGATGGTTTTTGCCAAAGAAAATAGCCCTATATAAATCCCAAAGACTTCGACAATTTAGGGAAAGCGGAATGAGATTTAAAGTTGGCCTGCTTCACATCGCTGTCATTGCGGGCTCTCTGCTTGCCGCGACACTGGCAAATGCCGCGACAATCAACCTCGTTGGCTTCGGTGATAGCCTCATGGCCGGGTTCCAGCTGCCGCCGGGAGACGGCTTTCCAGAGAAGCTGCAGGCCGCACTCAAAGCGAAGGGCGTCGATGTCGCGATCACCAATGCCGGCGTTTCCGGCGACACCTCCACCGGCGGGCTTGCGCGGGTCGACTGGTCGGTTCCCGACGGAACGAGCGGCGTCATCCTCGAGCTTGGCGCCAATGATGCGCTTCGGGGGATCGCGCCCGAGGAAACCGAGCGAAACCTTGATGAAATCATTGCCCGGCTAAAGAACAGAGGTATTCCGGTCCTGCTTGCCGGCATGATCGCGCCGCCGAACATGGGGGCGGACTATGCTGCTCGGTTCAATCCCATCTTCGAGAAACTGGCGCAAAAACATCAGGTTCCGCTCTACGCCTTTTTCCTCGATGGCGTTGTGCTAGACCCCAGCCTTAAGCTTGAGGACGGTATGCACCCTAATTCCAAGGGAGTGGATGTCATGGTTCAGAAGATGGAACCGGCTGTCACAAATTTCATCGGGACGATTTCTACTGTGAAGAAATAGGGGCTTGCGCGGCTCACCATTGCGTGATTCCGTGTTAGCACCTGCAAAAGATTCGGGGAGTGCTCGTTATGCCGAGACTTTTTACCGCCCTCGAAATTCCGCGCAATGCGGCGATGAGCCTTTCATTGCTGCGCGGTGGTCTTCCCGGTGCCCGATGGATCGATGTGGAGAATTACCACGTCACTTTGCGCTTTATCGGCGATGTCGATGGCCGCACCGCTGACGAGATCGTCGAGCGGCTGGACAGGATCGACCGCCCGGAATTCCAGATCAGGCTCGATGGTATCGGCGCTTTCGGTTCCAAGAAGCCGCACTCGGTTTGGGCGGGTGTATCGCCTTCACCCGAGATGTATGCTCTTCAGGGCGAGATCGAGCGCATCTGCCAGAGGATCGGCCTTCCGCCCGATCCCCGCAAGTTTACGCCGCATGTGACGCTTGCCCGCCTGAAGTCGTCACGCGTCGATGACGTGGTTCACTACCTGTCGGGCCGCGGCAATTTCCAGACTTCGACCTTCACCGTGCCGCGCTTCGTCCTGCTCTCTTCGCGGGATTCGGTCGGCGGCGGGCCTTATCTGACGGAAGAGGTCTTCCCGCTCCATGAAGCGCTGTCGGCGCCGAGTTCGCCGAGCAACTTCATGCAGCCGGCCAAGAGCCTGGCATAGACATTCTCGAAGCCTTCCGGACCACCGTAATAGGGGTCCGGAATATCCTCGCCGGTGCCGAGGGCGATGTCGCCGAAAAGGTGGATGTTGCGGGCGTTCGGTGATGCGCGTCGAAGCTCGGCCACGTTGTTCCGGTCCATCGCGATAACCAGATCGAATGCCGCGACGTCTTCGCTGCGGATGCGGCGTGCCCTCTGTGCGGATATGTCGATCCCGTGCTGTCTGGCTGTTGCGGCCGATCGCCGGTCTGGCGGGTCGCCTTCGTGCCAGCCGCCCGTTCCGGCCGAATCGATGGCAAACGCGTCCGAGAGACCGGCCTCCGCCGCGGCATGGCGGAAGATTCCTTCCGCCAGGGGCGACCGGCAGATATTGCCCATGCAAACAAACAGGATGCTGACGCGTTTCATGAAGAGACCTATGAAGGGTGATCGGAGGACAATGACATGAAGATGGAAAAACTGGAACGCCGCGCAATCGACGAGCATCTGGCAGCAGTCGCAGGATGGGCGCTTGCCGAGGACGGCAAGTCGATCTCCAAAACCTTCAAGTTCGGCAGCTTCGTCGAAGCATTCGGCTTCATGGCGCAGTCGTCGCTTTCGGCCGAGAAGCTCAATCACCATCCGGAATGGTTCAATGTCTATTCGCGGGTCGACGTGACGCTTAACACGCATGATGCCGGCGGGCTGACCGAGCTTGATTTCAAACTGGCCAAGGCAATGGACAAGGCGGCCGGTCTGAACACAAGCAATTGAATCGCGTCCGGCAGTCACCATATCAGGCCATGCATTTTGAGGAGATCGGAATGGACGACGTCAAATACGGTGAGATCCTGCTGCCCGGCGATGAGGAAACCCAGAGCCGCCGGGAAAAGGCCGTGCGCAAGAAATTCTGGCCGACCTTCAAGCGCGCCGTCCGGCAGATCCCGTTCTCGCGCGATGTCGTTGCTGCTTTCTATTGCGCCACCGACCCGGCGACGCCTGCGCGCGTCCGCGGCATCCTGCTGGCAGCACTCGCCTATTTCGTTCTGCCGTTCGACATGATCCCGGATATTTTCGCGGTTGTCGGCTTCTCCGACGACATTGCCGTGCTGTCGGCCGCCTTTGCGCTTGTCAGCGGCCATATGAAGCCCAAGCACTATGAGGCTGCCGATCGCGCCCTTGCCGATCAGCCCGAGGGCATGAAGACCGTCTAGGCGGTTTCCGCGTCCAGAACCTTCTTGAGCTTGCCGAAGGCGAGCCTGATCCTCGATTTCACCGTTCCGAGCGGCAGTCCCGTGGCTTCGGCAATTTCCGAATGCGATTGCCCAAGGAAGAAGGCGGCGCGCAGCATCTCACGCTGCTCTTCCGGCAGCTGGCTGACCGCGGCGCGCACGTGGGCATCGCGGTCATCATTGGCGACCGCCTCGTCGGCACCGATTTCGGCAGCCGGTTGCAGTGTCGGGTCGTCTTCATCAAGGACGCGAGCCCTGGCGCGCCGCTGCAGGTCGATGCGGCGGTTGCGGGCGATGCGGAACAGCCAGGTGGATAGCGAAGAGCGCGCCGGATCGTAGAGACCGGCCTTGTGCCAGAGCACGATCATCACTTCCTGGACCAACTCTTCTGCCTCGGTTGCGGGCATGCGTTGGCGAAGCAGCCAAGATTTCAGCCTCGGCGCGAAATAATCGAACAGGACGGAGAAAGCCTGCTGGTCCCGCTGATCGGCGACAGCTTTTGCGAGGGCAGCGAAACGCTGTTTTTCCTCAGCATCCATGTCCGGTCACGTTCCCCCTGGCTCAGGCAATTCTTGGACGAATTTCCAATACCTTAATGAGGTACAACGGATTTTCGAAAGGTCAAACTCTTGCCTGAATCTTTATGTCTTAAATTGCTCTCGAAGGGATGACGCGATGTCATCGACGCATAACATCACCGCAGGCAGCCGCACCAAGCCGAACGTTGACACACAGGCCTAAATGACACAGGTGGAGACAAATCACGGTCTCCGTTGACGCTTTGGTAACCTGAATTAAGTCAAAATAAAGCAGATCGTGACGAAAGCGCTGCCCGCTCTGATCGGGCGCTGAATCGCAAGAACCGGCAGGAAATCAATGTTTGTAAAAAGTATCGCACCCGCTCTCGCTCTCGTTCTCATCACGGCCGGAGTCGCAGGAGCGCAGCAGGGCGGAGCCTCGGCGCCGACCCGAATCCAGCAGTTCCAGGCTTGGGGCGCCTATTCCTACAAGCAGGGCAACAGCACCGTCTGCTACGTACTGTCCGTTCCGACGACGAAGCAGCCGGCAAGCGTCGATCACGGTGACAACTTCTTCATCGTATCGCAGCGCCCGGGCCAGAACATTTCCTACGAGCCGCAGGCGATGATGGGTTACACGGTCAAGGAAAATTCCAAGATCAACGTCGTCATCGACAACAAGACCTTCGTCATGTTCACCAAGGACAAGGCAGGCTGGGTCGAGAATGCAGCTCAGGAGCCCGCTCTCGTGGCCGCGATGAAGGGCGGTCACTCGATGACGGTCACAGCCGTCTCGCGCAAGGGCACCGGCACGTCCTACGCCTATTCGCTGTCCGGCATTTCGGCGGCGCTGAAGCAGATCGAAAGCTGCAAGTAAGCTCTTGCGCTCGATCGAAGAATTCGAAGGCCGGCCTTGCGCCGGCCTTTGCCGTTTCCATCTATAGTGACGTGCGGGGAAAATGATGATAAAGCCCCGCGCAACAGCGGAACGATTGCGGCTTTGCCCGTAGCTCCGCACTCAATTTTCTGCGAACTGCCGATGTCACCCGCCAAGTCTTCCGGCTTACCGGGATGCGTCCAGTTTTGATTTCGGGATCGAGAAACTATGTCCGTCATGGATGCTATGGCCGTTACCAAACCGCAGGCGCCGCGCCCCCAGTTCAGCGACGATAAGCCCTCGCTGATCGGTCTGTCGCGCGAGCAGATGGCTGAGGCACTGCGCGAAAAGGGCGTGCCGGAAAAGCAGATCAAGATGCGCGTCAGCCAGCTCTGGAACTGGATCTATGTGCGCGGCGTCTCCGATTTCGATCATATGGCGAATATCTCCAAGGATATGCGTGAAACGCTGAAGCAGCATTTCACGATCGCCCGTCCTGAAATCGTCGAGGAGCAGGTTTCCAACGACGGTACCCGCAAGTGGCTGCTGCGCTTTCCGCCGCGCGGCGCCGGGCGTCCGGTCGAGATCGAGGCCGTCTATATTCCCGAAGAAGGCCGCGGCACGCTCTGCATTTCCAGCCAGGTTGGCTGCACGCTCACCTGTTCCTTCTGTCACACCGGGACGCAGCGCCTGGTGCGCAACCTGACGGCTGAGGAAATCCTGTCGCAGCTGCTGCTTGCCCGCGACCGGCTGGGCGACTTCCCGGATCGCGAAGCGCCGCAGGGCACGATCATGCCGGCCGAGGGCCGCAAGGTCAGCAATATCGTGATGATGGGTATGGGCGAACCGCTCTACAATTTCGATGCCGTCAAGCAGGCGTTGCTGATCGCGACGGATGGCGATGGGCTGTCACTCTCGAAGCGCCGCGTCACGCTGTCCACCTCAGGCGTCGTGCCTGAGATCTTCCGCACCGGCGACGAGATCGGTGTCATGCTGGCGATCTCGCTGCATGCCGTTCGTGACGACCTGCGCGACATCCTGGTGCCGATCAACAAGAAGTATCCGTTGAAGGAACTGATCGATGCCTGCCGGAAGTATCCGGGTCTTTCCAACGCCCGCCGCATCACCTTCGAATATGTGATGCTGAAGGACGTCAATGACAGCCTGGAAGACGCGAAGGGGTTGATCCAGCTGCTGAAGGGTGTTCCGGCGAAGATCAACCTGATCCCGTTCAACCCGTGGCCTGGCACCAATTATCAGTGTTCCGATTGGGCGCAGATCGAGAAGTTTGCAGATTTCATCAACTCGGCCGGCTATGCCTCGCCGATCCGCACGCCGCGCGGCCGCGATATTCTCGCCGCCTGTGGCCAGCTGAAGTCGGAATCCGAGCGCATGCGCAAGACCGAGCGTCTCGCCTTCGAAGCGATGATGATTGCCAATCACGGCGCGGACGACTGATCAGCAAGTTTGATCCTTCCAACAGTTCTTTGCGATTGATCGGGCCTTCGTCTTTTTCTAGAAGCGCCTGATAATCGATGGAGGACTCTATGCGTTCGATCTTGCTCGCCGTTGCGGCGACCCTTGCCCTTACCCTGCCTGCAAAGGCTGAAGACGTCACGGTTGCCGTGACGGCGATCGTCGAGCATCCGGCACTCGATGCCGTTCGCAAGGGCGTGCAGGACACGCTGGCGGCTGCCGGCTACAAGGAAGGCGAGAACCTCAAGTTCCTGTTCGAATCCGCACAGGGCAACCCGGCAACGGCAGCGCAGATCGCCCGCCAGTTCGCCGGCGAAGATCCGAACGTCATCGTACCGATCTCCACGCCGTCGGCGCAGGCCGTCGTTTCCTCGACGCGCGATATTCCTGTCGTCTTCACCGCGGTTTCCGATCCGCTCGGCGCACAGCTGGTGAAGGACATGGACAAGCCGGGCGGCAACGTTACCGGTCTGTCCGACATGTCGCCGGTTGCCGAGCATATCGCGCTTATCAAGGAAATCCTGCCGAACGTGAAGTCGATCGGCTATCTCTACAATTCGGGCGAAGCCAACTCCGTATCGCTGTTGGCCGTGCTGAAGACGGAAGCCGAGAAGGCCGGCCTCAAGGTCGTTGAATCCGCCGCGACCAAGTCGGCCGAAGTCCAGGGTGCTGCCCGCGCTCTCGTTGGCCGTGCCGACGTGATCTACGTGCCGACCGACAACACGATCATCTCGGCTCTCGAGGGAGCGGTTGCTGTTGCCGAGGAAGCGAAGCTGCCGCTCTTCACCGCCGACACCGATTCCGTCTCGCGCGGCTCGATCGCAGCCCTCGGCTTCAACTACTATGACGTCGGCAAGCAGACCGGCGATATCGTCGTTCGCATTCTCAAGGGTGAGAACCCGGGCGACATCGCGGTCAAGGTTGCTGCCGGTAGCGACCTCGTCGTCAACAAGAAGGCTGCCGAAAAAATGGGCGTGACGCTGCCGGAAAGCGTGCTGAAGCGCGCCAACCGCGTCGTCGAGTAAACCGAAACCGTCGCTTTCGATATTGCGTTTAGCCGCCCCTGTTTCTAAACGGGGGCGGTTTGCTATTTTAAGACCCGCGAAAGCACGGGCACAGAAGAACAGAAAGGCGGGAGGCCTTGAGCCAGATTGCATTTTGGGGAGCCGTGGAACTGGGGCTGGTCTATGCCTTCGTTGCGCTCGGCGTCTATCTCGCCTTCCGCGTTCTCGATTTTCCGGATCTGACCGTCGACGGGTCGTTTCCGCTCGGTGCCGCCGTCACGGCGGTGCTGATCATCGCGGGCGTCAATCCATGGCTTGCCGCGCTGGTGGCGATGATTGCGGGTTCGGCTGCCGGCATCGTCACGGCGATGCTGAACGTGCGGTTCAAGATTCTCAATCTGCTCGCATCCATCCTGACGATGATCGCGCTGTTCTCTGTGAACCTGCGCGTCATGGGCAAGCCGAACGTGGCACTGATCAATGCCGATACGATGATCAGCCCGTTCTTCGGCCATGGCCTGCGTGATTTCTATGTCCGCCCGCTTTTCGTCGGCGTTCTCGTCGTCATCGCCGTCATCGTCGTCTGGCGTTTCCTTGAGAGCGATGCGGGACTTGCGATGCGCGCCACTGGCGCCAACGCCCGCATGGCCCGCGCCCAGGGCGTCGATACCAACCGGCAGATCTATCTCGGCATGGCGATCTCGAATGCGCTGGTGGCGCTTGGCGGCTCGCTGTTTGCGCAGACCAATGGCTTTGCCGATGTCACATCGGGTGTGGGTACGATCGTCGTCGGCCTCGCTGCCGTCATCGTCGGTGAAACGCTGCTTGGGCGCCGCGGCCTGCTGATCGCGTTGATCGGCTGCGTGCTCGGCTCGATTATCTATCGCATCGCCATCCAGCTTGCGCTGTCGACCGATTTCATCGGCCTGCAGGCCTCGGACCTCAATTTCGTCACGGCGGTACTCGTGACGATCGCACTGATCCTTCCCCGTCTTCGCCGTGGAGGAGCTGCATCGTGATCAGCGTTCAGGATATCAAGGTCGTCTTCGGCAAGGGCACGCCGCTTGAAAAGAAGGCGTTGAACGGCATCAGCCTGACAATCGAGCAGGGCTCCTTCGTCACCGTTATCGGCTCGAATGGTGCCGGCAAATCGACCCTGCTCGGCGTGCTCGCCGGCGACGTGCTGGCAAGCGAAGGCAAGGTGACGATCGGCACGACCGACGTCACGCGCAAGCAGACGGCGGCGCGGGCCGGTCTTGTGGCACGCGTGTTCCAGGATCCGTTGACCGGAAGCTGTGGTGCCCTGTCGATCGAGGAAAATCTGGCGCTGGCCGCCCGCCGCGGCGAGCGGCGCGGCCTGGTGTCGGCGCTCGGGCCAAAGCGCCGCGAGCATTTCCGCGAACGCATCGGCGAACTCAATCTCGATCTCGAAAACCGCATGGCCGACCGTATGGATCTGCTCTCCGGCGGTCAGCGGCAGGCGGTTTCGCTGGTCATGGCAACGCTTGCCGGTTCGGAGGTGCTGCTGCTCGACGAGCATACGGCAGCGCTCGACCCTGGGATGGCCGAGTTCGTCATGGGGCTGACTGACAAGATCGTTTCTGAGCGCAAGCTGACGACGCTGATGGTCACCCATTCGATGCGCCAGGCGCTCGACTATGGCCATCGGACGATCATGCTGCATGGCGGCGAGATCGTGCTGGATGTCAGCGGCGACAATCGCAAGGATCTGCAGGTCGAGGACCTGATCGCGATGTTCCGCAAGATGCGCGGGCAGACGCTTGACGATGATGCGCTGCTGATCGGCTGATCGAAATATTTTTGCGGCGATGTCGATCCGCTTGCGTCGCATTCGTTATCCGTCACCATCGCATGGAGCGGTGGTGAGCTGAGGAGACGGATGATGAAATATATAGCGCTGATCTACATGGACCCGAGCACGCGCACGCCCGCGGATTCCCCTGAATTCGGCAAGATGATGAGCGGCTATGCCACCGCGACCGAGACCTACAAGAAGGATGGGATCTGGGTTGCGGGCGATGCGCTGCAGCCGGTGACCACCGCGACCACCGTCAGGGTGCGCAACGGCCGGACCGAGACGATGGACGGCCCCTTCGCCGATACCAAGGAGCAGCTTGGCGGCTTCTACATTCTCGATTGCGACAATCTCGATGACGCCATCAAATACGCAGCGATGATCCCGCATGCGGCTATGGGCTGCGTCGAGGTGCGGCCGATCATGGTCTTCGACCGCTGATGAACGAGGTTCCGGCCGCCAGTCCTGTAGCCGAGGCGATCGACAGGATCGCCAGGCAGGACGGCGGTCGTCTGCTGTCCAGTCTGGTGGGGTCGCTGCGGGATTTCCAGCTGGCCGAAGACAGCCTGCAGGACGCGCTGGAATCGGCACTCGTCCACTGGAGCCGCAATGGCCTTCCCGCCGCGCCGAATGCATGGCTGATGCAGGTTGCCCGCCGCAAGGCAATCGACAGGCTGCGGCGCTCGGCCAATTTCCGGGCGAAATCTGCCGAGATCGCCCATCTTGCCGAACTGGAGAGCGCATCGCCCGTAGCGGAAGAGCCTGATCCGATCGGCGATGAGCGGCTGAAGCTGATCTTTGCCTGCTGCCACCCGGCGATCGACAGGAAGACTTGCGTGGCACTGACGCTGCGATCTGTCTGCGGGCTGAAGACCGAGGAGATCGCCGATGCCTTCCTTGATCGGCACGACGCGATGGCGCAGCGGCTGGTGCGCGCCCGCGACAAGATCGCCAAGGCCGGCATCGCCTACGAGGTGCCGGGGCCGGAGGGATGGACGGCGCGGCTCGAAAGCGTGCTTGCCGTCATCTATCTGATTTTCAACGAAGGCTATGCTTCGGGCAGCGGCAGCCATATCCGCGTCGATCTTTGCGAAGAGGCGATCCGGCTCGGGCGGGTGCTGATGGCGCTGCGTCCTGATGAGCCGGAGATCGAGGGGCTGCTATCGCTGATGCTGCTGCATCATGCGCGCAGGGCGGCGCGGATCGGCGAGGGCGGCGCGATCCTCACTCTCGAAATGCAGGACCGCAGACTCTGGGATCGCACGGCGATAGCCGAGGGCGTGGCGCTGATTGAACAGGCGCTGAAGCGTGGCTGCCCAGGTGCATATCAGCTGCAGGCGGCGATCATTGCCGTGCATGCGGAGGCGCAAGACTTTGCCGAGACGGATTGGCAACAGATTGCGCTGCTCTACGGCGAGCTTGCCCGCACTGCCGACAACCCGGTCTATGAACTGAACCGGATCGTCGCGCTGTCCTATGTCGAGGGTGTGGCCGCAGCGCTTGCCCGGCTCAAGCCGATCGCCATGGCGCTTACGCAGTATCAGCCGTTTTACGCGGTTCAGGCCGATCTTCTGGTGCGCGACGGCCAGGTTGATCAGGCAAAGCTCGCCTATGGCAGAGCGATCGAGCTCTCGATGTCCGAGGCTGAGAAGCTGTTTCTGGCGCAGCGGCTCGAGGCGCTTGGGACAGCTAAGCTTAACGGGCCTGCGTGAAGAAAATCTTCGCCGCGAAGATCGAGAAGACGCCTGCGAAAGTGTAGTCCATGCCGCGCAGCACCTTTCTGTTCTTCTGCAGCCAGCTGGCGAGCCAGTCGGAGGCGAAGACAACGGCCGCATTCACCGGCATGCCGATTAGAATGAAGAAGAAGCCGAGGAAGAGCAGCTTGTGCGTGACGGCGGGATCGCCCGCGGTGACGAACTGCGGCAGGAAAGTCATGAAGAAGATGATGACCTTGGGGTTCAGAAGATTGACCCAGAAGCCGCTGGAGATGTTGGAGAGCGGCGTGCCCTTGACCTCATCGACCTTTTCGACAGAGAGCTTCGAGCCGAAGCGGATCGCCTGTACGGCGAGCCACAACAGATAGGCGGCGCCGCCGGTCTTGAGGATCAGGAATGCGGTCGGCGAGGCTGTGATTAGCGCCGAGATGCCGAAGGCAACCAGCATGGTGTGGACGACGATGCCGAGACTTGTGCCGAGCACGACATAGAGTGCCGGCTTCTTGCCCTGCGACAGGGCGCGGCTGATCGAGAGCGTCATGTCCGGCCCTGGCGTTGCTGCGAGCAGCAGGCTTGCAGCGGCAAAGGCGAGGAGCGTTGGCAGGGTCGGAAGAAAGTCCATGGTGCACTCTGAAAGCCGGAAGGAGATGTTATTTCTCATATCCGGCTTTCGAAAAATTACCAATCAAACCTTCTGATGTGGCCGATCGTTTCCGGTCGTGATTTGGCGTTCCAGGAACGCCTTGAACTTGTCGGCGTAGTCCTTGTGCCAGCGCGACAGCGGCGGGCGGTTTTCAATGATGTCGCCGGCCGCCCAGGCCATGCGTCGCTCATCGACGGGACGCGCGACGTCGTTGTCGGGGCAGAGGATGTAGAAGTCGCCCTTGGCCAGGCTCTCGACCATGAAATCAACGGTCTGCTCCGGAGTCCAGGCCGCAGCCGGCTTTTCGGCCCGATCGCCCTTGGTCAGTCCAGTGAAGACGAAGCCGGGGATCAGCAGATGAGCGGAAATCTTCGAGCCTTCGGTGTTGCGCAGCTCGTGTTCTAGCGCCTCCGTGAAGACCTTCACGCCGGCTTTCGAAACGTTGTAGGCGGGGTTGCCCGGCGGGGTGGTGATACCCTGCTTGGAACCGGTGTTGATGATCAGGCCGGGCTCGCCATGCTTGGTCATCGCGGCGCCAAAGGCACGAGTGCCGTTGATGACGCCCAGCAGATTGACGCCGAGAATGTTGTCCCAATCGGCCTGCGGGCTGAATATCGAGGTTTCCGGCCCGATGCCGGCATTGTTCATCAGCACGTGAACACGGCCGAAGCGCTGGATGACCGTCCGCTCCAATGCCTCGAGCGCCGCCTTGTCGGAGACATCGGTTTCGGCTGCAAGAACGTGTTCTGCGCCAACGATGGCCTCGAGCTCGGCACGTGCCTTGGCGAGCTTCTCCTGGCCGAGATCGGCGATGACGACGCTCATGCCTGCCTTGGCAAAATGCTTCGCCGCAGCAAGGCCGATGCCGGAGGCGCCGCCGGTAATGACGGCCACGTTGGATGGTTTGAAAATCTCTTGAATATTCGTCACGGGACCGGCTCTCCTCGAAGCGTTGTGCGGACGAAGCCAGATATGGGTTGGCATTTGACGCTGTCAAACACTATCCGCGACCGAAAAGCGGCGCTTCCCGCCCTTGCGTCGTGTGACAATCTCGCTAAAAGTGCCCGCGACACCGGGCTTTGCGGTTTGCCGCTGCCCCTTTGCAACGGACCTCATCATCATGGCACCTAAAAAAGACGTGAAGAAAGTCGTGCTTGCCTATTCGGGCGGCCTCGACACCTCGATCATCCTGAAGTGGCTGCAGACCGAGCTCGGCGCCGAAGTCGTGACCTTCACGGCCGACCTTGGCCAGGGCGAAGAGCTCGAGCCGGCGCGCAAGAAGGCCGAGATGCTCGGCATCAAGGAAATCTATATCGAGGACGTGCGCGAAGAATTCGTGCGCGACTTCGTCTTCCCGATGTTCCGTGCCAATGCCGTCTATGAAGGCGTCTATCTGCTCGGCACCTCGATTGCCCGCCCGCTGATCTCCAAGCACCTGATCGACATCGCCCGCAAGACCGGCGCCGATGCGATCGCGCATGGCGCGACCGGCAAGGGCAACGACCAGGTTCGCTTCGAGTTGTCTGCCTATGCACTGAACCCGGATATCAAGATCATCGCGCCGTGGCGCGACTGGGACTTCAAGAGCCGTACCGATCTGCTGGCCTTTGCCGAACAGCATCAGATCCCGGTTGCCAAGGACAAGAAGGGCGAGGCGCCGTTCTCCGTCGACGCCAATCTTCTGCACTCCTCGTCCGAGGGCAAGGTTCTGGAAGATCCGGCGCAGGAAGCGCCCGAATATGTGCACATGCGCACCATCTCGCCGGAAGCTGCACCTGACAAGGCCACCGTCATCAAGGTCGGCTTCGAAAAGGGTGATGCCGTCTCGATCAACGGCGTTCGCATGAGCCCGGCGACCCTGCTCGCAGCGCTCAACAATTACGGCCGTGACAACGGTATCGGCCGTCTCGACCTCGTCGAGAACCGCTATGTCGGTATGAAGTCGCGCGGCGTCTACGAAACGCCCGGCGGCACGATCCTGCTCGCGGCTCACCGCGCCATCGAGTCGATCACGCTCGACCGTGGCGCAGCTCACCTGAAGGATGAGCTGATGCCGAAATATGCCGAGCTCATCTATTACGGCTTCTGGTTCTCCCCGGAGCGCGAGATGCTGCAGGCCCTCATCGACAAGAGCCAGGAGCATGTCGAGGGCGAAGTGACGCTGAAGCTCTACAAGGGCAATGTCATGGTCACCGGCCGCGAGAGCCCCAAGTCGCTCTATTCCGACAAGCTGGTCACCTTCGAGGACGATCAGGGCGCCTACGACCAGAAGGACGCAGCCGGCTTCATCAAGCTCAACGCGCTGCGCTTGCGCACGCTCGGCAAGCGCAATCTGAAGGGCTGATCCCTCTGCCATCGAAATATGAAAGGCCCGCCATTGCGCGGGCCTTTTCTTTGCATCGCGGATGGCCTTGACGGCCCCTTGCATTGGCATAGTCTGCGCGGATCATCTGCGGAGCATTTCATGACGCAATCGCTGCTTCTTGGCGCCTTTCTGGCCGCACTTTTCTATGTCCTCATCCCCGGTCCCGCTTTCCTGCAACTGCTCGGTATCGGTGCCGGGCAGGGACGCAAGGCGGGAGCGTTTTTCCTCATGGGGCACCTGGTCGGCGACATCATCTGGTCCGCGCTGGCCTTGATCGCGATCGTTGGTGCGAAGATCATCGGCACCTTCGTGTTCGACCTGCTCGGCCTGCTTTGCGGCTTCTACCTTGCCTGGATCGGCTGGAACGCCGTGAGCGCCAAACCGAAGGCCGATGGTCAGGCGCTCGTCGTCGTCGAACGCCCTTTCCGCCGCGGCCTGATCTTCGGCGTTACCAATCCCAAGGGATATCCGGTGGCGCTTGCAACATTCACGGCGCTTGTCGCCGGTTCGGCAAATGCGCTGGATTTCGCAGCTTTGCCCCTGATGCTCAGCGTCTCTTTCGTCGGCTTTGTGACTGCCGATATCATACTCGTCACCATCATCGGTGCGGGCGCCGTGCGCCGCTTCTATCGCGCCCACGAGCGTCTGATCGTGCGCTGCTCCGGCGTGCTGTTCATGGGCTTTGCCGTTCAGGCCCTATGGCATGCGACGCCCGGGCTGCTTGGCTGGCGCAAAGCCTGAACGTCAGGCGCTGATGAAATCGACGATCGATTTCAGTGTCTTCTCGCCATCGGTGTCGCCGAGGGACTTGGCGATCTGCAGCTGGTTTTCGTAGTAATCGCGGAAATTGAACGCTGTGCCGTCGGTGACGCCGCGCAGGTCCAGCAGATTGCCCTGCGCATCGATCGCATGCATCGGCAGAGGCTCTGAGATCGCCGCAAACGTGTCCTGGTCGAGCTCTCCGGAATCGTAGCTCTGCCGGGCATAGCTTCGCAACTCGCCCGGGCTGACTGCGGTGAAATCCGGGCCGCCGGAAGCTGTTACGTCGTCTACCCTGAAGCCGGGTTGGACTGCCGGTCCAGTATCAATTTCAATATCGGAGGTCTTCGAAGATTTTGCGTTATTGTGACTGTTTTTAAAAAGCAAACTTTGAGAAGACCGCACAGAAAAAATTTCCATGGCGCATGTCCCCTTACGAAAAGAGTAAGCGAAAACTAGCGTCTAGGACCGCCGGGCGTCAATCGTTAACAAATAGTTAATTTTCGTCTATCAGTTTTCATGGATCAAATCTTCCATGTATCGGCAAAAGACGAATTTGATCAGCAACATACCATTGCCGCGAAGCGTCACCTATATTGCCGTTTCACTTGCTTGCGTAAAAGGATGTCAGCATGCCTTCCACACCAGAATTCAATCCGGCGCTCGTCAACTGGAACGGGCATCACGGCCTGCCGCGCTTCGAGGCGCTCAACGATGGCGACTTCGCAGCCGCCTTCGATGCTGCGCTTGCGTCTCACGAAACGGAGATCGATGCGATTGCCGCCAATGCCGAAGCGCCGACCTTCGAAAACACCATCGTCGCGCTGGAAATCGCCGGCGATGAGCTGTCGCGCGTCTCGGCGCTGTTCTGGAACCGGGCAGGTGCGCATACCAACGATGTCATTCAGGCGCTGGAGCGCGAGATCTCGCCGAAGATGTCGCGGCACTATTCGAAGATCGGCATGAATGCCGGTCTCTTTGCGCGCATCGACACGCTGTGGGAAAAGCGCGCGGAACTGGGGCTGACCCTGGAGCAGACGCGGGTGCTGGAACGCCACTGGAAGGGCTTCGTGAAATCCGGCGCCAAGCTGCCGAAGCCGGAGCAAGAAAAGCTCGCCGGCATCAACGAGAAGCTGGCCGGTCTCGGGACCAATTTCGGACAGAATGTTCTCGCCGACGAAAAGAGCTGGTCGCTGCTGCTGTCCGAAGGACCGGAGCTCGCAGGTCTTCCGGATTTCCTGAAGGATGCAATGGCGGCGGCGGCCCGCGAACGCGGGGAAGACGGCAAGTTTGCCGTCACTCTGTCGCGCTCGATCATCGAGCCGTTCCTGACATTTTCAGAACGCCGCGATCTACGCGAACAGGCCTTCAAGGCCTGGACTGCCCGTGGCGCGAATGCGGGCGCAACCGATAACCGCGGCATCATCAAGGAAACGCTGGCGCTGCGCAAGGAAATGGCCGGTCTTCTCGGTTATAGCAATTTCGCCGAGCTGAAGCTCGACAACACGATGGCGAAGAAGCCTGTTGCTGTCGACGAGCTGCTGCGGGCAGTCTGGGCGAAAGCCGTTTCCCGCGCCCGCGAGGAAGAAGCCGATATCGCCAAGCTGATCGCCGAAGACGGCAACAACCACGAGGTGATGCCCTGGGATTGGCGTTTCTATGCCGAGAAGATCCGGGCGCAGAAGTTCAATTTCTCGGAAACCGAGCTGAAGCCCTATCTGCAGCTCGAAAAGATCATCGAAGCCTGCTTCGACGTGGCCAACCGCCTGTTCGGCATCCGGGCTGTCGAGAAAAAAGGCATTGCTGCCTACCATCCCGATGTGCGCGTCTTCGAAATCCGCGACGCCAACGACAAGCTCGTGGCGCTGTTCCTCGGCGATTATTTTGCCCGCAGCTCCAAGCGCTCGGGTGCCTGGATGAGTTCCTTCCAGTCGCAGCACAAGCTGAAGCTGAAGAACGGCAACACCGGCGAGCTGCCGATCATCTATAACGTCTGCAATTTCGCCAAGCCTGCGGAAGGCAAGCCTGCGCTGCTGTCGCTTGACGACGCCCGAACGCTGTTCCACGAATTCGGTCACGCGCTGCATGGGATGCTGTCGAACGTCACCTATCCATCCGTTTCCGGCACCGGCGTCTCGCGCGATTTCGTCGAATTGCCGTCGCAGCTTTACGAGCATTGGCTGACCGTGCCCGCGATCCTCAGGCAATATGCGGTGCATTTCGAAACAGGCGAGCCGATGCCGCAGGCGCTGCTCGACAAGGTTCTCGCGGCGCGGACTTTCAATGCGGGCTTCAATACGGTGGAATTCACTTCCTCGGCGATCGTCGACATGGAATTCCATACGCGCGATGCCGTCGATGATCCGATGGCGGTTCAGGCGGAGGTTCTGGCCGAGCTCGGCATGCCGAAGTCGCTGGTCATGCGTCATGCTTCGCCGCACTTCCAGCATATATTCTCCGGCGGCTATTCGGCCGGCTACTATTCCTACATGTGGTCGGAAGTGCTTGATGCCGATGCGTTCGCGGCTTTCGAGGAAACCGGCGATGCCTTCAACCGCGAAATGGCGGCGAAGCTGAAGGACAACATCTATTCGACCGGCGGCTCGCTCGATCCCGAAGATGCCTACAGAGGTTTCCGCGGCAAGCTGCCGAGCCCGGACGCGATGCTGGTCAAGAAGGGACTGGCAACCTTCAAGGAGCTCTCGGGCAGCGATGCCTGAGCGCGTGCCGTAACAAAACTGTCGCCGAAGTTTCGGCAAACCGTCATGCGGTCTTCAAGAGACTGACATGACGGTTGCCCAAGGCTGGGGCGGGACGATTCGTTCCCGCTCCTGAAGCAGCCGGGGCTTTGGCATGATCTTGAAAGAAACGACGCGCCGCCGGTTTTTATCCTCGGTCGGCGCGGTCGGTGGGTTTGCGGCGGCGGGCCTTGCGATGCCCTTCTATGCGCGTGGCTCGTCAAGCCGGCCGGTCTTTACCTCGGGCGTGCAATCCGGCGATGTCGATGTGGATTCCGGCGTGATCTGGGCGCGCGTCGACCGGCCCTCGCGATTGTTCGTCGAATATTCCACCACCGATAAATTTGCGAACGCGGTTCGGCTTGCATCTTTCGATGTCACGCCCGAGACCGATCTGACGGGCAAGGTGCTGCTTGAGGGATTGCCGCCGGATCAGGAGATCTTCTACCGTTTCGTGGCTGCAGACCAGCAGGATATCAACAGCCGCTCCGAGCCCATTCGCGGTCAGTTCCGCACGGCGCCGTCGCTAAAACGGGATATCCGCTTCGTCTGGTCCGGCGATACCGCAGGACAGGGATGGGGGATCGATGACGAGGGCATGCGGACCTATCGGACGATCGCCTATCATCGTCCGGATTTCATGATCCATTCCGGCGACACGATTTACGCCGACAATCCGATCCCCGACGAGATCCGTCTGCGAGACGGCGGGATCTGGAAAAACCGCGTGGTCACCGACGAGAAACGGACGATCGCGCAGACGCTGTCCGAATTTCGCGGCCAGTGGAAATACAATCTTCTCGACCAGCATGTCACCGATTTCAACGCCGTCTGCCCGGTTTTCTACCAATGGGACGATCACGAGGTGCTGAACAACTGGTATCCTTCCACCGATCTGAGTGCCGACGATCGCTACAAGGAAAAGTCCGTCTCGACGCTCGCTGCACGCGCCAGCCGGGCTTTTCACGAGATGACGCCGATCCGCTACGTGGCGGAGGAACCGGGGCGGATCTATCGCAAGGTTTCCTACGGCCCGCTGCTCGATATCTTCTTCGTCGACCTTCGCTCCTACCGCGGTCCCAACACAAATGGTCTCGACGGCGATCTCACGCCGCAGTCGCGGCTTTTCGGTGAGGCGCAGGTGGCGTGGCTGAAGCGCGAACTTGTCCGTTCGACGGCAACCTGGAAGGTGATCGCGTGTGATCTGCCGGTCGGGCTGGTGATCTGGGACGATTATGGAAAGCGCAGCGGCAGCGAATCCGTCTCCAACGGCGATAACGGCGCGCCGCTTGGCCGGGAACTTGAGTTCGCCGATCTGCTGCGCTTCATCCGTGACGCGGCGATCGGCAATATCGTCTGGCTGACAGCCGACGTGCACTATACGGCGGCTCATTACTACGATCCCGGCAAGGCGAAGTTTCAGGATTTTCTGCCCTTCTGGGAGTTCGTTTCCGGCCCGCTTCATTCGGGCACTTATGGGCCGCAGGAGCTGGACGGCACGTTCGGCCCCGAGGTGCGCTTCATCAAGGCGGCACCGGGAGGGATCGAATCCAATCTGCCGCCAAGTGCCGGGATGCAGTTCTTCGGCCTAGTCGATATCGACGGAGCAACGGAGCAGATGACCGTGCGCCTGATGGATCGCGATGACAACGAGTTGTGGCGAACCGTCATCGACCCGCAACGTACGAGTTAACCCTGTCTATGGCCGCTCTCGCCTCTCCCCCCTTTCGCAATCGCAAAAAACACTGTATGAGCGCGCCAAACGTAATAGGCGCCTCCTCCCGACGTAGCGCCCCAGCCTCAGAGATTTGATATAATGGCACTTCGCAACATCGCGATCATCGCGCACGTTGACCATGGCAAGACGACCCTGGTGGACGAGCTCCTGAAACAGTCCGGCTCGTTCCGCGAAAACCAGCGCGTTGCAGAACGCGTCATGGACAGCAACGATCTGGAAAAAGAGCGCGGCATCACGATTCTTGCCAAGGCGACCTCGGTCGAGTGGAAGGGCGTTCGCATCAACATCGTCGACACCCCCGGCCACGCCGACTTCGGCGGCGAAGTCGAGCGTATCCTGTCGATGGTGGATGGCGCGATCGTTCTGGTCGACTCGTCGGAAGGCCCGATGCCGCAGACGAAGTTCGTCGTCTCGAAGGCGCTGAAGGTCGGCCTTCGCCCGATCGTCGCGATCAACAAGATCGACCGCCCGGATGGCCGCCACGAAGAAGTCATCAACGAAGTCTTCGATCTCTTTGCCAACCTCGACGCTACCGACGAGCAGCTCGACTTCCCGATCCTCTACGGTTCGGGCCGCGATGGCTGGATGAACGTCAATCCTGAAGGCCCGAAGGACCAGGGTCTCGCACCGCTGCTCGACCTCGTGCTCAAGCACGTTCCGGAGCCGACGGTCCACGAAGGCCCGTTCACGATGATCGGCACGATCCTGGAAGCCAACCCCTTCCTCGGCCGTATCATTACCGGCCGCATCAATTCCGGTTCGATCAAGCCGAACCAGGCCGTCAAGGTTCTGAGCCAGGACGGCAAACTGATCGAAAATGGTCGTATCTCGAAGATCCTCGCGTTCCGCGGTATCGAACGCACGTCGATCGAAGAGGCTCACGCAGGCGACATCGTCGCGATCGCCGGCCTTTCCAAGGGTACGGTTGCCGACACGTTCTGCGATCCAGCCGTCACCGAGGCATTGACCGCGCAGCCGATCGATCCGCCGACAGTCACCATGTCCTTCATCGTCAATGATAGTCCGCTGGCCGGTACCGAAGGCGACAAGGTCACCTCGCGCGTCATTCGCGACCGTCTCTACAAGGAAGCCGAAGGCAACGTCGCGCTGAAGATCGAAGAAGCCGAAGGCAAGGATTCGTTCTTCGTGTCTGGCCGTGGCGAATTGCAGCTTGCCGTTCTGATCGAAACCATGCGCCGCGAAGGCTTCGAGCTGGCCGTGTCGCGTCCGCGCGTTGTCATGCACCGCGACGAGAACGATCAGCTGATGGAGCCGATCGAAGAAGTCGTCATCGACGTCGATGAAGAGCATTCCGGTGTCGTCGTGCAGAAGATGTCCGAGCGCAAGGCCGAAATGACCGAGCTGCGTCCTTCGGGCGGCAATCGCGTTCGCCTGGTGTTCAACGCGCCGACCCGCGGCCTGATCGGCTACCAGTCGGAACTCTTGACCGACACGCGCGGCACGGCTGTGATGAACCGCCTGTTCAAGGACTATCAGCCTTACAAGGGTGAAATCGGCGGCCGTACCAACGGCGTTCTGCTGGCAAACGCAGCCGGCGAAGCCGTCGCCTACGCCATGTTCAACCTGGAAGACCGCGGCCCGATGATGATCGAGCCGGGCGAAAAGGTCTATATGGGCATGATCATCGGCATCCACAGCCGCGACAACGACCTTGAAGTCAACGTTCTCAAGGGCAAGCAGCTGACCAACATCCGCGCTGCCGGCAAGGACGAAGCCGTCAAGCTGACGCCGCCGATCCGTATGACGCTCGACCGCGCTCTCTCCTGGATCCAGGACGACGAACTGATGGAAGTGACTCCGAAGTCGATCCGTCTGCGCAAGATGTATCTCGACGCGAACGACCGCAAGCGTTTCGCCAAGGCGAAGTCGGCCTGATAGCGGCTGCCATTCCTGAATAGTTGAAACCCCGGCCTTGCAGCCGGGGTTTTTATTTGTGCGCCGTGTCGAATCCTTCTTGTCGCAATAGTTAAAAAAGCGTTAAATTTTGCCCATCGTCCACATGTTAAGTCTGTGGGCAATTGGCGACGGCGCATGATCGCGCATGGTTAATTGTCCGCTGAAGGACCAGAGTAGCGTTATGAAGACGTTGTCGATCGATGTTCGGCGGGCCGAGCCGCAAGATGCCCGCGCCATATCGGAGGCGCATCGCCTTGCGTGGCAACACACCTATGCCGGCATCATCCCCCATCGCGCACTGACGCAGATGATCGAACGGCGCGGCGAAGGCTGGTGGCGTAAGGCCACCCGGGGTCCGGCAACGCTTCTGGTTCTCGATGTCGCTGGTACTGTTGCGGGCTACGCAACGCTCGGTCTTAACCGCGCCCGCGCTCTGCCGCAGGAAGGCGAAATCTACGAACTCTATCTTCGCCCGGAATATCAGGGTATCGGCCTTGGCCGCATGCTCTTCGGCGAAGCCCGCCGCCTGCTGAAATCGCTTGGCTGCAATGGTCTCGTCGTCTGGTGCCTTGAGGACAACGATAATGCCAGCCGCTTCTATCGCGGCCATGGCGGCGTCGATTTCTGCGAAGGCATGGAGAATTTCGACCACAAGCAGCTGAAGAAGATCGGCTTCATCTGGAACTGACGGCTGTCTTTTATGGCAGCCTTGCGGCTTGGCCGCGGATCGTCCCATCCACATCGATCAATTGCCAGACCGTGACATCCGCAATCGGAAAGCGCTTTCCCGATTTGCTGATCCTTATGCCCTCGTAGTCGTCGACATATCCGCGCTCGGCGACCTGCCGCAGGAAGTTCTCGCGCGCCTGGCGTTCCGGCGCTTCGGCAGACAGCCTCGAGGGCAGTGCCGTGAGCTCGTTCCAGCTATATTCAAAGCGCCGCTGAGCGCTCTTGTTTCCATAGATGAAGACGGGATCTGTGGCCGTGTCGTGTGCCAGGAGGCCAAACGGTGCGTCTTCGTAAAGCCAGCGAAGGGCTTCTCTCTGCGTCAGCACCCGGGGCACGAGATCCTTGCCGACGATGCGGCGATAGCTGCCACACAGGAGTTCGAAAAAGTCTTTCTGTTCGTAAAGATGCATGACCGTCTATCGCAATGGGGAATCTGAAAAGCGCAGCCAACTTGGATATTGCGACCTGTTTGTGGCGCCGTTTCCCATTATTGCGCCGATCCCCGAACTTTTGCTTCAAGGCCAAACTCTATTAGCCAAAACGACGGAAGATGAGCCTGACATGTTGCGTTGCGAAGAGATTCTGATTATCTGGCAGCCGGATACCATCCTATATTAGGGGACACTGATGCGCATCGACGCCATTTCCATCGGCAACAATCCACCGGAAGATATCAACGTCATCGTTGAGGTGCCGGTCGGCGGCCATCCCATCAAGTACGAAATGGACAAGGAAGCCGGCACGCTCGTCGTTGACCGTTTCCTCTACACGCCGATGACCTATCCGGGCAATTACGGCTTCGTGCCGCATACGCTTTCGGAAGACGGCGACCCGATCGACGTGCTGATCGCCAGCACCCGTCCGCTGGTTCCGGGCTGCGTCATCAATGTGCGCCCGATCGGCGTGCTGATGATGGAAGACAATTCCGGCAAGGACGAGAAGATCATCGCCGTTCCATCGCCGAAGCTGACGCTGCGCTACGAGAAGGTCAAGGAATATACCGATCTTCCCGATATCACCGTCAAGCAGATCGAGCACTTCTTCGAGCATTACAAGGATCTGGAGCCCGGCAAGTGGGTAAAGATCTTTGGCTGGAAGGGCTCCAAGGAAGCCGGTGAACTGATCCTCGAAGCCGTCGAGCGCGCCAAGAAGGCGAAGTAAGCTCAGGCCCGAACGAAAGCTTTCAGCCTTTCCACCAGATCCTCCGTATCGCCCTCGATGCGGAGGATTTTTTTGCGCGACGTTTCGCCGGAGACGAGAGCTATCGCAGACTTCGGAACGCGAAGCGATTTTGCGAGAAGGGCGACGAGCGCCTTGTTCGCCTTTCCGGTTTCCGGTTTCCGGCACGGCGCTGACGCGGGCCCTCAGGTGCGCGTCGCCTTCGGCATCTGTTTCCAGTCGGTCAATGGCGTCACGTCCGCCGTTCGGCGTCAAACGCACCGTCAGGCGGAGATAGCCGTCGAAGATCGTCCAGGCAGAATTCACGCCACCAGCGGGAAGATCGTGTTCCACATGAAGGAGCGCAGGAAGAAGATGATCAGCAGCAGGATGATCGGAGAGATGTCGATACCGCCCAGATTCGGCAGCACGCGGCGGATCGGCCGCAGCACCGGTTCGGTGACGTTATAGAGGAACATCCCCACCGAGTTGACGAACTGGTTGCTGGAATTGATGACGTTGAAGGCATAGAGCCACGAGAAAATGGCACTCCCAATCAGCACCCAGGTGTAAAGATTCAAAGCCAAATCAATGGTTTGAAAGAGGGCAATCATCGTCGTCTCCAGTTCGTTGTTGACAGACATGTAGCTATTGGCGACTAAACGGGCAAGTGCCGTGTCTTAACGCGCGGTGAATCATGTTTAATGGGCGCGTTTGAACTGTCCCGCGCGGCCCGGTTTCATTGGTTGCCCCCATGTCTTTCTCGTCCACCGGAGACCGTTTTGCGGCGTTCCGGCATTCTTCCTACACCCGGTTCTTCTTCGCGAAGTTCCTGCTGTCCTTCTCGCAGCAGATTCTCAGCGTTGCGGTGGGTTGGCAGATGTACGACCAGACGCGGAGCGCAATCTATCTCGGCCTGATCGGCCTGGTGCAGTTCCTACCGTCGCTGGTTCTGATGCTGGTGACCGGCTCAGTCGCCGACCGCTACAACCGCCGCGCCGTCGCCTCGATCTGCTCGCTCGTCAGCGCGCTCTGCACGCTGGCGCTACTGATCATGACGGTGACCGGCACGTTCTCGCCGATCCCTGTCTTCATCGTGCTGCTGATTTTCGGCATCGAGCGCGCCTTCGCTGCGCCTGCCATCCAGTCGCTGGCGCCGAACCTCGTGCCGGAGAAGGATCTTTCGAACGCGATCGCCTGGAATTCGTCGTCCTGGCAGCTGGCGGCGATTACCGGTCCCGTACTCGGCGGTCTGCTCTATGGCGTCAGTGCGACAACGGCCTACACAGTCTCGGTGGTGTTCGCGATACTCGGCGCCATCCTGCTCTTCATGATCCCGAAGCCTGCGCAGCGCAGTTCCGGCGAGGCAAAGAGCTGGGACATGATCCTCGGCGGTTTCCGTTTCATCAAGGCGGACAAGGTGGTGCTCGGCGCGATCTCTCTCGATCTCTTCGCGGTGCTGCTCGGCGGTGCCACGGCGCTGATGCCGATCTATGCCCGCGATATCCTGACGCTTGGCCCCTGGGGGCTCGGTTTGCTACGGTCGGCGCCAGGCGTCGGTGCGATCGTGATGGCGCTGTTCCTCGCCGCCCGCCCGATGAAGCATCGCGCCGGCTTCTATATGTTCATGGGCGTCGGTCTGTTCGGCATCGCAACCATTGTATTCGGCGTCTCGACGCATACCTGGACCTCGATTGCCGCGCTGGCAATCATGGGCGCCGCCGACATGATTTCGGTCTATGTGCGCGAAAGCCTGATCGCGCTCTGGACGCCGGATGAGCTGCGCGGCCGTGTGAACGCCGTCAACATGGTCTTTGTCGGCGCGTCGAACGAGCTCGGCGAGTTCCGGGCTGGAACCATGGCGCATGCGTTCGGTGCGGTTCCAGCCGTGGTTATCGGCGGGATCGGTACGCTTGCGGTCTCGGTGATATGGGCCATGAGCTTCCGGCAGCTGCGGCAGATCGATACGCTGGATGCGCCTATGCGCTCAGCGACGCCGGCATAGAGACAGGCGCGCTCTTTGCCGCCTTTCCCTCGAAGACGATATCGAGGAATTCGTTCAGCCAGGCTTTTAGCGGCGCGTCAAATAGCATGCGCCCTTCCAGATGCTCGCGGCCCTGCTGCGCATTAGGAAGAATAAAGCGATGGGCGCCATGAACGACCCAGCGGTGCATCATCACCCGCGTCAGCTCTGCATGGAACTGCAGCGCCCAGGCATTCTTGTTGTAGCGGAAGGCCTGGTTCGGATAGGCGTCACCCTCGGCGAGCAGCTCGGCGCCGCGGGGAAGGTCGAAGCCCTCGCGATGGAAATGGTAGACCATCTTCGGCCAGTGCATCAGCAGCCGGCCCTTTTCGGTCGGATGCAGCGGGTACCAGCCAATTTCCGTCGAGCCATCGGCATTCGCCTGCACCTTGCCGCCGAGATGGCGGACCAGCATCTGCGCGCCAAGGCAGATGCCGAGGAATGGCCGGTTCTCTTTGAGTGGGATGTCCAGCCAGTTGATTTCGGATTTCACGAAATCGTCGGGATCGTTGGCGCTCATGGGGCCGCCGAAGACGACAACGCCGGCGTGGTCGTCGAGTGTTCCAGGCAGTGTGTCGCCGAGAACCGGGCGGCGCATGTCGAGCCTGTAGCCCTTCTCGACGAGAAGCTGGCCGACCCGGCCGGGGCTCGACTGCTCCTGATGGAGAACGATCAGGATCGGGCGCTTGTCGCGATTGACCGGCCGCTCAATCTGCATCGTCTTGCACCACGACCGCATCCGTCACGCGCGCAGCCGCTTCCTGGCGCTTTTGGATACGCTCGCGCGAGGAGACGCCGAGCAGATCGGCGATGCGCCAGATGACGTGGTCTTCCATCTCGCTGCGCTCGCCATCGGCATAGACGATGTCCCAGAGAATGCCGATCAGCTCCAGCCGCTGCTCGGTATTCAGGTGGCGCTTGAGATCCGACGTGAAGCGGTAGTAGTCAACGGCGCTGCTTTCGGCTTCGAGACCGGCGGCGATCACCGCATCAAGCTGCTTACCGTCGAGTCCGTATTGCTCCTTCAGCAGCTTGCGCAGCCGCTTCTTCTCGCTGTCCTTGATCTGGCCGTCCGCCTCCATGACCTGCATGCAGAGAGCGGCCACGGCGATGCGCGGGTCATCAGGGCTGAAACCCTTCCTGCCATCGTCTGCGGTGAGATTGTGGAAGAATGCCTGAAAGCGTTCGAACATGCGGTTGTCGTTCCATCTCAGAAAAGGCGGAGCCGCGTCTTGGGTTCCGGGGCCGCCTTGTTGTCGCGAACGCCTGGGTCGTCAGGCATTCCATAATATGGTTTGGGTTCAAGCTGTCTGACAGGGGTAATTGCTTCCGCCGGCTTTGGAGCTGGAGTGGGCGCTGGTGCAGGCGCCGGGCGCACGGCCTCGGCGATGGTTGCGGCGCGCTCCAGTTCGATGATGCGGTGGTCGTTGGCAGGTGCTTCGGCACGCTGCTGGCGCACCGGTGGCAATGTCTTTAGGGCGGCATCGATCGATGTCACGGTACCTTCCTCGACCGGGCCTTCGAGCTGACCGAAAGGCGCCTTCCATTCGAAAGCATCGAGACGGCCGGTGACGGGCGACACAGGCAGCCATTTGTCGGAGACGAAGCCGTCTGCGACCCAGGCCGGATCGCGCGGCGCCTTCAGCGCCTGGGCCAGCCAGTGGCGGACACGGCCCTGATCGCCGGTCTCGGACTCTTCGATATCGGCAAGCAGCAAGAATGCTGCTTCACGCGACTGCATGCGGGCGGCGGCCTCCGCCTTGGCTCTCGCCTTGGCAAAATCCTGAGCGGCAAGGGCGGCCTGGGCGACGACGAGAAGCGATTCGACGTTGTTGGGGCGAAGAGCCTCCAGCTTTTCGGCGCGCTTCAATCTGTCGGTGACGGAATCGCCGCTGCGTGCTTGCACATAGATGCGGCCGACATCCGGATGTGGCCTGGCCTTCCACGCCTGTTCGAGAATGGCGGCAGCCTTGCGCAGCTTGTCTTCGCGAAACAGCGCCTTTGCTGCGACGGTTGCGGCAGGCTCGAAGTCAGGGATCAGCTTCAATGCCTGAAGGGCATCGTCGCGGGCGCCGGCAGGGTCTTTCTCCAGCTTGTCATCGGCGCGCGCCGTCAGCAGCACGCCACGCAGACGCTGGCCGTCCTGCTTGTCGACGACACGGGCTGCCTTCTGCTGATCGAGCAGGCGGATGGCGTCGTCCCAGCGTCCAGCCTGGCTGCGATATTCCAGGGTCGCCTGTGCGGCCCAGGGAAGATAGGGCGCGTTATCTGCAGCCTTCTCGGCATATTGGCGGGCTGCCTCGTTGGCGCCGAGGCGCTTGGCTTCGAGATACAGCCCCCGCAGACCGAGTTCGCGGGTCTCCGGATCGTTGGCCATGGCCTCGAACTTGGCGCGTGCCTCATCGTGGCGGCCTTCGATCAGCGCGGCCTGCGCTTCCAGAAGATTGATCAGCGGTTCCTGGTCGGCGCGGATCAGGCCGCGCGAGCGGGCAGCCATCTTACGGGCGAGAAGCGCGTTCCCGGCGCCGGCGGCGATCAGGCCGGTCGAGAGCGCCTGATAACCACGATCGCGCTTGCGGGCGCGGAAATAGCGGGTGACGGAATGCGGCGAGGTCCAGATCATCCGGACCAGCCACCAGGCGATCATGACGAGGGCGATCAAGGCGATCAGGCCGCTGGCGGCGACGATCAGCTTGGTCTGATAGAGCTGGCCTTCCCAAATGAGCGACAGGTCACCAGGCCGGTCGGCGAGCCAGGAGAAACCGTAGCCGAGAACGAGAACCACGAGCGCAAAAATGACGAGCTTGACCATCGGTTCAGCCCTCCTTGCCGGTGCCGGAGACGGCTTTGGACAGGGCTCCGCTGACAAGATCCTCGACCCGGATACGGGCCTCAAGAGATTGCTTGAAGGCTGCCGACGCCTGCTTGGCTGCCGGGGGCAGATCGTTCCATTCGTTGGCGGCGCCCGGAAGGTCGCCGTTTCGAACTTTGTTTTCCATGCGGGCAGCGATCGCCTCCACGCTTTCACCCTCGATGTTGCCGACCGGACGGACGCTGACCAGCGACTTGGCGCTGTTCATCAACCGGTCCGACCAGCTCTGATCAGGGCTCGGCTGGTTCGCGGATTCGACGGCGGCGCTTGCCACATCGGAAACCTGATTGATCAGTTCGGCACGCGAGGGCACGCCGGTTTGGGCAAAGCTTCTGAGATCCTTGGCCGCCGGATCGTCAGGTGAAACGCCTGCGAATGTATCGAGTTCGGCCGTAAACGGGCCACCGCGGTCGATCGCTGCCTTCAGCGCAGCGGCGGCGATCGCCTTGGCGACGGCAACGTCCTGGCGCGGCTCGTTGAGCTTTTTCTCGGCTTCGTCGAGACGCTTGGTCAGATCGGCGCCGCTGGAGGCCTGCTGCTCGGATGTCTGTGTCATCGACGCGCGGAGCTGTTCCAGCTGTGCGGTGAGATCGGCGACCTTCTGGTTTAGGGCTTCGACTGCTGCCGGGTCGCCCGCTACGGTTTGCGACGGTGCTTTTGCCGCTGTTTCCAGGGCGGCAATCCGCTTGTCGAGGGCGTCGTCATCCGGGTTCGGCGCGGCCGCCAGATTGGCGATCGACTGCTTCAGGCCATCAAGTTCGGCAGAAAATTCTGCGCTCTGATCGGACTGGGCCTGCTGCGGCGCAGAACCGGGGAGATATCCGGCATACTGGATGGCACCGGCACCCACGAGCGCCACAAGACCACCGAAAATGCCTGCGGCGATCAGGCCAGAGGTCGATCCACCACGCTGTTGCGGCGGTGGTGCGGTAAAGACCCGTTCCTCGGCGCGGTAGGGCGCTTCATCGGGCTGTGTTTCTGCGGCCGCGGGCTCTTTCTTGACTGGGATTTCTGCCTTTGCATTCAGGTCTTCGGCGGCTTGCTCCTTTGCCGTCTGGAGCGAGGCGTTCAGATCGCTGGTCGCCTGGTCGTCAGGGCTCTCAGCTGCCTGCGCAGGCTTGTCTGCAGCATCCTCCTGCTTGGCAAATTCCTGCGCCTCCAGATCGATGGTGACCGGCTGTTCGGTTCTCTTCGAATGGCGTGGCGGGTTTCCCGAAACCATGAGGTCCTCTTTTTTCCTGCATTGCAACGAAACTAGTCAGTGATGCCAGTTAAGGAAAGAGGTTAGATCAAATTTGGGCGGAGCATGCCTTCAAAGGAGCGACAAAAGGCTTTGCTCATCCGGCATCGCGGCCGTCCGGATATTTTTCCTGAGGCCGCCGGGGATGGCAGTTGCCACGGCTTCGCTAAGGCAAAGCAGCTTGGCATCTGTGAGCCAGACAGCTGTGGATTCGGCTGTGACGAGCTCAAAGAATACCAGCGCCGCCTCGCGGGAATAGAAGAGGACGGCGTCTGCTGGTGTCCTGGCCAGCTGTTCGATCTGAGCTGGATCGATGGTGACCGGTTGCATGCGATAGCAGACGGCAACATCGATCTGTAGTTCGAGTTCGGTCGCCCGTTTTTCGAATGTTTCGGCGCGCGGGACGCCAGCCAGATAGGTGATGACACCGTTTGCCTGACCAGCAATAAGCTCCGCCAGATCACTGCCATCGCCGGTGCTTGCGGAGACCGAGGTGAAGCCTGCCGCGCGGGCTGCTTCGGCGCTCGCCGGGCCGACGCAGAATATCGGCCGCGCGAGGTGGCGCGCCAGTTCGCCGGATCTTGCGGTCAGGGACCGAACGGCCTCTGCGCTGGTGATCGCGATCGGGCCGTGATGGACATTCAATGCCTTGATCGCGGCGTCAGTGTCGTGACGCGGTTCTGACAGAGGCAGAAGCAAGGGCTCATGGCCCATGCCCCGCAATCGCTGTGCCGTTCGTTCCCCCTGACGTTGCGGGCGGGTGACGAGCACGCGCATGGAGGCTAGTTCCAGTCGTCGAAGAACGTGGTTCCCGCACGGTCACGGACATCCTGCCCGGCCCGGGTTCCGAGCGCCGCGGCATCGCGGCGGTTGCCGTCGATGGTGATCGAATGTTGGTGGCGTCCGTCCGGGGTGATGATCAGGCCGGAGAACTTGATCTGATCGCCTTCGCAGATCGCGTAGCCGCCGATCGGCGTGCGACAGGAGCCGTCGAGGGCGCCGAGAAAGGCGCGCTCGCAGGAAACGGCATCGAAGGTCGCCGGATCGTTGATGGCAGCGAGAAGGTTGTCCATCCGCTCGTCGCCGATGCGGCTTTCGATGGCGATCGCGCCCTGCGCGGGGGCTGGCGGGAACGTATCGGGATCGAGAATATCCGTCAGCACGTCGACCTTGCCGAGGCGCTTCAGACCGGCGAGAGCCAGCAGCGTCGCGTCGGCCTGACCTTCGGCCAGCTTGCGCAGGCGGGTATCGACGAGGCCGCGGAAGGTGATGACATTGATATCCGGGCGCATGCGGCGGATCAGCGCCTGGCGGCGCAGCGACGAGGAACCGACGGTCGCGCCGTGCGGCAGATCGATCAGCTTTGCAGCCGTGCGGCCGATCACCGCGTCGCGGATGTCTTCGCGCGGCATGAAGGCGGAGAGATAGAGCCCCTCCGGCAGCGTGGTTGCCATATCCTTCGCCGAATGCACGGCGAAATCGAGCTCGCCGATCGCCAGCTTTTCTTCGAGTTCCTGGGTGAAAAGGCCCTTGCCGCCGATCTCGGAGAGAGAGCGATCGGTGATGCGGTCGCCGGTCGTGGTCAGCACCACGATCTCGAACATTTCTTCCGGCAGGCCATGCGCGGCCATCAGCCTGTCCCGGGCTTCGTGTGCTTGGGCGAGCGCCAGCGGGCTGCCCCGCGTACCGATCCGGAAAGGTTTTGTTTGCATCCGCTTTGATCCGTTGTTACCGGAAGTCTCGTATCCGGGTTTCCGCCCCGTCGCAATCAACGATCAGGTTTCATGGCTCCCTTTCTACGCATCCTCGGCATCGAAACAAGCTGCGACGAGACCGCGGCTGCGGTCGTCGAACGCGATGCGGACGGCCGCTCGAACGTCCTCTCGGACGTCGTGCTCAGCCAGCTGGACGAGCATAGCGCCTATGGCGGCGTGGTGCCGGAGATCGCGGCGCGCGCCCATGTCGAAGCGCTGGACACGCTGATCGAAGAGGCGCTGCAGCGCGCCAATGTGTCGCTGGCCGATGTCGATGCCATTGCTGCGACGTCGGGTCCGGGGCTTATCGGCGGGCTTCTGGTCGGGCTGATGACCGGTAAGGCAATCGCACGCGCGGCGGGCAAGCCGCTCTATGCCGTCAACCATCTCGAGGGGCATGCGCTGACGGCGCGGCTGACCGATGGGCTTTCCTTCCCCTATCTGATGCTGCTCGTTTCCGGCGGCCACACGCAGCTCATCCTGGTGCGCGGCATCGGCCAATACGAGCGCTGGGGCACGACGATCGACGACGCGCTCGGCGAAGCTTTCGACAAGACGGCGAAGCTCTTGGGGCTGCCCTATCCCGGTGGTCCCGAAGTGGAGAAGGCGGCGAAATCGGGTAATCCCGATCGCTTCTCGTTTCCGCGCCCGCTGGTCGGCGAAGCGCGGCTCGACTTTTCCTTTTCCGGCCTGAAGACCGCGGTTCGACAGGCGGCAACCGAGATTGCGCCCGTCTCGACGCAGGATATTGCCGATATCTGTGCTTCCTTCCAGAAGGCGATTTCGCGCACGCTGAAGGACAGGATCGGGCGTGGCCTCCAGCGCTTCAAGACCGAGTTTCCCGACATCGAGGGCCAGCCGGCGCTGGTGGTTGCGGGCGGTGTCGCGGCCAATCAGGAAGTTCGCGGCACACTCCAGGCGCTCTGCGGCACGCATGGCTTCCGCTTCATCGCGCCGCCGCTCAGACTTTGCACCGATAATGCCGTGATGATCGCCTGGGCCGGACTGGAGCGCATGGCGATCGGCGTGGCGCCTGATGATCTCGACGTTCAGCCGCGGTCGCGCTGGCCGCTCGATTCCAATGCCGAGGCATTGGTCAATTACGGAAAACGCGGAGCCAAGGCATGAGCGAGCGGATTGCAGTCATCGGTGCCGGTGCGTTCGGAACCGCGCTTGCCGCGGTCATCGCGCTCACTGGCCGTAGCGCCGTGACGCTTGTCGGCCGGGATCCGGCACTGATGGCCGATCTGGCGGCCGAGCGGCTGCACGATGCGGCACTGCCGGGAATTGCGCTGCCCGAAGCGCTGGAATTTTCCGCAGAAGCGGACGCCATCCGCGACGCGTCGATCGTCCTCTTCGCTATGCCGTCGCAAGCGCAGGCCGATGCCGCGCGCCAGTATGGTCCTTATCTGGCTAAGGATGCTCTCGTCGTCACCTGTGCCAAAGGCATCGAACGCGCGACCGGCGCGTTGCTGACCGACATGCTGGAACGGGAGCTTCCGGCTCATCGTGTCGCCGTGCTCTCTGGTCCCGGTTTTGCGGCCGATATCGCCAAGGGCCTGCCGACGGCGATGGCGATCGCGGCTGCGGATATGGATGTTGCCGAGCGGCTGGCGCAGGCGATCTCAGGCCGCACCTTCCGACTTTATGCATCCGACGACCGCACAGGCGTGCAGCTCGGGGGCGCGCTGAAGAATGTTCTCGCCATTGCCTGCGGCATCGTCGAGGGCCGCGGTATCGGCGATTCCGCCCGCGCGGCGCTGATTGCCCGCGGGCTTGCGGAAATGTCGCGGCTGGTTGCCGCCAAGGGCGGACAGGCGGATACGGTTCGCGGGCTCTCGGGGCTCGGCGATCTGGTACTCACAGCCACCAGCCATCAATCGCGCAACCTGCGCTTCGGCATCGCCCTCGGCCGCGGCGAACAGGCCGATCCTGCACGCGGCCAGCTGGTCGAGGGCGCTTTTGCCGCTGCCGTTGCCTCGCGGCTGGCTGGCGAGCTTGGCGTTGACATGCCGATCACCGACGCTGTCTCGGCGATCATCGAGGGCAAGCTCGGGATTGCCGAGGCCATTGAAAAATTGATGACACGTCCGATCACCACCGAATAGGAGACTGACATGCTTTTCGCCCTTCTCTGCAAGGACAAGCCAGGCCATCTGAACGTGCGCATGGAAACGCGTCCTGTTCATGTCGAGTATCTCAACAAGCTGAATGCCGAAGGCAAGCTGGCGATTGCCGGTCCGTTCCTCGATGCCGATGGCAAACCGAACGGCAGCCTTGTGATCGTCAAGGCCGACAGCCTGGAAGCCGCCAAGGCGCTTGGCGAAGCAGACCCTTATGCCAAAGCCGGTTTGTTCGAGAGCGTCGAGGTGAAGCCCTATAACTGGGTCTTCAACAATCCGGAGGCTTGAGATGGCGCACTGGCTTTACAAGTCCGAGCCGGCTGCCTGGGCCTGGGAGCAGCAGAAGGCTGCAGGCGAGAAGGGAACGGAGTGGACGGGCGTCCGCAACTACCTTGCCCGCAACAACATGCGGGCCATGCAGATCGGTGACAAGGGCTTCTTCTACCATTCGAACGATGGGTTGGAGATCGTCGGGATCGTCGAGGTCTGCGCTCTCTCGCATCCGGATTCCTCGGCGAAGGGCGACCCCAAATGGGATTGCGTCGACATTCGCGCCGTCATGGACGTTCCGAAGCCGGTGACGCTGAAGGATGTGAAGGCAAGCGAGAAGCTGTCGAAGATGTCGCTGGTGACCTCCATGCGCCTTTCCGTGCAGCCGGTCACCGACGAAGAGTGGCTCGAAGTCTGCCGCATGGGCGGTCTCGACAACCCGCCGCGCTGACCGCTCTTGAAAACCGATCCCGAAATCTTCATCCGCGCCAATACCAGCCTCATGGCCCCGCCGCATGTGCCGGAGATCCGGCTGCACCTGGCGAGCGAGGCGCATGAACTGTGGCTGAAGACGGAAGAGGAGCTGGCGGAGATCGGTCTGCCGCCGCCGTTCTGGGCCTTCGCCTGGGCCGGCGGGCAGGGGCTGGCGCGATACATTCTCGACCATCCCCATACGGTCAGTGGCGCGCAGGTGCTTGATTTCGCGACCGGCTCGGGCTTGGTCGCGATCGCCGCTAAAATGGCGGGAGCGGCTGGCCTCGCCGCCGCCGATATCGATCCCTGGGCTCGGACTGCCGTGCGCCTTAATGCGGCGGCAAACCAGGTTGCGATCGGCTTCGAAGGCTCTGACCTTGTTGGCTCCGACGTCGCTGCGGATATCGTGCTCGCAGGCGACGTGTTTTACGATCGCGGATTTGCCGATGCGCTGCTGCCGTGGTTCGGACGGCTGGCGAAAGAGGGCAAGACGGTGCTGGTCGGCGATCCCGGCCGCGCCTACCTGCCGAAAGACCGGCTGGAATTCTGCGCCGTCTACGAAGTGCCGGTCACCCGGGCGCTCGAAGATAGCGAAATCAAGAAGACGACGGTCTGGCGCTTCAGGGCCTGATCACGCAGACATTTGCCTCGTATTCGCAAGGGTCATCCTGGATCGCGACATCGATCACTTTGGCCTTCGGCGCGAGGGTGGCGGTTCTGGGTGCCGCATAGATCGCGTAGCCGCTGGCGCCGATATAGGTGCCGCCATCGACGTCATAGGCATAAGAACCAGCATAGGTGCCGTTATAGGCCAGACCGTTCTTCACCGGTGCGGCGGCGTTGCTGCCCTGAATGGTGTAGCCGTTATAGACAGGCGAAAACTGTCGCAATCTGACAAAGCGGTTGTGGCCGTGACGGCGGTCGCGATCGCCATGCCATTGATAGCCGCTGGTCAAATGGACCATACCGCGACCGTGATGCGGAAAGCGTTCGCCGGCGGCGGCAGGCAGCGCCATCAGGGCGCCGAGCATAAGCGGAATGACTTTCGAAAAACGCGTGACCATCGGCTGTCTTCCTCGCAAAATGCGATCGTTAACAAATCGTTAACGGCAGCTTGCGTCAAAACTTCCCGTATGTCCACTTGAGCGATGAAAAATCAGGATAAAATCTGAGTGCCGGAAGCCAGTTTTGCTCTGCAGCAACTTCCCGGTAACGCGAATCGATTAAATTAAAAGCGGACGGCGATTGTGCTTGTCGTCCGGGGCTTCGGTGATTAAACGTCGCCATTGATGCAACGCACACAGACAATTTTGTCATTCCTGTGGTTGCCTTGAAATGCTCCGTATTCCGGAAGCGCAGAGAAGACGCCGCGAGGTTCTGATGGCGAATGTGACAAATAACCGGCCCCTGTCGCCGCATTTGCAAATTTACAAACCAATCCCCACCATGATCATGTCGATCGTCCACCGCATTACCGGTGGCGCTCTCTATGTCGGCACGCTGCTGATCGCCTGGTGGCTGATCGCGGCTGCGACGGGACAGTCGAATTACGACTGGGCCAACTGGGTGCTCGGCAGCATCATCGGCAAGCTAGTACTGCTCGGCTACACCTGGGCGCTGATCCATCACATGCTCGGTGGCTTCCGCCACTTCATGTGGGATCTCGGCCATGGTTTCGGGAAAGAATTCTCGACCAAGCTCGCCATCGCCAATCTGATCGGATCGCTCTGTCTGACCGTGCTGGTCTGGGTGATCGGCTTCGTCATTCGTTAAAGGTCGCTCTCATGGATATGCGTACCCCGCTCGGTAAGGTCCGCGGCCTCGGCTCCGCCAAGGAAGGCACCGATCATTTCTGGCGCCAGCGCGTCACCGCGGTCGCCAACGTGCCGCTGTTTCTGTTCTTCATCATCTTCATGCTGGTTCATGCCGGCCAGCCCTATGCGGAAGTGGTTCACGCGCTGTCGAACCCGTTCGTTGCCGTCATCATGGGTCTGATGATCATCTCGGGCGTCATTCACATGAAGCTCGGCATGCAGGTCATCATCGAGGATTATGTTCACACCGAATGGCTGAAGATCGTCAGCCTGATGCTGAACACCTTCTTCTCGATCCTTATCGCCGGCCTCTGTCTTTTCGCCATTCTGAAAATTGCATTCGTAGGATAACCGTATCATGGCACCCTCTTCACCCGCTCAGAATGGGAAGGCCTACAAGTACGTCGATCACTCTTATGATGTGATCGTCGTCGGCGCCGGCGGCGCCGGTCTTCGCGCCACGCTCGGCATGGCCGAACAAGGTTTCCGCACCGCCTGCATCACCAAAGTATTCCCGACCCGCTCGCACACGGTCGCGGCGCAGGGCGGCATTGCCGCCTCGCTGCAGAACATGACGCCTGATAGCTGGCAGTGGCACCTCTACGACACCGTCAAGGGCTCCGACTGGCTCGGCGACGTCGACGCCATGCAGTATCTGACCATGGAAGCGCCGAAGGCGGTCTATGAGCTCGAGCATTATGGTGTGCCGTTCTCGCGTAACGAGGAAGGCAAGATCTACCAGCGGCCGTTCGGCGGCCACATGCAGAATTTCGGTGAGGGCCCGCCGGTACAGCGCACCTGCGCCGTTGCCGACCGTACCGGCCACGCCATCCTGCACACGCTCTATGGCCAGTCGCTGCGCAACAACGCCGAGTTCTTCATCGAATATTTTGCGCTCGACCTGATCATGTCCGAGGATGGCAGCCGCTGCACCGGCGTCGTTGCCTGGAATCTCGATGACGGCACAATCCATCGCTTCGCCGCCAAGATGGTGGTGCTGGCGACCGGCGGCTACGGCCGCGCCTATTTCTCGGCAACATCGGCCCATACCTGCACCGGCGATGGTGGTGGCATGGTTGCCCGTGCAGGCCTGCCGCTGCAAGACATGGAATTCGTCCAGTTCCACCCGACCGGCATCTACGGCTCTGGCTGTCTGATCACCGAAGGCGCACGCGGGGAAGGCGGTTACCTCGTGAATTCCGAGGGCGAACGCTTCATGGAACGCTACGCCCCTTCGGCGAAGGACCTTGCCTCGCGTGACGTCGTCTCGCGCTGCATGACGCTGGAAATTCGCGAAGGCCGCGGCGTCGGCAAGGCCAAGGACCACATCTTCCTGCATCTCGACCATCTCGATCCGGCGGTTCTGCACGAGCGTCTGCCGGGGATTTCCGAGAGCGCCAAGATCTTCGCCGGTGTCGATGTGACCCGCGAGCCGATCCCGGTTTTGCCGACCGTCCACTACAATATGGGCGGCATTCCCACCAACTATTGGGGCGAAGTGCTTAACGCCGACTCCAGCAATCCGGAACGCGTCATCCCCGGCCTGATGGCCGTCGGTGAAGCCGGCTGCGCCTCTGTGCACGGCGCCAACCGCCTCGGTTCCAACTCGCTGATCGACCTCGTGGTCTTCGGCCGTGCCGCGGCGATCCGCGCCGGCGAGGTCATCGACCGCGCATCGCCGGTTCCGCATCTGAACGTTGCTGCCTGCGACAAGATCATGGATCGCTTCGACACGCTGCGGAACGCCAGCGGCGGCACGCCGACGGCCGTTCTGCGCGAGAAGATGCAGCGCGCCATGCAGGAAGACGCCGCCGTGTTCCGCACACAGGAATCGCTGGAATCCGGCTGCCGCCGCATTTCGGCGATCTGGGGCGAGATGAAGGACATCAAGGTTACCGACCGCTCGATGATCTGGAACTCCGACCTCGTCGAAACGCTGGAGCTGCAGAACCTGATGGCAAACGCCATCACGACGATCTACGGCGCCGAGGCCCGCAAGGAGAGCCGCGGCTCGCATGCGCGCGAAGACTACACCGAAGGCGCATTCGCCGGCCGCGACGACGTCAACTGGCGCAAGCACACGCTTGCCTGGGTCAACGACGCAGGCGACGTCAAGCTCGACTACCGCCCGGTTCACACCGAGCTGATCGCAGAGGGCATCGATCCCAAGAAGATCGCGCCCAAGGCTCGTGTGTATTAAGAGGAACCGGACATGGTAGAACTCGCTCTCCCCAAGAATTCCCAGATGCGCGAAGGCAAGGTTTGGCCGAAGCCTGCCGGTGCCAAGAATACCCGCGAATTCCGCGTCTATCGCTGGAGCCCGGATGACGGCCAAACGCCGTCGATCGATACGTTCTACATCGATATCGACGATTGCGGCCCGATGGTTCTCGACGGTCTGCTCTACATCAAGAACAAGATCGACCCGACGCTGACGCTACGCCGCTCCTGCCGCGAAGGCATCTGCGGTTCCTGCGCGATGAACATCGACGGCACGAATACGCTGGCCTGCACCAAGGGTCTCGACGATATCAAGGGCACGGTGAAGATCTATCCGCTGCCGCATATGCCTGTCGTCAAGGACCTGGTTCCCGATCTCTCCAACTTCTATGCCCAGCATCGCTCGATCGAGCCTTGGCTGAAGACGGTATCGCCGACGCCGGCCAAGGAATGGAAGCAGAGCCACGAGGACCGCCAGAAGCTTGACGGTCTCTACGAGTGCATTCTTTGTGCCTGCTGCTCGACCTCCTGTCCGAGCTACTGGTGGAACGGCGACCGTTATCTCGGTCCGGCTGTTCTGCTGCAGGCCTATCGCTGGCTGATCGACTCTAGAGACGAAGCGACGGGCGAGCGCCTCGACAACCTCGAGGACCCCTTCCGCCTCTACCGCTGCCACACGATCATGAACTGCGCGCAGACGTGCCCGAAGGGTCTGAACCCCGCCAAGGCAATCGCCGAGATCAAGAAGATGATGGTCGAGCGCCGGGTTTGATCGGCATCGCTTTTCGAACGGCGCCTTCGGGCGCCGTTTCACTCTCCAGGCAAGGCCGGAAAGTGCTTGAGAATTTGTGCTGATCACCGTGCTGACAAATTCTCCCTTCAGAAGTGCGGCCGCACGGCTTGAATTGCCTTCGTTCCGGCACAGATGCTGTCACGGGCAATTTACGGGTGTGCTCACTTGATTAACCAAAGTGAAATACGTTAATTCGAAAATTAGTCTGATGACTACTTTTGATGCGGCAAGGCGGATATTCGGGAGCCTCAAGATGCAGTTGCGATATGCGATGACAGGTGTGGCGGTTGTTCTGTCACTCGCTGGCTGCCAGCGTACGGCCTATGACAATGCGAGCTACAGCAGCCAGCCGGCGCCGCTGACCGCGCAGCCTGTACCGTCGGTGCAGGGCGGGCAGCTGCCTCCTCCGGGCGGTGCCTCGCAGTTTCCGGCGGCTCCGAGCGCGGCACCGGCCGCTCCGGCAGCACCTGGCGCGATGGCTGCAAACGCTCTCGACGTTACCAAGGAATCGATGGTCGGCAGCTGGCGTGTCAACGGCGGCTGCGACATGTTCCTGACGCTGACAAATCTCGGCAGCGGTTCGCGTGGCGGCACGCGCGGTTGCACGGGCGAGCTGACGGCGATGGGCTCCTGGGAAGTGTCCGGCAAGCAGGTTCTCCTGAAGGATCGCAGCGGCAACCAGATCGGCAGCGTCTACAAGACGGCTGACAACAGCTTCTCCGGCCAGACCAATGGCGGCCAGCCGATCACTCTCAGCCGGTAATCGCGCCGGCGGCGCGTCCGCCGGTCACGCATAGGCGGATCAGCCCTCATGCAGCCAATGCCAGACTACGCCCTGAGCGTCAGCGAACAGTTGAAGTCGCTGACGGCCTCGGGTTCTCTTCAGATCGATACAGCGCAGATGGATGTAGCCAAGAGCCTCGACCGGGTTCTGTCGCAGCTGAAGCAACGCCGTCCTGCCGCCAAATCGAGCGCTCTCGGCTGGCTGTTCGCCTCCAAGAAGAAATCGGAGCCCGGGATCAAGGGCCTCTACATCCATGGCAGCGTCGGCCGCGGCAAGACGATGCTGATGGACATGTTCTTCGGCATGGCGCCCTGCAAGAAGAAGCGGCGGGCGCATTTTCACGAATTCATGGCCGATGTGCACAACCGCATCGCCTCGCATCGCCAGAAGCTCAAGGACGGCGAGACCAAGCAGGCCGATCCGATGCCGCCGGTCGCTGCCTCGCTCTATGAGGAAGCCGAACTCCTCTGCTTCGACGAGTTCACCGTCACCGATATCGCCGATGCGATGATCCTGTCGCGGCTGTTTTCGGAGCTGTTCGCCAAGGGCTGCGTGCTGATCGCGACCTCGAATGTCGAACCCGACAATCTCTATAGGGATGGCCTCAATCGCGGGCTTTTCCTGCCTTTCGTCGAGCTTCTGAAGAAGAATGTCGATGTCGTCACACTCGACTCGCCGACCGACTACCGGATGGAGAAGCTGAACAGCCAGCCGGTCTATCTGACGCCGATCGATGCGCGCACTGACATGGCAATGGATGCGTCGTGGACGCAGATGCTGCATGGGCGCAAGGCGCAGCCGGTGGAGATCCCGATGAAGGGGCGCTCGATCCATGTGCCGCTCGCCGTCGACCGGATGGCGCGCTTCAGCTTTGCCGATCTCTGCGACAAGCCGCTCGGCGCTGCCGATTTCCTGGCGATCGCAGGCCGTTTCGATACCGTTTTCGTCGATCGCATTCCGCTTCTGACGGCGGACAAGCGAGATCAGGCCAAACGCTTCATCATTCTCGTCGATACTCTATATGACCATGGCGTGCGTCTGCATGCCTCGGCGGCGGCCATGCCGGAACAGTTGCTCGCCGAGCGGCGCGGCACCGAGGGCTTCGAGTTCGATCGTACCGCGTCGCGTCTCTTCGAGATGCGCAGTGCCGAATATCTTGCACTGCATCATCAAAAGACCGCCGCCGAGTAACAATTTGGTGACAAATTGATTTACGTTTACGTAAGAATTTTGGCATCTAAACGATTGAAAATGCTACACCAAAAATAACAGATTGCCATTTTTTGGCTTTGGGTCTATGCGATTGCGGCATTGGACGACGCCGCGGCGCGCCGCCCGACCGATTATATTCGCAAAGGAAAAGCGAAATGGCGCGTAATAAGATCGCACTCATTGGTTCTGGCATGATTGGTGGCACGCTGGCGCATCTCGCCGGTCTCAAGGAACTCGGCGATATCGTTCTGTTCGACATTGCCGACGGTATCCCGCAGGGCAAGGGCCTCGATATTTCCCAGTCGTCCCCGGTCGAAGGCTTCGACGTCAATCTGACGGGTGCCAGCGATTACTCCGCCATCGAAGGTGCTGATGTCTGCATCGTCACCGCAGGCGTTGCCCGCAAGCCGGGCATGAGCCGCGACGATCTTCTCGGTATCAACCTCAAGGTCATGGAGCAGGTCGGCGCCGGCATCAAGAAGTATGCCCCGAACGCTTTCGTCATCTGCATCACCAACCCGCTCGACGCGATGGTCTGGGCCCTGCAGAAGTTCTCCGGCCTCCCGGCCAACAAGGTCGTCGGCATGGCCGGCGTTCTGGACAGCTCGCGCTTCCGCCTGTTCCTCTCCAAGGAATTCAACGTTTCCGTTCAGGACGTCACAGCGTTCGTTCTCGGCGGCCACGGCGACACGATGGTGCCGCTCGCCCGCTACTCGACCGTCGGCGGCATTCCGCTCACCGACCTCGTCACCATGGGTTGGGTCACCAAGGAACGTCTCGAAGAAATCATCCAGCGCACCCGTGATGGCGGCGCAGAAATCGTCGGCCTGCTGAAGACCGGCTCGGCCTATTACGCTCCGGCCGCTTCGGCGATCGAGATGGCTGAATCCTACCTCAAGGACAAGAAGCGCGTTCTGCCTTGCGCGGCGCAGCTGACCGGCCAGTATGGCGTCAAGGATATGTATGTCGGCGTTCCCACGGTCATCGGTGCCGGTGGCGTCGAGCGCGTCATCGAGATCGACCTCAACAAGGCCGAAAAGGAAGCCTTCGACAAGTCGGTCGCCGCTGTCGCCGGTCTTTGCGAAGCCTGCATCAACATTGCGCCTGCGCTGAAGTAATTCCCGCGCGCCCCCACGCAATTCAAACAGGAATAGATCCATGAATATTCATGAATACCAGGCCAAGGCTCTCTTGAAGGGCTATGGCGCGCCGGTCGCAAGCGGCGTGCCGATCCTCAAGGTCGAGGAAGCCGAGGCGGCTGCAAAGTCGCTTCCGGGCCCGCTCTACGTCGTCAAGAGCCAGATCCATGCTGGCGGCCGCGGCAAGGGCAAGTTCAAGGAACTCGGCCCCGACGCAAAGGGCGGCGTTCGCCTCGCCAAGTCGATCGAAGAGGTCGTCGCTCACGCCAAGGAAATGCTCGGCAACACGCTGGTAACGGCGCAGACGGGCGAAGCCGGCAAGCAGGTCAACCGTCTCTATATCGAAGACGGCGCCGACATTGCCCGCGAACTCTACTGCTCGCTGCTCGTTGATCGCTCCGTCGGTCAGGTTGCCTTCGTCGTTTCGACCGAAGGCGGCATGGACATCGAAGCCGTTGCCCACGACACGCCTGAGAAGATCCACACGATCGCCATCAACCCGGAAGCCGGTGTGACGGCTGCCGATGTCGCTGCCATTGCCAAGGCTCTGGAGCTCGACGGCGCTGCGGCCGAAGATGCCAAGTCGCTGTTCCCGGCGCTCTACAAGGCGTTCAACGAAAAGGACATGGCGCTCCTCGAGGTCAACCCGCTGATCGTCATGAAGGACGGTCATCTGCGCGTTCTCGACGCCAAGATGTCTTTCGATGGCAACGCGCTGTTCCGCCATGACGACGTCAAGGCGCTGCGCGACGAGACCGAAGAAGACGCCAAGGAAATCGAAGCCTCCAAGTGGGACCTCGCCTACGTTGCCCTCGACGGCAATATCGGCTGCATGGTCAATGGTGCCGGTCTCGCCATGGCGACGATGGACATCATCAAGCTTTACGGCAAGGAGCCGGCAAACTTTTGCGACGTCGGCGGTGGCGCCGGCAAGGAGAAGGTCGCAGCTGCGTTCAAGATCATCACTGCCGACCCCAAGGTCGAAGGCATCCTCGTCAACATCTTCGGCGGCATCATGAAGTGCGATGTCATTGCTGAAGGCGTCGTCGCTGCCGTGCAGGAAGTCGGTCTGAAGGTTCCGCTCGTCGTTCGCCTCGAAGGCACCAATGTCGAACTCGGCAAGAAGATCCTCAACGAATCCGGTCTCGCGATCACGGCTGCTGACGATCTCGACGATGCGGCCAAGAAGATCGTCGCGGCGATCAACGCCTAATTTGAGGACCTATACATGTCTATTCTCGTCAACAAGAATACCAAGGTTCTCGTTCAGGGCCTGACCGGCAAGACCGGCACCTTCCACACCGAACAGGCGCTTGCCTACTATGGCACGCAGATGGTCGGCGGCATTCACCCGAAGAAGGGTGGCGAAACCTGGACCGGCTCGAAGGGCGAAAGCCTGCCGATCTTCGCTTCGGTTGCCGAAGCCAAGGAACGCACGGGCGCCGACGCATCGGTCATCTACGTTCCGCCGGCAGGCGCAGCAGACGCGATCATCGAGGCAATCGATGCCGAGATCCCGTTCATCACCTGCATCACCGAAGGCATCCCGGTCATGGACATGGTCCGTGTCAAGGCTCGCCTCGACAAGTCCAAGTCGCGCCTGCTCGGCCCGAACTGCCCGGGCATCCTGACGCCGGAAGAATGCAAGATCGGCATCATGCCGGGCTCGATCTTCCGCAAGGGTTCGGTCGGTATCGTTTCGCGCTCCGGCACGCTGACCTACGAAGCCGTCTTCCAGACGTCGAACGAAGGCCTCGGCCAGACGACTGCTGTCGGCATCGGCGGTGATCCGGTCAAGGGCACCGAGTTCATCGACGTGCTCGAGATGTTTCTGGCCGACCCGGCCACGACCTCGATCATCATGATCGGCGAAATCGGCGGCGCTGCTGAAGAAGATGCAGCGCAATTCCTGATCGACGAAGCCAAGAAGGGCCGCAAGAAGCCGATGGCAGGCTTCATCGCCGGCCGTACCGCTCCGAAGGGCCGCACCATGGGCCATGCCGGTGCAGTTGTTTCCGGCGGCAAGGGCGATGCGGAATCGAAGATCGCTGCCATGGAAGCAGCTGGCATCAAGGTGTCGCCTTCCCCGGCCCGCCTCGGCAAGACGCTGGTTGAAGTCCTCAAGGGCTGAACCGACATATAGACCCGGGCGGCGGATAGCATCTGCCGCTGCCGCCCGGCTGATTTTCGAATGCAGATGTGCCGCGGACAGGCGGTAAATTGGAATGCGGCAGCCGGCGAGATGGCCGGCAAACTCATCTTAGTCAGGAGGCGGGCAGAAGCGCCCGCGTAACACCATGGCACGGCAAGAAGCCAACGAGCAGTTTCAGATCACTTCGTTTCTGGATGGCGCCAACGCTGCCTATATCGAGCAGCTCTACGCCCGTTATGAAGAAGATCCGTCGTCGGTCGACGAACAGTGGCAGGCCTTTTTCAAGGCGCTGGACGATGATCCAAGCGACGTGAAGAAGGCAGCCAAGGGTGCATCCTGGCGCAAGAAGCACTGGCCGATCCCGGCCGGTGGCGATCTCGTCTCGGCGCTCGACGGCGACTGGGGCATCGTCGAGAAGGTCATCGAGACCAAGGTCAAGGCGAAGGCCGAAGCATCCGGCAAGCCGAGCGACGGCGCCGACATCATCCAGGCGACGCGCGACTCCGTCCGCGCCATCATGATGATCCGTGCCTACCGCATGCGCGGCCATCTGCACGCCAAGCTCGATCCGCTCGGCATCGCCGCACCGGTCGAAGACTATCACGAGCTTTCGCCCGAAAATTACGGCTTCACCGCCGCCGATTACGATCGCAAGATCTTCATCGACAACGTTCTCGGCCTCGAATACGCGACTTTGCGCGAGATGATCGAGATCCTCGAGCGCACCTATTGCTCGACACTCGGCGTCGAGTTCATGCATATCTCGAACCCGGAAGAAAAGTCCTGGATCCAGGAACGCATCGAAGGTCCGGACAAGGGCGTGGCTTTCACGCCCGAGGGCAAGAAGGCGATCCTGCAGAAGGTCATCGAAGCCGAAGGCTACGAGCAGTTCCTCGACGTCAAGTTTAAGGGCACCAAGCGTTTCGGTCTCGACGGCGGTGAATCGCTGATCCCGGCGCTTGAGCAGATCCTGAAGCGCGGCGGCAATCTCGGCCTCAAGGAAGCCGTGTTCGGCATGGCCCACCGCGGACGCCTGAACGTGCTCTCCCAGGTCATGGGCAAGCCGCACCGCGCCATCTTCCACGAGTTCAAGGGCGGCTCCTACGCGCCTGACGAGGTCGAAGGTTCGGGCGACGTGAAGTACCATCTCGGTGCCTCCTCCGACCGCGAATTCGACGGCAACAAGGTCCACGTTTCGCTGACGGCAAACCCGTCGCATCTCGAAATCGTCGACCCTGTCGTCATGGGCAAGGCCCGCGCCAAGCAGGATATGGGCGCCACCGTCTGGGACGGTGACACCATCCCGTTGACCGAGCGCGCCAAGGTTCTGCCGCTGCTGATCCATGGCGACGCGGCCTTCGCCGGCCAGGGCGTCATTGCCGAAATCCTCGGCCTGTCCGGTCTGCGCGGTCACCGCGTTGCCGGTACGATGCACGTCATCATCAACAACCAGATCGGCTTCACCACGAACCCGGCCTTCTCGCGTTCGTCGCCCTATCCGTCCGACGTCGCCAAGATGATCGAAGCGCCGATCCTGCACGTCAACGGCGACGATCCGGAAGCGGTTGTCTACGCCGCCAAGATCGCCATGGAATTTCGCATGAAGTTCCACAAGCCTGTCGTCCTCGACATGTTCTGCTACCGCCGCTACGGCCATAACGAAGGCGACGAGCCGTCCTTCACGCAGCCGAAGATGTACAAGGTCATCCGCGGTCACAAGACCGTGCTGCAGATCTATGCCGAGCGTCTCGTCGGCGAAGGCCTTCTGACCGAAGGCGAAGTCGAGAAGATGAAGGCCGACTGGCGCGCCCATCTCGAGCAGGAGTTCGAGGCCGGCCAGAGCTACAAGCCGAACAAGGCCGACTGGCTTGACGGTGAGTGGTCGGGCCTGCGCACGGCTGACAATGCCGACGAGCAGCGCCGCGGCAAGACCGCCGTTCCGATGAAGCAGCTGAAGGAAATCGGCCGCAAGCTGGCTGAAATTCCTGAGGGCTTCCATGCGCACCGGACGATCCAGCGCTTCATGGAAAACCGCGCCAACATGGTTCAGTCGGGTGAAAACATCGACTGGGCGATGGCCGAAGCGCTGGCTTTCGGTTCGCTGGTGACGGAAGGCCACAAGATCCGCCTCTCCGGTCAGGATTGCGAACGCGGCACCTTCTCGCAGCGTCACTCGGTTCTCTACGATCAGGAAACGGAAGAGCGCTATATCCCGCTCGCCAACCTGTCGCCGACCCAGGCCCGTTACGAAGTCATCAACTCGATGCTTTCGGAAGAGGCGGTCCTCGGCTTCGAATACGGTTACTCGCTGGCCCGTCCGAATGCGCTGACCCTGTGGGAAGCTCAGTTCGGCGACTTCGCCAACGGTGCGCAGGTCGTCTTCGACCAGTTCATCTCGTCGGGCGAACGCAAGTGGCTGCGCATGTCCGGTCTCGTCTGCCTTCTGCCGCACGGCTATGAAGGCCAGGGTCCGGAGCACTCCTCGGCTCGCCTGGAGCGCTTCCTCCAGCTCTGCGCCGAAGACAACATGCAGGTCGCCAACGTCACGACGCCGTCCAACTACTTCCACATCCTTCGCCGTCAGCTGAAGCGCGATTTCCGCAAGCCGCTCGTGCTGATGACGCCGAAGTCGCTGCTGCGCCACAAGCGCGCGGTTTCGACGCTGGCCGAAATGGCGGGTGAATCCTCCTTCCACCGTCTCCTCTGGGACGATGCCGAAGTCATCAAGGACGGCCCGATCAAGCTGCAGAAGGATGCCAAGATCCGCCGCGTCGTGCTCTGCACCGGCAAGGTGTACTACGACCTGCTCGAAGAGCGCGAAAAGCGCGGCATCGACGATGTCTACCTGCTGCGCGTCGAACAGCTCTATCCGTTCCCGGCCAAGGCGCTCATCAACGAGCTCAGCCGCTTCCGGAACGCCGAGATGGTCTGGTGCCAGGAAGAGCCGAAGAACATGGGTGCATGGTCGTTCATCGACCCGTATCTGGAATGGGTTCTCGCCCATATCGATGCGAAGTATCAGCGCGTCCGCTACACGGGCCGCCCGGCCGCCGCTTCGCCGGCAACGGGCCTGATGTCCAAGCACCTGTCGCAGCTCGCCGCATTCCTTGAGGATGCGTTGGGCGGCTGATCCAACGAACGAACAACGATCGAAACAAACTGATCAACGGAAACCAAAATCATGGCCACAGAAATCCGCGTTCCAACTCTCGGTGAATCCGTCAGCGAGGCGACAGTCGGCACCTGGTTCAAGAAGGTCGGCGACGCCATTAAGGCGGACGAGCCGATCCTCGAGCTTGAAACCGACAAGGTGACCATCGAAGTCCCGGCGCCGGCCTCCGGCACGCTGTCCGAAATCGTTGCCCAGGCTGGCGAGACCGTCGGCCTCGGCGCGCTGCTCGGCCAGATCGCCGCAGGTGCTGCTGCCGCGGCCCCGGCTGCTGCTCCGGCCGCCGCCGCACCGGCCAAGGTTGCCGAGCCGGTTGCTGCCGCAGCCCCGGCTGCCGCTGCTGCACCGTCCTCCATGCCGCCGGCACCGGCTGCTGCCAAGATGCTGGCTGAAAACAACATCGCTGCCGAGCAGGTCGATGGTTCCGGCAAGCGCGGTCAGGTTCTGAAGGGCGATGTCATCGCTGCCGTCGCCAAGGGCATTTCCGCTCCGGCTGCTGCTGCACCGGCCGCCGCTCCGGTGGCTGCACGTGCGCCGTCGACCGTTCAGGATGCCGGCCGCGAAGAGCGCGTGAAGATGACGCGCCTGCGCCAGACGATCGCCAAGCGCCTCAAGGATGCCCAGAACACGGCTGCCATGCTGACCACCTATAACGAGGTGGATATGAAGGCGGTCATGGATCTGCGCGCCAAGTACAAGGACGTCTTCGAAAAGAAGCATGGCGTGAAGCTCGGCTTCATGGGCTTCTTCACCAAAGCCGTCACGCATGCGCTGAAGGAACTCCCGGCTGTCAACGCCGAGATCGACGGCACCGACATCATCTACAAGAACTTCTGCCACGTCGGCATGGCTGTCGGCACGGACAAGGGTCTTGTCGTTCCGGTCATCCGTGACGCTGACCAGATGTCGATTGCCGAAATCGAAAAGGACCTCGGCCGTCTTGCCAAGGCTGCCCGCGATGGTTCGCTGTCGATGGCTGACATGCAGGGTGGCACATTCACGATCACCAACGGTGGCGTCTACGGTTCGCTGATGTCTTCGCCGATCCTGAACGCTCCGCAGTCGGGTATCCTCGGCATGCACAAGATCCAGGACCGTCCTGTGGTCGTCGGCGGCCAGATCGTCATCCGTCCGATGATGTATCTCGCGCTGTCCTATGACCACCGTATCGTTGACGGCAAGGAAGCAGTCACCTTCCTCGTGCGCGTCAAGGAAAGCCTGGAAGATCCGGAACGTCTGGTTCTCGATCTCTAAGCGGAGCAAATCCGATGCGGAACCGGATCAGGCAGGCGGCATTCGCGCTCTTGGGCGCAGCCGCAGTGCATCTTCCGGTTCCGGTTTTCGCTGCCGCCTGGGATATCAGCAAGGCGAGCAGCAATTTCGACCTGGTTTCGCTGGATGACGCCGCACTTGCCGAACGCAAGATCACCGTGGTCAAGATGGGCGACGTGCAGCTGACGTCGGGCCATATCATTGCAGCTGATCCGCTGGCGCAACCCGATCGCCCGGCCTTCATCCGGACTGTTCCACCCGGCAACTACCCCGTTACCCTCTACCAGGCCTTCGGCCGTGTCGCCGCCGCCAGCATGCGCTTTGGCGAGGGGAAGCCTGCGCGCTGGGAGATGGCGGCGATCCCCGGTCAGGATCCGGCGGCGCTGAAGGATGACGAGATCCTCGGCTATCCTGTCGATGCCGGCCTCGGCAGCTACATGGATGCCGATACACTAAAGCTTCTTGAGGAGCGGGCGGAAACGGAGCAGGCGGCAAAGCCGGATGAAGATGTGAATTATTACGACGTCATCGCGCCTGAATTGAATGCCAATGGCGGCCGCTTCGCGCTGCATTCGCCGGTATCAGGCAAGCCCGGTAATGTGGCGATCTTCTGGAGCGGTTGGGGTGATGGTTTTTATCCGGTCTTCTGGGGTCTCGCAGACGACGGTCATCCGCTGGTGATGTTGACGGACTTCTATGTGATCGAAAATTCCGATGGGCGGAAGGAGCCGGTGGCGCAATGAGCAAGAAATCGAGCCTTGCAGCACTCATTGCAGCGTCTGTCCTGGTCCTGCCCGGCTTTGCTGCGGCGGCAGATTGCCCGCTGTCTAACGCCGTCTATACGGATCGTGACGGCACCTATCAGCTGAAATTCTCGCCGCTGAATTCCGATGCGGCGGCTGCCAGCAATCAGTTCAAGATGACGGTCAAGGACAGCAAGGCTGTGCTTGATGGCTACGTCATGCCCTCCGAAGACCCGGCCCGGACGATCGGCATGGTGATGTTCAATTGCCCCGAAGGCGATGCGACCGGGGCTGATCTCGACGCCTGCACGATCTGGCAAGGTCCGGTCTATGGCGTCGACGACAAGGGCGCGATCGACAACCTTCCCGGCGAAAAATCGAATGCCGTTGCCAGCATCGTGTTGCCTGCGATCGGTCCGGCGCTGCGCGATTCATCGATCCTCGGCGAGGGCAAGCAGGCCGTTGCACCCTGGGATGTGTTTTCGTTCAAGGAGTGCGTGAAGTGAGCGATGCTCCCGTTCTTCTCGTCACCGGCGGAAGCCGCGGCATCGGCGCTGCGGTCTGCAGGCTTGCGGCGAGCCAAGGATGGCGCGTTGCCGTCAATTATGCCGCCAATGCTGCGGCTGCCGAAAGCGTTGTCAGCGAGATCAAAAACAAGGGCGGCGATGCCATCGCCATTCAAGGCGACGTTGGAAATGCCGCTGATATCGCCGCCATTTTTCAGGCCGTCGACCGGCATTTCGGCCGTCTCGATGGCATGGTCAACAATGCCGGCATCGTCGATCAGCCGCAGCGCGTCGATGAAATGAGCGTCGAGCGCATCGAGCGTATGATGCGTATCAACATCACCGGTTCCATCCTGTGCGCTGCGGAAGCGGTGCGCCGGATGTCGACCCGCCATGGCGGCAAGGGTGGCTCGATCGTCAATATTTCGTCGATGGCGGTGATCATTGGCTCGCCGTCGCAATATGTCGACTACGCCGCGTCGAAGGCCGCGATCGATACGTTCACCATCGGCCTAGCGCGCGAAGTCGCGACCGAGGGCGTCCGGGTCAACGCCATCAGGCCCGGTATCATCGATACCGATATCCATGCATCCGGCGGTCTGCCCGACCGCGCCCGGGACATGGCCTCTTCCATCCCGATGCAGCGTCCGGGAACGGCCGCGGAAGTCGCGGATGCCGTGCTTTATCTCCTGTCTTCGAATTCATCCTATGTGACCGGCGCCATCATGAATGTGAGCGGCGGGCGATAGGCTTCCATTTCCTGACCAACGAATAAAAGGAAAAGAACAATGGCTTACGATGTGATCGTTATCGGAACCGGCCCTGGCGGTTATGTCGCGGCAATCAAGGCGGCTCAGCTCGGCCTGAAGGTTGCGGTCGTCGAAAAGCGCGCGACCTATGGCGGCACCTGCCTCAACGTCGGCTGCATCCCCTCCAAGGCGCTGCTGCATGCCTCCGAGATGTTCCATCAGGCCGCCCACGGCATGGACGCGCTCGGCATCGAGGTTGCGGCGCCGAAGCTCAATCTTGAGAAGATGCTGGCGCATAAGGATGCGACGGTGAAGTCGAATGTCGATGGCGTCGCCTTCCTGTTCAAGAAGAACAAGATCGATGCCTTCCAGGGCACCGGCAAGATCGTCTCGGCAGGCAAGGTTTCCGTCACCGCCGAAGACGGCAAGGTGCAGGAACTCGAAGCCAAGAACATCGTCATCGCCACCGGCTCCGACGTTGCCGGCATTCCCGGCGTCAAGGTCGATATCGATGAGAAGATCATCGTCTCCTCGACGGGTGCGATCGCGCTAGAGAAGGTTCCGGAGACCATGATCGTCGTCGGTGGCGGTGTCATCGGCCTCGAGCTCGGCTCGGTCTGGTCGCGCCTCGGCGCCAAGGTCACCGTCATCGAATATCTCGACAAGATCCTCGGCGCGATGGACGGTGATGTTTCCAAGCAGTTCCAGCGCATGCTCGGCAAGCAGGGCATCGATATCAATCTCAGCGCCAAGGTTACCGGCGTCGAGAAGGGTGGCAAGGGCGCGAAGGTCACGTTCGAGCCGGTCAAGGGTGGCGATGCGCAGACCGTCGAAGCCGACGTGGTGCTGATCTCGACCGGCCGCATTCCCTACACGGCTGGCCTCGGCCTCGAAGAAGCCGGCGTCAAGCTCGATAACCGCGGCCGCGTCGAAATCGATGGCCACTTCAAGACCAATGTCGAAGGCATCTACGCGATCGGCGACGTGGTTAAGGGTCCGATGCTGGCACACAAGGCTGAAGACGAGGGCGTCGCACTGGCCGAAATCCTCGCCGGCCAGCATGGCCATGTGAATTACGATGTCATCCCGAGCGTCGTCTACACCCAGCCTGAAGTCGCCTCCGTCGGCAAGACCGAGGAAGAGCTGAAGGCTGCAGGCATCGCCTACAAGACCGGCAAGTTCCCGTTCACCGCCAACGGACGCGCCCGCGCGATGCTGGCGACCGACGGTTTCGTGAAGATCCTGTCCGACAAGGAAACCGACCGCGTCCTCGGCGGTCACATCGTCGGCTTCGGCGCCGGTGAAATGATCCACGAAATCGCCGTTCTGATGGAATTCGGCGGCTCCGCGGAAGACCTCGGCCGCACCTGCCACGCGCATCCGACCATGTCGGAAGCCGTGAAGGAAGCGGCGCTGGCGGCGTTTTTCAAGCCGATCCATATGTAAGATTGGTCATTGCTTACCAGAAAGCCGCGGTCCGAGAGGGCTGCGGCTTTTTTGTTCGCGCGACCCATAAACTCCCTCATTCCTGTGCTTGTCACAGGAATCTAGCCACCGCGCGTCTGCGCGGTGAAAGGACTCTCTTCGACCCAAGGACTTGGGCCGGCTGGATCCCTGTGACAAGCACAGGGATGAGGGCGTTTGTGGGGCGCGCGAAGACCTAGGTCTTCAATTCACCGCGGTAACCGTAAAGCCCTGCTTACGCAGCAGTTCGATCACGCCCTGATCGCCCGGCAGGTGCAGGGCGCCGACGGCCATGAATACGTTGCCGTTGGCGAGGATCGGTGCGGCGCGGTCGGCCATCACCTTGTTGCGGTCGAGGATGATGCGCTGTTCGAAGGCGGCGTAGTCGCCGTCGCCACCCTCTTCGGGAGATACGGTCTTCAGCATCGGGATAGTCATGCCGACATCGCCCGAGAGATAGAGGTCGGTCATGGTTTCGACCACGTCGTTCATCTTCGGGCCGAGTTCCAGCGTTTCGATCAGTGATTTCAGGTGGAATTCCATCGGCAGCTCGGCCATCGCCTGCAGCTGTTCGGCAAGGGTTTCGAGGCCCTTGACCTGCTTGCCCTGCTTGATGGCGTCGGCGGCGATCTTCTGGTCGAGGAACTGTACGCCCTTGGCCTTGCGGGCGATTTCGCAGGCGGGGAGCGCCACGGCGCTGGCGATCATCCACGGGCGCATGCGCGATACGGCTGAAAGCGGAATGCCGCGCTGCTTCAGGCCGGCGTCGAGACGGGCATAGTCTTCGGGCGACAGAAGCTTGTCGATGGTGGTGCCATCGGTGAACATGGTGAGATCAGGGCGGGCGAGGAGGGCGGCGGCGGCCTTCTTCTCGTCGAGGATTTCGTCGGATTCGATGACGATCGTATCAGCGCTGTCATGCGCTGCCTGGGCGTAGGCAGGAAGGCTCAGGACGCGGGGATCGGTGACGTGCATGCTGCCGAGTAGCCAGGAGGGTTTCAAGCCGGGCTTCTCGATCTTCCAGAAGATGCCCTTGCCGTTCGGAACAGCATCGGCTTCCTTGACGACTTCGGCGTAGCGGGCCGGGTCGCTCTGCTTCAGCTCGGCCATCAGATCCTTGCCGGAGCAGCTGTCATCGGCAGCGGCAGCGGGCGAAACGGAGAAGAGAACGGCCAGCAGCGCTGCGGCCAGCAGCATGTGGAAGGCCGCGATCAGCCAGAGCAGGATGTTGCCCGGCTGCGCGATCTGCAGTCTGCGATGGCCGATGGAAATCGTCATGATTGGTGGTTCCGCTCGCGGTGCTTGATCAGTCTCATGCTCTACGCCGCCTTCGCGCATATTCCTTTAAGGGAATGCGTTAACGAATGATTACGCCCTTGGGTGGGCACGGTCATAGACTTCGAGCAACCGGGCCGAATCGACGCCGGTATAGACCTGGGTGGTGGAAAGGCTGGCGTGGCCGAGGAGTTCCTGGATGGTGCGCAGATCGCCGCCGCCTGCCAGGAGATGCGTTGCGAAGGAGTGACGCAGCGCATGCGGCGTTGCCGTCTCCGGCAGGCCGAAGGCGCTGCGCATCGTCTGCATCGTGCGCTGGATGATCGCCGGCTGCAGCTTGCCGCCGCGGGCGCCGCGGAAGAGCGGCTCGGTTGCCTCAAGATGAAACGGGCAGAGCGCGCGGTATCTACCGATCGCCTCCCCGACGATGGCAAGCAGGGGGACCAGGCGTGTCTTGTTGCCTTTACCGGTGATGCGCAGTGACGTTGCGCCGGCGTGGAAATCTCCGGGTGTCAGATCGAGCGCTTCGGAGATGCGTAGGCCGCAGCCGTAAAGCAGTGTCATGACCGCGGCGTCGCGGGCGGCGATCCAGGGCTCGTCGTGCATCTGCGCCTCGCCGCTGACGACGGTGACGGCCTGTCGATCTGAAAGCGGCTTCGGCAGCGATTTCGGCTGTTTGGGTGAGCGCACCGCGCTGGCACCGGCAGCGTTCACCAGGCCCTTCTTTTCGAGATAGCGAAGCAGCGAGCGCAAGCCTGCGAGATTGCGGCCGAGCGAGCGGGCGCCGGAACCTTCCTTGCGGCGGGCAGCCAGGAAGGCGCGGAAATCGGCGGGGCGCAACGCCTGGATATCCTTCAGCGTCGTGGGGCCGCCAAGATGGCCGGTGAGGAAGGTCAGAAACTGACGGCTGTCGCGTTCGTATGCATCCAGCGTGTGGGCCGAAAGGCGGCGTTCGTTCGCGAGGCTCATAAGCCAGGCGCTACGTTCGGCCATCAGCCGCGGATCGGCAATAATCAGAAGTTCGTTCACGGCGGCGGCCTTGATTTTGGTGTTCGCTGCCGATCTTGACCGAGGGACATTATGGAATCGCTAAGATCAGCCAAGCCAAATCAGGAGCCGCGTCCCGCCCATTCTTTTTGACGTCGCTTTGCGTTAAAGCGATGTCATGCGCCTTCGCTCGATGTTTGCCCAGAATTACCGTTCGCTGCGTTCGATCCGCATGGATCTGGCGGATACGACGCTGTTCCTTGGCGAAAACGGTGCGGGTAAATCCAATCTCTACCGCGCGCTGCAGCTGGTACAGGCGGCGGTGCGGGGACGATTGGCGCACGAGCTTGCAGCGGAAGGCGGGATGCTCTCGGCGCTCTGGTCGGGGACGCGGCGCCAATCCGAGGGACCGGCGCGTATCAGGCTCGAAGTCGAGATCGTCGACGAGGAGCGGGCGATCACGTTCCGCTACCATGTCGAAGCCGGGCTCCGGCCTCCGAGCGCTGCGGCCGGCTTTGCGCTTGAGCCACAGGTGAAGGCCGAGGAGCTTTCGGTCGAGACCGGGCGCCGGGCGGTGGTGATGATGAAACGTGACGGGCCCGCCATTTCGGTGCGCGGCGGCGACGGCCGGATGGAGAACTATCCGGATGAGGCGCTGACCTCGGAAACGGCGATCGCGCTGCTCGGTGACGCCGGGCATTTTCCGGAGGTCGCGGCCTTCCGGCGGATTGTTAGCAACTGGCGCTTTTTCCATGGCTTCCGCACCGATCGGGCGTCGCCTCTGCGTCACCCCTGCCTCGCCGTCACCGGTCCGATGCTGGATGAGGATGGTGCCAATCTGGCCGCTGTGTTCGCAACGCTTGTCCATACAAGGCAGGATACGGTGGAGCTCGACCGTATTCTGGCATCGGCGCTCGGCGGGGCGAAGCTCGTTGTTCCTGATCCGGGAGAGACGGCAGAGTTTGGCCTTGTTCTGCCCGATTTTCCGCATCGGCTGTTTCAGCCCCGCGAGCTTTCGGATGGACAGATTCGTTTTCTCGGTCTTGCGGCTGCACTTCTTTCCTATCGGCTGCCGCCATTGATCGCGCTCAACGAACCCGAGGCGAGCCTGCATCCCGATATGCTGTTGCCGCTTGCCGACATGATTGCCGAGGCTTCGAAGAGCAGTCAGGTCTGGATCGTGACGCATTCCGAAAAGCTGGCGGAAGCGGTGCGTGAGCGATGCGGCGTTCGTCCGCGCAAGGTGATCCGTGAGAATGGCGCGACATGGATCGAAGGCATGCGGCTGACGGGCACGATTGCTGGTGACGATGACGACGACTAGCCGTTTTCAGCGGGTTTCCTTTCTGTTGCGTTGCGGGCATGGTCTGCCGCGATGAGCACAGATTCGTCCGATCTCTTTGGCGCATTGTTCGAGACACCACCGGCAACCCGCACGGTTCCGGTGCTCGTTCCGCTGCCTGCACCGCGGCCCTACTCCTACGCCGTGCCTGAGGGCATGGCGGTCGAGCCCGGTTCTGTCGTCCAGGTGCCGCTTGGGCCGCGGCAGGTGATCGGCGTCGTCTGGGATGGCGGCGAAGATGGCGTCGATCCGAGGAAGCTGCGGCCGATCACCCATGTCTTCGATTGCCCGCCGCTGACCAAGGAGATGCGCGATTTCATCGATTGGGTCGCTGCCTATACGCTCTCGCCGCCCGGTCTCGTGGCGCGCATGGCATTGCGCGCACCGAATGCTTTCGAACCGGAGCCGATGGTGGAAGGCCTGCGCTTCGTCGGCGGCGAACCGGAGCGGATGACGCCAGCACGTGCCCGCGTGCTCGATACGGCTTCCGATGGCGTTTCGTGGACGCGGACGGGGCTTGCCCATGCCGCGGGTGTTTCCACTAGCGTTGTGGATGGCCTGATCAGCCAGGGGATTTTCGAAACAATCTTTCTGCCGCCGCCGCCGGTTGTCGCGAAGCCCGATCCGGATTTTTCGCCGTCGCGGCTCGCTGGACCGCAGAAGGAAGCCGCCGACGATATTCTGGCCGAGGTGCGCAACGGCGCCTTCGCGGTGTCGCTGATCGATGGGGTAACGGGGTCCGGCAAGACCGAAGTCTATTTCGAGGCGATCGCCGAGACGCTCAGGCGTGGCAAGCAGGTGCTGATCCTGCTGCCAGAGATCGCGCTGACGGCGAGCTTCCTCGAACGCTTTCAGGATCGCTTCGGGGCCAAGCCCGCCGAATGGCATTCGGACCTCGCGCCGCGCATGCGAGAAAAGGTCTGGCGGCAGGCGGTGACCGGCGAGGTGCGCGTCGTTGCCGGTGCGCGCTCGGCGCTGTTCCTGCCCTTCGAGGATCTCGGTCTCATCATCGTCGATGAGGAGCATGACCCGGCTTACAAGCAGGAAGACAGGGTCTACTACAATGCGCGCGACATGGCCGTGGTGCGCGGCCGTATCGGTGATTTTCCAGTCGTGCTGGTTTCGGCCACGCCATCGGTGGAGAGCCAGGTCAATGGCCAGAGCGGCCGCTACACGACGATCCATCTGCCGACGCGCTTCGGCGATGCGGCGATGCCTGATCTTCACCTTGTCGATATGCGGCGTCACGCGCCGGAGCGCGGCGGCTTCCTGTCGCCGGTGCTGATCCGGGCGATCGGCAAGACGGTGGAGAAGAAGGAGCAGGCGCTGCTCTTTCTCAACCGACGTGGCTATGCACCGCTGACGCTCTGCCGTGTCTGCGGTCACCGCTTCCAATGCCCGCAATGTTCAAGCTGGCTCGTGGAGCACCGCTTCCGAAGCCAGCTGCAATGCCATCAATGCGGCCATACCGAGCGCACGCCTGAGGCATGCCCGGAATGCGGCACGCTCGATCATCTCGTCGCCTGTGGCCCCGGGGTGGAGCGGATTGCCGAGGAAGTCGAGCGGCATTTTCCCGACGCGCGCACCATCGTGCTCTCTTCCGATATCACCGGCGGTGTGAAGCGGCTGCGGCTGGAGCTTGATGCGATCGCCAAGGGTGAGGCCGATATCGTCATCGGAACGCAGCTCGTCGCCAAGGGGCATAACTTCCCGCTGATGACGCTGGTTGGTATCGTCGATGCCGATCTCGGGCTGGCGAATGGCGATCCGCGTGCGGCGGAGCGAACCTTCCAGCTGCTGTCGCAGGTCACCGGCCGCGCCGGGCGAACCGGCCTCAAGAGCCACGGTCTGTTGCAGACCTATCAGCCGCAGCATCCCGTCATGCAGGCGATCGTCTCGGGCGATGCGGGTGCCTTCTACGAGCGCGAGATCACCGAGCGCGAGCGCGCGATTCTCCCGCCGTTCGGCCGTCTTGCCTCGATCATCGTTTCGGCGGAGACCCGCCAGGACGCGGAGGCCCATGCGCGCGGCATCCGCGGTTCTGCGCCGCAGGTCTCGGGCATTTCCGTGCTAGGGCCGGCCGAGGCGCCGCTTGCCATCGTTCGAGGCCGCCATCGCTTCCGGCTGCTCGTCCACGGGCGGCGCAATTCCGATATGCAGGCCTTTCTGAAGACCATGCTGTCGCAGGCGCCAAAAGAACGCGGCTCCATTCAGGTGCAGCTCGACGTCGATCCGCAGAGCTTCCTTTAAAAACAGCGCCTGCTGGCCGTTTTCCACCGCCTGCAATCATGCCATAAGGACTGCCAAACGCGGCATGATTTGGGGTCGATTCATGGAGTTCTATTTTCCGGAAACCTTTGGCGAGCAGCTGGCATTCTGCTGCGCGGCATTCACGGCGGCTGCCGGTTTCGTCATGATGTTCGCGCCCGGTTATGCGATGAAGCTTTTTGGGCTTGCGCCGCGCGGCGAGCGGCGGGACGGCTATGCGGAGCAGAGGTCGGTCGGCGGATTCTATCTCGGATTCGGCCTTGCGGCGATCATGCTGGCGCAGGACTTCATCTATATGGCGCTCGGCGCCGCCTTCGCCATGGCGTTTTTCGCACGCATCATTTCGCTCCTTTCAGATAAGGGGAGCACAATTATCAACTATTTACTTCTGGTTGTGCAGGCGATCCTCGCGGCTGTTCCGCTGGCCTATTCTTTCGGCTTCCTCACAACCTGAATTACCGGGCAGCGGACCGCCTGCTCGCCTGCCTCCACGCCATTTCACGATTTTGCCGATAGAAAATCATTCGAAAGGCATATTCGGGCGTTACGCGTGTTGCGAGTCCCTGCGTCCTATGTTAGACGGACCCCGAATTTCGGAAGAAGCAAGAGGCTTCTCTTGCGATTTCTGGGGGAAATCAAAACGAATTCAAGAGCATAGGTCAGGCGCCCGCCGACGGCCGGATTCTTGAATTGAAATCAGGGAAATTTGTGCCCGTGGCAGACACGTCCCAGCTTACTTCTGGTGTTGCAGAGCGATATGCGTCCTCGCTGTTCGATCTGGCGCTTGAAGAAGGTGCCGTCGAGAGCGTCACCGCTGATCTCGACCGTTTCCAGGCGATGCTGGATGAGAGCGACGACCTGAAGCGTTTCGTCGCCAGCCCGGTATTCTCGGCTGACGATCAGCTGAAGGCTATCGTCGCCATCAGCGAGAAGGCCGGTATTTCCGGTTTCGTCGGTAACTTCCTGAAGGTCGTGGCGCGTAACCGCCGCCTGTTCGCCCTCCCGGGCATGATCAAGGCCTTCCGCATCATCGCTGCCCGTCAGCGTGGCGAAATTTCTGCCGAGGTTGCCTCGGCCCATGCGCTGACCGCAGCGCAGGAAACTGAATTGAAGGCGGCGCTGAAGAGCGCCACCGGCAAAGACGTGGCGATTGCCGTCACGGTTGATCCGTCAATTCTTGGTGGTCTGATCGTGAAGGTCGGGTCCCGTCAAATTGATACGTCGCTTCGTACCAAACTTTCTACTCTCAAGCTTGCATTGAAAGAGGTTGGCTGATGGATATCCGCGCCGCGGAAATTTCCGCAATTCTCAAAGATCAAATCAAAAACTTCGGCAAAGAAGCTGAAGTCTCGGAAGTCGGCCAGGTTCTCTCTGTCGGCGACGGTATTGCTCGCGTTTACGGTCTGGACAACGTTCAGGCCGGTGAAATGGTCGAGTTCCCCGGCGGCATCCGCGGTATGGCCCTGAACCTCGAATCCGACAATGTCGGCGTGGTTATCTTCGGCTCGGACCGTGACATCAAGGAAGGCGACACCGTCAAGCGTACGGGTGCCATCGTTGACGTTCCGGTTGGTCCGGAACTTCTCGGCCGCGTTGTCGACGCTCTCGGCAATCCGATCGACGGCAAGGGCCCGATCAACGCAACACGCCGTTCTCGTGTTGACGTCAAGGCTCCTGGCATCATTCCGCGTAAGTCGGTTCATGAGCCGATGTCGACCGGCCTCAAGGCTATCGACGCGCTCATCCCGGTCGGCCGTGGCCAGCGCGAGCTCGTCATCGGTGACCGCCAGACCGGCAAGACCGCCATCATTCTCGACGCGATCCTGAACCAGAAGGCTATTCATGAGTCTGGTCCGGAAGGCGAAAAGCTGTTCTGCGTCTACGTCGCTGTCGGCCAGAAGCGCTCGACGGTTGCCCAGTTCGTCAAGGTTCTCGAAGAACGCGGCGCTCTGAAGTACTCGATCATCGTTGCTGCGACGGCTTCCGATCCGGCTCCGATGCAGTTCCTGGCACCGTTTGCCGGTTGCGCCATGGGCGAATACTTTCGTGACAACGGTCAGCACGCTCTCATCGGCTACGACGACCTTTCCAAGCAGGCCGTTTCCTACCGCCAGATGTCGCTCCTGCTGCGCCGCCCGCCGGGCCGCGAAGCTTATCCGGGCGACGTTTTCTACCTTCACTCGCGTCTCCTCGAGCGCGCTGCAAAGATGAGCGACGAAAAGGGCGCCGGTTCGCTGACCGCTCTGCCGGTCATCGAAACGCAGGGTAACGACGTTTCGGCGTTCATTCCGACCAACGTGATCTCGATCACCGATGGCCAGATCTTCCTTGAAACCGACCTGTTCTATCAGGGTATCCGCCCGGCTGTTAACGTCGGTCTGTCGGTTTCGCGCGTCGGTTCTGCCGCGCAGATCAAGGCGATGAAGCAGGTTGCCGGCTCGATCAAGGGCGAACTCGCCCAGTATCGCGAAATGGCCGCCTTCGCTCAGTTCGGTTCGGACCTCGATGCCTCGACGCAGCGCCTGCTGAACCGCGGCGCACGCCTGACCGAACTTCTGAAGCAGCCGCAGTTCTCGCCGCTGAAGACCGAAGAGCAGGTTGCTGTGATCTTCGCTGGCGTGAACGGCTATCTCGACAAGATTGCCGTCAATCAGATCGGCAAGTTCGAACAGGGTCTGCTTTCTTACCTCCGCTCGGAAGGTAAGGCGATCCTCGATACGATCCGCACGGAAAAGGCCATCAGCGACGATACGAAGGGCAAGCTCGTTGCTGCTCTCGACTCGTTCTCGAAGTCTTTCGCCTGATCGGGCTCAGTTAGGACGGATAACGGATGCCTTCACTTAAGGATCTGAAAAACCGGATCGCCTCCGTCAAGGCGACGCAGAAGATTACCAAGGCGATGAAAATGGTCGCCGCGGCTAAGCTTCGGCGTGCGCAGGAGGCGGCCGAGGCCGCCCGGCCTTACTCGGAGCGCATGGCGGCTGTTCTTGCGAACATCGCCCATGCGGTTACCGACGCCGACGGTGCACCGTTGCTCATGACCGGTACAGGCAAGGATCAGGTTCACCTGCTCGTCGTCTGCACCGCAGAGCGCGGTCTTTGCGGCGGTTTCAACTCGCAGATTTCGCGTTTTGCACGTGATCATGCCCGCAAGCTCATTGCTCAGGGCAAGACCGTCAAGATCTTCACCGTTGGCAAGAAGGGCTACGACAGCCTGCGCCGCGAATTCTCTTCGCTCATCACCGAGCGCAAGGAACTGCGCGACGTCAAGCGTGTCGGCTTCGAAAATGCGGACCAGATCGGCAAGCGCATTATCGAGATGTTCGAAGCTGGTGAGTTCGACGTCTGCACGTTGTTCTATTCCGAATTCAAGTCGGTCATCAGCCAGATCCCGACGGCACAGCAGATCATCCCCGCGAAGGTGCCGGAAGGCGTCACCGAGGATGCTGCCCATGCCGGCGCTGTCTATGAATACGAGCCGGATCCGGCATCGATCCTCGAGGATCTGATTCCGCGCAACATTTCTGTCCAGATCTTCCGCGCGCTGCTTGAAAACGCAGCTGGCGAGATGGGCGCGAAGATGAGCGCCATGGACAACGCGACACGTAACGCAGGTGAGATGATCAACAAGCTGACGCTCAACTACAATCGTCAGCGTCAGGCGCAGATCACCAAGGAACTCATTGAAATCATTTCGGGCGCGGAAGCGCTCTGAGGTTAGAGAAAGAGGGTATTAGAATGGCTAGGGCAGCTACCCCGAAGGCGGCAGCGAAGACCGCCGCTAAGAAGACCGCCACAGGCTCTGTCGGCAAGGTCACACAGGTTATCGGCGCCGTCGTCGACGTGGCTTTCGAAGGCGAACTGCCGGCGATTTTGAACGCGCTCGAAACCACGAACATGGGCAACCGCTTGGTTCTTGAAGTCGCGCAGCACCTCGGTGAAAACGTCGTGCGTACGATCGCCATGGACTCGTCCGAAGGTCTCGTTCGCGGCCAGGAAGTTTTCGACACCGGCGCGCCGATCTCGGTTCCGGTCGGTCCTGAGACCCTCGGCCGTATCATGAACGTCATCGGCGAGCCGGTTGACGAAGCTGGTCCGCTGGTCACCGCTTCCAAGCGCGCCATCCACCAGGATGCACCGTCTTACGTCGAGCAGTCGACGGAAGCGCAGATCCTGGTTACCGGCATCAAGGTCGTCGACCTTCTCGCGCCTTACGCAAAGGGCGGCAAGATCGGCCTCTTCGGCGGCGCAGGCGTCGGCAAGACCGTTCTCATCATGGAACTGATCAACAACGTCGCCAAGGCGCACGGTGGTTACTCGGTGTTCGCAGGCGTGGGTGAACGTACCCGCGAAGGCAACGACCTCTACCACGAAATGATCGAGTCCGGCGTCAACAAGCACGGCGGCGGCGAAGGCTCCAAGGCAGCTCTCGTTTACGGCCAGATGAACGAACCGCCGGGCGCTCGCGCTCGTGTCGCTCTGACCGGTCTGACTGTCGCTGAAAACTTCCGCGACCAGGGCCAGGACGTTCTGTTCTTCGTCGACAACATCTTCCGCTTCACGCAGGCAGGTTCCGAAGTTTCGGCTCTGCTCGGCCGTATTCCTTCGGCCGTTGGTTATCAGCCGACGCTCGCAACGGACATGGGTCAGATGCAGGAACGCATCACCACGACGACGACCGGTTCGATCACCTCGGTTCAGGCCATTTACGTTCCGGCCGACGACTTGACCGACCCGGCTCCGGCAACTTCGTTCGCCCACTTGGACGCAACGACCGTTCTGTCGCGTTCGATCGCTGAAAAGGGCATCTATCCGGCCGTTGACCCGCTCGACTCCACGTCGCGCATGCTCGACCCGATGGTTGTCGGCGAAGAGCACTACGAAGTGGCTCGTAAGGTTCAGTCGACGCTGCAGCGCTACAAGTCGCTGCAGGACATCATCGCCATCCTGGGTATGGACGAACTGTCTGAAGAAGACCGTCTGGCCGTTGCCCGTGCCCGCAAGATCGAGCGCTTCCTGTCCCAGCCGTTCTTCGTCGCCGAAGTCTTCACCGGTTCGCCGGGCAAGCTCGTCGCGCTCGAAGACACGATCAAGGGCTTCAAGGGCCTGGTCAACGGCGACTACGACGACATGCCGGAAGCAGCCTTCTACATGGTCGGCTCGATGGAAGAAGCCATCGAAAAGGCCAAGAAGCTCTCCGCAGCCGCTTGATGAGCGACGCGCAAGACGAGATTTTCTGCTGCGACTCCCTTCGGGTGGTCGTGGCAGATCTTCCGGAACCCGCAGCGCCCACCGTCTACAGGGCGGATAACGGTGCGCTGATGATGGTTGTCGGATTGGTTCAGGCCGAAGAAGGCCTCGGCTATCTCGATCAGGCGATACAGCACTGCCCGTTCTGCGGGACCAAACTGCAAGATGCAAAGGCCGAGAAGGTAAGTCACTGATGGCTGACAATTTCAATTTTGAACTCGTATCTCCGGAGCGTCTGCTCCTGTCGGAGATGGTGACGGAAGTTGTCATTCCGGCAACCGAGGGCGAGATGACGGTCATGGCCCACCATGCGCCGACGATGACGACCATCAAGCCCGGCATCGTCAGCGTTCGCTCGGCCTCCGGCAGCAAGCAGGACTACGTCGTGTTCGGCGGCTTCGCCGACATCCTGCCGACGGGCTGCACGCTGCTCGCCGAATCGGCCGTTCCGGTCGAGGAAATCAACAAGGACGAGCTGACCCGCCGTATCGAAGCGGCGCAGAAGGATCTCGATGATGCCGAGCATCACGAGCACAAGTCCAAGCTCGAGCAGTTCATCCTCGAACTCACGCATCTGCGTGGCGTTGTCGAACAGGACTGATCGGGAATAGTCCCAAATGATCGAAAGCGGCCTTCAGGGCCGCTTTTTTCGTTTTGGGCACATGAGTGCCGATCCACTGGCAATGAACATGGGATCTTGAGTATCTGGCGGTCGCGGGCGGCCCACTATCGGCTCTAGATTTTGGCCTCTACGCCGAATAGGGTCCCTCAACTATTCGCAATTGCTGCAGGGAGTTCCCATGAAAAATATTCAGCTTTCGACCTCGGGCGTGTCGGTATCGAGTGTCGTGCTTGGCCTGATGCGGATCAACACGCTGGATGACAGCGGGATTAAAGCCCTCTACTCGGCGGCCCGGGAAATCGGCATCAATATTTTCGATCACGCTGACATCTATGGCGGCGCGCCCCATCGCTGCGAAGCGCGGTTTGGTGACGCTCTTCGCCTCACAGCCGACGAACGGGACAAGATCGTCATTCAAAGCAAATGCGGGATCCGGCCGGGATATTTCGATTTCTCCAAGGAACATATCCTCGCAAGCGTCGACCGGTCCCTCAAGGCCCTGCGGAGCGACTATCTGGACGTGCTTCTATTGCATCGGCCCGATGCGCTGGTGGAGCCGGAAGAGGTCGCAGAGGCATTCGACAAGCTCCATGCATCGGGCAAGGTTCGCCATTTCGGTGTTTCGAACCATACGCCAGGCCAGATCGATTTGCTGAAGACAGCTGTTGCCCAACCGATCATAGCCAATCAGATCCAGCTGAGTGTTGCCCACGCGCCGTCTATCGCATTCGGCGTTGCCGCCAATATGGGCGGATCTGAGCAGTCGATCGACCGGGATGGCGAGCTCGTCAACTACAGCCGGATCAGTAACATCACATTGCAGGCGTGGTCGCCGTTCCAGCATGGTTTCTTTGAAGGCATCTTCCTGGGCGACCGCGAGAACTATCCGGAGCTCAACAAGGTTCTGGACCAACTCGCGGAAACTTACGGCGCGACGCCTGCTGCCATTGCTGTCGCGTGGATCGCGCGTCATCCCGCCAAAATTCAGACGGTGCTGGGAACGACGAACCCCCAACGCCTGCGTGACAGCGCGATCGGAGCTGACATCGAGCTGAGCCGCGAGGAATGGTACCGAATGTTCAAGGCGGCCGGCTATCAACTGCCGTAAAACGTGGAAGCCAACGGGAAGCGGTTGCGCCGGCTCAATGAGGACCGGCGCTGCCCCCCTTGCAGACACTTAGGCGGCGAGTCGCTCGGCCTGTAGGAAGCTCTCTAGAACTGCTGCCTCTTCCTTACTGAGATAGAGCCCCTTCTTGCTGCGCCGCCAGAGGACATCCTCAGCGGTGAAGGCCCATTCGTTCTGCATGAGATAGCGCACCTCGGCCTCGTAGAGATCCGATCCGAAATGCCTGCCGAGATCGGCCATGGATGCGGCCTTGCCAAGCAGGGCATTCGCCCTGGTGCCATAACGGCGGATGAGCCTTCGGGCATGGCTGTCGGCGAGGAACGGATAGGCTGCCTTCAGCTTGCCAACCTCGGCCTCATAGCCCTGTACCGGAAAGTCTCCGCCGGGCAGATGGCTCTTTGCCGTCCACGGACTGCCCTTGACGCCGATCGCCTCGCCGATCTTTTCCAGCGCATGTTCCGACAGACGCCGGTAGGTGGTGAGCTTGCCGCCGAAGACATTGAGCAGCGGCGCGGCATTCGCCTCGGTCCCGTCTTTCCCTTCGAGCTTCAGCACATAGTCGCGCGTCGCTTCCTGCGCCTTCGAGGCACCATCGTCGAACAGCGGACGGACGGCCGAATAGGTCCAGACGATATCCTCGGGCTTCACCGGCTCCTTGAAATACTCGGAGGCCGCATTGCAGAGATAGGTGGTCTCTTCGCCGGAGATTCTGACATCCTTGGGATCGCCGGTGTAATCGCGGTCGGTGGTGCCGATCAGCGTGAAGTCGGTCTCATAGGGAATGGCGAAGATGATGCGGTTGTCGGGGTTCTGGAAGAAATAGGCCTTCGGACCCTCGAACTTCTTCCGAACGATGATGTGGCTGCCCTGAACGAGGCGGACATGCCGTGCCTCGTTCTCGCCGAAGGCGGCGCGGATCACATGATCGACCCAGGGACCGGCGGCATTGACCAGCATGCGGGCCTGGTGCGTCGAAGCCCGGCCCGACAGCGTATCGACCGTCTCGATGGTCCAGAGGCCATTCTCGCGCCGTGCGGAGACGACCTTGGTGCGCGGCATGATCAGCGCGCCGCGGTCGCTGGCATCGCGGGCATTGAGCACCACCATGCGGGCATCGTCGACCCAGCCGTCGGAATATTCGAAGGCTTTGGCAAACAGCGCCTTCAGCGGCTTGCCGGCCGGATCGGTTCGCATGTCGAGCGTTGCCGTCGGCGGCAAGAGCTTGCGGCCACCGAGGTGATCATAAAGGAACAGCCCCAGCCGGATCAGCCAGGCCGGGCGGATGCCGCCCTTGTGATAGGGCAGCACGAAGCGCATCGGCCAGATGATGTGCGGCGCCATCGCCCAGAGCACCTCGCGCTCCATCAGCGATTCACGCACCAGGCGGAATTCGTAATGTTCGAGATAGCGCAGACCGCCATGGATCAGCTTGGTGGCACCCGACGACGTGCCGGAGGCAAAGTCGTTCATCTCGGCCAGCGCTACCGAATAGCCGCGGCCAGCCGCATCCCGGGCGATCCCGCAGCCGTTGATACCGCCGCCGATCACGAATAGGTCGAAGATCTGCCCGCTCACACACGTTCTCCAATGATTTAGTGCTTAAAAGTGAAATTTGTTAAGCGCTAAAACGAAAGAAAGTGAATGTCAAACGAACCTTTTGCGACGATGCAGATTTAATCTTTCCCGCCGTCCGTCCTGTTGGTCTCAACCAGGCTGATACCGCCCTCGGAACAGATCCGCCGCAGCGAATCCAGGGCGCATTCGTCGGTGACAAAGGTGTGGACCTGCGACAGATGGCCAATACGGACGGGCGCGGTGCGTTCGAATTTGGTGGAATCGGCGACCAGGACCACGTGCCGGGCGTTGGCCATGATTGCCTGGGCAACCTTGACTTCGCGGTAGTCGAAATCAAGCAGCGCGCCATCGGGATCGATCGCGGATGCGCCGATGACGGCATAATCCACTTTGAACTGGCGGATGAAATCGACGGCCGCCTCGCCGACGATGCCGCCATCGGAATGGCGCACGACACCGCCAGCGATCACCACCTCAATCGAGGGGAAGAGCCGCAAACGGCTGGCGACGTTGATGTTATTGGTGATGACCATCAGCTCATGATGCTCGATCAGTGCTTCGCCAACGGCTTCGGTCGTCGTGCCGATATTGATGAACAGAGAGGCATTGTTGGGGATGAGGGCTGCGGTTGCCCGGCCGATCGCCGTCTTCTCGTTGGCGGCGATCGAGCGCCGTGCCTCGTATTTGACGTTCTCCGTGCCACCCGGAAAGATCGCGCCGCCATGGATGCGGGTCAGCACACGACTGTCGCAGAGATCGTTGAGATCCTTGCGGATGGTCTGCGGGGTCACCGAGAAACGGGCCGCCAGATCTTCTACCAGCACGCGGCCCTCGGACTTGGCGATATCGAGGATCTCGGTCTGCCGTCCGGACAGAAACATGCTGCGCCTCCCTTTCTTTCGTTTTTTGCGATCATATGTTAAAGCGAAAATTGCGCAATCGGCGACTGAAAGCCGACGCCGGGAGGGCCATCGCGTGTTTGATCCAAAGCTTTTCGAAAACCGCAATGTTGTTGTCACCGGCGCGGGCCGCGGCATCGGCCTCGAAGTCGTCCGGCAATTTCTTGATTGCGGTGCGCGCGTTGCCGTTCATACCGGCCGGGGCACCAAACGGCAGCTGCCAGACTTCCTGACGGCTGCGGAAGCGGACGCCCGTGCGGTGCTGATCGCTGGCGATTTTACCGCTTCCGGCGGTACCGCAAAATTTGCGGATCAGGTTCTTCAGGCGTTCGGCAGCGTCCACGTGCTGGTCAACAATGCGGGCACGATGGTCGGCCGGTTTCCGGCAGGCGAGCTTACCGACAGCGAATATGAAGCGATCACCCGGCTCAATCAGACATCCGTCGTCGAGGTGACGCGTGCGCTTCTCCCGGCGTTGCGTGCCGCCAACGGCGCGGCGATCGTCAATACCGTGTCGATTTCGGCGCTGACCGGCGGCAGTCCGGGTTCGGCGATCTATTCGGCTTCGAAGGCCTTCGTTTCCACCTATTCCAAGGCGTTGGCGCGCGAGCTTGCGCCCGATGCGATCCGTGTCAATTGCGTGTCGCCAGGGACGATCGAGACGGATTTCCACGAGCGCTATTCGTCGCGCGAAAAGCTGGAGCAGACGCGCAAAACCATTCCGCTGCAGCGGCTCGGAACCGCTGCGGACTGCGCCCCTGCGTATCTGTTTTTGGCTGCGCCTTCGCTCTCCGGCTACATCACCGGCCAAGTCCTGGAAATCAACGGCGGCCAGCTTATCTGCTGATTTACTTGGACTATTTTTGGTATTTTAGTAAAATTGCGCAGTATAACTGTGCGAATATGCTATCGCTTGGGCCCGTCCTAACGCGTCCATCAGAGAATCCGAATGCCTTTGCCTACAACTGCGCCGGGAACAGCTGGTCAGGAATTGAAGAAGCTTGCTGAGAAAGCTCATGAAGCAAGCAGCCTCCTCAAGGCAATGGCGCACCAGACGCGGCTCCTCATTCTCTGCATTCTTGCCGAAGAGGAAAAGACCGTCAGCGAGATCGAAGAGCTGCTCGGTGTGCAGCAGGCGATGGTCTCGCAGCAGCTGGCGCGGCTGCGGATGGAAGGTCTGGTCAATACCCGTCGTGAGGGACGTCTCGTCTATTACAGCCTCGGAAACGAGAGTGTCGCCTCCTTCCTGGATTCGCTTTTCGCGCTGTTTCCTGGAGCCGCAGCGGCCCGATAGCCGCTCTTGCTAAGCGTGTGTTCTCCGGCCAAAGATGCCTGAACAGGAAGTTCGGCGGGAGACCGGATGATCGATAAGCTGGAATTCTTCATAGCCCTTGCCAATGAAAAGCATTTCGGCCGCGCGGCCGAGGAATGTGGCGTTTCACAGCCGACGCTCTCGGCGGCGATCCGCCAGCTGGAGGACCAGCTGGGCGTCATGCTGGTGCAGCGCGGTTCGCGCTTCCAGGGGCTGACACCTGAGGGGCAGCGTGTGCTTGAGTGGGCGCGCCGGATCGTCGGCGATACCCGCACGATGCGCGAGGAGATGCGCACCGCCCGCAAGGGGCTTTCCGGTCATCTCCGGATCGCTTCCATTCCAACTGCGCTTGCGATGCTGCCGCGGATCACCACGCCATTTCAGGAGCGGCACCCCGACGTGACGTTTTCGATCGTGTCGCGCAACTCGCTCCAGGTTCTGAGCATGCTCGAAAATCTCGAGATCGATGCCGGGATCACCTATCTGGAGAATGAACCGCTCGGGCGGGTGACGACGGTTCCGCTTTACGCCGAGCGCTACAACCTGATTACCGCTGCCGGCAGTCCGCTTTCCGATCGCGAAACTGTGACGTGGCGCGAGGTGGGCCATCTTCGGCTTTGTCTATTGACTGCGGACATGCAGAACCGCCGGATCATCAATCGGCATCTGGCCGAGGCCGGTGCGACGGCGCATCCGACTTTGGAGTCAGGGTCGATGATCGTGCTGTTTTCTCACGTGCGCACCGGCCGCTGGGCAAGCATCATGCCGCGGAATGTGGCCGAATCCTTCGGTTTTCCGGCTGAAATCCGGATGATCCCGATTGTCGAGCCGGAGGCCGATCATCTTGTCGGTCTGGTCGCGACACATCGCGAGCCGTTCACGCCACTCGTCTCTGCGCTGTTGCATGAGGCAAGGATACTCGCGGAGAGCGAAGATCTTCGATAGGAAAAACCTATCAATCGACGGAACAGCTTTATTGATCGCCTGCATGTTCCCTGAGACACTTCCTGTCACAATGTCATACCAAGCTGGGGGAGGCTGGTGTGGCGGCTGAAACGGGAAGCCCTGGGAGGCCTGCCAAAATGAATGCCCATGTCGCCACCGGCGATATTGCCGCGCGTACGCGCGCGATCGTCTCGAGCCTTCGGTCTCTCGAAGGTCCGCTTCTTCCTATCTTGCATGAAGTCCAGGATGAGTTCGGTTATGTGCCGCAGGAAGCGCTTCCTGTGATCGCTGACGAATTGAACCTTTCGCGCGCCGAAGTGCATGGCGTGATGACCTTCTATCATGACTACCGGGATCATCCGGCCGGGCGCCATGTTCTGAAACTCTGTCGGGCCGAGGCCTGTCAGTCGATGGGGGGAGACGCCATGGCTGATCGGGTCAAGACGCTTTTGGGTATCGATTTCCATCAGACGTCGCTCGACGGCAGCGTCACGCTGGAGCCGGTCTACTGTCTCGGGCTCTGCGCCTGCGCGCCGGCGGCGATGCTGGACGGCGAGCTTTACGGCCGCGTCGATGACGAGACGGTTGCCGAATTCGTTGCGGAGGTGCGGCGATGACCGTCAAGATTTTCGTTCCCCGCGATGCGGCGGCGCTTTCTCTCGGCGCCGACAAGGTTGCGAGGGAGGTGGCCGCGCAGATTGCGGCTCGCGGTCTCGACGTGAAGCTGGTGCGCAACGGCTCGCGCGGCATGCTGTGGCTGGAGCCGCTCGTCGAAGTCGAGATCGAAGGCAAGCGCATCGGCTATGGTCCGGTGAAGGTAAAGGATGTTGCCGGGTTATTCGAGGCCGGTCTGGTCTCCGGCGGCGATCACGCGCTCTGTCTTGGGGAGGTCGAAAGCCTCCCATTCCTCAAGGAACAGACCCGATTGACCTTCGCCCGCTGCGGTATCATCGATCCTCTGTCGCTTGAGGATTATCAGGCGCATGGTGGCCTGGCGGGCTTGAAGCGTGCCGCTCAGATGGCGCCTGCGGAAATCGTCAAGGAAGTCACCGATTCCGGGCTCCGCGGGCGAGGCGGCGCCGGCTTCCCGACCGGCATCAAGTGGAAGACGGTTCTCGACGCTTCGGGTCAGCGCAAATACATCGTCTGCAATGCTGACGAAGGCGATAGCGGTACCTTTGCCGACCGGATGATCATGGAAGGCGATCCCTTCGTGCTGATCGAGGGGATGGCGATTGCCGGGCTTGCGACAGGCGCCACCAAGGGCTTTGTCTATACCCGCTCGGAATATCCGCATGCGATCGCGGCGATGACAGAGGCGGTCGAGATCGCCCGCAAGGCCGGGGTGCTCGGTCCGTCGGTCATGGGCTCGGGCAAGGCCTTCGATATCGAAGTGCGCATGGGCGCCGGTGCCTATGTGTGTGGCGAGGAAACGGCGCTGCTGAACAGCCTGGAAGGCAAGCGCGGTGTCGTACGCGCCAAGCCGCCGCTGCCTGCTCACAAGGGGCTGTTTGCGTCTCCGACCGTCATCAACAATGTGATCTCGCTGGCATCGGTGCCCGTCATTCTCGACAAGGGTGCAGCCTTCTACCGTGATTTCGGCATGGGCCGTTCGCGCGGCACAATCCCGCTACAGATCGCCGGGAACGTCAAGCATGGCGGTCTATACGAGACGGCCTTCGGCCTGTCGCTCGGCGATATCATCGACAAGATCGGTGGCGGCACCGCGAGCGAACGCCCGGTCAAGGCGGTTCAGGTTGGCGGTCCCCTTGGGGCTTATTTTCCGCGGGCGCTGTTCGATACGCCGTTCGACTACGAAGCCTTCGCCGCCAGGGACGGTCTGATCGGCCATGCGGGTATCGTCGTCTTCGACGACAGTGCCGACATGCTGAAGCAGGCGCGGTTCGCGATGGAATTCTGCGCCGTCGAGAGTTGCGGCAAATGCACGCCCTGCCGCATCGGCTCGACCCGCGGCGTTGAGACGGCGGACAAGATTGCGCAAGGGATCGAACCGGAGAAGAACCGGGCGCTCCTCACCGATCTATGCAACACCATGAAATTCGGTTCGCTCTGTGCCTTGGGCGGCTTCACCCCATATCCGGTCATGAGTGCGATGACGCACTTCCCGGACGATTTCGCTCCAACACCCCTTATCGAAGCGGCGGAGTAAAGACCCATGTCTCTCGTTCATGAAATTGACTACGGAACGCCGGCTTCGAAATCCGAAGCCATGGTCACGCTGACCATCGACGGCCGAGAAATCACCGTGCCCGAGGGTACGTCGATCATGCGTGCGTCGATGGAAGCCGGGATCCAGGTTCCGAAGCTCTGCGCTACCGATATGGTCGATGCCTTCGGTTCCTGCCGTCTCTGTCTTGTCGAGATCGAAGGACGCAACGGCACGCCGGCTTCCTGCACGACGCCGGTTGCATCGGGTCTCGTGGTTCATACGCAGACGGGGCGGCTCAAGGATATCCGCCGCGGGGTGATGGAGCTCTACATCTCCGACCACCCGCTCGACTGTCTCACCTGCGCTGCCAATGGCGATTGCGAATTGCAGGACATGGCGGGTGCCGTCGGCCTGCGCGACGTTCGCTATGGCTATGAAGGCGACAATCACGTCAAGGCGCGCAGCAATGGCGAGATCAATCTGAAATGGATGCCGAAGGACGAGTCGAACCCGTATTTCACCTATGACCCGTCGAAATGCATCGTCTGCTCGCGCTGTGTGCGGGCCTGCGAAGAGGTACAGGGCACCTTCGCGCTGACGATCGAAGGCCGTGGCTTCGGATCGCGCGTTTCGCCCGGCATGCACGAGCATTTCCTCGATTCCGAATGCGTATCCTGCGGCGCTTGCGTGCAGGCCTGCCCGACGGCGACGCTGACCGAGAAGTCGGTGATTGCAATCGGCCAGCCGGAGCATTCGGCGGTCACCACCTGCGCCTATTGCGGCGTCGGCTGCTCGTTCAAGGCGGAAATGCGCGGCGAGGAGCTGGTGCGCATGGTGCCGTGGAAGGACGGCCAGGCAAACCGCGGGCATTCCTGCGTCAAGGGCCGCTTCGCCTATGGCTATTCGACCCACAAGGATCGCATCCTCAACCCGATGATCCGCGAGAAGGTCTCGGATCCCTGGCGGGAAGTCACCTGGGACGAGGCGTACGCGCATGTCGCTTCCGAGTTCAAGCGCATCCAGTATCAGTATGGCCGCGAAGCGGTCGGCGGCATCACGTCGTCGCGCTGCACCAATGAGGAAACGTTCCTCGTCCAGAAACTGATCCGTGCCGGCTTCGGCAATAACAATGTCGATACCTGCGCCCGCGTCTGCCATTCGCCAACCGGCTATGGGCTGGGACAGGCTTTCGGCACCTCGGCCGGTACGCAGAATTTCGACAGCGTCGAGCATTCCGACGTCGTGGTCGTCATTGGTGCGAACCCGACCGATGGTCATCCGGTCTTCGGCTCGCGGCTCAAGAAGCGGCTGCGTCAGGGTGCCAAGCTGATCGTCATCGATCCGCGCCGCATCGATCTGGTGCGCACGCCGCATGTCGAGGCGGCCTATCATCTGCCGCTGAGACCGGGCACCAACGTTGCCGTCATGACGGCGCTGGCGCATGTCATCGTCACCGAAGGTCTGTTCAACGAGCGATTCATCCGCGAGCGCTGCGACTGGTCGGAATTCGAGGATTGGGCGGCCGTCGTTTCGGAGCAACAGCACAGCCCCGAGGAGACCGAGAAGTTCACCGGCGTTCCCGCTGCCGATCTGCGCGGCGCAGCCCGGCTCTATGCGCTCGGCGGCAACGGCGCGATCTATTACGGCCTCGGCGTGACCGAGCACAGCCAGGGTTCGACGACCGTCATGGCGATCGCCAACCTGGCGATGGTAACAGGCAATATCGGCCGCGAAGGCGTTGGCGTGAACCCGCTGCGCGGCCAGAACAACGTGCAAGGTTCGTGCGACATGGGATCGTTCCCGCACGAGCTGCCGGGCTATCGCCATATCTCCGACGACGCGACGCGCGATGTCTTCGAAAGGCTGTGGGGCGTAAAGCTCAACAACGAGCCGGGCCTGCGCATTCCGAACATGCTGGATGCGGCTGTGGATGGCACTTTCAAGGGGCTCTACATCCAGGGTGAGGACATCCTGCAATCGGACCCCGACACCAAGCATGTCGCTGCCGGTCTTGCGGCGATGGAATGCGTCGTTGTCCAGGATCTCTTCCTCAATGAGACTGCCAACTACGCACATGTCTTCCTGCCGGGATCGACCTTCCTGGAGAAGGACGGAACCTTCACCAATGCAGAGCGGCGCATCAACCGTGTGCGCAAGGTAATGACCCCGAAGAACGGCTATGCCGACTGGGAAGTGACGCAGAAGCTCGCCCAGGCGATGGGGCTCAACTGGAACTACAAGCATCCGTCCGAGATCATGGACGAGATTGCCGCGACGACGCCGAGCTTCGCGCTGGTGTCCTACGACTATCTGGAAAAGATGGGTTCTGTTCAGTGGCCGTGCAACGAGAAGCATCCCGAGGGATCGCCGATCATGCATGTCGATGGCTTCGTTCGGGGCAAGGGCAAGTTCATCCGCACGGAATATGTCGCGACCGACGAACGCACCGGCCCGCGCTTTCCGCTGCTGCTCACCACCGGCCGTATTCTCAGCCAGTATAATGTGGGAGCGCAGACGCGCCGCACCGAGAACGTTGCCTGGCACGCGGAAGACCGGCTGGAAATCCATCCGCATGATGCCGAACAGCGCGGCATCCGCGATGGTGACTGGATCAAGCTGCAGAGCCGCTCTGGCGACACGACGCTCCGGTCGCTGATCACCGAGCGCGTGGCGCCGGGTGTCGTCTATACGACCTTCCATCACCCGACGACGCAGGCCAACGTCATCACCACCGACTTCTCCGATTGGGCGACCAACTGCCCGGAATACAAGGTGACGGCGGTGCAGGTTTCGCCCTCCAACGGGCCGACCGAGTGGCAGCTCGAATATGACGAGCAGGCCCGCCAGAGCCGCCGTATCTCCGGCAAGATGGAGGCCGCGGAGTAATGTCCGAACGGCACACACGCATCCCCGTCAGCCGCATCGCCCGCAAGGGCGGTGTGGTGATGCCGGGCGAGCGCATCGTGCCGGAAGAAGTGCCGATCGCCTTTTCCTATGGCGGCAGTTCGCATGCAGTCATGATGGCGACGCCCGATGATCTTGAGGATTTCGCCGTGGGCTTCAGCCTGACGGAGGGGATCATCGGTTCGATGGCGCAGATTTCCTCGATCGAGGCCGTCGATAGCGAGATGGGCATCGATGTGCAGATCATGCTCGCGGATGATGTCGAAGATGCTCTGCGCGCCCGGCGCCGCAGCATGGCTGGACCCGTCGGGTGCGGCCTTTGTGGTATCGAATCGATCGAGCAGGCCGTTCGCAAAGTGCCGGACGTTTCCGGTTCTTCCTTGACGCTGACACAAGGCGATATCGTGCGGGCTGCAAACCTGCTCAATGAGGCGCAGCCGCTGCATCGCGAAACCCGTGCCGTCCATGGCGCAGGCTTCTATATTCCTGGGCAGGGGCTCTCGGCCGTTCGCGAGGATGTCGGGCGGCACAATGCGCTGGACAAGCTTTGCGGTGCGGTCATCCGTTCAGGCAATACCAGCATTGGCGGTGCCGTCGTCGTCACCAGCCGCATATCCGTCGAGATGGTACAGAAGACGGCAATTCTCGGCGCATCGATCCTGATTGCGATTTCGGCGCCGACGGCACTTGCCATCCGCACTGCCGAAGAAGCCGGCATGACGCTCGTCGCCCTGGTTCGCGGCGATGATTTCGAGATTTTCACCCATCCTCACCGCATTTCGCCGGAAAGCATCGCCGATGTCGCATGATACGCGTGCCAAGCTCGTCTATATGGCCAACCAGATCGCCACTTTTTTCAAGACCCAGCCGGCCAGCGAAGCTGTCGAGGGTGTCGCAACGCACATCAATAAATTTTGGGAGCCGCGCATGCGGCGGCAGTTTTTTGAAATTCTGGAACAGGAAAACAATGGCTTCGATCCCTTGGTGATCGAGGCCTCTTCCCTGATCCGCAAGCCCGAGCCGGCGGAGCCTATCCGGCACTAAACATCGTTTCGCGCGGGGGGGGGGACGCAGGTTGTTTTTGCCTGTTCGAGCGCGATTCATGTCAGCAAGGTCAGATCCAGGAGGAACTCATTCATGACCGCAGCGGATACATCAGGAGCAGGGGTACTGGCGGGCGCTGGCCTGCTTGATCGTGAGCGAATTATTGCGCAACCGGGGTTCAACCGCTGGCTCGTGCCACCGGCCGCACTCGCCATTCATTTGTGCATCGGCATGGCATACGGCTTCAGCGTGTTCTGGCTGCCGCTGTCGAAATCGCTGGGGATCAGCGCATCGACGGCCTGCCCGGATCTGACGCTGGCTTCGGCTCTTTTCACCACGACCTGCGACTGGCGCGTTGCCGATCTCGGCTGGATCTATACGCTGTTCTTCGTGCTCCTCGGCTGCTCTGCGGCCATCTGGGGCGGCTGGCTTGAGCGGGTCGGTCCGCGCAAGGCCGGTTTCGTTTCCGCCTGCTGCTGGTGCGGCGGTATTCTCGTCGCTGCCGTCGGCGTCATGACCCATCAGCTGTGGCTGATGTGGCTCGGTGCCGGTGTGATCGGCGGTATCGGCCTCGGTCTCGGCTATATCTCGCCGGTTTCGACGCTGATCAAGTGGTTCCCGGACCGTCGCGGCATGGCGACCGGCATGGCGATCATGGGCTTCGGCGGCGGCGCGATGATCGGCGCTCCGCTCGCAAACCTGCTGATGAACTACTTCAAGACCGACGCGTCTGTTGGCGTCTGGCAGACCTTCGTGGTCATGGCTGCCATCTACTTCGTCTTCATGATGGGTGGCGCTTTCGGCTACCGCATTCCGCCGGCCGGCTGGCGTCCCGAGGGCTGGACGGCCCCTGCTGCCAAGAGCAGCATGATCACCACCAAGCACGTACACCTGCGCGATGCGCACAAGACCAAGCAGTTCTGGCTGATCTGGGCGGTGCTCTGCCTCAACGTTTCCGCCGGTATCGGCGTCATCGGCATGGCATCGCCGATGCTGCAGGAAATCTTTGCAGGTTCACTGATCGGTCTGCCTGACGTCGGCTTCGCGCAACTCGATGCGGGCCAGAAAGCATCGATCGCAACGATCGCGGCGGGCTTTGCCGGCCTGCTCTCGCTCTTCAATATTGGTGGACGCTTCTTCTGGGCTTCCTTGTCGGACAAGATCGGCCGCAAGAACACCTATTATACCTTCTTCCTGCTTGGTATTGTGCTCTACGCTGTGGCGCCGACGCTCGCCGACATGGGCAATAAGGCACTCTTCGTTCTCGCCTTCGGCATCATCCTGTCGATGTATGGCGGCGGCTTCGCGACGATCCCGGCCTATCTCGCCGATATCTTTGGTACGCAGTTCGTCGGCGCCATCCATGGCCGTCTGCTGACGGCATGGGCGACTGCCGGTATCGTCGGCCCTGTGGTCGTCAACTACATCCGCGAGGCGCAGATCTCGGCGGGCGTGGCGCCTGGACCGGCTCTCTATACCGGAACGATGTATATCCTGGCTGGTATGCTGGCACTCGGCCTGATCGCCAACCTCTTCGTCCGGCCGCTTGCCGACAAGTGGTTCATGTCGGACGCAGAAGTGGCATCGCTGCAGGCGAAATCGGCTGCCGCAAGCGCTGGACCGAGCGGCTCGTTCGGCATCGGCAAAGGCGGCTTCGATGGCAAGGCAGCTCTGGCCTGGGCTGTCGTCGGCATTCCGCTGCTGTGGGGCGTCTGGGTAACGTTGAAGGCGACGTTTGCCTTGTTCGGCTGATCGGAACCTTGATCTAAAGAAAGGCACGCGTCTAGGCGCGTGCCTTTCTCATGAAAAAAGGCGCCTCCGGGGAGAGGCGCGAATTCTGGAGTTGGGCGCTTTCACCACCAGGCCGCATCCGGCCTTTCGCGCCGGACACGGTCCCGGGGGAGGAGGTCAGCGCATCGCGATGACCATGCGGCAGAGCTTGACGAGGCTTGCCTCGTAGCCGCCCGAACCGAGAATGTCCCGGCAGCGAAGCTTTACCTTGGCGCGCTCGGCTGCCGACATGTCATTGTAAGAGTAGGCCGGCCCATTGAGACCACGAGGGCCATTCAAGCCATTGGGATCTTTCGGCCCGTTCGGGCCATTGGGACCGTTGGGGCCATTAGGACCATTAGGACCATTAGGGCCGGTCGGATCATCCGGATCGATGCCCGGCACACCGAGGGCGATATCGACCAGCGTGTTGCCGCCCAATCCAGCTTTCGCCCTGGCGCTGACGAGGCCACTACCGCCGACATTGGCTTTGACGTCAGCATTCAGACCTTTGCTGCCGCCGACGCTTGCTGTCGTGCCGACTCCGAGCCCCTTTGTTCCGCCGCCGATGCTCGTCTTGCTATTGATGCCGCCGGATCCGCCAACGGATGCGTTGACGCCAAGTCCACCCTTCGATGTGCCGCCGACGCTGGCATTAACGCCGCTGGAGCCACCGATGGACGCGCTGAGGCCGCGCCCACCATTGTTGCCGATGCTGATGCCGTTGCTACCGCCTATGCTAAGGCCGCCGCCACTGCTTTTGCTGCCGCTGCTTGTGCTCCCGCTGCTCGTACTGCTCTTGGAGCCGCCGCTGAGGGCGTTTCCGAGGCCGCCGAGAAGGCCTTCGGCGCTAGCCTGGGACGGCATGATCATCGCTGCACAGCTGATGGCGAGTACAGCGATAGCCGATTTGTGATACTGCATTTCCAACCTCCAAAAGCGATTCCGCCAGGACCCCATGCCCAGGCTTGGAAATCAAAATCGGAAGCGCGCGCTTTCCGTATCGGATAGCAGCAACCAAAAGTGGTTGTCAGGTCTCCGATCGATACAGTATCAGAATATACGTATATTCTAATATTGTGTAGGAGTTTCGCGCTAAGGTTGGTTTTGACTATTTGTACAGCTAAGAAGCTGTAAACAGAATCGGCAAGACTGCGTCTATAATATTTTCTATTGCGTAATTTCTGGAAAGTGCCGAATTCTATAGTGATTGTTTTTATTATGATTTCTGGGAATTTCCTTGCCTGAAAGCATATGTGACTATTCTCGTAGAATAGGTGCGAAGGACGAGACGTAAAATCGATACTTGTCTATGATGATATTCTAATGCAATCAAAAATTAGGGGCGACGGCGGTTTTGGCAGCACGCCTTGCTTGCAGAGATGTAAAGAAAAACCGGCCCTGCAAGCAGGGCCGGAGAGCAGGTGTGCCTGGGTGGAGATTAGAATTCTTCCCAGTTGTCGGCGGCCGGTGCGGCTGAACCGTGCGCTCTGGAAACACGGGAGACAAGCTGCAGGGCCGGAGAGGTATGTCTCGCAGCTGGACGATGCTGCATCTCGTTGCCGAGGCGGAACTGGTTGAGCAGGGCTCTGAGCACCTCTGCCTCGGAGGTCAGCTTGTGGCTTGCTGCGGTGCTTTCCTCGACCATGGCGGCATTCTGTTGCGTCGCCTGGTCCATCGAATTGACGGCTTGATTGATTTCTTTGATGCCTGTCGCCTGTTCGCGTGATCCTTCGACGATGGCCGCGACATTGGTATTGATGTCGGCGACTTGGCTGACGATCTCTTCGAGCGCCCGGCCAGTCTGGCCGACGAGATCGACGCCATTCTTGACGAACTCGCTGGACTGGTTGATCAGCGCCTTGATTTCCTTTGCAGCACTTGCCGAGCGCTGGGCGAGTTCGCGCACTTCCTGGGCGACGACGGCAAAGCCCTTGCCGGCTTCCCCGGCGCGTGCGGCCTCGACACCGGCATTCAGCGCCAGCAGATTGGTCTGGAAGGCGATATCGTCGATGACGCCGATGATGTTGGTGATCTCGCGGGACGACTGCTCGATCTGCCCCATCGCCGAGACTGCATTGCGCACGACGATACCGGATTGCTCGGCGCCATGCTTCGTCTTGGCCACGAGCTGACCGGCCTCGCCAGCGCGGTGGCTGGAGTCGTTGACGGTGGTGGTGATCTGCTCCAGTGCGGCGGCCGTCTCTTCAATGGACGCGGCCTGCTGTTCCGTGCGTTTCGAGAAGGAATCGGCTGCGGCACCGATCTCGTGAGACCCGGCGGCGATCGCGGCCGTGTTCTCGCCGATCGTCACCATCGTATCCCGCAGCTTTTCCAGCGCAGTGTTGAAATCGTGGCGCAATTGCTCCATCGATGGGACAAAGGCGGTATTGACCGTCTGCGTCAGGTCGCCCTCCGCGAGATGTTTCAAAGCGCTGCCGAGCTGGCTGATCGCGCTCATTCGCTCGGTCACGTCGGTGGCGAACTTGACGACTTTGTAGACACGGCCATCGGCGCCGATGATCGGGTTGTAGGCGGCCTGGATCCATATCTCCTTGCCGCCCTTGCCATAACGAACGAACTCGTTGGCGATGAACTCCCCGCCCGCCAGCCGCCGCCAGAAATTTGCGTAGTCTTCGGTGCGGGCATAGGCGGGATCGCAGAACATGCTGTGATGCTTTCCAGGGATTTCGGAGAGGCTGTAGCCCAAGCCTTTACAGAAATTTTCGTTGGCCGTCAGGATCTCGCCGTTCGGCTTGAATTCGATGACGGCCTGAGACCGGGAGATCGCATCGAGCTTGCCGGCGTCGTCGATCGCCTGACGCTTGGCCGCGGTGATGTCGGTGGCAAACTTGACGACCTTGAAGGGCTTTCCGCCCTTGAGCACGGGATTATAGGTTGCCTGGATCCAGATCTCACGGCCGCCCTTTGCCAGCCGCTTGTAAGCCCCAGCATCATGTTCGCCGCGGCCAAGCCGGGTCCAGAAATCGCGGTATTCCGCGGTTGCCACCAAGGCCGGATCGCAGAACATGCTGTGATGTTTGCCGGTGATCTCATCGAGACTGTAGCCGAGCGCCCGGCAGAAGTTCTCGTTGGCCTTCAGGACATTGCCTTTCAGATCAAATTCGATAACGGCTTGAGATTTCGAAATGGCATCAAGAATGTATTTTGCATCGGAAGATAAACCCAGCATCCCCGTTCCCCAATCATGTGCCGACGCTCTCGCCAGGCAAAGTTGATGAACTTACAGCTTTTGGATTTGAGGCTGGATTAATCGCGCTATACGCGAAAATCGCAACTATCAGAAATCGTAATACTGTCAGTTCGCAACCCATGATGATGGTGTGAAGGTTAATTTAGGGTATAAAAGAGATTGCTAATAAGATTTGTTTTTACGCCAAGTTCTTATGGGTGATTTCTACTGGGCACAAAAAAGCCGCCTCGACGGCGGCTTTGATTTCGTGTGGCGCTGCCTTCCGTTAGGCGGCAACGAGTTCTTCGGCTTCGCTTTCCTTGAACATTTTCGCGAGGTTCAGGAAGCAGATCATGCCGTTTTCGGAGGCGATGATACCTTCGCAATAGGCGCGATCGAAGGAGGCGGTGACCTCAGGAACGGGCTGAACCTGGCCGGAAGAGATCGTCAGGATGTCCGAGACGCGGTCGACGAGCATGCCGATGACCATGCTGTGGACTTCGGCAACAACGATGGCGCTGCGTTCATTGGCGACCGTGCTCTTCATGCCGAGCTTGTAGGCAAGGTCGATGATCGGGATTACAGAGCCGCGCAGGTTCATCACGCCGATGACATCCGACGGTGCATGCGGGATCGGGGTGGAGGGCGCCCAGCCACGGATTTCGCGGATGGTCGTCGTCTTCACGCAGAATTCCTGATCGTGCAGCCGGAAGGCAATGATCTCGAGCGTGTCGCCACTGAAACTATTGGAATTAATGGTGCTCATTAGAAATCTTCCCAATTCTCGTAAGCCAGAGCGGCTGCGCCGCCATTGGCGCGAACATTCGTTACGCGTTGACCACGTGGCGTTGCGCGTGCGGCAGGCGCTTCTGTGGCTTTGGTGTTGAGCTTAGCGAAAGAGTGTTGCGCAAATCTAAATTGCGACAGCAGCACCCGGAGGTTTTCGGCTTCCTTCGAGAGTTTGCCGCTGGCAGCCGTGGTCTCCTCGACCATAGAGGCATTGTCCTGCGTGACCTGATCCATCGCGTTGACAGCCTTGTTGATCTCCGTCAGCCCGGTGGACTGCTCGCGTGCAGCTGTAACGATCGCCACGACATTGCCGTCGATCTCGGTGACCTGCGAGACGATCTCTTCCAGAGCGCTGCCGGTTTCACCGACCAGCGTTACGCCGCTCTTGACATGTTCGGACGAGGCGGTGATCAGCGTCTTGATCTCCTTTGCCGCGTTTGCCGAGCGTTGGGCGAGTTCGCGGACTTCCTGCGCGACAACAGCAAACCCCTTGCCAGCTTCGCCGGCACGGGCAGCCTCGACACCGGCATTCAAGGCCAAAAGATTGGTCTGGAACGCGATTTCGTCGATGACGCTGATGATGTTGCTGATCTCGCGCGACGAATTGGCGATCTGATCCATGGCGCCGATCGCCTTGCGGACGATGCTGCCGGAATGGCCGGCGCCAAGCTTCGTCTTGGCCACCAGGTCGCCAGCCTCACCGGCGCGCTTGGCGCTGTCGGCCACTGTCTGGGTGATCTGCTCAAGGGCGGCGGCTGTCTCCTCAACGGTTGCTGCCTGCCGCTCCGTCCGTCTGGACAATTCGCCGGCAGCGGTCGTCATTTCGCGGGAGCCGTGCGCGATGGCATCGGTGTTTTCGGCAACAGTGCGCATGGCGCCGCTCAGACGTTCGACAGCGCTGTTGAAATCGACGCGGACCTTGTCGAGAGCCGGAAGGAATGGTGTCTCAATGGCGCCGGTCAGGTCGCCGGCGGCAAGGCGCGTCAGTCCTTCGCCGAGCTCATCGACGGCCTGGACGCGGCTGGTGATATCGGTCGCAAACTTGACAACCTTGAAGACGCGGCCATTCATGTCGAAGATCGGGTTGTAGGACGCCTGGATCCAGACGACTTTACCGCCCTTGCCGACCCGCTTGAACTCTTCGGCAACGAACTGGCCGGCGGCAAGCTTGGTCCAGAATTCGCGGTAGGCAGGCGAGGCCGTATAGGCCGTTTCGCAGAACATGCTGTGATGCTTTCCGCGGATTTCCTCCAGGCTGTAGCCGAGGACGGAAAGGAAGTTGCCGTTTGCGGTCAAGATCTCGCCGGACGGGGTAAACTCGATGACGGCCTGTGCCCGGGAGATCGCTTCGATCTTACCGATGGCATTTGCCGAATCGAGCTTGGCCGCGGTCACGTCAGTTGCGAACTTGACGATCTTGTAAGGCTTGCCGTTGGAGAGCAGGGGATTGTAGGTCGCCTGAATCCAGACGTCCCGGCCGCCCTTGCCGATGCGGCGGTATTCGCCGGAATCGAACTGGCCCTTGCCGAGCTTGGCCCAGAAATCCTTATAGGCCGCGGACGCGACATAGTCAGGATCGCAGAATATGCGGTGGTGTTTGCCGGCGATCTCCGAAAGCTCGTAGCCGAGCGTCCGGCAAAAGTTTTCGTTGGCCGTCAGAATATTGCCCTGCAGGTCGAATTCGATCACGGCCTGCGATTTGTTGAGCGCCGAGAACATGGCCTTGGCGTCGGAACCTGAAATAACTGAAAATAGCGGCATCGTCGTCCCTAAGGACTGCAGCACTCCAAAGCGGTGCGGGGCGAGGGCGATTGCCAAAAACAGGCACACAGATCGCCGCGCCTGCGGCGCATTCGATGCGGCAGGTCAGATCTCAAATAAAGCTGAAAACCCGGACGCTGCCCCCACAATACGCCCGGGTGTTTCTGCTGAAATAATATGATTAGTTAGATTAAAAATGAGTAACTGACTGAATATACTGATGTATATTAGCGTTTAATGCGTGAGTTCACGCAAACATACTTCGTGTTGGTTGCGGCCTCCGAAGAGGCCGCTCACCTCAGGTAATTGTCTTCTCGATTTCGGAGACAGCCCATTCGACCTGGTCCTTGGTGATGACCAGCGGCGGAGCGAGGCGGATTGTGTGCTCGTGCGTATCCTTGGCGAGCAGACCGCGCTCCTTGAGACCGTAGCAATACTGGCGCGCGCCACCTGCTTCGGGCTCGAGCTCGATCGCCAGCATCAGACCGCGGCCACGTACGTCCTTGACGATGTTCGAGCGGATGGAGCGCAGACCTTCGAGGAAATAGTTACCCATCTTCTCGGCATTCTCGATCATGCCTTCCTCAGTAAGCACCTTGAGCGCGGTGCGGGCAACGGCGCAGGCGAGCGGATTGCCGCCGAAGGTGGAGCCGTGCTGACCGGGCTTGAGGACGCCAAGGACCTCGCTGTTCGAAAGAACGGCGGACACCGGATAGAAACCGCCGGAGAGCGCCTTGCCGATCAGCGTCACGTCGGCTTCGATGCCTTCGTGCTCTTCCGCAAGCAGCTTTCCGGTGCGGCCGAGACCGGTCTGGATCTCGTCGAGAATCAGCGTGACGTTGTGCGTGGTGCAGAGCTCGCGGACGCGCTTGAAATAACCGGCCGGAGGAATGATGACGCCGGCCTCGCCCTGGATCGGCTCGATCAGCGCGCCGACGGTGTTTTCGTTGATCGCGGCGGCAAAGGCATCGGCATCGCCGAAAGGGATGGTGCGGAAGCCCGGCGTGTAAGGTCCGAAGCCCGTGCGTGCATCCGGGTCGGTCGAGAAGCTGATGATGCTGAGCGTCCGGCCGTGGAAATTGTCGGAGCAGACGATGATCTCTGCCTTGCCTTCCGGCACGCCCTTCACCTCGTAGCCCCATTTGCGCACGGCCTTGATCGCCGTCTCGACGGCTTCGGCACCGGAATTCATCGGCAGGATCTTGTGCGATCCGGTCAGTGCCGCGAGCTCTTCATAGAGATGGGCCAGCTGGTCGTTGCGGAAGGCGCGGGAGGTGAGTGTCAGCTTGCCGGCCTGTTCGACCATCGCGGCCAGTATCTTCGGATGGCAATGGCCCTGGTTCACGGCGGAGTAGGCCGAGAGGCAATCGAGGTAACGGTTGCCGTCGGTATCCCAGAGGTAGACGCCTTCGCCGCGGGTCAGCACGACATCGAGCGGCTTGTAGTTGTGGGCGCCAAGCCGCTGTTCGGTGGCGATCAGGTTTTCAGATGCGTTCATGGCTGGTTCCCTCGGATTAGGCGGCGCGGGTCGGACGATCGAAGATACGGCGGCCGAAAAGGCTGGCGGTCAGTTCGACAAGAACGCGGGCGCTCTTGCCGCGATCGTCCAGAAACGGATTGAGTTCGACGAGATCGAGCGACGATACGAGGCCGCTGTCGCAGAGCATCTCCATGACGAGGTGCGCTTCGCGGAATGTCGCTCCGCCCGGCACAGTCGTTCCGACGCCCGGTGCAATATCGGGATCGAGGAAATCGACATCAAGGCTGACATGCAGGAGGCCGTTGGCCTCTTCCACCGCAGCGAGGATCTGCCGCATGATCGGCGCGATACCCTGTTCGTCGATCGAGCGCATATCGAAGACGTTGACGCCGTGCTTCTTGATCAGCTCGCGTTCCGGCGCATCGACCGAACGGATGCCGACCTGAAAGACGTTGCGCGGATCGACCAGGGGCCGGGCCTTTGGAAGAACTTCGGCGAGGTCAGCCTGACCGGTGAAGAACGCGACCGGCATGCCGTGAATATTGCCGGAGGGCGAGGTTTCCGGCGAGTTGAAATCCGAGTGGGCGTCAAGCCAGATGACAAACAGCGGGCGGCCCTGTTCGGCGGCATAGCGTGCCATGCCGGAGACGCTACCCATCGACAGGGCGTGATCGCCGCCGAGGATCAGCGGAAGACGTCCGGCAGCGGCTGCTTCATATGTGCTCGCTTCCAGCGCCCGGGTGAACGCGCCGATGATGCGCAGATTGTGGGCTTTCGGATGATTGGGCAGGTCGCGGGCCGGCACGATCTGCAGGTCGCCGTCGTCCTTGACGTCATGACCGAGCTCGATGAGCGTCTGGTCGATCCCTGCGATGCGAAGTGCTGCCGGGCCCATTGCGGCGCCCCTGCGGCCGGAGCCTTCTTCTAGCGGAACGCCAATGAGGGTGACTGCGCGCGATTGAACGTCCATTCCAAGCTCCGGATTTCGAGTTTCGAGCTGCATATTCGGCTATCGCCGCGGCGACAAAAAGATGGAAAATTGCCAAAATAAAATCAACATTGTACAAATTGCTTACACCATTCGAGCAAAGTGAAAATCATGGACGACCTCGATCAGGAACTGCTCAGCGCTCTCAGACACAATGCAAGAACGCCGGTATCGTCACTGGCGGCGATGACGGGCGCCTCGCGGGCGACTGTCGCGGCGCGGATTGACCGGCTTGTTGCCAATGGCACGATCGCAGCCTTCACCATCCGGACGGGGCATGAAGTGCGCTCGGCGGGCGTCCGGGCCATCATTCTCATCGAGGTTCTCGGCAAACTGGCCGACAAGGTTGCCGACCAGCTGCGCGGGTTGCCTCAGGTGCGCGCCTTGCACAGCACCAATGGCAAATGGGATTTCATCGCCGAACTCGAAGACCGGGATCTCGTGTCCTTCGACGAGACGCTGCGGCGCATCCGTCTGGTAGACGGAATCAACGTGACGGAAACCAACATCCTGCTGAAAACCAGCAAGACCATCTTCTAGGGCGCGAGCGTCAATACTCGTGCTCGTAAACGACGCCCGCTTCACCCGAGCCATTTCCGCCCGCAGCACCGCGAAGCTTCACACCGCGGCCGACATCGAGATTGATGATCGCCTTGGCACCGGCCGCACCGCCTTGCTGCAGTTCAAAATAGGTGCGCTCGTTGAGATAGCGGCCGACGCTGACGCTGGTCTGGCCCTTTTCATCGGTACTGATGTCGAGATCATCCACGCCAAGCTGGTTGCGCAGGCCCTCGAAAAGCGAGGTCGACCGGCCACCGGCGAGCTGGCTGACTGCATCGGCAAGCTGAGCGATCTGCACCGGCGAAAGCTTTGACATCGACTGTCCGAAGATCAACTGCGCCAGGACTTCATCCTGCGGCAGGGCCGGTGACGACGAGAAGGTGATGGCCGGGTCGGTCGCCAGGCCACCGACATCGACCGTCAGCGTCGTCGTGCCCGAGGTCGAGCTTGCCTCCATATCCAAAGCAGGGGTCAGGTTACCTGCGAAGGTGATGCGGCTCTTGTCGGTGAAGTTCATGCGGCGGTTCAGGATCGTCAGGCGCCCACGCCGCATGGTGAAGCCGCCGGAGACGATCGGGGCTGCTGCCGTCCCCTTGATGGTCAGACTGCCGCCAAGCTCGGAATCGATACCGCGGCCACGAACGAAGATCTGCGACGGCGCATTGAGCTGAAGATCGAGCGTGATCGTCGAAGACTTTTCGCCGGGCTTCGGCGGGCTTTCGTCGCGCAGTTGCTTGAGCACCGCGGCGGGCGCGTGGATGTGCCTGATGTCGATTTCGCGCAGCGAGGTCGGCAGCTTTTCCGGCACCGTGACGGAGGCCTTCTCCAGATCGAGGCGTCCGCTCAAGGTCGGGTTGGACAGCAGCGGACCACGCAGACCGACGGTGCCATCGACTGTTGCGACGACGAGCGTGCCGTCGACATAGACGGCCTTGTCCAGCTTGACGTCGATATTGACGGGATAACCGCCATTCGGCTGAATGCCGATCGTTCCGGTAGCCGAGATCGCGCCGCCGCTCGCCAGATTGGCGCTGAAGCGCGAGATCGTCGCCTGCTGGCCGTTCATGGTGACGCTTGCAGTCAGGTTACTGAGGGCCAGGTTGCGGCGAACGTCGATCAGCTTGGCGCCGCTGGTGTTGACGCTGCCGTTGATAACGGGACCGCCGGCATTTCCGGTAATGCGAAGATCGATATCCGCCGCGCCTTCTGCAACGAACCCTTGCTGGGCGAGCTGCGCGCCGAGAATGGCGAAGGGCAGGTTGCCGCGGAACTGCAGGTTCAGCGCTTTCTGCCCGGTGATACCGACACTGCCGCCGCCCTTCATCGACAGGCCGCCGTCGCCGGAAAGGCCGGTATCGATGGTCAGCGTGTTGCTGGCGAGCTTTCCATTGGCGGTGATGCCGAGTGGCGCAAGGCCAGCGCTCTTTGTCTGACTGGTCTGCGCATTCTTCCAGTTGAGCTTGAAATCGACATCGGGGATCGGAAGCTTGCCCGCGGCATTGGCGCTGCCCGAAATTGCCCCTTCGGCATCAAGATTGGGAACGAAGGCGTTGGCGATGCCGGCCGGCAGATTATTGATGTCAGCGTCGGCGCGCAGCGAATTCGCCTGAGGGCCGGCAACCTCGAAGCTGCCCTTCGCCTTGACCGACAGCGAACCGCTGCCGTTGGCGTTGACGTTGAAATTCAGCGTATTACCAGAAAGTCGGCCATCGGCCGTGACGCCGAGACCGGTAACATTGGCGGCCTTGGTGTGACTGGTCGCGGCGTTCTTCCAGGCAAATTTGAAATCGGCCGCCGGATTGGGGAGCTTTCCGTAAGCCCTGGCGGTTCCCGAAATCAGTCCTTCGGCCCCAAGGCCCGGTACGAAGGGGTTGGCAAGGCCGGCTGGCACGTTGGTGATGTCGGCATCGACCGAAAGCGCGTTGGCATCGGGGCCGGAGATGGCAAAGTTGCCGGTTGCCTTCAGCGACAGGCTGTTCTTGCCGCTTGCCGCCGCGTCGAAATTGATGCGGTCGTCAGCGAACTTGCCCTTGGCGGTGACGTCGAAGCTGGCGAGCTTGGCTTTCTTCGTCTGATCCGTCGCGGCATCCGTCCATGTGAGGTCGAAGTCGGCATTCGGTCTCGGCAATTTGCCGGAGGCCTTGGCCGTTCCCGATATCAGACCCTCGGCGCCAAGGCCGGGAACGAAGGGATTTGCCAGCCCGGCCGGTACATTGCCGATCGTGGCATCGACGGAGAGGCTGTTTGCATCGGGACCGGCAACGGTGAAGCTGCCCGCTGCCTTCAGCGATAGGCTGTTCTTGCCGCTTGCTGCGGTATCGAAATCGAGCTTGCTGTCGGCAAACTTGCCCTTGGCGGAAACGTCGAAACTCGCAAGCCCCGCCTTCCTGGTTTGGCCGGTCGCGGCATCGGTCCAGGTCAGGTCGAATTCGGCGCTAGGGCGTGGCAGCCTGCCGGAAGCCTTGCCTGTCCCTGAAATCAGTCCTTCGGCGCCAAGGCCCGGAACGAAGGCATTTGCCAGCGAAGCCGGGGCGTTGCTCATGTCGGCATCGACTGTCAACGTATTCGCTTCGAGCCCTGCAACGACGAAGTTGCCCTTGGCTTTCAATGCCAGGTTCTTTGCGCCGGTGGCGTCGACGTCGAAGGCGAGCTTGTTTTCGGCGAAGGTGCCGGTCGCGCCGATGGCCAGTTTGGCAAGGCCAGCCTTAACCGTCTGGCTGGTTGCCGCGTCTTTCCACGACAGGTCGAACTGAGCAGTGGGGTCGGGCAGCGTGCCGGATGCTTTGGCGGTGCCGGATATGACGCCGGCGGCACCGAGATCGGGAACGAAGGCGTTGGCGAGCCCCGCTGGCACGTTGGCGATTTCGGCATCGACCGACAGGGCCTGGGCTTTGGCGCCGGCGACCATGTAGTTGCCCGAGGCCTTCAGGGATAGTCCCTTGCCGCCATCTGCGGTGGTTTCGAAATCCAGTCTGTTGTCAGCGAGCTTGCCGCCTGCGGCGATCGCGAAACCGGAAAGACTTGCGGCCTTGGTCTGGCTTGTCGATGCGTCCTTCCAATTCAGCTTGAAATTCGCGACGGGGGCTGCCGGAGTGCCGGTTACCGTGACCGTGCCGGAAATGCTGCCTGCTGCCTCCAGCTTCGGGACGAAGGTGTTGGCGAGGCTGGCAGGCAGGTCTTTGATCGTCGCATCGATATCGAGTGTTTCTCCGGCCGAGCCCGAAACGCTGACCGAACCCTCACCGGTGCGGATCGTCAGGCCATCCAGCTTTGCTGCTCCACCTGCGATCGTTACGGCGGTCGGCGCAGAAAGCTCGACGGCAATGTTGCGCGGCTTTGCCGATAGCCGGTCGAGCTCGATCTTCATGCTGCCGTCGTTGGTCTCGACGGCACCGGCGGCGACCAGCGGATTGGCATCGTAGACGGATGTCAGATCGAAATTGGTGCGGTTCTGCTGCTGCGTGAAATTGACCGCCAGGCCGCTTATGGTGTTAGCGCCCGAAGAAATCTCGTCGGCTTTGATGATCCCGTTCGCCGCGAAGGCCTTCAGATCGCTGACGGTGATATCGATATCCGGCTTCACCAGCGACAGGCCGTCGCGCCTGACGCCGCTGCCGCTGGCCTTCGCCTTGATGGAGATTTTGCCACCGTCATTGGCGATGTCGAAGGCCCCCTTCAGATCGCCCTCGGCACGTTGTCCTGCCAAGGCTGCCAGCAGGCCGACATCCGGAAAATCGAAATTCAGCTTGCCGCTCGGCAGGAAGGATGGCGTCAGCTCGATATTGCCGTTCAGCTTGTTGCTGCCGGCATCGATGGAGATCGACGGAATGCTGGTCGTCCCGTCTTTCGACTGGACATTGGCATTGATCGCCAGCGGCTGGCCGTCGATCGCACCTTTGGCGCTGACCGTCGCCTGCGGCGCATCGGGATCGGCGGTTCCGGAGAGAGTGACGTCTAGACCCGAGAGCGTACGGCCAGCGGTCTGAAGCGCCGCAGATTTCAAGTTCGCCTTGATGGCGAGCGCGGTCAGTGGGCCACTGATATTGGCCGTGTAGGCCAATTCGCCGCCGGTATCCTGAACGAGCTTGCCGATATCGGGAAGCCGTCCGCTGAGATCGGCCGCCAGCGTACCGCCGTCGAGGGTGACGTTCCCGTTGGTTTCCAGGCTGCCCGATTTCACCACGAGGTTCGACAGATTGATCTTCGAAGGGATCGTGCCTGCAACCTGTGTCTCGATCGAAATCGGCGTGTCGAAACGCGGCGCGATCGCCACCGGGAGGGCCGCCGGTTCGATCGTCAGCTTGGCGTTGCCTGTGAGCGCCTGGCTCTCGAGTCTGTAGGTGCCGTTGACGCTGCCGCTGGCATTGGCGCTTTCGAATGTCGTGCCGTTGAAGCCGATACTATCGGGCGCGACCTGCAGCGGGGCTGCCAGCGTGACTGGCCCCTGAACCGCCCGGTTGATGTCGGGATTGATGAAGGCCGTATCGCCGGCCACAAGACGGATCTGGACGCCGCCGCTTTTCTTGGCGATGTTGAAGGCATCGCTCTTGGCCGTCAGCTTGACGTTGCTTGCCGTGGCCTGAGGAACGGTGATCGCGTCCAGGGATGCGCTGGCATTCAGCCGGGCGGCCTTGGCGTCGCCGGTCAGGGCGACGTTGAGGCCGCTAACGAGCAGGCGCGCTTCACCCTTTTCAAGCGGCCAGCGGAAGTCGACCGGGCCGGATGTGCCAAGAACATTGGCATTCAGGCTGTTGTTGCCTGCCGGATCGAGCGTGCCGGAGGCGGCTATGACGACGCTTCCGGTGGCGATATTGCCTGTCTGGATGTCGATCTTGCCCTTGTTATCGAAAGTGGCGGCCAGATCGATATTCGTCTGCCCTGCAAAGAGCGGGCGGAAGGGTGGGGGCAGGAGCGAGCTCAGATCGCCGCCGCCTTTCAGGTTGATCTGGTGAAGACCCTCCGGCGTCAGCACATGCTGACCTTCGATCGAAGCGCGGGGCTGTCCATCGAGGGCCGCCAGCAGCTTGGCCTTCCAGTTCGAAATCGGCCCGTCGCCATCGATCGACAGATTGACGGATGGATCGCCCGGCAGCGACAGCAACGTCGCCATCACGCCGCCCTTCGGTTCGGCAAGCTGAGCCTTGAGGCGAAGGTGGTTTTCCTCGGGCATGAAGGCAACGTCGGCGTTCAGCTTGGCGTCCGGCACCGACTGGCGATTGACGTTGAGAACCGCGTGGCCGCCGCTCTGATCGGCCTGGAGATTGCCGCCCGCGACCAGCGTGAAGGCGCGGCCCACAAGCTGCTCACTGAGATTGATCTGCGGCAGCGCGATGTTGTCGATATCGATCTTGATGGGCAGCTTGAAGCCGCCTTCCTCGCCGGTATCCGGCGGCGACGGCAATGTGCGCACCGGCTTGCGGACGACGGTGATCGACTGGATGCCGATCTGCTTGGCGTGGAACGTGCCGGTCAGCAGCGCCAAGGGATTCCAGTTGACGGAGATTCCTCTCGCTTCGGCGAAAACACCACGGGTGTCCGATATCGTGATCTGTGCAGCATCGAGGCCGCCTGTCAGCAGGCTGCCAGGCTCGCGGATCGAGACGTTCATGTCCCGGTTGGAGATGATCTCCGCGACCTTTTCGGTAACGATGCGTGAGCCGAAGGAAGTGAAGCCGAAAATGACGATCGCAATCGCGGCAACGACAAGCACGAGGCCAAGGCCATAGCCCAGCAGCCTTACAATCCAGTTCATGAGTTTCGTCAGTGCTTGCATGAAGGCGGACACTATCCCGTTCGCATGGCGGTGCAACGGGTTCATCCGCTGCGTTTCCCGCCGTTAGAATGATTGGCCTATGCCGGCGTAGATCCCATAGGCCGTGCCATTTTCGTACTTGTTCAGCGGTACGGCAAAATCAAGCCGCAGCGGACCGAAAGGCGTGGCATAGCGGATACCGACACCGGCGCCGGCACGGAAATCGCCGAAATCGGGGAAGGTGTCTGCCGAAACCGTGCCGACATCGATGAAAGGCACGATGCCGATCGTATCGGTGATCCTGACGCGTGCCTCCAGCGATGCGGCCACATAGGACTTGCCGCCGGTCGCCTCGTTGTCGGCGTCGTAGGGCGAGATCTCCTGATAGCCGTAGCCGCGCACCGAGCCACCACCGCCGGCAAAGAAACGGCGGGTGGCGGGAATGTCCTGCGACTCGCCCCCGACCAGGAAACCTGCAGCCACCTTGCCGGCAAATACCACGTTGTCCTCCTGGCCGATCGCCTGATAGCCCGAGATCGAGCCCTCGAAGGAGGAGAAGATGGTGCCGTTGAAGGCTTCGTAGCTCGGCGTTGCCGCGAGTGTCGCGCGGTAGCCTTCCGTCGGATTGAACTTGTTGTCGCGGGCGTCGCGCTCGTAGGTCAGTGGCAGAGCGAAGGTCAGATACTCGTTGTTGCCAAAGGCGTCGTCGTCTTTTTCGTAGCTGATCTCGGCCGCGGCCGACACGGTATCCTGATCGCTGAGTTCGTAGGAGTAACCGAGTGAGCCGGTGATCAGAGAGGCATTGTAGGCATCCGGATTCTCTGTCTTGGCGAGGATCGATGCCTTGAGCGTTCCCGCTGGGAAGAAGGCGCCCGGTTTGGTGAAGGAAATGCCGGTCGAATAGTCTAGATTGCTGATGTCGTTCTCGCCGAGTCGGCCGACTGTTCCTTCGATACGAAGCGATTCCGCCTCACCGAAAAGATTGCGATGGCCCCAGTAGCCCTGCAGGCCGAAGCCGTCGATCGTCGAGTAGTTGGCGCCGAAGCCGAAGTAGCGCTGCTTGCCTTCCGACACCTCGATGGTCATCGGTAGCGTACCATCAGCAGCGAGCTCATTGGCTTCGTGAATGGTGACGCTCGAGAAGACGCCAAGTGCACGCAGACGGTCTCCGGCTTTCTTCAAGGCCTCGGGCGAATAGGCTTCGCCGCGGTTGAGCCGCGAATAGCGCTGGATGAAATCGGGTTTGACGGTCTTTTCACCGGTGACGCCAACGGTACCGACAGGGGCAACGGGGCCGCCATCCGTGGTGATGACGATATCGACTGTGCTTGTGCGATGATCGGCAACGACCTCGCGCTTCGTCAGCTTGGCAAGCGGCCGTCCTTCGCTCTTCAGCTGCTCGACGATCTTGTCGCCGGCCTTGATGATGACGAGCGAGCCCGCCTCTTCGCCGGGCGCCAGATCGTAGTCTGCGGGATTGCGCATCGCTGCATCGCCGCCGAACTGGACGTCGCGTACGTGGAAAACCGGCCCCGGATCGACATTGACGTTGACAGTGACCGGCTTCGACCGGTCGAAAACAGGATTGGGTGGCAGGTTGTCGATATTCTTGCCATCGACGGTGATGGTCACCACGCCGCCATAACGTGCCTTTTCATACAGGGTGGCGATCAGCCGCTCGCGGTCGTCGCGCGCCTTGACGACGACGCCGAGATCGCCGGAGACCGGCTTGTCCTTGTCGCCGACCAGGCGCGAGCTGTTTTGCAGGGCCTCCGTGAGATCAGGATCGGCCGTGCCTGCTGTCAGATCGACGTCGTAGCGCACCGGATCAGGAACCTGTTCCGCTTCGCTGTCGTCCTTGCCGAATATCGTTATGCCAAACAGCTTGAAGGCGTATGCCTCATCGACCAATGCAGGCGAAAACGCGGCCGTTGCCGCGATCACCATCATGGTGCCTGTCCGCCGATACGCGAAACCCGCTTTCGGTGTCGTCCCTCTGATCTGCATCCGCCGCTTTTGGTTACATGGAAAATGAAGCTTCGCGTTGCCCAGCCGCGGGCACCTTAGCGGCAAAAATGCGAAACGTGTACCAATTTAAGTTGTTGGCGGGCTAATTTAGTACAGAAAATGAAAAATCCCGGCGCTGGCCGGGATTTTTGTGTCGGTGAATTTGACGCTTAATAGCCGCCGCGCGGGCAGTCGTCGATGTAGCGATTGCCGTTTCTGTCACGATAATAGCACTGGCCGGGCTGCTCGGCGACACGGCCGATCAGCGCACCGGCGACGCCGCCGATCGCTGCGCCGACTGCGGCACCACGGACATTGCCGGTGGCAACACCACCGATCACAGCGCCGGAAGCGGCGCCAATGCCGGCACCCTGCTGAGTCGGCGTGCAACTCGCGATCGAGAGGCCGACGAGTACGAATGCGATAATCTTCTTCATTTCCATCTCCAAAAGGTTCGCTGCCCCCTGGCAGCAGCCGTCCCTCACGTGTTTTTGTTTTTGTCACGTAGGCTGCAAACTATGTCGTAAACAAAGCGTGTCCAGCAATCTCCACAAAGTTTGTGGTCACGCTTCGTTTCATAACGTTTCAGGAGAGCCCCGTTCTATCGGACTTCGGCAGTGAAGCAAAATTGATACAACTCCCTAAAGTAGCGGTTGATCCTAAAGGGAAAAGGTCAAATGATGCCGCTTGTGCCTGGAGGAGGCACGAGGAGGACATCATGGCGAAAGTCAAACTGACGGTGAATGGCCGCGCGGTGAGCGGCGACTGTGAAGAAAGAACGCTTCTCGTCCATTTCATTCGCGAAAAGCTGGGGCTGACAGGCACCCATGTCGGCTGCGATACAACGCAATGCGGTGCATGTGTCGTCCATCTGGACGGTAAGTCGGTGAAGAGCTGCACGATCCTGGCCGTCCAGGCCTCCGGCTCTTCGGTGACGACCATCGAGGGGCTTGCCGCAAATGGCGAGCTGCATCCCGTTCAGGCGGCTTTCAAGGAACATCACGGCCTTCAATGCGGCTTCTGTACGCCCGGCATGGTGATGGCCTCGGTCGATATGATCAACCGCCACGGCGGCCATCTCGACGAGGAAACCGTCCGCCACGAGCTAGAAGGCAATATCTGTCGTTGCACCGGCTATCATAACATCGTCAAGGCCGTGCTATCCGCCAATGCCGAAATGCATGGCGGCGCCAAGCAGGCTGCCGAATAGCATCCCCTGAATTCGTCTGGCAGCTGCCGAACACAATTCTCTTTGGCGGAATGCCAGGCCCGAAACCCCATTGGAGGACATCATGGGTGTTGAAGGAATTGGTGCACGCGTCGCACGCAAGGAAGACAAGCGGTTTCTGACAGGCAAGGGCCGCTATACCGACGACATGGTCGTTCCGGGCATGAAATATGGCTATTTCATCCGCAGCCCGCATGCTCATGCAAAGATCACCAATATCGACGTCGCGGCTGCCAAGGCGATGCCCGGCGTTATCGACGTGCTCGATGGTAAGCAGCTGCTTGCCGATGGCATCGGCAATCTGATCTGCGGCTGGATGATCCATTCGCGCGATGGTTCTCCGATGAAGATGGGTGCGTGGCGGCCACTGGCGGTGGATACGGTCCGCTATGTCGGCGATGCCGTGGCGATCGTCGTTGCCGATTCGCTCGGCGAAGCGCGGGATGCTGCCGAAGCCGTCAGCATCGACTACGAGGAGCTTCCTGTCGTCACTGAAGCCGTCGAGGCCTTGAAGCCGGGCGCGCCGCAGATCCATCCTGAATCATCGGACAATCTGATCTTCGATTGGGTGATCGGCGATGAAGGCGCGACCGATCAGGCAATTGCGGCGGCAGCGCATGTCACCGAGATCGAACTCACCAACAACCGTCTGTCGCCCAATCCGATGGAGCCGCGGGCGGCGCTCGGCATCTATGATTCCGCCGAAGACCACTACACCTGCTACACGACGAGCCAGAATCCACATGTCGCCCGTCTGGTGATGAGCGCCTTCTACAATGTGGCGCCGGAGAACAAGCTCAGGGTTATTGCGCCCGATGTCGGCGGTGGTTTCGGATCGAAAATCTATATCTATCCCGAAGAGATCGTCTGTCTCTGGGCCTCGAAGAAAACCGGCGTTCCGGTGAAGTGGAATTCCGACCGCACCGAAGCCTTCCTGACCGATGCGCATGGCCGCGACCACGTTTCCAAGGTGAAGATGGCCTTCGACGGGGATCATCGCATCATCGGGCTGAAGGTCGATACGATCGCCAATCTCGGCGCCTATATGTCGCTCTTCTCCTCGGCCGTGCCGACCTATCTCTATGCGACGCTGCTGTCCGGGCAGTATGCGATCCCGGCGATCCACGCCAATGTCCGCACCGTCTACACCAATACGGCGCCCGTCGATGCCTATCGCGGGGCCGGGCGGCCGGAGGCGACCTATCTGCTGGAACGGACGATGGAGACCGCAGCGCGCGAGCTCGGCATTTCTCCGGCCGAGCTCCGGCGGAAGAATTTCATCCGCTCCTTCCCGCATCAGACGCCCGTGATCATGATGTATGATGCGGGCGATTACGATGCCTCCCTAGACGTGGCGATGCAGGCTGCCGACTGGAATGGCTTCGAAAGCCGTCGTGCGGAGGCAGCGAACCGCGGCATGAAGCGCGGGATCGGCATGAGTTGCTATATCGAAGCCTGCGGGATTGCGCCGTCTCAGGCGGTCGGCTCTCTCGGCGCCGGTGTCGGGCTGTGGGAATCGGCGGAAGTGCGTGTCAACGCCGTCGGCACGATCGAGGTGCTGACCGGCTCGCACAGCCATGGCCAGGGACATGAGACGACCTTTGCCCAGCTGGTGGCGGATCGTCTCGGTGTTCCCATCGACAGCGTTTCCATCGTCCACGGCGATACCGACAAGGTGCAGATGGGGATGGGCACCTACGGCTCGCGCTCGGGTGCCGTCGGCATGTCGGCAGTCGTCAAGGCACTCGACAAGGTCGAGGCCAAGGCGAAGAAAATTGCCGCGCATCTGATGGAAGCTGACGAGAGTGACATCGTCATCGAAAACGGTGAGCTGAAGGTGGCCGGTACCGACAAGGTGCTGCCGTGGTTCCAGGTGGCGCTTGCTTCCTACACCGCCCACAATCTGCCGGCAGGCATGGAGCCGGGGCTGAAGGAAACGGCCTTTTACGATCCGTCGAACTTCACCTTCCCGGCGGGATGCTACATCTGCGAAGTCGAGGTTGATCCGGAAACGGGTCATACCAAGATTATCCAGTTCGTTGCTGCCGATGACTTCGGCAATATCGTCAACCCGATGATCGTCGAGGGACAGGTGCATGGCGGCATCGCGCAGGGTATTGGACAGGCGCTGCTCGAAGGCGTCCACTATGACGAGAACGGGCAGCTGCTGACGGCGAGCTACATGGATTATGCCATGCCGCGCGCCGATGACCTCCCCTCCTTCAAGCTGTCGCATCAGAACACGCCCTGCCCGAGCAACCCGCTCGGCATCAAGGGTTGTGGCGAGGCGGGGGCGATCGGGTCTCCGCCGGCGCTGATGAATGCGATCACCGATGCCATCGGCAACAATATGCTGACCATGCCTGCCACACCGCAGAAGGTGTGGATGGCGGCACGTGCGACCAATTGAGGAGGAACGGGCATGTACGAATTGAACTATCACCGCGCCTCTTCGGTCGATGAGGCGGTCAAGCTGATCGCGGGCAAGCCGGAGGGCAAGTTCGTTTCCGGCGGTATGACGCTGATTGCCACCATGAAGCAGCGGCTCGCCGCGCCGAGCGACCTTGTCGATCTCCGGCATATCGATTCGATGAAGGGTATCAAGGTCGATGGCCGCAAAGTCACCATCGGCGGCGCGACGACGCATGCGGAAGTCGCCTCGTCCACGGCGATTCGCAGCGTGCTTCCGGCCTTTTGCGAACTGGCGGGGCTGATCGGCGATCCGCATGTCCGGCATATGGGGACGATCGGCGGCTCGATCGCCAACAATGACCCGGCTGCCGACTATCCGGCGGCAATGCTGGCGCTCAACGCGACGATCGTGACAAGCAAGCGCCAGCTGCCAGCGGATCAGTTCTTTACCGGGCTGTTCGAGACGGCGTTGGAGGACGGAGAGATCGTCACCGGCGTCAGCTTCGATGCGCCGGAGAAGGCCGGCTATGCCAAGTTCCGCAATCCGGCCTCGCGCTATGCGATCACCAGCGTGCTGGTAACCAGGTCAGGCGGCACTGTCAGGGTCGGAATCGCCGGGGCGGGCAGCAACGGTGCGTTCCGGCATGGCGGCCTGGAAGCGGCTCTCACCGCCAACTGGTCGCCCGATGCCGCGATGGGGGTTCAGGTCGATGCCAACGGCCTGCTGTCCGATCTGCATGCCAGCGCCGAATATCGCGCCAATTTGATAAAAGTCATGACGAAGCGGGCCGTTGCTGCTGTAGGTTAGTCGCAACGAGTGGCATTCCGGATGTGTCAACCCAGCCGCTTTATAGGCTGGGTTGAAGCTTTTTCGTCTGGAATGATTCAAAAATATGCGCCTTTTGCCGCAGTTGATGGTAAAGGAGGCGCCATGGGTTGACGCGCGGCGGTGTGCTTAGCAAAACGGTCGCGTGATACTGGAGCATATGCATGGATTTCGAAGCGTTTTTCAAAAGCGAGCTTGATGGTCTTCATTCTGAAGGCCGCTATCGCGTTTTTGCCGACCTTGAGCGCCACAGCGGACAGTTTCCGCGTGCGACGCGTCACACGGCCGACGGCCCGAAAGACGTAACGGTCTGGTGCTCCAACGACTATCTCGGCATGGGCCAGAATCCCAAGGTGATCGAGGCGATGAAAGCCGCCATCGACCACTGTGGCGCGGGTGCGGGAGGCACCCGGAATATCTCTGGCACCAACCACCACCACGTTCTGCTCGAGCGCGAACTTGCCGATCTGCACGGCAAGGAAGCAGCGCTGACCTTTACGTCGGGCTATGTCTCTAACTGGGCGGCCCTTGGCACGCTCGGCGGCAAGATCCCCGGCATGATCATTTTCTCCGATGCGCTGAATCACGCCTCGATGATCGAAGGCATTCGCTACGCCAAGTGCGAGAAGGTGATCTGGAAGCATAACGACATCCATGACCTCGAAGCCAAGCTGGCGGCCGCCGATCCCAAGGCGCCGAAGCTGATCGCTTTCGAAAGCGTCTATTCGATGGATGGCGATATCGCGCCGATCAAGGAAATCTGCGACCTCGCCGACAAGTACGGCGCAATGACCTATCTCGACGAAGTCCATGCCGTCGGCATGTACGGCCCGCGCGGCGGCGGCATTGCCGAGCGCGAAGGCCTGATGGACCGGATCACCGTGATCGAGGGCACGCTTGCCAAGGCCTTCGGCGTCATGGGCGGCTATATCGCTGCGTCGACGGCGCTTTGCGACTTCATCCGCTCCTTCGCCTCGGGCTTTATCTTCACGACCTCGCTGCCGCCGGCGCTCGCTGCCGGTGCGGTCGCTTCGATCCAGCATCTGAAGGCCAGCCCCTTCGAGCGTGCCCGCCATCAGGACCGGGTGCGCAAGCTGCGCCAGCTGCTCGACCAGCAGGGCATTCCGCATATGCCGAACCCGAGCCATATCGTGCCGGTGATGGTTGGCGATGCCGCGAAGTGCAAGTGGATCTCGGATCTTCTGCTCGACAATTTCGGCGTCTATGTTCAGCCGATCAATTATCCGACGGTGCCGAAGAAGACCGAGCGCCTGCGCATCACGCCGACGCCGCAGCATTCTGATGCCGATATCGAACATCTGGTCGGCGCGCTGCATTCGCTCTGGTCGCGCTGTGCGCTGGCAAGGCATGTCGCCTAAGAAAAAAGAAATAACGTAATAAAAATGGCCGCTTAAGCGGCCATTTCCTTTTGAGCGATGATTTCGCCGGCGCGGCGTCGTGCCTCGTCATCAGCTGCGAAGACGTCCTCCATCGTCGTGGCCGCCTTGTGGCTGATCATCATATCCATCACGCGCTCGGCAATATCGGCCATCTCAAGGAAGCCAATCCGGCCATCGCAAAAGGCGTGGAAGGCGATCTCTTCCGCAGCATTCATGACGGCGCCCTGCAGGCCGCCGCGTTCCAGCGCTGTGCGTGCCAGCCGCAGTGCCGGGAAGCGCACTTCATCCGGCGCCTCGAAATCCAGACGCGCCAGCTTGGCGAAGTCCAGCCGCTCGACATCGAGCTTCGAGCGGTTCGGATAGGTCAGCGCATAGCCGATCGCGGTGCGCATATCCGGGCAGCCGAGCTGCGCCAGCACCGATCCATCGACATAGCCGACCATCGAATGGATGACCGACTGCGGGTGGACGATGACCTCAACCTGATCAGGACGAACGTTGAAGAGGTGCTTAGCCTCGATCATCTCCAGCGCCTTGTTGAACATCGAAGCGCTGCCGATCGAAATCTTCAGACCCATCGACCAGTTCGGATGGGCGCGGGCGATATCGGCGGTGACGCCTGCCATCTGCTCGCGCGTCCAGGTGCGGAACGGACCGCCCGAAGCGGTCAGAACGATGCGCTCGACGGCATGATGCTGGTCATCTTCCAGCGACTGGAAGATGGCGCTGTGTTCGCTATCGACGGGGATCAGCCGTCCGCCGCCTTCGGAAACGGCCTTGACGAAAAGCTCGCCTGCTGAGACCAGGCATTCCTTGTTGGCAAGCGCGATGTCGGCGCCACGCTTTGCGGCCTCCAGCGTCGGCGCCAATCCCGCGGTGCCGACGATTGCCGCCATCACCAGGCCGGCATTGCGCGTGCCCGCTTCGATCAGCGCATCACGGCCTGCAGCGACCTCGATACCGCTGCCTGCAAGCGCGTCCTTGAGGGCGCCGTAGCTTGTTTCGTCGGCAGTGACGGCGAGTTCGGCGCCGCAGGCAATCGCCTGCTCGGCGAGCAGCGCTACATTGGCATTGCCGGTGATTGCGACCACCTCGAAAGCATCGCGGCCGCCAAGCTGCTTGACCACATCGAGCGTGTTGACGCCGATCGAGCCTGTCGAACCAAAGATGCTGAGGCGCCGCGGCGCGGTGAGGCCGGTCTTCATGCGCGTGTCTTATCCAGAGCCGTCATTTGCCTTCGGCTCTACAGGGCTTTGGGTGGTGCGGCAAGTGTGCAACGCAGCAGTTTTCTCTCGCAACGGGGTTTACAGAGCGGCGCTCGGATGTGACTCTTGTAACATCCATGGAGGATGACGGGATGCGTGGCCTGGACGGCCAGAGCCGCATTCCAGCGCTTGGGCGCACCCGGCAGACGGCACTGCGGTGCCCTGCCACTTCAAAAATTGGGAGGAATGAACGGACGCATTTCGCGATGCTTCCGCATGGTTCCCGCGTCTCGGCGCTCCAAAAGGCAGACTTTGATGACGTTGCTGAAGCTGACAATTCTATGCGCCGCCTGGCTTGCCCAAACGTTGCCGGCGCGGGCCGACAATCTGTTGATCTGGAACCCGGTGCAGGTGTCCGATCAGGCCTACAAGGCAACGATGGGGTTTCGTCTGCCGTTCGAGTGGGAAACCAGCGCCGGTGCCGATCTCGGCTTGTCGGCAACCGATGGCGATGCGATCCTCAAGGGATCGGAGCAGGCGACACTCTGGGGCAAGATCAGCAAGGTGAGGGCGACCCCGGCCGGACCGGCGCAGCAATCTGCCGGTATTCGCGTCGATACGCTGCGCGGCAGCGGCTCGCTGATGCTCAGCCGTTCGAAAAACTTCATTCTCTCCGACTCGCTTGATCTCCAGACCAGCCGCTTCGTCAATGTCGGCTTTGATCCGGTGGCCGCGCGTCAGACCTCGGTCACTGCGAGCCAGGCGATGAAGCTGATTTACCCCTGGACGGGAACAGCGCTGACCGCCAATGGCAGCGTTACCGGCCTCGGTCAGGATTTTTCGAGCTCCGTCGGCGTCAGCCAGAATATCCTGCCGAATCTCAATTTGAACGCTGCCGTCAATGATCCATTGTCCTCAAGCCGCTCGGCAAATGTGAATATCAACTACCGGGTCACCTGGTAGGATCTGAACCAACCGCTGCCTCCGGCGTTTCTCTGCCATTGCAAAAGGAGGAAGGGTCATGGTTTTCAAGGAAGCCACTTTTCACGGCAAACAGCCGGAGATCGAAGCCGAGTTTGTCAATCACGCGACGCTGGAGATTGCGGCAGCCGAGGCGTTGGCCGTGGCCGGGAGCATCGATGCGTCCGATGTTCAGGTGACGGCCGAGAATGAAGAGATCGTATTGACGGGCACTGTCGGCACAGTCGAAGAGATCGAGCGGGCGACTGCGGTGGTCAGCTCCGTCAAAGGTGTCCACGGTGTCCGCAACCAGATCCTGCTCGGTTGATGCCCGGCGTTAACCATTAACAAAAGATTAACGCTCTGTAATTGGACGCTCCACGGGCAGCGGCATAGGTTAAAGCCAAATTTCCTGGTTTTACCGGAGGTGCCTATGCATCGCATGGAAGAGATCAACCGCAGAACATGGAGCAACCCGCTCGCCCGGCGCGACTACCGGTCGAGCACTGGCTTCATCAATGAGGGTGAACGCGTGGTTTTCGAGATCGCTCGCAATCGCGGCGCGGGCGCGCGCATCCTCGACATCGGTATAGGCGGCGGCCGCACCACTGGATTGTTTCAGCCGGTGGCCGCTGACTATGTCGGTATCGACTATACGCCCGAGATGGTGGCGCTAGCGCAGCGCAACTACCCTTCAGCCCAGCTGGAGCACATGGACGCCCGCGATCTTTCACGCTTTGCGAAGAGCAGCTTCGACATCGTGGTCTTCAGCTATAACGGCATCGATTCCGTCGATGCGGATGGGCGCAAGGCAATTCTTGGTGAAGTATCCCGGGTGCTGAAGGCTGGCGGCACCTTCGTGTTCTCGACCTTCAACCGCAATTGGCATGGGTTCGGGGAAAAGCGCGCGCGCTCGTCGATCGTCTGGTCGAACGATCCGCTGAAGCTCGGCTTTCGCCTGGTGAAACATGCCGTCGGGCTGGTGCGCGAGCGTCGGTTCGCGCCGCTGGAACAGCGCGATGGCGAACATGCCATTCTGCTGCACCGCGCGCACGATTTCGGTATCATGGTCTACGCAACGACGCCGGAGCAGCTTCGGTTTCAACTCGGCGAGAGCGGCTTTGACAGCGATCCGATGCTGTTTTCAGTCGATGGGCAGTTGCTGCGCGGCGAGACGTTGCCGGACGAAGAATATTTCCACGTCGTTGCCTACAAGCCGGCGCTCAGCTGATCAGCCGGCGAAGCGCTCCGCCAGGAAATGCGAACTGCTGGTCGCTCCGGCCAGGCGGTCGGTCTTCTGGGTGGTCGTGGTGCCGTGCGGCTGGTAGGCCAAGGCAACGATGACGGCGCTGATGGCGATATAGCCGATCGCAAGTAGCGTGAGTTTTTGACGCATGACGGGAACTCCTGTTCTGCCAGCTTAACGCCGCCCCAGCGGCAAAGTTCCAGCCCGGCAAAGCGCAAAGAAAAACCGGCCTCTGACGGCCGGTTCTCCAATCTTGAGAAATAAGTCTTAGCGGCAGACGCGGGTCTTCTTGACGACCCAGTGGCCGTGTTCGTGGAAGCGGGCCGTCTTCACGTAGCAATGCGTCGCCACGTGGTGCATCGGCTTGTGCCAGCGGTGTGCCGGCGCGCGCTCGGTGGTGGTTACGGTTACGTTTGCTGCCTGTGACGGCGCGGTGGTCGAAACAATGGCGGCTGCTGCAAGCATGGATGCAAGAATAAGAGATTTCATGGTTTTGGCCTTTCGATTAACCGGACGATCGACTCGCCAATCACACGCCTGGTTCCAACCTTACGAAATATTTAGGTTTTTCGCCCTGGAGCGGCTATTGTCCGGCCTTACGCAATTTCTGCGTGGGGTATGCGGAAAAGCAATTCCGGCATCGAGTGCGGCCAATAAGCAACGGTCCTGCCTTCGAATTGTCCCCTTTGCGATCAGAACGTTAAGAACGTTCTTCATTGCGCATGGAAACAATGAAGGCCGCTTGGATCGTTCTGCGATCCCATACGTTATTTGTGGCTGGGTTTGCTTGCCGGTGCGGTTTCGATCAGAAGCTGCCGGTGCCATTTGAGAAGGAGACCATGATGAAAAAGACCATTGCGATGGTAATTGCAGCAGCTTCGCTTACGCAGGCTTGCGTCACGGCGGCGAGCGCTGCCGATATGGTCCGGACCTACGAGGAACCGGATACGCGCGGCGGCGTCAAGATCGGCATGCTGACGTGCGATATCGGCGGGGGCCTCGGCTATGTGCTCGGCTCCGCGAAGGAAGCCGATTGCGTGTTCAGCTCGACGATCGGCAATGAAGTGACCGATCATTATACCGGCGATATCCGCAAGCTCGGCATCGACCTCGGCTTCACCACCCGCAGTCGTCTCGTCTGGGCCGTCTTCGCCCCGACAGCCGGCTATCACCGCGGCTCGCTCGGCGGCCTTTATGTCGGCGCCTCTGCAGAAGCAACCGTCGGAGCCGGCGTCGGCGCCAACGTGCTGATTGGCGGCACGGCAGGTTCGATCCACCTGCAGGCACTCAGCGTGACCGGCCAGCTTGGCCTGAACGTTGCGGCGGGTAGCGCGTCGATGACGCTGACTCCGGGCTGATCAAATCGCCGACACCCCTTCCGCTTTGTCGGGAGGGGTGTGACTGCATTGCTCAATACAGAATTTCGCCAACTATCTATCCTTGCCGTATTGAAACCGAATATCTCTGTCGAATAGCTTCGCATTCCAGTTGCAAAGCAATCCGTGCGAGATGAGCATGAAGGTTCCTGTAGGGCTTACATTTGTTGTCGTGGTTGTATGGAGTTTCTGGGTAATGCTGCCCAGATTTTTGTCGCGCGTTGGCTTTCCAGTTGAGATGGAAACGCTCGCCCAATGGGGTGACAGCTTCGGTGGCTTAAACGCTGCGTTTTCGGCTGCGGCAGTTATAGGCGTTCTCGTAACGCTTCGAATGCAATCCAAAGAAATTAGCGACCAGCAAGGTCAGATTGACAAGCAAAATGATAGGTTCGAAAGAGCAGAATTTGAAACAACTTTTTTCCAGTTGTTTCAACTATCGAGGGAATTGAGGGATCACGCCAGCTTTTCTGTCAAGGGCGCGTCGCCGGCGTCCGGCCGGTCTGCCTTCGAAGCAGCTGAAAAGCATATGCAAGGTTTACTGACTTCAATCTATATGTATCCCAATGACGCAGGTGATGTCCAAGCACTCATTAAACGGACCTACGAAGAAGACGTTCACCGCTTTGCAGAAAATTCTTTTGGGCCTTATTTTAGGGTGCTCTACACCATCCTTCGACGCATCTCCGAAAATCAATTGTTGGGTGAGCATGAGAAAATTCGCTACGGCAATCTTGTCCGAAGTCAGCTGAGTTCTCCTGAGGTGGCTCTTATAGCTGCAAATGCTTTGACAGAAGCGTCGAACGATTTTCGAAAGTTTGTTGTTGAATTTCGCTTGCTGAAATACCTACCGAAAGGCGCGTATAGAGGGCTACTAGAAAAGATTTATCCGGTGTCGGCTTTCGAAGCGCGCGATTGATGCAAAATGAATCATTAGTAGTGGTGATTCCGACGCGATTCGAACGCGTGACCCTCAGATTAGGAATCTGATGCTCTATCCTGCTGAGCTACGGAACCACTTGGGGCTCATGCATACAAAAGGCTTGGCGGGAAGCCAAGCCTTTTTCAGTCCGGTTTTCAGTATAGATCAGGCGCCGAGGCGCTGTTCGGCGAGGCGCACCCAGTAAGAGATGCCGTGGGTGATAACCTCATCATTGAAATCGTAGGCCGCGTTGTGGAGGCCTGCGGTGTCACCATTGCCGATGAAGATGAAGGCGCCCGGGCGGGCGTTCAGCATGTAGGAGAAATCCTCGCCTCCCATCATCGGGTCGATTTCCGGGTTGACGTTGGCCGCACCGGCGATGTCGGTTGCCGTTGCGATCGCGTGGCCGGTCTCGGCCGCATGGTTGACGGTCACCGGATAGTTGCGATGGAAGGCGATGTCGGCTTCGGCGCCGTGCGCTGCAGCAAGGCCGTTGATGACCTGCTTGAAGCGGCTTTCGGCGATGTCGCGCACTTCAGGGTCGAGCGTGCGGATCGTGCCGGCGATCTGGGCATCGTTCGGAATGACGTTATGGGCAAAGCCGGCATTGAATTTGGTGACGGAGACGACGACCGAGCGCAGCGGATCGACGGTGCGTGCGGCGATCATCTGCAGGTTGGCGACGATCTGGGCGCCGATGGCGATCGGGTCGATCGTGCGGTTCGGCTGGGCCGCGTGGCCGCCGCGGCCCTTGATGGTGACGGTGAACTCGTCCGTGGCCGCCATGATCGGGCCCTTGCGGATTGCGAACTGGCCGACGGGCAAGCCCGGCAGATTGTGCATGCCATAGACTTCCTCGATGGAGAACCGCTCCATCATGCCGTCCTTGACCATCAGGTTGCCGCCGCCGCCGCCTTCTTCGGCGGGCTGGAAGATGACGGCGACGTTGCCGTTGAAATTACGCGTCTCGGCCAGATATTTGGCGGCGCCGAGCAGCATGGCGGTGTGGCCGTCATGACCGCAGGCATGCATCTTGCCCGGCGTGGTCGAGGCCCAGGGCTTGCCCGAGATTTCGGTCAGCGGCAGGGCGTCCATATCGGCGCGCAGGCCAATAGTGCGGCTGCCGCCGCCATTTCCCTTGATCAGGCCGACGACGCCGGTGCGGCCGATGCCGGTGACGATTTCGTCGACGCCGAACTCCTTCAGCTTTTCGGCGACAAAGGCTGCCGTGTTCTCCACCGCGAAAAGAAGCTCCGGACGGGCGTGGATGTGACGGCGCCATTCGGTCACTTCGTCCTGCAATTCAGCGGCTCTGTTCAAAATCGGCATGCTCAAATTCCTGTACCGGTAACGGGCTGTTCTGCGGCAGAGATAGCGGCTGCCGCGAAAAGAACTTATTCAATGGCCTTTGCCATGTCATGGCCATATACGTTAAATAGTGAAGGTTTCGAGATTTTCCGGACATCTTAAGGACTAGACGTGTCGACGCGCCAGAATCGTTTGTTTGCCGCCCTGCGGCCGGTCTCTTTCGCCGTCAGTGCCACTGCCGCACTGCTTTCTTCGGTTCCGCTTGCGCAAGCCAATCCGCATATTCTCGTCGATGTCCAGAGCGGCCGCGTGCTGGAACATGAAGAGGCCTTCCGCAAATGGTATCCGGCCTCGCTGACCAAGCTGATGACCGTCTATACGACATTCGATGCCATCCGCTCCGGCCAGATCAGTCTCGATACGCCGATCGTGATGAGCAAGCAGGCCGCAGCGCAGCCTGCCGCCAAGATGTATTACAAGCCGGGCCAGAAGCTGACGCTCGACAGCGCGCTGAAGATCCTGATGGTCAAGTCGGCCAATGATATCGCCGTCGCCGTCGCGGAAGCGGTGGCCGGAACGCAGGATGCCTTCGTGCTGCGCATGAATGCGGAAGCCTTGAAGCTCGGCATGACGGATTCTCATTTCGTCAATCCGAACGGACTTCCGGGCAAGGGCCAGTACACGACGGCGCGCGATCTTGCGGTCCTGACCGTCGCGCTGCGCCGCGATTTCCCGCAATATTCGGGCTATTTCGCGCTTGAAGGCTTTACCAACGGCAAGACCAATACGCCGAGCATCAATCTGCTGATCGGCCGTTTTGCCGGTGCGGATGGCATGAAGACCGGGTTCATCTGCGCTTCGGGTTTCAACCAGATCGGCTCTGCCACCCGGAACGGACGCACCGTGGTTTCGGTCGTGCTCGGTACGGACAGCCTTGCGGCGCGCGCCGATGCGACCGCCAATCTGCTGGAGAAGGGCTTTGCAATGCCCGCCGGATCAAGTGCAACGCTTGCCTCGCTGAAGCCTTACGGGCCGGGGCAGGATGCCGTGAGCGATATCAGCGCCGAAATCTGCAGCGCCAAGGGCGCCAAGGTGCGCAGCGAAACGCGCGATGAGGTTGGCCGCATGAAGGTGCAGTCGCCTTACATTCACGAGATGGACCACGAGCCGAATTTCGTCTTCGCCGGGCTGATCCCCGGGCAGGATACCCAGCCTGACAAGGGTACCAAGGCGGACGCGATGGGCGATGCCGCCAATATCCCCGTGCCGCTGCCGCGTCCGACGTCGTTCTAAGGGCAAATCCCATGAGCCTGCATGCAGACCGGATCCCGGTCACCATCCTGACCGGTTTTCTCGGTGCGGGAAAATCGACGCTCCTGAACCGGATCCTCAAGGATCCGGCGATGAAGGATGCGGCCGTCATCATCAATGAATTCGGCGATGTCGGCATCGACCACCTGCTGGTCGAAAGCTCCGGCGACGCGATCATCGAGCTTTCGGACGGCTGCCTGTGCTGCACCGTGCGCGGCGAGTTGGTCGATACGCTTGCCAATCTGATGGATGCGATCCAGACCGGCAAGGTAAAGTCGGTGAAGCGCATCGTCATCGAGACGACAGGGCTCGCCGATCCGGCGCCGGTCATGCAGGCGATCATGGGCAATCCTGTTATCGCCACGAATTTTCAGCTCGATGGCGTCGTTACCGTCGTCGATGCCGTCAACGGATTGCAGACGCTCGACAATCACGAGGAAGCCCGCAAGCAGGTGGCTGTGGCCGACCGGCTGATCGTCTCGAAGCGGGCGATGGCTGGTGGCGAAGGTCTTGGCGCGCTTGAAGCGCGGCTGCGCGATCTCAATCCGCGGGCGGCTCTGATGGATGCCGATGACGAAGAGACCGGCAACGCCGGCGTGCTCGTCAATGGCCTCTACGATCCGGAGACGAAGATTGCCGATGTCGGCCGGTGGCTGCGCGATGAAAACGCGCATGATCATCACCACCACGATCATCATCACCATCATGGTCACGGCCACCATCACCACCATCATGACCATCACCACGATGGACAGGATCCGCATGATGTGAACCGTCACGATGCCTCGATCCGGTCTTTCTCGATCATCGAAGACAAGCCAATCGATCCGATGGCGCTCGAGATGTTTATTGATCTCCTGCGCTCGGCGCATGGCGAGAAGCTGCTCAGGATGAAGGCGATCGTTGCGGTTTCGGATCGGCCGGACAAGCCGCTGGTGCTGCATGGCGTGCAGAACATCTTCCATCCGCCGGTACGCCTGTCCGCCTGGCCTGATGAAAACGACCGGCGCACGCGCATGGTGTTGATCACCAAGGATCTGCCCGAGGACTTCGTCAAGACGCTGTTCGATGCCTTCCTCGGCAAGCCGCGCATCGACACGCCCGACCGCGCGGCGCTGGAATCCAATCCGCTTGCCATTCCCGGCATGAAGATCTGAGACCTATTTCCTGCGGATCAGGAAGCGGTGGCCGCTCTCGGTCTTCACCGTTTCCAGCAGCTCATGGCCGTCTTGGTTGCAGAAATGCGGGATATCGATACCTGCCAGCGGGTCCGTGGTTTCGACGCGGATGAGCGCGCCGCTCGCCATGGAGGACATCTTGCGGCGCGTTTTCAGCACGGGCAGGGGACACTTCAGACCGCGAAGGTCATAGGCAACGGCGTCGGAACCGCTCAATTCTTGGACCAGAATTTCCAGAACGGCTTCTTCGAAGCGTCGGCTGTTTCCTGCGGCGGTTCCGGCGCGAAGGCGAGCGGGTTCTGCTGCGGAACCGGAACGTTTGCAGGCGAAGCCTCGGCAACAGCCGTGGCGGCCGACTGAGCGGGTGCCGCAGTCGCCGGTGCGGCTACAGCAGCAGGCGCCGGGGTCGTCGCTGCGATCGCAGTTGCCGGAACCGTGGCAGGCACTGCTGGCTTCGACATCATGCCTTCGAGCTCGGCAACCTTGACCATGCGGCCGGCTTCCAGCGAGGTTCCGGTGGGCGCGTAGGCGAGATCGCGGCCCTTGCGGGTCTTGGCGACGACGGCCTTGCGTTCGGCTTCGGTCGGGTCATACCAGGCGAGGCCGTCGAACTTCTTCTCGGCCTTGGCATAATCCATGGCATAGGTCTTGTCGTAGGACGCCAGAGCCGATGCGAGCGCCGGAGGCGTCGACATGGCCGGGCACTTGCCTGCCGGATTGAAGCCGCCGCCGTCAGCCGTCTGCTGGTTGAAGACGTATTTCTTCTCGCAGACATTGACCTCCGGCGGACGCTTGGTGACTTCGAAATTGTCGTAGCCGACCTTCAGCATCTTCCAGAAGTCGTAGCTCGGGTCGAGCCGGTGCTTGTACATGTTCTCCGCGGTCATACGGAACGGGAAGGCCTGCAGCTGCACCGAGGTCTGGCCGCCCTTGAAGGCGTCGCGTGCGAAGGCGTAAATCTCGAGAACCTGTTCGTCGGTCATCGAGTAGCAGCCCGAGGACGAGCAGGCGCCGTGGATCATCAGGTCCGAACCGCTGCGGCCATTGACGGCGTCATACTTGTTCGGAAAGCCTGTGTTGATGGCGAGATAATATTTCGAATTCGGGTTCAGATTGGCACGGGTCAGGTTGTAGAACCCTTCCGGAGCCTGCCGGTCGCCAGTCTTCACCTTCGGGCCGAGACGGCCGGACCAGGCGCAGATCTTGTAATCGGCGATCTTGTCGAAACGGTTGTCGGTCTTCGCCTTCCAGATCTCGAGCGCGCCTTCTTCCTTGAAGATGCGGATCAGGATCGGCGAATTGCGATCCATGCTCTTGGCGCTCATCTGCGCCAGGATGCGCGGCGGCAGCGGCTGCTCCACCTTGTTCTTGACGGTGGAGAGGTCGATCTTGCTTGCCGATTCCAGTGTGTCGTTGCAGCCCGCCAAGGCGAGTGCCATCAAGGAAACGTAGGCGAAATGACGAATGCGCATTCAGTTAGCCCAACTACCAGATTCAGCCCGCTCCACACCGCAGAATCCGGGCAATACCGAGAATCATAGGCGGCTTATACTTTACAAATCCTTACGAGGATATGACCGGCCCGCGGCGCCCCCGCAAGCGCGAAAACTGGTAGATAACATTATTGTGGCCAAGATTTGGCCCTAATCGGGCCAATTTTTCTGTGGCTGCCTTAGAGGTTACGGCCCATCGACAGGAACTTCTGACGCCGGTCGTTGCGCAGCTGCTCGCCGGAACGCGGCGAAAGCTCGGCAAGCGAATTGGCAATCACGTCGCCTGCGGCGGCAATGACATGGTCCGGATCGCGATGGGCGCCGCCTAGCGGTTCCGGGATGATGCCGTCGATGATGCCGAGCGACTTCAGGTCTTCGGCGGTGATCTTCATGTTGGTCGCCGCTTCCTTGGCGCGGGTGGAATCGCGCCAGAGGATCGAGGCCGCACCTTCCGGCGAAATCACGCTGTAGATCGAATGCTCGAGCATGAAGACCTTGTTGCCGGTGGCAATGGCGATCGCGCCGCCCGAACCGCCTTCGCCGATAACGACGGAAACGATCGGGACCTTGACGCCAAGGCACATTTCCGTCGAACGGGCGATGGCTTCCGCCTGGCCGCGCTCTTCGGCGCCGACGCCCGGATAGGCGCCTGCCGTATCGACCAGCGTGATTACAGGCAGGCCGAAACGGTCGGCCATTTCGAGCACGCGGATCGCTTTGCGGTAACCTTCAGGGCGGGCGCTGCCGAAATTGTGCTTCAGGCGGCTCTTGGTGTCGTTGCCCTTTTCCTGGCCGATGACGGCGACAGGCTGGCCGCGGAAGCGGGCGAGGCCCGCCTGGATGGCTGCATCCTCGGAAAACTTGCGGTCGCCGGCGAGCGGCGTGAATTCCTGGAACAATACCTTGGCGTAATCGACGAAATGCGGACGCTGCGGATGGCGCGCGACCTGCGTCTTCTGCCAGGCATTGAGCTTGGAATAGATATCGACCATCGCTTCGCGAACGCGAACTTCGAGCCTGCCGACTTCATCCGACGTGTCGATGCTCTCGTCCTCGGACGCGAGCTTCTTCAGTTCGATGATCTTAGCTTCGAGGTCGGAGATCGGCTTTTCGAAGTCGAGATAATTGTGCATGAGGTGCGTTTCCGTTCCTTGTGCCCGGGGCAATTGCTGGCGTTGCCCCTTGTCGCCGGTCCTATTCGTGCTTTTTCGCCTGTTTTGCAAGAGGGTGATGCGTTTGCACCAGTTGTTGCAGGCGTTCTTCCAGGACGTGGGTGTAGATCTGCGTCGTCGAAATGTCCGAATGTCCGAGAAGTTCCTGGACAACACGCAGGTCCGCGCCGTTGGCCAGCAGGTGGCTGGCGAAGGCGTGGCGCATGACATGCGGCGAGATCATAGATGGGGTCAGCCCGGCGCGGATCGCAAGGTTCTTCAGGTCGCGGGCGAAGACCTGCCGTGGCAGATGGCCCTCTTTCGACGCTGCCGGGAATAGCCAGGGGCTCTCGGCGGGCTCCTTGGCGCTGGCTTTTTCCACAGCCATCGCGCCACCATAAGCCTTCAGCGCAGCGATCGCCGATTGCGAAAGCGGGACCAGACGTTCCTTGTTTCCCTTGCCGCGGATGATCAGGAAGCGGCCTTCCTGATCCAGCACCCGGGCCGGCAGCGATACAAGTTCGCTGACGCGCATGCCGGTGGCATATAACAATTCGAGAAGCGCCAGCATGCGACGGCGGTTCAGTTGCCCGGCGGCGGGATCGCCGGCCTCGTGCTCGGCTTGTGTCAGCAGCCTCGTCACGTCTTCGACGCCCATGGTTTTCGGCAGCGGCCTGCCCTTCTTCGGCGAGTCAAGCACACCCGTCGGTTCGTCCGTCCGCAGACCTTCGGCGTAGAGAAACTTGTAGAACTGCCGCATCGAGGCCAATCTTCGGGCCTGCGATGAGGGCTTGAAGCCTTGGCCTGCAAGCGACGAGAGATAGGCGGTCAGGTCGGCGGAGGCCGCTTCCGTCAGGCGGACGCTGCGTCCGTTCAGAAAGGAGTGGAGGTCGTCGAGATCGCGCTCATAGGATTGCAGCGTGTTTTCGGCTGCGCCGCGTTCGGCGCTCATCATCTCCAGAAAGGATTCCACGTGAGCGCGGCCGAGATCCCGCATCGGCCTACTTCTTTGCCGGGGCGATGGTGCCGGTCGCCGGCGGATTGATCCGTTCCGATGGAATGCGGATCGTCACGTCGCGGGGCTGCGGCTCGACGAAGGTCACCAGGGCCACCATGCCTCCGTAGATCGCCCCGGCGATAACCGCCAAGACAGCGAGGAAACGGAAGAGGGTCGGCATTTCTTGAACTCCATGAGCTTGGCCTCTTTTTAGGAAGAAGCGCGATTGCGTGCAAGAAGCCGCATTTGGAACATGTTTCCCTTGCCCGCGACTTGACGCTACACCTTCATTTGTCGATACCGTTTGCAAACAAAGTGTGAATGGACCGATGAGTGACCCAGTTCTGACAGTTGCAGACAGTCTGAAAGACAGAGCTCGCGCCGCGCTCGGGTCCCGCAATCTTATCCTCGTCGGCCTCATGGGTGCAGGAAAATCCTCCGTCGGGCGGCTTGTCGCCCAGCAGCTCGGAATTCCGTTCATTGATAGCGACGTCGAGATCGAGCGCGTTTCGCGCATGACCATCACCGAACTCTTCGCATCATACGGTGAGGAAGAATTCAGGGCGCTCGAAACGCGGGTGATGAAGCGGCTTTTGAAGAACGGGCCTCGCGTGGTCTCGACCGGTGGCGGCGCTTTCATCAACGACCGCACCCGCAAGCATATCAAGAAGGGCGGCCTGTCGCTGTGGCTTAAGGCTGATCTGGATGTGCTCTGGGAACGCGTCAACAAGCGCGATACGCGGCCGCTTCTGAAGACCGAAAACCCGATGCAGACGCTCGAAAATCTGATGAACGCGCGATACCCGATCTATGCGCAGGCCGACGTGACCGTTCTGTCGCGCGATGTGCGCAAGGAACTGATGGCCGACGAAGTGCTGAAGGCCGTGGTCGAACACCAAAGTGAAAGTGCAGTGCCATGAATGCGATCGCTTCCGTTGCCGCCGAAAAGAAGGTGCATGTGCCGCTTGGCGACCGCGCCTACGATATTCTGATCGGGCCGGGGCTGATTGCGCGTGCCGGTGCCGAAATCACCGCCCGCCTCAAGGGCCGCAAGGCGGCAATTGTCACCGACGCGAATGTGGCGCCCATCTATCTCGATGCGCTGGTCGCGAGCCTGGAGGCATCCGGCATTGCGTGTTCGACGCTGGTGTTGCCGGCCGGCGAGAAGACCAAAAGCTTCGAGCATCTGATGACCGTCTGCGACAAGGTGCTGGAAGCGCGGGTCGAGCGGAACGATTATGTCGTGGCGCTCGGCGGTGGCGTGATCGGTGACCTCGCAGGCTTTGCCGCCGGTATCGTGCGCCGTGGCGTGCGCTTCGTGCAGGTGCCGACCTCGCTGCTGTCGCAAGTCGATTCATCTGTCGGCGGCAAGACCGGCATCAACAGCCGCCATGGCAAGAACCTCATCGGCGTCTTCCATCAGCCGGACCTGGTGCTTGCCGATACCGATGTGCTGAACACGCTGACGGAGCGCGAATTCCGGGCCGGTTATGCCGAAGTCGCCAAATACGGCCTGATCGACAAGCCTGACTTCTTTGGCTGGCTGGAGACGAACTGGCAGGCCGTGTTTGCCGGCGGCGATGCCCGCATTCAGGCGATCGCCGCTAGCTGTCAGGCGAAATCCGATGTGGTGGTGGCCGACGAGCGGGAAAACGGCCCGCGCGCCTTGCTCAACCTTGGCCACACTTTCGGTCACGCGCTGGAAGCGGCCACTGCCTATGACAGCGCCCGGCTGGTGCATGGTGAAGGCGTTTCGATCGGCATGGTGCTGGCGCATGAGTTTTCGGCGCGCATGAACCTTGCGAGCCCCGATGACGCCAAACGCGTCGAGACGCATCTGAAGGCGGTTGGCCTGCCGACGCGGATGTCGGATATCCCGGGCGAGCTGCCGCCGGCCGAAAGGCTGATGGAAGCGATGGCGCAGGACAAGAAGGTCAAGAACGGCCAGTTCACCTTCATCCTGACGCGCGGGATCGGGCAATCCTTCATCGCCGACGACGTGCCGCAATCCGAAGTGTTGAGCTTCCTCAAGGAAAAGCACCCGCAATGAGCATCGAAGGCACGCTGGCATTTCTTTCCGTCTACTGGCCAGAAATTGTCTCCATCGTGGCCCTCGTTCTCATGTCCGCTTTCTTCTCCGGATCGGAAACGGCGCTGACCGCCGTCTCGCGCAGCCGCATCCACACGCTCGAGGCCAATGGCGACGAGCGCGCCGGCGTGGTGCGGGAGCTGATCGAGCGGCGCGACCGGCTGATCGGTGCGCTGCTGATCGGCAACAATCTCGCCAACATCCTGTCGTCGGCGCTGGCGACCAGCCTGTTTCTCGGATTGTTCGGTAATTCCGGCGTGGCGCTCGCAACGCTGGCGATGACCGTCATCTTGGTCATCTTTGCAGAAGTTCTGCCGAAGAGCTGGGCGATCTCGACGCCTGACCGTTTTGCTCTCACGGTTGCCTTTGCCGTCAAGCTGTTCGTCGCCATCGTCGGCCCGATCTCGTCGTTCATCAACGCGATCGTCCGCAAGATCCTTGGCGTCTTCGGCATAACGCTGTCGCGCGAAACATCGATGCTGACGGCGCATGAAGAGCTGCGCGGTGCGGTCGATCTGCTTCACCGGGAAGGCTCGGTCGTCAAGGCGGACCGTGACCGCCTCGGCGGCGTCCTTGATCTCAGCCAGCTCGAATTGTCTGATATCATGGTGCATCGCATGGCGATGCGGGCCATCAATGCCGACGACGCGCCGGAAGCGGTGGTCCGTACCATTCTCGAAAGCCCCTATACGCGCATGCCGTTGTGGCGCGGCACGACCGACAATATCATCGGCGTCGTGCATGCTAAGGACCTGCTGCGGGCACTGGCCGAGCCGAATGTGGAGCCTGAGAATCTCGACGTCGTCAGGATCGCGCAGAAGCCGTGGTTCGTGCCGGACAGCACCAATCTCGAAGATCAGCTGAACGCCTTCCTGCGCCGCAAGCAGCATTTCGCCGTCGTCGTCGACGAATATGGCGAGGTGCAGGGCATCGTCACGCTCGAGGATATTCTAGAAGAGATCGTCGGCGATATTTCCGACGAACACGATATCGAGATGCAGGGTGTCCGTCAGGAAGCCGACGGTTCCGTCGTCGTCGATGGCGGCGTTCCGATCCGTGACCTGAACCGGGCGCTCGACTGGCAGCTTCCCGACGAGGAGGCGACGACGATTGCCGGCCTCGTCATTCACGAGTCGATGACCATCCCGGAAGAGCGGCAGGCCTTCACCTTCTACGGCAAGCGCTTCATCGTCATGAAGCGCGAAAAGAACCGCATCACCAAGCTGCGCATTCGTCCTGCCGAAGAAGACGCGCCCAAGGCCGTCTAACCGGCTTTTACTGTTGGATTGCGCGCCGCGAAGACTTATATGGGGCCGGTATCCACTACCAGCGGGTCGCTTCTCCTGGTGCCGAGGGTTCGACGGCGAGGGCATGAAGCCCGGCATCGAGCTCTGGTTTCAAGAGCTCGGTAATGGCCCGGTGGCGGGCGAGCCTCGTCATTCCTGAAAATTTTTCAGAGACGATGCGAACACGCATATGCGTTTCGCCTGTCCCTGTTATGTCAGGCTGGTGGCCAGCGTGGAGGTGACTTTCGTTGATGACGCTCAAACGTTCGGGCACGAAAGCCTCGGTCAGTTTTTCTTCTATGCGGGCCTGAAGGGTCACGTTTTCGTCCAGTTGCTGGTGAAAAAAGGGGTTCCCACCAAGCCAGCAACATTCCCATTTGTCAATTCTTGTTGTCGCGCCGCGGCAGCTTCATAATTAGCGCCGTCATGAGACTTGATTCCAAATATTTCGATCGCATCCGCACCCGCCGCAAACGCGAGCAGGAACCCGAACAGGCTCCCCCGACCTGTCAGTGGGACGGCTGTGACAAGAAAGGTGCGCATCGCGCGCCCGTCGGCCGCAATGCCGAGGGGCAGTTCTTTCTATTCTGCTTCGAGCACGTCAAGGAATACAACAAGGGCTATAACTACTTCTCCGGCCTGTCTGATGGCGAGATCGCCCGTTACCAGAAGGAAGCGATCACCGGTCATCGCCCCACCTGGACGGTCGGCGTCAACAAGGCCGCCAAGAACAGCCCGCTGCAATCGGACGTCCGCTCAGGCTCCTATAACCGGGTGCGCGATCCGTTCGGCTTCGTCAGCGGCAGCAAGGGCAGCGGCCCGCGCTTTCCAGAACAGCGCAAGTTGAAAAGCCTCGAAGCCAAGGCGTTCGATACGATGGGCCTTGCCGCCGATGCGACGTCGGCCGAGATCAAGACGCGCTACAAGGAACTGGTGAAAAAGCACCACCCTGACGCCAATGGCGGCGACCGCGGATCCGAAGAGCGGTTCCGTGCCGTGATCCAGGCCTATCAATTGTTGAAGCAGAACGGTTTTTGTTAATTCCCGTCCTTGCTCTCCGTCTTCAATCGGGTATGGTCCAAATCGGCTAGGGCCGCAGGCAATCGCGGCATGCATTATTGCGTTTTGCTTCTGGCGCCTTTGCCTTCCTTCCGGACGCGGCGTTTCTTGTCCGGGACTTTGTTCTAGAATGCTCGGGGTCATCATCCCGCCGAGGTTTCATTTCAGTCCCGGAGAAGCATCGCCGACGTTCTCACCCTGGACGGCGTGGTAGAAAACTGCGGCGTCGCGGTTGCGAAATGGCCTGAGAGATATGGCCGGGCGCTATGCCCGCCTTGGAGACGTTATGAGCAAGATTGAGTTAGATATTCCCGCTCTGCCGGACACGACCGTTTCGGTCAGAGACGTTTTCGGCATCGATTCCGATATTCGCGTTCCCGCCTACAGCAAGGGCGACGCCTATGTTCCGGATCTCGATCCAGACTATCTTTTCGACCGCGAGACGACGCTCGCCATTCTTGCAGGCTTTGCGCATAACCGCCGCGTCATGATCTCCGGCTACCACGGTACCGGCAAGTCCTCGCATATCGAGCAGGTCGCCGCGCGTCTCAACTGGCCGTGCGTGCGTATCAACCTCGACAGCCATGTCAGCCGTATCGACCTGATCGGCAAGGACGCGATCGTCGTCAAGGACGGGCTGCAGGTCACCGAATTCAAGGATGGCATCCTTCCCTGGGCCTACCAGCACAATGTCGCGCTCGTCTTCGACGAATACGATGCGGGCCGCCCGGATGTGATGTTCGTCATCCAGCGCGTACTGGAATCGGCCGGCCGTCTGACGCTGCTCGATCAGAGCCGCGTCATCCGTCCGCACCCGGCCTTCCGCCTGTTCGCGACCGCCAATACGGTCGGCCTCGGCGATACGACCGGCCTTTATCACGGCACGCAGCAGATCAACCAGGCGCAGATGGACCGCTGGTCGATCGTCACGACGCTGAACTATCTGCCGCATGAGCATGAAGTGAACATCATCGCTGCCAAGGTGAAGAGCTTTGGGAAGGACAAGGATGGCCGCGACACCGTCTCGAAGATGGTTCGCGTTGCCGATCTGACGCGCGCGTCCTTCATGAACGGCGACCTGTCGACCGTCATGAGCCCGCGTACGGTCATCACCTGGGCCGAAAATGCCGAGATCTTCGGTGATCTCGCCTTCGCCTTCCGCGTCACCTTCCTCAACAAGTGCGACGAGCTTGAACGTGCGCTGGTTGCCGAGCATTACCAGCGTGCCTTTGGCGTCGAGCTGAAGGAAAGCGCTGCCAACATCGTGCTGGAGGCCTAAGGCCGGTCGATCATGGCATCTCGTGGTGACAATTCGAAAGCCAAGCCCAACGGCCCTATCGATATCGAGCCGTTGCGGCGCGCGATAACCGGCTGCGTCCGCGCAATCGCCGGCAACGACGAGGTCGAGGTGACCTTCGCCAACGAACGTCCGGGAATGACGGCCGAGCGTATCCGGCTGCCCGAGCTTTCCAAGCGGCCGACGGCGCATGAGCTGGCGGTGACCCGCGGTCTCGGCGATTCCATGGCGCTCCGTCTTGCCTGCCACGACGAGAAGGTCCACACGACGATGGCGCCGCAGGGTTCCGATGCCCGTGCCGTCTTCGATGCCGTCGAGCAGGCACGAGTCGAATCGATCGGCGCGCTGCGGATGGAAGGCATGGCTGCGAACCTGCGCTCCATGACCGACGAGAAATATGCCAAGGCGAATTTCAACGGAATCGAGCGTCAGGAAGACGCACCGATCGGTGAAGCCGTGGCGATGATGGTGCGCGAAAAGCTCACCGGTCAGAAGCCGCCGGCCTCGGCAGGTAAGGTGCTCGACCTCTGGCGTCCTTTCATCGAGGACAAGGCCGGCGCCGAGCTCGATAATCTGTCCAATGTCATCAACGACCAGCAGGCTTTTTCCAAGGTCATCCGTAACATGCTGTCGGCCATGGAAATGGCCGAGGAGTATGGCGACGATGACAGCGAGCCGGAAACAGACGAGGATTCGGATCAGGACGACCAGCCGAGCGGCGACGAGCAGGATCAGGACGAGGTCGATGAAGACGCCGGTTCGGATGCTGCACCGGTCGAAGACAGCGAAGTCGCCGACGAGCAGATGGAGGACGGCGAGACTGAAGGCGCCGAAATCTCCGACGACGACATGATGGAAGAAGGCGAGGACGATTCCGAGACGCCGGGCGAGACCCGCCGTCCGAATACGCCTTTCGCCGATTTCAACGAGAAGGTCGATTACCGGGTCTTTACCGAGGAATTCGACGAGATCATCACTGCCGAAGAACTCTGTGACGCCACGGAGCTCGAGCGGCTGCGCGCCTTCCTCGACAAACAGCTGGCGCATCTTCAGGGTGCCGTCGGCCGTCTGGCAAACCGTCTGCAGCGCCGCCTGATGGCGCAGCAGAACCGGTCCTGGGATTTCGACCTGGAAGAAGGTTATCTCGATCCGGCGCGCCTGACGCGCATGATCATCGATCCGATGCAGGCGCTGTCCTTCAAGATGGAGCGCGACACGCAGTTCCGCGACACCGTCGTGACGCTGCTGATCGACAATTCCGGCTCGATGCGCGGACGCCCGATCACCGTTGCCGCCACCTGCGCCGATATTCTGGCGCGTACGCTGGAGCGTTGCGGCGTCAAGGTCGAGATCCTCGGTTTCACCACCAAGGCCTGGAAGGGTGGGCAGGCGCGCGAGAGCTGGCTGGCCGGTGGCAAGCCGCAGACGCCGGGCCGCCTCAACGATCTCCGCCATATCATCTACAAGTCCGCCGACGCTCCCTGGCGCCGCGCCCGAAGCAATCTCGGGCTGATGATGCGCGAGGGGCTGCTCAAGGAAAATATCGACGGCGAAGCGCTGATGTGGGCTCATAACCGCCTGATCGCACGGCGCGAGCAGCGCAAGATCCTGATGATGATCTCGGATGGCGCGCCGGTCGATGACTCGACGCTGTCGGTCAATCCAGGCAACTATCTGGAACGCCACCTGCGCGCCGTCATCGAGCAGATCGAGACGCGTTCGCCGGTCGAGCTGCTCGCCATCGGTATCGGTCACGACGTCACGCGCTACTATCGCCGCGCCGTCACCATCGTCGATGCCGACGAGCTTGCAGGGGCGATGACGGAACAGCTGGCCTCGCTCTTCGAGGATCAGGCTGCGCAGCCGCGTGGCGGCCGCACACGCCGCGCCAGCTGACCCATATGACCGCTTTTTCCCGCGTGGCCATGCTTGCCGCCTGCCTCGCGGGATTGCCATCTGCCGTGCTTGCCGAGCGCGCTCCGATCGAGAGCCGCGTCATCACCACCTTCAAGATCGGTTCAGACGAAACCAGGTTCGGCCCGCTGGAATTCATCGGTGGTCTGGAAATGGTTTCGAGCCACCGGATCTTCGGCTCGTGGTCATCGATCAAGGTCGATCCGGATCGCAGGCATGTGGCGGGGGTGCTCGATACCGGCCATTGGTTGACCGGGGCGCTGATGCGCGATGCGCAGGGCCGTCTTTCCGGTCTTGCCGATGTCGATATAACTCCGATGAAGGACGCGACCGGGCGCAGTTTCGAAGGCAAGGGCCGCATGGATGCCGAAGGCCTGGCGCTCGACACGAACAGGGCACTCGTTTCCTTCGAGGGTAACCATCGGGTCGATATCTATCCGCGTCAGGGTTTCGCGAGTTCACCCGCCTTGGGCACGCTGCCCATCCTGATCCCGCGCGATGAACTGCGCGGCAACCGTAGCCTTGAGACGGTGGCCATTGCGCCCGCAGACAGCGCTCTGAGGGGTTCTGCGGTCATTGTTGCGGAGGAGAGCCTCAATGATGATGGAAACGTCTATGCGGCGATTCTCGAAGGGCCGCTGAAGGGTCGGTTTACTGTCAGCCGCTCTGGCGATTTCGATCCGACCGACGGGGCGTTTCTGCCTGACGGCGATCTGCTGCTTCTGGAGCGGCGGTTCAACATGGCAGATGGTATCGGCATGCGCATCCGCCGGATCGCCGCAGCCGAAATCCGGCCTGGTGCCGTTGCAACGGGCAAGGTGCTGATGACCGCCGATTTCGGCTATCAGATCGACAATATGGAAGGGCTCGATTCCTTTCAGGCCGAGGATGGCTCTACCCATATCATTCTCGTTTCGGATGATAACCATTCCATCCTGCAGCGGAACGTGATGCTGGAGTTCCGGCTCGCCGAGTGAGTGCGTCGCCGAACAACTGTCACAACTCTCCGCTATCTGCTCTCTCCCTTCATCCAAATCGAGAGAGCCATGCTGAATATTCATGTCATGGGAGCGTCAGGCTCCGGCACCACTACGCTCGGTCAAGCACTCGCCGAGAAGCTTGGAATCCGGCACCTCGATACCGATCATTTCTTCTGGATGCCGACCGATCCACCATTCACCACACAGCGACCGGTCGAGGCGCGGGTGGCGATGCTGCGCGAGGCGATCCAAGGCGCCGATGGCTGGGTGCTCTCCGGTTCGGCGTTGAAATGGGCGGCCGAGTTCGAGCCGCTCTACGATCTCATCGTCTTCCTCAGGATCGACCCCGTACTGCGTATGGCACGCATCCGGCGGCGCGAGGAGACCCGATACGGCGAGCGGATCAAGCCGGGTGGCGACATGGCAGAGAAGAGCCAGGAATTCCTGGAGTGGGCCGAAAGCTACGATACGGCAGGGCCGGAGCGGCGAAGCGCCGCTTCGCATGAGGAATGGCTGAAGGGCAGGGCAACGCCGTTGCTCAGGCTCGATTCCTCAGAGCCGGTCGATAGCCTCGTCGCGGAAGTATTGCGCCATCCTGCCCTCAGAACGAAAGGGCCGTCGGCATAGCGCCAACGGCCTCATTTGCTTTTAGCGAGCGGCTGTCGCCTGCATCGGGCGCAGGGTGTTCATCAGAGCGCCGTAGGGCAGCAGCATGACGAGTCCAACCAGCATCTTCACGGTGAAGTCGCCGAGCGCCCAGGAGATCCAGCGCGGCGCTTCCATCGAGAACACGCCGAGGATCGGCGCCGATTCCAGCGCGAAGGGTTCGTTCGCGCCGAAGAAGACGAAGAAGGCTGCAAAAGCGAAGGAGAAGAAGATGATCGTATCCAGCGCCGAGCCGATCAACGAGCCGACCAGCGGCGCGCGCCACCAGGCCTGACGGCGAAGGCGGTTGAAGACGGCGATGTCGAGCAGCTGTCCGGCAAGATAGGCCGAACCCGAGGCGATCGCGATGCGCGGAACGGCCGTGTAGAAGGAAAGGCCGACGCCGACGACGAAGCCTGCAAAGACGACTTTGCGGGCGGTCTGCGGACCGAACTGGCGGTTCGTCAGATCGGTGATCAGGAAGGCGATCGGATAGGTGAAGGCGCCCCAGGTCAGGATGTCGGCAAGGTTGATGCCGGCGACCATGGCGTTCAGCGGAAACTGAACGAGGAAGTTTGAGGCGACGACGACGAGCGTCATCAGGGCCACATAGATAAGCAGATAGCGTGTCTTCAGCATTTTTTTATCCTGGGTGATGCCACCAGTTGGAGTGAACAAATTTTGGCCGGTACTATACCGGCAAAGCAAAAGGCTTGTCCGGTTTCAACCGTGCAAGCCTTTTGAAACTTTCGAGAAGAAAGCGCGCCGATGCTTAGGCGGCAGCAGCAGCTTCTGCAGTCTTCTTGACGATCTGGCGGCGCAGCAGACGAGCGCGCATCGACAGTTCGTTTTCGCTTGCCTTGATCAGGAACGCGTCGAGACCACCGCGATGTTCGACCGAGCGCAGGGCGTGAGCCGAAACGCGCAGGCGGTAACGCTGGCCGAGAGCGTCGGAGATCAGGGTAACCTGGCACAGGTTCGGCAGGAACCGGCGCTTGGTCTTGTTGTTGGCATGGCTGACATTGTTGCCAACGAGGACGGCCTTGCCGGTCAATTCGCACACGCGAGACATTTGACACCTATTCTTGTTTTTCTCAGCCGCCGAATTACGACGCACCGGCAAAACCGGGCTTGCAATCCAAGGCTATGATTGGAAAGTTGCGGTTCTATAGTCAGAGCGGCTCGCCGCGTCAAGCCAAACCTTGGCCTTTCCCGCAATTCTGTCAAAAAGCTCGTGTTTGCTTCGACAAGCGGCCAGAGTATAGACCGCGTAACAGGGCGGCGTTCGCCCGTCAAACAAGGCTCGCTTCATGGCTCTTCTGGGCAGACGGATTTTGATCCCTGCAATCGTGGCATCGATGGCGATTCCGGCCGGCGCGGAGGAGATCCGCCACCGCACGGAATATCGCGTCGCCCTCGGTGTCCTGCCGATCGCGCGGGCGGCCTTCGTCACGCAGATCGAGGATGACAAGAGCTACACAGTATCCGGCGACATCAGTTCGGCCGGTCTCGCCGACTTGGTGACGACGATTTCGGCTAAGACCAGCGTCGACGGCGTCATTCGCGATGATCGGCTGCAGGCGCAGCGCTATTCGCTCTATTACAAGAGCGGCAAGCGGGCGCGGACCTACGAGGTTCGCTACAGCAACGGTAATATCGTCTCGACGACGGTGAAGCCGGAGCGCAAGCCGCCGAGCAACTGGATCAATGTATCGCCGGGCGACATGCGATCGGTTCTCGATCCGATTTCCGGCCTGATCTTTCCTGCTGACGTGAAGCTCTGCTCGCAGAAGCTGCCGATCTATGACGGCGAGATGCGCATGGATCTGGTGCTATCGCCGAAGGGCTCCGAAGATTTTGCGACGGATGGGTTCACCGGCAAGGCGACCGTCTGCAGCGTGCGCTTCGTGCCGCGATCGGGCTATAAGAAGGGCCGCAAGGATATCGATTATCTCAGCAAGAGCGGCCGGATGGAAATCTGGTTTGCCAAGGCGGATGCGGCAAATGTATATGCTCCAGTCTACGTCAGCATTCCGACGCAATACGGAACGGTGACGATCAAGGCGGTGAAATACAGCGCCAGCTGACGGAGCCTGTCTCCGCAATCGGGAGACATGATGAAGCTTCGGGCAACTTTGATCGGGTTCACGGCCATTCTGATGTGGTCGTTTCTCGCGCTGTTCACGGCTGCATCCGGCAAGATGCCGCCGTTCCAGCTGTCGGCGATCTGCTTTGCCATCGGCAGTATCCCCGGCATCGCCGTCCTCGTTCTCAACCCGTCGCGGCTGGCGCTCTTGAAGCAGCCGGCGAAGGTCTGGATCGTCGGCATCGCCGGTCTGTTCGGCTATCATTTTCTCTATTTCACGGCGCTCCGGAACGCTCCGGCGGTGGAGGCGGGGCTGATCGCCTATCTGTGGCCGCTGCTGATCGTCGTCGGCTCGGCGCTGCTGCCGGGCGAGAAGCTTCGCTGGTATCATATTGCCGGTGCCCTTGCCGGTCTCTGCGGCACGTTTCTGATCGTCGGACGCAACGGCATCAATTTCGATGGCGCCTATGCCATCGGCTATGGCGCGGCGCTTCTCTGCGCCTTCACCTGGTCCTGCTATTCGCTGCTGACGCGGCGTTTCGATGCGGTGTCGACCGATGTGGTGACCGGCTTCTGCATCGCGACCTCCATTCTGTCGCTTGTCTGCCATCTCGGATTGGAAACCACCGTCTGGCCGGAAACGGCATTCGAATGGCTGGCGGTTGCCGGGCTCGGGCTCTTTCCGGTGGGGGCCGCCTTCTATGCCTGGGATCACGGCGTCAAGAATGGCGATATCCAGATCCTCGGCGCTGCAAGCTATGCCGCTCCGCTGCTCTCGACGCTCATTCTGACGCTGTTCGGCTTTGCCGAGCCGAGCTGGCGGATTGCTCTTGCCTGCCTGCTGGTGACCGGTGGTGCGGTGCTGGCGGCGCAGGAAATGTTCCGGCGCAAGGTCGCGCCGAAACAGCCTGCGGCAGCCGAGTAGGTCAGCCGGCCGGTGCCCAGTCCGGCGGTGCCATCTCGAATTTCGAGAATTCGAAGCCGGGTGAGACGGTGCAGCCGACAAGCGTGAAATCGCCCAGCGTTTCGGCCGATTGCCACCAGTTGGCGGGAATGATCGCCTGCGGGCGCTCGCCGCCTGCCAGGTCGATGCCGAGCTTCAACGTTTCGCTGCTGCTGCCATCTTCCGAGCGATGCAGGGCCAGCGGTGCTCCGGCGTAATAGTGCCAGATCTCGGCGGCGTCGTGGACGCGATGCCAATGCGACCGTTGTCCTGATTTCAGCAGGTAGTAGATTGCCGTCGAATGGCCGCGCTCGCCGCCATTCGTGTCGCGGAAGGTCTGGACATAGAAGCCGCCTTCCGGATGCGGCTGCATCGAAAGCGCCTCGATAATCTCATCGGGCGACATCAGAAATTGTCCTTGCGCTTGCGGATTTCCGCAAAGACCTCTTCGTTCGTCTTCGTCTCCATCAGCAGATTGCGGCGGATCGCCGGATCGGCTGCGCGCAGGAAGGGGTTGGTTTCCTTCTCAAGCGCCAACGTCGTCGGGATTGTGAAACGTCCCTCGGCGCGCAATGCCTCGATTTCCGCGGCGCGGGCCTTCAGCCGCTCATTTGTTGGATCGATGGTGACGGCGAAGCGGGCGTTCGACAGCGTATATTCGTGGCCGAAATAGATGGCCGTCTCATCCGGTAGCACCGCGAGCTTCTGCAGCGAATGCCACATGTCGGCGGCGGGGCGCTCGAAAAGGCGGCCGCAACCGAGCGCAAACAGCGTATCGGCGGCAAAGAGCAGCTTGTCGTCCACGAAGTGGTAGCAGATGTGACCGGCTGTGTGGCCGGGGGTCTCGATCACATTGACCGTATGATCGCCGAAGGTGAAGCTGTCGCCATCGGCCATCGTCTTGTCGAGGCCCGGGATGGCGACGGCCTCGTTCACCGGGCCGATGATCTCGCAGCCGAACTGCTCCTTCAGCGCCAGATTGCCTTCGACATGGTCGGTGTGGTGATGGGTGGTGAAGATGTGGGAGATGGTCCAGCCGCGGCGCTTGGCTGCCGCTTCGACCGCAGCCGCATCCGGCGCGTCGATCGTTGCCGTCAGGCCGGTTTCCGGATCATGCACGAGAACGCCAAAATTATCGGAGCGGCAGAGAAAAACTTCTAATTCCAAAGGTTTCATAGTCTGAACGGCCTCTTTCCTACGGACATGTCCGGAATGTAGAGGCTCCGGCCTTGAAGTCCAACCGCCCACTGATAACATTTACTGCAATGCACGCGGATATTGTCGATCTACGCCAGTTTTATCATTCCGAGCTTGGCCGCCTGGCCGAGCAGTCGATCGCCATGGCGCTGTCATCGCTCTGGGTGCGGCTGCCGCAGGAGCGATTGGTCGGTCTCGGCTATGCCGTGCCGTTTCTCGATCGTTTCGGCGCCGATACTGAGCGCACCTTCGCCTTCATGCCAGCAGGGCAGGGTGCAGTGAACTGGCCGATGGGCTCGCTGTCCTCGACGGCGCTGATCTTCGACGAGGAGTTGCCGCTACCGGATTCATCCGTAGACCGCGTGCTGATGGTGCATTCGCTGGAATTTGCCGAAAGCCCGCGGGAGACGCTGAAGGAGCTCTGGCGGGTGCTTGCGCCGGGCGGGCGATTGGTGATTGTCGTGCCGAACCGGCGTGGCGTCTGGGCACGAATGGAGCATACGCCTTTCGGCTCCGGCCGGCCCTATTCGCGTGGTCAGCTGACACATCTGCTGCGAGAGACCAATTTCACGCCCGGAGCTTCCGCCGAGGCGCTGTTCTTCCCGCCGTCCAAGCTGCGCACTGTACTGAGCCTGCGGCGTGGCTTCGAGCGCATCGGACGGACACTGTGGCCGGCCTTCTCCGGTGTCATCATCGTCGAGGCGCAGAAGCGTCTCTATCAGGGTCTGCCAGTGGCAGCGCGCGCCTCGCGCCGCGTCTTCGTGCCGGTTCTTGCGCCGCATGGCGTTCCGACCACGCGCAACCGCTAAGTCACTCGACAAAAGCCGCTTTCCGTTTTATTGCCAAAGGGCAATTTAAGCCGGAATTCCCGGCATTTTTCCAAGGTTGATCCCATGAGCGTTGAGAAGAGCAAGCCCGTTCCTCGTCCCGGTATTCTTGATATCGCAGCCTATGTGCCGGGCAAGGAACATGCGCCGGGCGTTGCCCGCGTCTACAAGCTCTCCTCCAATGAGACGCCGCTCGGCGCCAGCCAGAAGGCGGTCGAAGCCTTCAAGAACGCTGCCGGTAATCTGGAGCGCTATCCGGATGGGCAGGCACACGAGCTGCGCGAGGCGATCGCTGCGGTTCATGGTCTGAATCCGGCTAACATCATGTGCGGCAACGGTTCCGACGAGCTGCTCGGCCTTCTCTGCCACGTCTATCTCGGCGCTGGCGACGAAGCCATCATCACCGAGCACGGCTTCCTGGTCTACAAGATCCAGATCATGGGCGCGGGCGCCACGCCCGTCACCGTGAAGGAGAAGGATCACGCGGTCGATGTCGACGCGATCCTCGCAGCCGTGACGCCGAAGACGAAGATGGTGTTCATCGCCAATCCGGGCAACCCGACAGGCACCTATGTGCCGGTCAGCGAAATCCGCCGTCTTCAGGCTGGGCTGCCGAAGGATGCCGTGCTGGTGCTCGATGCCGCCTATGCCGAATATGTCCGCCGCAACGACTATGAATCCGGTATCGAGATCGTCTCGTCCAACGCCAATGTCGTCATGACCCGCACCTTTTCGAAGGTCTATGGCCTGGCAGCGCTCCGCGTCGGCTGGATGTATGCGCCGGCGGAGATCATCGACGCGCTCAATCGCATCCGTGGGCCGTTCAACATGAATGCGCCGGCAATTTCCGCAGGCGCTGCCGCTGTTCGCGATCAGGCACATGTGCAGGAGGCTGTTGCCTTCAATCTGATGTGGATCGAGAAGCTCAAGGGTGCCCTTGAGACAATTGGACTGACGGTGACGCCGTCGGTCACCAATTTCATTCTCATCCATTTCCCCGATGCCGATGGCAAGCGCGCTGCCGATGCCGATGAGTTCCTGACCAGCCGCGGCTACGTCCTGCGTGCGGTCAAGGGCTATGGCTTCCCGAACTCGCTGCGCATGAGCGTTGGCCCGGAAGAGGCGAACCGCGGTGTTATCGAGTCGCTCGGCGAGTTTATGGGACGCAAGGCATGACCATCCAGTTCGACCGCATCGCGCTTATCGGTATCGGCCTCATCGGCTCGTCGATTGCTCACGACGTCAAGCGGCTGGGGATCGCCAAGGAAGTGGTGATCTCGACCCGCAGCGCCGACACGCTGAAGCGGGCGGAAGAACTCGGTCTCGGTGACCGTTATCTCCAGTCTGCGGCTGAAGCCGTCAAGGGTGCGGATCTCGTCATCGTTTCGGTGCCGGTCGGTGCGTCTGGAAGCGTCGCCAAGGAAATCGCCGCAACGCTGATGCCGGGCGCGATTGTCACCGACGTGGGCTCGACCAAGGCCTCTGTTATCGCGCAGATGCAGCCGCATATTCCCGAAGGCGTTCACTTCATTCCGGGCCACCCGCTGGCTGGTACCGAAAAGTCCGGACCGGATGCTGGTTTCGCCGGACTGTTCGAACAGCGCTGGTGCATTTTCACGCCGGTGGCCGGTACCGATCCGGCAGCGCTTGCCAAGCTTCGCCAGTTCTGGGAGGCGCTCGGCGCTCGGGTCGATGAGATGGATCCGCAGCACCACGACAAGGTGCTGGCCATCGTTTCGCATCTGCCCCACATCATCGCCTACAATATCGTCGGCACTGCCGACGATCTGGAGGCGGTGACCGAATCCGAGGTCATCAAGTATTCGGCTTCGGGTTTCCGCGACTTTACCCGTCTTGCGGCATCCGATCCGACCATGTGGCGCGACGTCTGCCTGCACAACAAGGATGCGATCCTCGAGATGCTGTCGCGTTTCTCGGAAGATCTCGCCTATCTGCAGCGGGCGATCCGCTGGGGCGAGGGCGACAAGCTTTTCGAGCTCTTCACCCGCACCCGCGCCATCCGACGCTCGATCATCCAGGCTGGTCAGGACGTCGATGCGCCGGACTTCGGCCGCCATCACGGCCAGGAACCGAAGAAGAGCTAAACGCGAGCGTTTCTCAGAAAACGCTTTAGATCGGCGGGATGGAGGCGAGCGGGATGAAGCCGCTGACGGTTGCCTCGCCGCGATTGACCACCAGATCCACCGACACGCGATCGCTGCCGGCTGCCAACGCTTTCAGAAGCTTGGCGGCGGTATCGACGGTCTTGGCGATCTGCGGGAAAGTCTGCTTGATGCTGTCGCGCCACGGGCCGAGCTGCTCGATCTCAAGCTTGAACTTACCCGAAAGAAAGCCCTGTTCGTCGAAGGAGAAGGGGCCGGTCAGCGTCATGACCTTGCCGTCGCCGATATCGGCCACGACCTTGCGCAGCTCGCCACTGGCGCCGTAGAGCCCCTGCTTGTCGCTGCCATCGATCATTCCCGCCTTACCAGCCAGCGTCACGTCGGCGCTCGCCGAGAATTTCGGGAAGACCTGCGGCCAATCCTTGATGACGGTGCTGGCATCCTGCAGCGAGATCGCGCCATCAAGATCGCCTTCATTCTGGCGGAGATGAATTTCCGTACGGGCGGCATCGACGTCGATCGTCTGACCGCTATAGGAGGAAACCGCGGTCGCCTTCAGCCCTTCGATGACGGTCGACGTCCGGTCGATGCCCTTGAACTTGGTGATCAGGCTGGATTGCAGGTTTGCCCATTGGGCCGAGAGGGTCAGGCCGTTTGCGGTGCGGATTTCGGCAGGCGAATCCAGTTCCCAGACGATATGGCCGGGCGCATAGACCTGTGCGGCGGAGCGCAGCTGGCCGAAGCTCGCCGACACGCCGTTCTTGTTGTCGTCGACATCGACTTTCGAGCAGAACAGGCCGATGCGGAAAGGATAGCCGCGGAAATCGATATCGGCGCATTCACCGCTGACACCGGCAGTGTCATGCGGCGCGATAACCTTCAGCACCGTGTCCTTCAGCTGTGAAGCGGCGTAGAACCAGCCGCCGGTATAGATTGCGACCACCAGTACGATGCCCAAGCCGAGCCACCAGAATTTTCTGCTGCTGCCGGATTGGCTTGACGCTGCCATGATGTTCTCCAATGGTGAATCGCGAATAGGAATCTCGGTCTGGCTTGCGATATGGACGAATTTTGGGTGTTTGGCTACGGATCCCTCATGTGGAACCCGGGCTTCGAGTTTGCTGAACGGTCGCAGGCTCTGATTTATGGCTATCGGCGTTCGCTCTGCGTCCGCTCCTGGGTTCATCGCGGAACGCAGGAAAATCCCGGTCTCGTGCTCGGTCTCGATCGCGGTGGCTCATGCCGCGGCATGGCTTTCTCCGTCGCGCCGGAAAATTGGGACGAGGTCATCGATTATCTGCGGGCTCGCGAACTGGTGACCAATGTCTATCTGGAAAAGCACGTCTCGCTGCTGCTGGCCGATGGCCGCACCGTGAAGGCGGTCGCCTATGTCGTGGACCGCAGCCACGTGCAATATGCGGGCGCCCTTGATACCGGCGAGGCCGCGCGCGTCGTCAATGAGGCCGAGGGCCAATCTGGTCCGAACGACGCTTATGTTTTCAACACCTTGTCCCATCTGAAGCAGATGGGTATCCGCGATCACTGGCTGGAGCAGGTGGTAGGCGAAGTCGAGCGGCTGCGCGCCGCTTGAATTCAGGCCGACGCGGTCTTCGGTTCGTTCAGAACGGCAAGCCGGTCGATGGCCGTCTGCGGCAGCGGGAGATGCGGATTGCGGGCGACGGTGTCGAGAAGCAGTTCGTCGCTGGCTCGCTCCGTAACCTCGACCAGATGCTCGAAAAAGGCATCCGGATCCATGCCCGGCATAATCGGGGCGAGGATGCGGACCTTGAAATGGCCAGGATAACGCATGGTGCTGCGGCGCGGCCAGAACAGGCCTGGATGCATGGCGATCGGCACGACGGGAATGTTGAGATCCCGGTACATGCGGGCAATGCCGTACTTGTAGACCGGCTCGGCGCCCGGAGGGCGGCGGGTGCCCTCAGGATAGATGATCAGCTGGCGGCCGGTCGACAGCTCTTCCTTGGTGCGCTTCAGCACTTCGACCATCACCTTGCCGCGGGCGCCGCGATCGACCGGGATCATCCGCTGTTTCTTGGCATACCAGCCGAACAGCGGGATCCACATCAGCTCGCGCTTGAGGATATAGACCGGGTCCTTCAGCCAGGGCAGCAGCGCGTAGGTATCCCAGAAGGACTGATGCTTCGGCGCCAGGATGTAGCCGCCATCGGGCAGGTTCTCCATGCCCTCGATCTCGAAAGTCGTGCCGACGATCTTCTCCATCAACCAATGGTTCGAGAGCGCCCAGTTCTTCGGAATGCGATAGGCGGTCAGCCGGGGCACGACGAAATAATAGGGCGAAAGCACGATCATCCGCAGGATGAGGTTGGCGTAAAAGATCGTGTTGAAGAGAACGGAACGCAGGGCGAGCATAAGGTTTCCCGAAAAGCCTATATCCGCGAGCAGGGCGGTCGCGACCTGCCTACACGATTATCACCGCCAGAAAAAGACGCTTCGCTTCAGTCGTTGCCGTCAGCGGCAGCCGAACGCAGGCCGGGGTGGCGGCCGAAGCCGGTGATGTTGCGCGCACCGGCAAACAGCACCTTGCCATATTCGGCGAGCATGACACGCAGCGCATTCGGATCCATGAACCAGGCGCGCGTCTTCAGGTCGGAATTCACGACCGGATAGGGAATGAACTGGGTGTCGTCGTCGACATAGGCAAGTTCGGCGAGACTGCGGGGCATGTGATAGTTGTTGGTGACGACGAGCACGCTTCGGTAGCCCTTGGCATGGATCCAGTTCGATGCTTCCTGGGCATTGCCGATCGTGTCGATCGCGTCATAGCCGATATCGACGCAGCAATCGAAGAGATCGGCCGACCCTGTCGTGGTCTTGCGGATCTGCGCCGGTGTGGTCGAGGGGTGGACGCCTGAAATCAGCAGCCGCTTGCCGGCGCCCTTCTGCAGGAGTTCGACCGCTTGGTCGATGCGCTGGTAGCCGCCTGTCAGCACGACGATCGCGTCGGCTTTCGGTTCGGCTGGCGGCCTCATTGTGGTGACGGAATCGGCAAAGCGCAGGAAGCCGCCGAAGATGAGCGCCATGGCGAGAACGACAGCAAAGCCGCACCAGCGCAGCATGCGGCGCAGAGGCCCGCGACGCGGCGTCTCGACCCGGTAGCTAGCCAGCGCCGGGTCGGGGCGAATCGGATTGCGTCTCGTGTAGCCCATGGTCATGAGTCGTGCATATATCGGGATTGCGGCAGCGAACGGGCAAAGGCGGTGCTATATGTGATCGCTATCATCAGCTCGCTATCCCGTCTGTTCGTGTCGGATCGGAGCGAAGTGTATCGATCTCGTATATCGTGCGGACGACCGTGACGCGCGCCGTCAGCGTCGTCAGCAGGGCGATGATGATCATCGTGGCGAAGATGCCGAAATAGCCGAGCACGCCGACCGAAAAGGTCCCGAAAAGCGCGGTGGCCTGGTCGGTCTGCGGTGTGGCGATCGTACGGCTCTGCAGGAAGCCCGCAGCGGCAAAAAACAGCGCTGCCAGACCGCTGCCGATCGCCGAGCCCTTGAGGCTGATCTTCAGGAAGTGCTTCTGGAATTCGGTTGCAACGAAGGAGCTTTCGGCGCCGACGAAATGCAGCACCTCGACGATATGGCGGTTGCCCGATAGTGCGCCGCGCGTTGCGAAGACGACGGTAAGTACCATGGCGGTGAAGACCAGCAGCAGAATGCCGGTGCCGATCATGACGGTCGTATGCGCCATCGATACCAGCCGGTCGACCCACGTTCTGTGGTCGTCCAGCGTCGCCTGCGGGATACTGTCCTTGAGCAGCGAGCGCATTGCCTCGAAATCCGGCGGATTGTTTTCGTCGATCGTAACGATAACGAGCCGGGGAACCGGGAGTTCCTTGAGATCGAGGCCGCTGCCGAGCCAGGGCTCGAGCAGGCGCGCCGTTGCGGCTTCATCGACGATCTGGCCGCTCTTGGTGCCGACGAAGGTCATGGCGATATCGCGCGCCTGGTTCAGCGCCTTTTCCATGTCGAGGCCGTCATCCGGCTTGATCTGGATGGTGATTTCGCGGGAGATCTGGCTTTCCCAGCTGGCGGCCGTCGAGCGCACCATGCTGACGCCGCCGAGCGTCAGGCAGGCAAGGAAGGCCATGATGGCGATCACCACCATCAGCGCGTTGCCCTGGATGTTGGAAGGCGGCAGGATCGGCGCTGTCGGGCGAACGCGCATTTCCGGGCGCCGCTGCTGCTGGGTGGCCGCTTCCGCTACCTTCTTGCTGGGGGATCGCTCAGTCATAGACGTCGAGATGCCCCTCGGACAGAATCATCCGCCGCGCTTCGACCTGGTCCATCAGGGCCAGATCGTGGGTGGCGATGACGACGGCAGTGCCGAGCCGGTTGAGCTCGAGGAAGAGATTGAGAAGGCGGCGCGCCATCGGCGGATCGACATTGCCGGTCGGTTCGTCGGCGAGCAGGACTTCCGGGCGGTCGATGAGGGCGCGGGCGATCGCGGCACGCTGCTTCTCACCGCCGGAGAGGACCGGGGGCAGCACGTTGATGCGCTCGCCGAGCCCGACCCATTTCAGCAGTTCCAGAACGTCGGTCTTGTAGGTGCTCTCGTCCTTGCCGCGCACGCGCAGCGGCAGCGCGACGTTCTCGTAGGTCGTCAGGTGGTCGAGAAGGCGAAAGTCCTGGAAGACGATGCCGACGCGGCGGCGCAGCAGCGGCAGTTCCGGGCGCGGAATATCCGAGATATCGCGGCCGAACATGCGGATCAGACCGCGGGTCGGCTGCAGCGACATGAAGAGCAGGCGCAGCAGCGTGGTCTTGCCGGCACCCGATGGACCCGTCAGAAACTGGAAGGACTTTTTCGGAATGTCAAAGGTCAGGTCCCGGAGGATCTCCGGCCCCATGCCATAGCGCAAACCGACATTCTCGAAGTGGATCAACGGGCAACTCAGATTGTTCGAGGTTTCACACCATCGACTTGTTAACCAAGTGGATTAACAACCGGTAAATTTCGGCGGAAAGATGCCCTATCGGCACCGGATTTAGCGAAGCATTAACCATTAAAATTTACGACTGAGCTGGATTCGTTTCAATGCCCGGTATCGTCCGTGCACCGAAACCATGTGAAGAGCTGAAAGGCCGTCATCATGGAAGCATCTTCGTTCAGCCGCCGCGCGCCGGGGCACGCCTATGATTTCCTGCCGCCGGACAAGGCGGCACGCCAGCCGCGGGCCGGAACGCGCCCGGCCGATATCTCCGATGCCGAGTTCGTCGTCATCAGCGGGCGAAGCCCATCGCCGGGCTTCAGCGCGAAAAGTTTCAACGATAATCGCAAGCGGGCCGCAGCAGTACCGAAGCTGGAGACACCGAAAGCGGTGACCGGAGCTGTGGCCGCCTTCCGCGCCCTGGAAGAACATCTGCAGCAGGCATCGTTCAAGAGTTTTGCGGCGCTTGTCCTTCTGCTTTTTCTTCTGGTCTTCGGGTTGTCCGGCGGCTTCTCCAGCCTTCAGGCAGAGGATCAGTCCGCTGCCGGATCGCCTCTGCATTTCACCCACGTGACGCTGACGCCGCGCGATGCCAATGGCATGCGCATCCTGATGGTCAACGGCATTCTCGAAAACGAGAGCGGCACCACACAGACGGTTCGGCCCATCCGCGCCGATCTGGTGAGCGATGGCCGGCTGATGGCAAGCATCGTCATCAACCCGCCCGTCGACGTCATCTATGGCGGCGAGAGCCGCGGATTTTCGGCGCGTGTCCAGCACTCTGGTGGAAAAATGCCGGAAGTCCGGCTGTCATTCATGCCGTAAGGGTGTTTCTCCGCGTCTAATGTGCTAACGGCTTACCCTTCATTTTCACGGAGCAAGCCGTATGCCTGTCGTGCGCGGAAAAAATATCGATCCTCTTTTCACTGCCGAGCAGATTGCCGAGCGCAACGACGCGATGGCAAAGCAGATTGCCGAAGGTCCGACAAAGGACCTGCTGGTGATCGCCGTCCTGAAGGGGTCGTTCATTTTCGCGGCCGACCTGATCCGTGCCCTGCACAACAACGGCTTGGCGCCTGAAGTCGAGTTCATCACGCTGTCGAGCTACGGCACCGGAACGGTCTCGCAGGGCGTTCGTATCGTCAAGGATATCGATAGCGACGTGAAGGACCGCGATGTCCTGCTGATCGACGACATTCTGGAATCCGGCCGCACGCTGCTGTTTGCCAAGGAGCTGCTCTTCGAACGCGGCGCCCGCAACGTGACGATCGCGGTGCTGCTCGACAAGAGCGTCAAGCGCAAGGAAAAGCTGGAGGCTGATTATGTCGGCTTCGAATGCCCCGACTATTTCGTCGTCGGCTACGGCATGGATGTCGCCTACGCTTTCCGCGAACTTCCCTTCGTCGGCGTCGTCACCGGCGACGCCTGAGCCCGTCTTATACAGACGGGTTGTTAACCATTCCGCCCATCGTCCGCCGCCGTTTACCGATCGCAAAGGAACGGCATGCGATTTCCGTCTTGGGGCATGAAGACGGAGCGATGCATCGATGGCAAAAATTCTGATCACGGAAGACGAGGACTCCCTCCGTTCTTTCGTAGCCCGGGCCTTGCGCCTTGACGGTCATGAGACCGATGAAGCGGCCGATGGTGCCGAGGGGCTGGAGAAGCTGAAGGACGGCGTCTACGACCTGCTGCTGTCGGATATCCGCATGCCCGTTATGGACGGCATCGAGCTGGCGCACCAGGCAAAGTCGGCCTTTCCGGCATTGAAAATCCTGCTGATGACCGGCTATGCCGAACAGCGCGAACGCGCTGACGATCTGGCTGAAAAGATCGTCGATGTGGTCTCGAAGCCGTTTGCGCTTCCCGATATCCGCAAGGCAGTCGCCCGCGCACTGGCTGCCTGATCAGGCAGCCTCATTCATCCGGGACGAACTTGCCTTCGTAGCGCACCCGGAAATTCCGCCTGTGAAAATCCTGCTCGAAGCAGACGAATACCAGCTCGATATCGTTGTCGCTGTCACGCTTACCGAGCAGGCTTAGCGTGATGACCACGACGCCGCTATAGCCGCGGGTGATGCGGAAGGCGGCGTTGCGGATTTCCGTGGCTTCGGGATCGCGGCGATCGTCACGGCGCTCGTAGATGATCCAGAAGCGGGCGGCGTCCCAGGTCTTTCTCAGGATCTCGCTGACCTCGGCCTTGAACTCCTCGGCATGCATCGCCGGTCCCCAGGACAATGCCGTTTCTCCGGCATCGCTGACGACATTGAGATAGCCGTCATACTGGTAGGCGCCCGAAAGCGCCTTTTCTATCATCTCGAAAGCCGAGTTTTCGCTGATTGCAGTCTTGAAGAGAATTGCCATCGAATCGCTGTCGTTCGTCAACCGTCAAGATCGACATTACGAAGCTCACGCGAAAAGGCGAAGGATTTCAGCACTTCGTCACTGAATATCCAGCAGACGCTCCAGATAGCGCCGCTCCATCTCTTGCGGCGGGTTGTTGCCGAGCTTTTCGCGGATGGCATCGAGAATCTCGCGGGCGCGCTGGACGTCGATTTCGTCGGGCACCTTCACGGTATCACCGAAGTCAGGCCCATCGGCGCGCCGCGGGCGGCCAAGCGGGTCGCGGCCGTTCTGATCGCCCTGGCCGACCTGGCCGTTCGGGCCTTGCTGACCTTGCTGGCCCTGTTGCGCCTGCATCATCTGGTTCATCATGTCGCGGGCGCCCTGGCGCAGCGCTTCCAGCGCGCGGCCCTGTCCCTGGACTGCGGTATCGCCGCGGCCCTGGCCGAGTTCGCGTCCGGCGCCTTCCATCTCGCGCTGGGCCTGGCCGAAGCCCGGGCCTGGCTTCATGCCCATGTCGCCCAGACCCTTCTGCAGTTCGCCGAGCTGCTTGCCGAGAGCGTCCTGCTGCTCGCGCAGTTTCTTCAGCGCGTCGCGGAGCTGCTGTTCGGTCATCTCGTTCGACGGCTGGTCACCCTGCTGGCCGTTCTGGCCCTGCTGTTGCTGCTGCTGCTGGCCCTGATCCTGCTGTTCGCCATCCTGGTCGGGCATCATATTGTCGAGCAGAGGATCGTTCATGCCCATGTCGGGGTCGCCGCGCTGCATGCGGTCACGAAGCTGCTGATCGAGCTTGAAGGTCTGCTCCATCAGCTTCTGCTGGTCGCGCAAAATCTGGCCGAGCTTGTCCATCTGCTGGCGCATCTGGCTGTTGTCGCCCTGCTGCTGCTGGCCCTGCTGCGGACGTCCCGCCTGCAGGTTGTTCATCATTCGCTGCAGTTCCGACAGCATCTGCTGTGCGGCATCACGGTTGCCGGAGCGAGCAAGGTTTTCGATCTGGTCCATCATGCGTTCCAGATCCTGCTGCCGCAGCATCTGAGCATTCTGGTTGGGCTGCATCGGCGCATTCTGCATGCGCTGGGCGAGCTCCTTCATGTATTCGTTCATCGCCTTGCGAAGCTCGTCCATCAGCTTCTTGACTTCAGCGTCCGGCGCATTGCGCTGCAGCGCGTCGGCAAGGTTCTGCTGGGCGTTACGCAGATTGCGCTCGGCCTGCGACAGGTCGCCATCCTCGATGCCAAGCGCGATGTCCCAGAGATAATCGGCGGTATCCTTCAGCTGCTCGTCTGTCCTGGCGAGCTTCATGCGGGCGAGCGCCGATTCGATCAGCAGGTAATTGGTGAGTTTCGGGATCGTCTCTTCCGGGCGGATCGTCAGCGCTTCGTTGAGCGCGATCGCCTCGGGCATCTTGCGGGTATCGAGCGCAAAGACCTGGCGTTCCTCGGCAACGGCTGCGGCCAGCGGTTCGTTGAACGGCCGCGCGGGGAGAACCATTTCGTGCGGCGGGCTGCGGCCGATCTGACCGGCCGCATCCTTGGCAACCAGCGTCACGCGGACGCGCTTGCCGGCCAGCGGATGCTCGGTCAGGTTCTTGCTGCTGACGCCCTTGGCATCGCGGGCATTGCGGCGCGGGATATCGAGGCGGAAATCGGGAAGCGGGTAGAGAGGCTTGGCAGACGGATCGGATTCGACGGGCAGAATTTCCGCATGGGCTTCTTGGACGCCGTAATCGTCCTTGACCGTGAACTTGATCTCGAGCGCACCATTCACGCTCGCCTTCGGCAGCCCATCGAAAGCGATCTCTGGCGCCTTGTCGGGAATGACATTGAAGCTCCAGCTGCGGCCGTTGACCTGCAGCGCACCGTTTTCCTCAAGCTTCATAAGGTGCGTCTGTGCCGTAGGCACCGGCGTTTCACCGGCCGCCGTCTGCTGCGGCTGCACCGACTGATCTGGAACTCCTGCCGGCTGCTGACCTGCCTGCTTTTCGGCGGCAATCTCCCTGGCCTCGCCGTTCTCCTTCTTGAAGACGACCTTCTCGTCCGCTTGGCCGCCACTGACGCGCACGGTCAGGCTGGAGAATTGCGGAACGTTGATCGGCGCCTGTTCCGTGCCTGTCGCCGTCAGATAGACGGGGGCGCGGCCAGTATAGGAGGGAGGCGTGACCCAGGCATCGATGCGGACGGCGGGATTCGTCTCGCCCTGCTCGACGGGAGGCTGGAAGGCGTCGGCGATCGAGCCGCCATTGGTGGACAGCGAATAGCCAAAACCCATGACGACAAGCAGCGCCGGAATGGCGCGCAAGGCGAAGCGGTCGTGCCGGGCGATATCCGGGCGTGGATAACCGGCGTCGAGCGCGGCGATCTTCTCGGCCATGCGTGTCTGGTGTTCGCGCCAGAGCGCGCGGGCAAACGGCGTGTCGAAGGCCGGTTCGTCTTCCTGCACGGTGACGGGCTGATGCGGCAGGCCGTTGCGTTCTTCGAGAAGCCGGTCGGCTTCAGCGTTGCTTGGCCAGCGCAGACCGCGGAACGGGATGAGCGACGCAACGAAGGCGGCCGCAAACGCGATCAGCAGCAGGATGCGCAGGACATCGGGAACGCTACGGAAGAGGCCAAACCAGGAGGCCGCCAGATAAAGCGCGATGACCGAGAGAACGGGCACCAGCGGCGGCAATACTTGCTCAGAGAGAAGAACAACACGCGCAAACAGCCGCTTTACCGCAACCAGCCTCGCAAGAGATGGCCTGATGGCAAATGCACCATGTCCCTGCCTGCTCGGGCTCTTCTTCAATCCGGTCTCCGCCATGGCGTGTTAGAGTAACAGTGGGCGCTTCCGGCGATTGCTCAGCAATTCGCTCGCATCGGGAAAGGATAACACTCTTTGTGGCGAAGGCGAGGGCGACCGGCGGTTAATGCCGGTTTTTCACGGCCGGTCGCCAAAAAGTGATGCCGGGATCAGTCGAGCCAGGCCGGGACGGAATCAAGGCCGATCAGTTCCTCGTAGGTCCGGCGCGGCCGGATGACGTGGAAATCGGAACCCTTGACCAGCACCTCCGGGACCAGCAGGCGGCTGTTGTAGGTCCCTGCCTGCACTGCGCCATAGGCGCCGGCGGACATGACGGCGAAGAGATCGCACGGCTTCGGCATTGCCATCTCGCGGTCGAGCGCCAGATAGTCGCCGGTCTCGCAGACCGGGCCGACGATATCAGCCTTGATGCGCGGCGCGTTGGCGGCCGAGATCACCACAGGCTTGATCTCGTGATAGGCCTCGTAAAGCGTCGGGCGGATGAGATCGTTCATCGCGCCATCGACGATGACGAAGGTCTTTTCGCCGCCGTCCTTCACGTAGATCACTTCGGTCACCAGGATACCGGCATTGCCGACGATCAGGCGGCCGGGCTCGGTGACGATCTTGCAGTTCAGGCTGCGTAGCTGGTTCTTGACGATCGCCGCATAGGCATCGGGCAGCGGCGGCGGGTTGTTGTCGTCCTTGTAGGGAATGCCGAGACCGCCGCCGATATCGACATGGTGGATGTCGTGGCCGTCGGCGCGCAGCGTGGCGACCAGATCATGCAGCAGCTTGAAGGCATCGTCGAAGGGCTGCAGCTCGGTGATCTGGCTACCGATATGCATGTCGATGCCGGTCACCTCGATGCCGGGAAGTGTCGCAGCGCGTGCGTAGACGGCGCGGGCACGCTCCCAGGAGATGCCGAACTTGTTTTCCTTCTTGCCGGTCGAGATCTTCGAATGCGTCTTGGCATCGACATCGGGGTTGATGCGGAAGGAAACCGGCGCCTTCTTGCCGACCTTGACGGCGCGGCTGTTGAGGATTTCGAGCTCGGGTTCGGACTCGACGTTGAAGCAGTAGATGCCGGCTTCAAGCGCAAAATCCATCTCATGCGGCGTCTTGCCGACGCCGGAGAACATGATGCGGGATGCCGGTATACCGGCGGCCAATGCGCGGCGCAGCTCGCCCTCGGAAACGACGTCGATACCGGCGCCGAGTTTGCCGAGGGTCTTGAGGACTGCCTGGTTCGAATTCGCCTTCATGGCGTAGCAAACCATCGAGTCCACATCGCTGAAGGCCTCGGCGAAGACGCGGTAATGGCGCTCCAGCGTTGCCGTGGAATAGCAATAGAAGGGGGTGCCAACGGCCTTGGCAATTTCGGGAACAGGAACGTTCTCGGCGTAAAGAATGCCGTCGCGATACTCGAAGTGGTTCACGGCTTCAGCCTATCAGAGCAGGGGATCGAGAAGGAAAGGCTTGTCGGCAACGCCCGGCTGTTTCGTCGGCTTGGAGGAATCGCCGCCCTTCGTTGCCTGCGCACTCGGCGGATCGAGATCGCCTTTGCGTCCACATCCGGCAACGGCAAGGCCGACGACGGCAAGAACGACCGTCAGGCGGATGAGGTGCGGCAAGCTGGTCTGCATGGGTATCCTCTTGGAGCGGCACTGGTGGACATCTTCATAGCGAAGTTTATCCAGCTTGTGCACCCTGATTGTTGCGCTGTTGCTGGCGGTCCGAACTCAGTTGCGGCCGCGCCAGTAGGCGATCTGCTTGCGCACTTCCGACGGGGCGGTCCCGCCGAAGCTCTTGCGGCTGGCAACCGAGGCTTCCACCGTCAAAACGCCGTAGACTGCGTCGGTGATCGCAGAATTGATCGCCTGCAGATCGGCGAGCGGCAGCTCGGCGAGATCGCAGCCCTTGCTTTCCGCCAGCGCCACGGCACGGCCGGTCACATGATGGGCATCACGGAAAGGAAGGCCCGCTTCGCGCACCAGCCAGTCGGCTAGATCGGTCGCGGTCGAGTAGCCGGAACCGGCGGCCGCCTTCATGCGCGCGGTGTTGATGGTCATGTCACGGACCATGCCGGTCATGGCGGCGATCGCCAGTTCCAGGCTTTCGGCGGCGTCGAAGACCTGTTCCTTGTCTTCCTGCATGTCCTTGGAGTAGGCGAGCGGTAGGCCCTTCATGATGGTCAGTAGGGCCACCAGCGAGCCGTTGATGCGGCCGGTCTTGGCGCGCACCAGCTCGGCAGCATCCGGGTTCTTCTTCTGCGGCATGATTGAGGAGCCAGTGGAGAAGGCGTCGGACAGGCGCACGAAGCCGAATTGCGGCGTCGACCAGATGACGATTTCTTCGGCAAGGCGTGACAGATGCATGCCGGCGATCGCGGCGATCGACAGGAATTCGATGGCGAAGTCGCGGTCGGAGACGGTGTCGATCGAATTGCGGGTCGGCTCACGGAAGCCGAGCGCCTTTGCCGTCATGTGGCGGTCGATCGGATAGCCGGTGCCTGCCAGTGCCGCGGCGCCGATCGGGCTCTCGTCGAGATGCTCGATGGCGTGGCGCACGCGCGAGCGGTCGCGGCCGAACATTTCGACATAGGCCATGCAGTGGTGACCGAAGGTGACGGGCTGGGCAGTCTGCAAATGGGTGAAGCCGGGCATAACGCTGTCGGCATGTTCTTCGGCGCGGTCGAGGAAGGCTGCGATCAGGCCGGTCAGCATCGCCTCGGTCTTCTGCAGCTCTTCCTTGACCCAGAGGCGGAAGTCGAGCGCCACCTGGTCGTTGCGCGAGCGGGCGGTGTGCAGGCGCCCGGCGGCGGGGCCGATCAGCGTTGCCAGGCGGGCTTCGACGTTCATGTGAATGTCTTCGAGCTGGCGCGAGAATTCGAAATTGCCGCTTTCGATTTCTGACAGGATCGTGTTTAGCCCGTGAACGATCTTGTCCTTATCGTCGGCTGATATGATGTCCTGATGGGCAAGCATCGTCGCGTGGGCGATCGATCCGCGGATATCCTGCGCGAATAGCTTCTTGTCGAAACCGATCGAGGCATTTATCTCCTCCATGATCGCATCGGGGCCGGAAGCGAAGCGTCCGCCCCACATCTGGTTGGAGGATTTGGTGTCCGTGTTGCCGTCGGCCATCGAAGCTGCCTGCCTTGAAAGATGCATGTCCTGGAGAATGAAATGACGACAAGAAAGCCGCTTGGGCTGCCATCCCTGAAATTGATCTCGATAGCTGCCGTCGCGGGCATAATTGCCGGTGCGGCAGCGGTTTACATTAAGGAGACGGGGTCTGGCAATGGCGGCGGCGAAACGGCGTCCGGCCAATGCGCCGCGGCAAAGGATCTGGCGCAGAAGATCACGCCGCTTGCCAAGGGACAGGTTGCGGCAATGGTCGCTGCCAACGAGCCGCGCAAACTGACATCGGTCGCCTTCAACGATGCTGACAACAAGCCTGTCACGCTCGACAATTTTGCCGGAAAGACCGTGCTTCTCAATCTTTGGGCAACGTGGTGCGTGCCCTGCCGCGAGGAGATGCCGGCGCTGAATGCGCTCGAGAAGGAAATGGGCAGCGACAAGTTCCAGGTGGTCGCCGTCAACATCGATACGGGCGACGACGAGAAGCCGAAGGCCTTCCTCAGCGAGACCGGCGTCGATTCCCTGAAACTCTACCGCGACAATACGATCGGCGTGTTCAACAGCCTGAAAAAGGAAGGCCTTGCCTTCGGCCTGCCGGTTACGCTGCTAATCGATGACAAGGGATGCCTGGTCTCGGCGATGAACGGCCCGGCTGCCTGGGACAGCGAGGACGCGAAGACGCTGATCAGGGGTGCGGTCGGCCTCTAACGCCGCTTAGCGGGTCGGGACCGGCACTTCGCCGCGGTAATCGTAGAAGCCGCGACCGGACTTGCGACCGAGCCAGCCTGCTTCGACATACTTCACCAGAAGCGGGCAGGGGCGGTACTTCGAGTCGGCCAGCCCATCATGCAGGACCTGCATGATCGAAAGGCAGGTGTCGAGGCCGATGAAATCGGCAAGCTGCAGCGGGCCCATCGGGTGGTTGGCGCCGAGCTTCATGGCGGTGTCGATGGCATCGACGGTGCCGACGCCTTCATAGAGCGTGTAGATCGCCTCGTTGATCATCGGCAGCAGGATGCGGTTGACGATGAAGGCCGGGAAGTCTTCGGCGACCGTGACGGTCTTTTCCAGCGAAGCGACGAATGCCTTGGCGGTGGAGAAGGTCTTCTCGTCGGTCGCGATACCGCGCACCAGTTCGACGAGCTTCATCACCGGTACCGGGTTCATGAAGTGAATGCCCATGAAATGTTCAGGGCGGTCGGTGGCCGATGCCAGACGGGTGATGGAAAGCGACGAGGTGTTGGTGGCAAGAAGCGCTTCCGGCTTCAGGACCGGACAGACCTGGGCGTAGATTTTGCGCTTGACGGCTTCTTCTTCGGTCGCGGCCTCGATGACGAGATCGGATGGGGCCAGATCGTTGAGATTGGCGGAGCCGGTGATGAGCGACAGGGCTGTCTTGCGCTCTTCCTCGGTCATCTTGCCGTTGGTCACCTGCTTTGCGAGGTTGCCGTTGATGGTTGCCAGCCCGGACTCGATGCGGTCCTGGCTGAGGTCATAGATATGGACCTTGTAGCCTGCAGCGGCCGAAACGTGCGCGATGCCGCAACCCATCTGGCCCGCACCGACAATACCGATCGTCTTCAACGCGCTCATATCCAAACCCCCGCGGCAGTCGCCCCCGCGAGCGCAGCCGTATTTTTTAATGAAATTGCCGGGCAAAATGATCGCCCGGCAGCAGTAGTAGTCCCATAAGAGATAATTTTCCAGTCATTCGCAAGTGCGAAAAGCTGGCATGTGACCGCTCAAAGAGCTTTCTGCAATTCGGGCAGTGCTTCGAAGAGATCGGCGACGAGGCCGTAGTCGGCGACCTGGAAGATCGGTGCCTCCTCGTCCTTGTTGATGGCGACGATCACCTTCGAGTCCTTCATGCCGGCCAGATGCTGGATGGCGCCGGAGATGCCGCAGGCGATGTAGAGCTGCGGGGCGACAACCTTGCCCGTTTGCCCGACCTGCCAGTCGTTCGGCGCGTAACCGGCATCGACTGCAGCGCGCGAGGCGCCGACGGCCGCACCGAGCTTGTCGGCAACCGGCAGGATGACTTCCTGGAACTTCTCGGCAGAGCCAAGCGCACGGCCGCCGGAGATGATGATCTTGGCGGAGGTGAGTTCCGGACGGTCGGAGGAGGAGAGTGCATCCTTGACGAAGGTCGAAAGGCCGGATCCGGAAGTTGCGGAGACCGTCTCGACGGATGCCGAACCGCCGTCAGCGGCCGAGGCGAAGGATGCGGTGCGCACCGTGATCACCTTCTTGGCGTCAGCAGACTGCACCGTCTGGATGGCATTGCCGGCATAGATCGGCCGCTTGAAGGTGTCGGCGGAGACGACTTCGATGATTTCCGAAATCTGCGCGACATCGAGCAGGGCTGCAACGCGCGGCAGGACGTTCTTGCCGGTCGAGGTAGCGGCCGCGATGATCGTGTCGTAGCCGCCTGCGAGCGAGACGATCAGATCGGAGAGCGGCTCGGCCAGATTATGGGCGAGTTCGTCGCTTTCGGCGAGCAGAACCTTGGAGACGCCTGACAGCTTGGCAGCCGCATCGGCAGCCGCCTTGGCGCCCTTGCCGGCTACCAGTACGTGAACGTCGCCGCCGATCTTGGAGGCAGCCGTCAGTGCCTTGCCGGTCTGGTCGGAAAGAGTGGCATTGTCGTGGTCAGCCAGAAGAAGAATGGCCATGGTCGTTATTCCTTTCTCGAACCTTAGAGGACGCCGGCTTCGGTCTTGAGCTTCTCGACGAGCTCGGCGACCGACTTCACCTTGACGCCTGCCTTGCGGCCGGAGGGCTCTTCGGTCTTCAGCACCTTGAGACGCGGCTCGGTGGAGATGCCGAAATCAGCCGGGCTCTTCTTGTCGAGCGGCTTCTTCTTTGCCTTCATGATGTTCGGAAGCGACGCATAGCGCGGCTCGTTGAGGCGGAGATCCGTGGTGACAACAGCCGGGAGTTTGACGTCGATCGTCTGCAGGCCGCCGTCGACTTCACGGGTCACGGTCGCCTTGCCATCACCGATCTCGATCTTCGAGGCGAAGGTCGCCTGGGCCGTGCCGAGCAGGGCTGCCAGCATCTGGCCGGTCTGGTTCGAGTCGTCATCGATCGCCTGCTTGCCGACGATCACGAGACCCGGCTGTTCGGCATCGGCAACGCCCTTCAGGATCTTGGCAACGGTGAGCGGCTCGACGGCATCATCGGTCTCGACGAGAATGGCGCGGTCGGCACCCATGGCGAGCGCGGTGCGCAGCGTCTCTTCGGCCTTGGCAGGACCGATCGACACGACGACCACTTCCTCGGCCTTGCCCGCTTCCTTCAGCCGCAGCGCCTCTTCCACCGAGATCTCGTCGAACGGGTTCATCGACATCTTGACGTTGGCGAGTTCAACACCCGTGCCGTCAGGCTTGACGCGGATCTTCACGTTGTAATCAACCACCCGCTTCACAGGAACGAGAATCTTCATGGGGTCCTTCCTTCAAACTCTTTCGCCAGGAAAATGCGCGTTTCGGCGCTGCTCCGATTGTCGAATGGCGACATGGATACGCGTTTTTCCTCCAAACACAACGCTCGCCAGTCGCAGACAGACAAATTGAAGACCGGAAATATATTACGTTTACGTTCACGTCAATATTGCGCGTGCGCTGTCAGGAGTGGCTGTCTTCGGCTGCGACGGCACGGCGGATGGCAGGCGTGCTGCGCACCGCGCGCGGCGTGACGATCTCCCGGTCGAAGAGGGGCACATCGCGGCGCTTCAGGAGCAGGACGAGGATGGCGCCTGCGAGGATACCGCCGACATGCGCGCCCCAGGAGACGTCGCTATCCGTACTGATGACCAGCATGAAGAACTGCTGGCCGACCCAGAGCAGCAAAGGAATGAAAGCGGGAAGCGGCAAGGGCACACGGAAGAACACCAGCACCCAGACTTTGACGCGCGGATGCAGCACGAGATAGGCCACCACGATGCCCGATATGGCGCCTGACGCGCCGATCAGCGGCGCCTGGGATTCAGTCGCCAGCAGGCCGTGGCAGAGTGCACCGAATGCGGCACAGGCCAGATAGAAGATGAGAAAGCGCAGATGCCCCATGGCGTCCTCGACATTGTCGCCGAAGACCCAGAGGAAGATCATGTTTCCCGCCAGATGCCAGAAGCTGCCATGGAGGAAGGCGTAGCTGATATAGGTCAGCGGTTCGGGGATCAGTTCCAGCTCAGGCGGCAGGATAGCGTGATCGAAGGCGACGGCCGGGATATAACCGAGGCCGACGGTTGCCGCCTTGGCGATATCGGGAGAAGCAAAGCCGGTGAACAGCCAGATCGCGACATTCGCGGCGATCAGGGCCAGCGTTACCCACTGCACCTTGATATGTTTCAGCGTATTGGCGTCGTGCAGCGGAATGAACATGAAAGCCTGCCCCCGGGCGATCTTCGTTGCCGGGAACCTATCTGTTTTTTCCGGGAACCCAAAGCACATCCACGCGGCCCTGGTCATTGGCGTGGCGGGCGGCAACGAAGAGGAAATCGGAAAGGCGGTTGACGTATTTCAGCGCCTCCTGGCCAACGGTCTCGCCTTCGATTCGCGACAGCGCCACCATCAGCCGCTCGGCGCGCCGCGAGATGGTGCGCGCCAGATGCAGATGGGCGGCAGCCGGCGAGCCGGCAGGCAGCACGAAGGATTTCAAAGGCTCGAGATCGGCGTTCAGCCTGTCGATATCGGCTTCCAGCCGGGTCACCTGCGCGACTACAATGCGAAGCGGTTCATAATCGAGCGGCTTGCCGGTGTCGGGGGTCGCAAGATCGGCGCCGAGATCGAAGAGGTCGTTCTGGATGAGCATCAGCATCCGGTCGAGCTCTGGGTGATCGCCGGTGTGGAGTCTGACGACGCCGATCGCGGAATTCGTCTCGTCGATCGTGCCATAGGCTTCTATACGCAGATCATGCTTTTGCCGCCGGGGGCCGGAGACCAGCGCGGTCGTGCCGTCATCGCCGGTCTTGGTGTAGATCTTGTTGAGCTTGACCAATCGATCCCCCAGTTCTCAATGCGTCAGGTCGGGCGGCCGCCGCCGGTCAGCCACAGTGTCAGCATGATCAGGATGACGGCGATCGCCTGTAGCAGCACGCGCAGCTGCATCAGCTTGTTCGACAGGTTGGAATCGCCGCCCTTCATCATGTTGAAGAGGCCGCGGATCAGCACCAGCGCGACGAGGCCCATGACGATGATGGCGAGAATGTAAGTGGCCGTGGACATGGCATTCGGCTTTCTTGGTCAGTCGGTCCAGCGCATCAGGCGATAGAAGAGATCTGCAGGCAGCAGTCTCTTCAGCATCATGCCCTGCTTTGCCGGAACCGTTACAGGATAATGTGGCTTCGGATTTTTCGAGTTCAATGCGTCTTTTAGAACCGCATAGACCGCATCCGGTTGAAGTTTATGTCGGCTGACCGGGCCGGTGCCGTCAAGCCGCGCCAGCTGTCGGCGATAATCTGCCGCATGCACGGAGCCGCGGATATCGATGTGCTCGTTGATCTTGGAGAGCGCATTGGCCGTGAAGCGCGAGGCGATGGGGCCGGGCTCGATCAGGCTGACATGGATGCCGCTGCCTTGCAGCTCCATGCGCAGCGTGACGCTCAGCCCTTCGAGGGCGAATTTCGATGCGGTGTAGGCGCCGCGGTAGCGGTAGGGTACGACGCCGAGGATCGAGGAGCACTGGACGATGCGGCCGCTGCCTTGCTTGCGCATCAGTGGCAGCACGCGGCGCGTCAGCTCATGCCAGCCGAAAAAGTTGGTCTCGAACTGTTCCCGCAGCACATCCGTCGTCAGATCCTCGACGGCGCCCGGCTGGCCATAAGCGCCATTGTTGAAGAGGGCGTCGATGCGGCCGCCGGAGACGGCTTCGATCTCGCGCATGAAATCGGCGATGGAATCGGTATGGGCATAATCCATGCGGAAGGCTTCTATGCCGTCCGCCTGAAGCGATCCGAGATCTTCCTGCTTGCGTACAGTGGCGAAGACACGCCAGCCGTCAGCCTTGAGAGCACGTGCGCAATAGGCACCGATCCCGGACGAACATCCGGTAACGATGATGGTGCGCGGCTCTGCCATTCATTGATTCCTGTACAAACTGGGACTCGTTTCCCATATTCGCACCGAGGTTACAATCGCCAGCGCCGGAGATGGAATGCCGAAGATACTGCGTATGCTCTATGAGGTGGTCTACGACGCGATCTGCCATCTCATCGAGGACGACGGCTTCGCGATGGCGAGCCATGTGGCACTTTCCACCCTGCTTGCCGTCTTTCCTTTCCTGATCTTCGGCACGGCACTCGCCAATTTCCTTGGCGCCGATCAGTTTTCGATGACGGCGATCCACATCATCTTCGATACCTGGCCGGAAGCGATCGCCAAGCCGCTGGCCGATCAGGTTGTGCAGGTCCTGACTGTGCCGCGCGGCGGGCTGCTCACCATTTCGGTTCTCGCTGCCGCCTACTTCGCCTCGAATGGCGTGGAGGCGCTGCGCATCTCGCTGAACCGCGCCTATCGCGTGCAGGAGACGAGGCCCTGGTATTTCACGCGCCTTGCCAGTCTCGGATATGTCCTCGTCGCCGTCATCATCTTTGCGGCCATCAGCATCCTGCTTGTGGCGGTGCCCGTTGGCCTCGACTATGCCCGCGAATGGCTGCTCCACAACGATGCTTTTGAGTGGATACCGCCGACCGTTCGCCAGTGGCTGCCACTTATCGTCGATACGCTGGAGGTGGTCTTCAGCTGGCGTATCTACGGCACCCTGGTGATGCTGACGCTCGGCTTGCTGGTCGTGCATCTCTGGCTTCCGTCCGGGCGACGCAAGGTGTTCGACGTCATACCGGGCGTGTTGCTGACGCTGCTTCTCTGGCTCGCGGGCGCGCTGATCTTCGCCTATTATCTGGCAACCTTCGCCAATTACACCGCGACCTATGCCGGTCTCGCCTCGGTGATGGTGGTGCTGATCTTCCTTTATATGGTCGGGGTGATCTTCATTATCGGCGCTGAACTGAACGCGGCGCTGCTGAAGTTTCGGGTTCGGGCGATCTTCAAGCGCAATTTTCTCAGTGGCAATGGCCACAAGCGCTCAGAGGCCGACAAGCTGCCGGATATCGGCGGCTGAAAGACCCTTTGCCCGTAGTTCGGCAAGCCCGCTATCGCCCTCGCTTTTCGAGAGCTTGCGGCCGGATGGGTCCGTCACGAGGCGGTGGTGGTGATACGCGGGCTCCGGCAGGCCGAGCAGAACCTGCAGCAGTCGGTGGACCGACGTCGCATGGAAAAGATCGAGCCCGCGCACAACATGGGTGACGCCCTGGAGCGCGTCGTCGAGAACGACGGAAAGATGGTAGCTGGAAGGCGCATCGGAGCGGGAGAGGATGACATCGCCCCAGGCGGCCGGGTCGGCTTCAACGATGCCGCGTTCGCCGTCTCCGGTGTCGGTCCAGCTCAGGTTTGAACCGGCGGCCTCCAGCGCGCGGTGCATGTCGAGCCGCCATGCATGCTTGAGGCCTGCGCTCAGCCTTTCCGCTCGCTCCACCTCGCTCAGTTCGCGGTCTTCAGCTGGATAGAGCGGTGAACCATCCGGATCGCGCGGCCATGGCACGCCTGCTGCCTCATGGGATGCGACCTTCGTTTTCACTTCGCCGCGGGTCATGAAGGACGGATAGACGAGGCCGCGGCCGATCAGCTGTTGGAGCGCTGCCTGATACTCGCCGAAATGCTCCGATTGGCGGCGCGCCGGCCTCTCCCATGAAATGCCCAGCCATTCCATGTCGTGGTAGATGCCGGTTTCGAAATCGGGTGTGCAGCGCGTCAGATCGATGTCTTCGATGCGCAACAGCAACCGGCCATCAGCTTTCCCGGCCATGTCCTGATTGATCAACGCAGACAGCGCATGGCCAAGATGCAGCGGCCCGTTGGGGCTGGGGGCAAAACGGAAGACGGGCTTTTGACGCTGAGTCGTGGTCATGCTTTCTTCTGCCATGGATTCGAAACCACCGCGAGGCGACGTGCAGATCATTCGAAACGAGGGCGATGTCGAGCAGGGGCTGGCTGAATTGCTGCGGCTCGATCCGCGTCTTTCAGCCGTCGCCGCCGATGCCGGGCCGCTGCCCTTGCGGCTGCGCGAGCCGGGTTTTTCCGGTCTCGCGCATATCATCGTTTCGCAAATGGTCTCGCGGGCGAGCGCCGAAGCGATCTGGCGGCGAATGCTGCCTGCCGATGGCGAGCTGACGGCCGAGAGCTACGTGATGCTGCATGAGGAGGCGTGGCGGGAGTTCGGGCTCTCCCGCGCCAAGGCTTCTACGCTGTCAGGAATCGCGACCGCGGTTGCCGCCGGACATCTGGATCTGACCGTGCTTTCGGTGCTGCCGCCTGACGAGGCGCGGCATGTGTTGACGGCGTTGAAGGGCGTCGGTCCGTGGACGGCAGAGGTCTATCTGATGTTCTGCTGTGGCCATGCCGATATCTTTCCATCCGGCGACGTTGCTCTGCAGAATGCGGTCGCCGCGGCATTCGGTCTCGCTGAACGGCCGCAAGCCAAGGCGCTAGCGGCAATGGCGGAAGTCTGGGCACCGTGGAGATCCGTGGCCGCAAGGCTTTTCTGGGCGTATTATGCGCAGAAACTCGGCCGCGGGCTCGTGCCGATGGCTTGATCGGCAACACTCATCGAATTGCCGTTATTGACTGAATTTATTGGACTTCACAAGGCTGTCACAACCGGCCTAATATAAGGATGCAGATGCCGAATCGATCAGGAGAGTCCCTTGACGATTGCAGTCTCCCCCCAGGCCCTGCCGGCGCTCGTTCTGAACGCTGACTACAGGCCCTTGAGTTATTATCCCTTGTCGCTCTGGTCCTGGCAGGACGCGATCAAGGCGGTCTTCCTTGACCGTGTGAATATCATCGCAGAGTACGAACACTCGGTTTCTTCGCCGAGCTTTTCGATGCGGCTACCCAGCGTCGTTTGCCTCAAGACCTATGTTCAGCCATCGCGCAATCCCGCATTCACGCGCTTCAACGTGTTCCTTCGGGACAAGTTCGAATGCCAGTATTGCGGCGATCACAACGACCTGACCTTCGACCATGTCATCCCGCGCGCCCATGGCGGCGAGACGACCTGGGAGAATGTCGTGGCGGCCTGCTCTCCCTGCAATCTCAGGAAGGGCAGCAAGCTACCGAAGCAGGCAGGCATGGTCCCACACCAAAAGCCGTACCAGCCGACCGTGCAGGATCTGCACAATAACGGCCGCCTTTTCCCGCCCAACTATCTGCACGACAGCTGGCTCGATTATCTCTACTGGGATACCGAACTGCAGCCGTAACGGCAGCCGCCTTTCTCAGGCCGACTTGCGGACGCCGATAAAGGCGAAGGCCGCGAGCACGAGGCTTGCAATCACGTTCCAGCCCGCAAAGGACAGGCCGAGCACGCGCAAAGCCGCGTCGGTGCAGGATGGTCCCTTGATGGTGTTGAGTTCGGTCAGCAGATCGCCGGCATTCTGCGTCATGCTGCCTGCCGTCGTCGAGCAGGTGGTGGGCCCAGCCCAGAAGTGCCATTCGACGCCTGAGTGATAGACGCCCATGCCGGCGCCGACGACCATCAGGGCACCGGCTGCAAGGAGGAGCGCACGCGACATCCAGTTCGGCAGGCCGAAGAGCGAACCGACCGCGCCAAGGAGCGCGATCGGAATGGCGTAATAATAGGGCTGGCGCTGCATCAGGCAGAGCGCGCAGGGGATGTAGCCGCCGATATACTGGAAGCCGAGCGCAGTGCCGACCACGACCGCCATGGCGACGGCGAGGACCAGCGAATAGATGAAGACCGGACGGCTGACGGATGGGGCAATGGCAGTCATGGCGGGGCTCCGCGGAGTTTCAGTGGGCAATGAGCTTGTAGGCAACGCCGAGGGCGATCAGAACCACGGCCGCGATGGCGGCGATCTGGCCGAGACGCTTCTCGATGAAATGGCGGATCGGCTCGCCGTAGCGGCGTAGCAGCCAGGCGAGGAAGAAGAAGCGCGCGCCGCGGGCAACGATCGCCGAGATGACGAAGAAGCCGAGGTTCATGTGGATGACACCGGCGAGAATGGTGACGATCTTGATCGGCGGCAGGTGCGCCAAACCCGATGTCACCAGGAGTAGCAGCAGGATTTCCCACTCGTCATGGATATACATCCTGAGCTGCTCAAAGGCTTCGAGCTTGCCGTAAAATTCCAGCACAGGACGGGCGAGCGCATCATAGGCGTAATAGCCGAGCGCCCAGCCGGCTATGCCGCCGAGCACGGAGGCGACGGTGGCCACCAAAGCGTAGCGATAGGCGCGCTCCGGCTTGGCAAGCGCCATCGGCAGATAAAGGACATCAGCCGGAACGAGAAAGACGGAGCTTTCGACGAAGGCGATAACGGCGAGCCAGACTTCGGCCGACTTGCGGGCGGCGAGAGACATGGTCCAGTCGTAAAGTCTGCGGAGCATTCCATTCCTTTCGTGCTGCGGTGCAAGAGCATTAGGCGGCGGGTTAGGCGCTGTAAATGCTCACTGTGGCAATGATAGTGGCGCCGGCGGTGAAATTTTTCGTGATCCGGCGACAGATGACCCTGTTCAGGTTTCGGTCGAAGGCTCGCGCGGTTCGGGATGGGCGGCGCGTTTGGCGCGCATCACGTTCATTTCCGTGCGTTCGCGCGCCATATCGCTGACCGCTGCCCTCAAAGCCGGGTGGCGTGCCGTGAACATGTTGAAATCGCGGCGTTCCAGAACCAGGAACTGGCAGAAGTCGATGGCGATGACATCGGCCGTGCGGCGCCCGCCCGAGAGCAGCGCCATCTCGCCGAAGAACGAGCCCGGCTCGAGCCGGACAGGCCCGCCATTGACGCGCACTTCGACGGCGCCCGAGGAGATGAAATACATGCCGTCGCCGCGATCGCCCTTGCGGACCACGCGTTCGCCGGGGAGCGCCGATTTCGGCCGGAAGAGGAGCAGCAATTCTTCCTGCGAATGCTCGTCGACCTCCGCAAACATCGGGAAGGTCTCGACCAGCTTCTGCATTTCCAGCTGGTGCTCGCGCTCGCGCTCCTCGCCGAGCAGCCGGTTCTTCTCGAGCTCGCGCCCCAGCACATCAAGGCGCTTGCGGCCATAGCCGTCGTAGAGATGCGGCCACTTCCTGTGGACGCGCTTGTGCGCGACCTCGGCTGCGAGGCAGACCAGCGGATTGAGCGTGATCGACAGAATGGCGGCTGCGAGGATGAGATCTTGTCCCTCTTTCGGCATGAGGCCGAGGGAGACGCCGAGGCTTGCAAGAATGAAGGAGAATTCGCCGATCTGCGCCAGACCGCCCGCCACCGTCAGGCCCATGCCGACAGGGAAGCGCAGCAGCATGACGATACCGAAGGAAATGATCCCCTTGCCGATGATGATCAGCGCCAGCGCGCCGAAGACTGCCATCGGCTCCTGCAACAGGATCGAGGGATTGAAAAGCATGCCGACCGAAACGAAGAACAGCACCGAGAAGGCATTCTGGAGCGGCAGGGAATCTGCGGCGGCGCGATGGCTGAGGTTGGACTCGCTCATGACGACGCCGGCGAAGAAGGCGCCGAGCGCGAAGGAAACGCCGAAGATCGCCGCCGAGCCGAAGGCGATGCCGAGAGCGATCGCCAGAACCGTCAGGGTAAAGAGTTCGCGCGAGCCGGTGCGGGCCACGAGGGTCAGAAGCCAGGGCACGACCTTGGGGCCGAGCACGACGGCCATGATGGCGAAGGCGGCGACTTTCACCAACGTCAGTGCGATCGTCAGCGGCAGGGGCAGACCCGCGCCATGAGCGACCGCATCGCTCGCGTGGCCGCCCAGCAGCTCGGCGAGCGCCGGAAGCAGCACGAGCGCCAGCACCATCGCCAGATCCTCGACGATCAGCCAGCCGATCGCGACGCGGCCGCTGGCCGTGTTGATGAGATTCCGCTCTTCCAGGGCTTTCAGAAGCACGACGGTACTGGCGACCGAGAGACTAAGGCCGAAAACGATCCCGGCTCCCAGGCTCCAGCCCCAATAGGAGCAGAGCGCCACGCCAAGCAGTGTCGCAAGCAGGATCTGGATGATGGCGCCCGGAACCGCCACGCCGCGCACGGCCAGGAGGTCGCTCGCCGAAAAATGCAGGCCGACGCCGAACATCAGCAGGATGACGCCCATTTCCGCAAGCTGGCTTGCCAGTCCTGTGTCGGCGACGAAGCCGGGCGTGAATGGCCCCATCAGGATCCCGGCCATCAGATATCCGACCAGCGGCGGCAGCCGCAGCCGGTCGGCGACATAGCCGAGCACCGCCGCAAAGACGAAGCTTACGGCGACTGTTGCGATAAGGCCTGCTTCCTGATGCACGTCGTCCCCTTGCCGTTCGTTGCGGCGCCACTTTGAACGAAGGGCAAGCAAAATTAAACACTTGATTTGGACGGCATGGCCGCGGCGCGCAGGAATTTTGGCGGGAAATGTGCCTGCGCGGCATCTAGAGTGACCCCTCGCGCAAGCATTCCGTCAAGGTTGCAACAGCCTGAAGCCAGTTTCGGCGCTCAATATGAGCTCGCACTAAAACAGTCGATGCCATCTCATTGGAGAATTCCATGCGAGAATTAGGAACTGTTGCGGCGGCCGCCAGCCACTACTGCGATGATACTGTCGAATTCGGCTATGTCAGAGAGGTCTTTCTCGAGGATGAGGCCTGCTGGGGCGTCTTCGACGCCGACGGCGACGTCATCTTCGTTGGCGATGATCTCGATGAATGCCGCTCCTTCGCTGCGAAGGAAGAGATACGGATACAGCTGATCCACTAGAGACGGCACCGTGCAGCGTTTTTGCCGCTGGCCTGTTATGAGGCGCCGGTAACCGAATTGCCGTGTAATTTTGCAAAAAATACGAATCCGGCCGCTTTTTTGAGGGTGTTCGCCAAATATGTGCTAAGGGCCCCTCAGAAACTTAAAACAGGCCTTTTACAATTATGATCGAACTTACCCCCGCCCTCATCTCTGCGCTGAAGCTTGCCAAGGACGGCGACCTTCATCCCCAGGCCACGAACAAGTGGACTCATGAGAACGCCACCGTGACCTACGCAAAGAACGACCGGTGGAAAGAGCGTCCGCAGAAGATCAAGTCCGTGACGCCGAAGTCGATCGAAGAACTGAGCGGATCCGGCCTCATCGAGCGCCGCAACCTCGACACCGACGCCGCCAAGGATGTCTACGGCATCACCATGGCCGGTAAGATGTGGCTGCTGAAGAACAAGTAGGCGCAGACGGTTCGGCAGGCTTCGCCGGCACGCTACGGGACGCAGCCCTGAGGGCTGCTTTTCCGGGAGGTGGTGCCCCATGCCGTTGCAGAATATTGCGGCATTTTCAAAATACTTAGACACTCGAGGCGGGTTTGGATGTCCTCTGAACTCGTTCGTCCGGTTACTGCAGGACAATAAAGTATAAAGCGCTAATCACACTACTCGGCAAACGGCCGCCCAATTGCCGGGGCAATTGGGCTCTTAGAACCATGCCTTGTTGTCTAGCACAGCCTTCATAGCTTTTGCTGCGTCCGATCGCTCCTCTTGGGTGGAAAGGGCAGAGCGCGAGGTGACATATAGTGGGTCGGCGGCTCGCATCAATTCGCCTAGCACGACGGTTCTAATCGTCGGCTGGCTGCCGTATCTGGCCTGCAGGTCGCTTCCTTGTAGCCGCTGTAAGGCCCAATTCAGATTTGCGAGCTGTGGCTCCGAAAGCGCATCATTTCGGAACCTCAAGGATGCATTGAAGGTTGCGCTGCCGACACGCTCACTGGCGTCGAGCCTGTGATGCACTCCCCCGCCCGAAACATACTTGCTAGCGATCCCTATGGCTAGGAATACCGTCAGTACACACAATTTCCACCAGATTGCGAACGGGATCTGCCTAGGCCTCATCGTCGCCTCGATTTGCTGAAAACATATTTCCATCTTGTCCAGCAGCAAAAAAACGGCGCCGAGCAACTCGTCGTTGACTGTGTAGGAATTTTATCGCTTAGCGAGATTTAGTTCCAGCTACAGCAACATCCTTGGTATTGCAACCGCTTTCAGATGCGATCACGACTTGTGTCGCATGACTCTCGCCGTCCGTTGTGATGACTTCCATCTGCCAGCACGTCATGGCGGGCCGCGTTGGCCTGTGAATGGCTCGTCTGGCAGGCTGCTGATGCCGGATCCGAGCGTCTTGACTTGCTTCTGTGCCCAATGAGCGACCCGCTTTGATATGCCACAGGTTGCCGGTCGATGTGAGCTGGTCATGGGGAAAGAAGTGGATCTCGGTTTTCACTGGGAGCCGTAACGTTGCGGAAATTGGGTTCCTGTGGTAACCGGGCTTGCATGAAAAAGAGCTATATTGTTATCGGCTGTCTCTTAGCCGCGGTCGCTGGTAGCGGCGCTTGGGCTGTTGTGGCTAGGCAAGAAGTTTCCCTCTTGAAGACCGAGGTGAAAAAACTGTACGCCTACCGTTACCGTTCTCAATCTCAGATTGACTCGGCACGCATAGAAATCATTCCAGAGAACAATCCGTACCTGGAGAAGATCAGTGAAATCCGGCGCGTTAAGAAGTCGTCGGCCTCCATGGACGCTATGTGGTCTCGACTTGAGCCGATGGCTGCCACTTATCACCGATATGGAGACCGAAGAGATCTTGCAATCGGAGCTATGCTGGTTGTCGCTGGCTTTTATGATTTCGGCAACCCGGCCCCTAATGATGCAAAAGTCGGATGTGTTTCTATCAACCAGGAAACCAACTTCACATCTATTGGAGACCTTTCCTTCACGGCGATGACGAAAAGCGATATCGGCTGTTGTACCGACTTCACATTGATGCTCGCTTCGTTCTTAGATCATCTCGATTTCGATACTGAAGCCGTTATCAATGCCGGTCACCAAGCAGTAAAGGTGACGATCGACGGCAGAGAGCATTTCCTCGACTCTAACAACCTGCTTTTTGCTCAGGATTTCTTTGGCGGGAACGATCGAGAGATGCATTACTTTACGCCTTACGCCGAGACACGTACTCCCCCATCGCAGCATTATGTGATGACCTCCATGGCATTTTCTATCGAGGGGTTCGGGAAGGAAGATTGGAAGGTTAACTCCCTCGATAAGCACTACCGGCTATTCGATGCCGAGTTTCTGATTGACTAACGTCCAGTACCCGACAACTGAGGGGAAATATCGCTCTTCGAGGCGATGTCAGGCGACAGGCAAATTCCAGATCGTTTGTCGTGTTGATCCTGACGGCCACGGAGATGGAGCCGCGGCTTTGGAATTCTTGCGAGGACGGTCCGATAAAATCCCGGACAATTCGTCATGCCGCTCCCGTCCACATTTTGGCTGAAGTCGGCATGAGGAAAGACATCCTCATTGTCGCACTGAGGAAAAGAAAAAAAGCCCATCCGCGTTGGTTTCGCTCGGCGCTCGGAAAACGCTGTCCGGTTAATATGCGAGCGACTTGATCTTGCTGGCGTTGGAAGACAATGTCTTCCACCCTTCCGCGGAAAGGTCAGGCGCCGAATTGGGGTCAAGGTATTGAACCGAGTTCTCGTATCGGCGTGACGGGAACAATTGCGAAGGCGAATAGGCGGCAGCGCCAACAGATGCGGTCACAGTCACTGGCTGAGCTCCGATCTCAATCTCTTTCGATCGAATCGTCTTCATGTTGCTCTCGTAGGCCGCCGGCGTGACCGGCGCGTAGTAATCGTTCGTCCCCGCAAGGTTGATGACGACTATGGGCGCTTCGGGCGCCACATCAGTCGCGAACCGGGCAATCATCTGGTCTGTCCGGTTGCCGCCGATACCCTTGGCAATCACAGTGGCGCCGGTCAACCGAGCCGCGATCCTTGCGGCAATCGCCGAGTTGGGAGTAACCCAACTATCCCCAAACAGGACCACCTTGCCACTGTTTAGGTCGATCGGGGCTCCTACAACACGATGGAATTCGATTTGTCCCGCGCGGAATGTCCACGCTGCGCCACCATCGACCTCGATGCGAGGTCTAACCGGTTTGCTGCCCGCTGACGAGAACGGAATTTCAATCAGGTAGTTTGCGCTACACCCCACGATGGTCTTGGATCCGACAACAACTTCGCTGCCATCGGGTTGTATCTCATCGATGAAGATTTTGACGGTGTTCATGCCGCCAGCGCGATCCCCCGTGTTCAAAACTGTCTTGAGGATATAGTCGCCGCCTGCAGGGGTATATGCGACTGCAGCTCGGGCGCCTCCAGCTAGAGAGCCGCTGAGGTTGGCAGATCTGTCGTTATTAGCGACGTTTCCATCTGGGTAAGAATAGCTATCCACGGGCGTGTAGTCGATAGCTGCGCCACCGATCGAAACCCATGACGCAGTGTCCCGGTAAACCTTCTCGATTTCGCGCTTTCGACCGAAGACAGGATCGGCCAACTGTCGAATGATGTAATCCGCCACAACCGCGCCGCCATTGACGTTCGGGTGAGCGTCATTGACGTAGGCGTTGCTTATTGTCGCCCCAGCGCGAATGGCCTCAAGAGGCCGGTCCGCTGTGATGCTTGTCGGGCTCGAAGAGCGAATGCGGAAAGAATACCATTCATTGTTTGCGGCCATGTAAGCCGCGAGGATGCCATCGCTCAGACCGAAGTTCCCGTCCACCGGTATGGCTGTCGCTCCCGCAGGAACGTCCGCAGTGGCCACGTGATTTGAGACTTTTCCAAAATCTTTCGAGGTCCAGCCGACGCCCAAGAGGGCGCCGAAATGCATATCCACGACAAGCGTGGTACCCGTGGGCTTGAGCCCGGCAGAAGCAAGCGTCACAACTAGCGCCGCAAAAAGAATCTTTAAAGTTGAAAACTTTCTAGAATGCATGCCTTCGCGTATAGGGATGCAACCGAATAAGTGCAATCAAAAGTCGTTTTATTATTGGTGTTATGCGTTAATTTTTCCCGCTTTTAATTGTAGGCTCTGGCGTATCAATCAGAAGGTGCTTTTGGCGCTGCTAGGCGGCTTGCTTCCATTGCCAATATTTGCAGGGTCAAAAAGAGGCTCTAAATACTCGCCGCCTTGGCGAGCCTTCCAGTATGCAGAGCTCCTAACTGATAGATGGCGGGAGAGTGTCCGTATCAGCCTGCATGATGCCCGCAGCATTACCGGTTGGCTTGATCCGCATACTTGATCGCGCTACGCAGGGGTGCTCCTGACGCGAAACATGGCGCCTTCGCGAGAACGCTCCTCCAAGATAGCAAGGCGACCCGTTCGGGTGGTTATCCGCTCCCTGCAGCGTAAACCTCGCGGGTCGGCGTCAAAAATTCAGCTGGCTGCAGAGCAGAACAAGAAAAATTTTCCGTTCGCTCAGTTGTAGTGCGGGGAATATCGTGAATTCCGCAGTGAAATCAAAGGCCGCAAAGTAAAGTGGTGCCCCATGCCGGAGTCGAACCAGCACTTCTTTCGAAACTCGATTTTGAGTCGAGCGCGTCTACCAATTCCGCCAATGGGGCAACGGATACCGACGGGCGGGTGTCTAACATGCGATTGCCCGCGCATGCAAGACGGCGGGCGGGTTATCCGGCTGATTTGATATGGCTTCCGGCGCAAATGCGCCGGAAGCCATTTTCGTTAATGGGCGACGGCGGATCCGGCGCTGCCAAGGCCCGGCTTCTTCAGGGTGATCGCCAGGATCGAGGCGAGCAGGCAGAAGGCGCCGGCGATGAAGAAGGCCGGAAGATAGCTCTGAAGCTCGGTGCGCGACAGGCCGGCGCCGTAGGCGGCGGTTGCTGCGCCCAGCTGATGGCCCGCGAAGACCCAGCCGAAGACCAGGCCGACCTTCTCCTTGCCGAAGCGATCGGCGGCGATCTTGACGGTCGGCGGCACCGTGGCGATCCAGTCGAGGCCGTAGAAGACGGCGAAGATCGACAGGCCGTAGAAGGTGAAGTTGCTGAAGGGCAGGAAGAGCAGCGAGAGGCCGCGGAGGCCATAGTACCAGAACAGCAGCCAGCGATTGTCAAAACGGTCGGAGAGCCAGCCGGAACCGATCGTGCCGAAGAAGTCGAAGATGCCCATGACGGCCAGAACACTGGCGGCTGCGACCGGAAGGATACCGAAATCACCGCAGAGCGTGACGAAATGCGTCTGGATCAAGCCGTTGGTGCTGAGGCCGCAGATGAAGAAAGTGGCAAACAGGATCCAGAAGGTCGAGGTTCCCGAAATCTCCTTGAGGACGACAAGCGGCATCTTCAGGGCGTCGATCAGCGTGCCGCGGGCGGGCGCCGCCGTCACGTGTGCCTCGCCGACAGACGGCAGGTTCAGGTCGGATGGCCGGTCGCGCATGAAAAGAAGGACGACGAGGGCGGCGACCATGATCATGGCGCAGACGAAGAAGACCGTCGAGCGCCAGCCGAAGCGCTCGGTCAGCTCCGCCATCAGCGGCAGGAAGACGAGCTGGCCGGTGGCCGAGCTGGCCGAGAGCATGCCCACGACGAGGCCGCGATGCTTGGTGAACCAGCGGGCCGAGACCGTCGCGGCAAGGACCATGGCGGTGAGGCCGGTGCCGAAACCGACGACGATGCCCCAGAGCACCAGCAGCTGCCAGAGCGAGGTCATGAACAGCGAGCCGATAAAGCCCGCGCCGATCAGGCCGAGGGCGAAGACGATGACCTTGCGGACGCCGAAGTAATTCATGAAGGCGGCGGCGAACGGACCCATCAGGCCGAAGAGGATGAGGCGGATCGCTAGGGCAGAGGAAATCTGCGAGGTCTCCCAGCCGAATTCGTCCTGTAGCGGCTTGATGAGAACGCCGGGTGCGCCCATGGCGCCTGCTGTCACCAGCATGGTCAGGAAGGTAGCGGCGACGATGATCCATCCATAGTGAATGTTTCGCCGGGCGAGGGTAGAGGCTAGCGCTGTGGATACCATGGGGCGTGTTCCATTTATCGAGCTGATCAATACATCACCGATTTAGATGATGACCATCATATTTGTTGCGTATTGATGATCGGCATCATATAAATTGTCAAGCGACCAATTTCAGGAATTGTTTTGATGCGTGTCAGCCGCGAAAAATTTGCCGAAAACCGTGAGAAGATCATCCAGGCGGCGGGTGTGATGTTTCGCGAGAACGGCTTCGACGGCGTTGGTGTTGCCGACATCATGAAGGCCTGCGGGCTGACGCATGGCGGTTTCTACGGCCACTTTCAGTCGAAGGACGAATTGCAGATCGAGGTCAGCCGCGCGCTGGTCGCGCGGGTTGAAGTGCGCTGGAAGGAGCTGATCGCGCAGTCTCCTGATCGGCCGCTGGAGGCGCTGGTCGAGCACTATGTCTCCTGGCGGGCCGTCGATGATCCCGGCAACAGCTGTGTCTTCGTCTCGCTGATGGACGAGGTCGGGCGAAGCACTGGCGCGGTACGCGAAATTTTCAACGATGGCTTCGAGAAGCTTGCGGCAATCCTGGCTGAAGTCGTCCCCGGCGACACGCCAGAAGAACGGCGCAAGAACGGCTTTACCACGCTGTCGTCGATGATGGGGGCGGTCAGCCTGGCGCGGGCCGTCCAGAGCCGCGAACTGGCGGCGCAATTCCTCTCGTCGATGCGTGAAAAGCTGGCGCCGAAATCGGCGCCGCTCAAGGTTTGAGACGGCGCCGGCCGTTTGCTTACTTGAAGCCTTCGACGCGGTGGGGAATATAGGGCTCTTCGAGGGCTGCGATCTCTTCCGGCGTGAGCTTGACCGCCAACGCGGCGACGGCATCGCTCAAATGACCCGGCCGCGAGGCGCCAATGATAGGAGCGGTGATGGCGCTCTTCTGCAGGATCCAGGCCGTTGCGATCTGCGCGCGCGGCACGCCGTGTTCCTTGGCCAGCCGGCCGACGGTGTCGATGATCTTGCGGTCGGATTCTTCGGCCTGGCGGTAGAGCGTCTTTCCGAATTCGTCGCTTTCGGTACGGGCCGTCTTTTCATCCCAGTCGCGCGTCAGCCGGCCGCGGGCAAGCGGGCTCCACGGGATGACGGCGATCTTCTGGTCCTCGCAGAAGGGCAGCATTTCCCGCTCTTCCTCCCGGTAGAGAAGATTGACGTGGTCCTGCATGCTGACGAACTCCGTCCAGCCTTTGAGGCGCGACGTGTAGACCATCTTGGCGAACTGCCAGGCATGCATCGAGGAGGCGCCGATATAGCGGGCCTTGCCTGCCTTGACGACGTCATGCAGTGCCTCGAGCGTCTCCTCGATCGGCGTCGAATAGTCGAGGCGATGGATCTGGTAGAGATCGACATAGTCGGTGCCAAGGCGGCGGAGACTGTTGTCGATCTCGTCGAAGATCGCCTTGCGCGACAGGCCGGCGCCGTTCGGGCCGGGGCGCATGCGGTTGAAGACCTTGGTGGCGAGCACAATGTCTTCACGCTTGGAAAAGCTCTTGATCGCCCGGCCGACGATTTCTTCGGATGAGCCGTCGGAATAGGTGTTGGCGGTGTCGAGGAAGTTGATGCCGAGATCGATCGCCTGCTTGAGGATCGTGCGGCTCTCCTCTTCGCCGAGCGTCCATGCGTGGTTGCCGCGGCCGGGATCGCCGAAGGTCATGCATCCCAGGCATATTTTCGACACTTCGAGGCCGGTCTTGCCGAGTTTTACATAATCCATTGAAATGACTCCGTGATTGAATAAACGCCGCCGCCTGCCGGATAATCTAGGGCGAATCCGGGCGAAGTGTCAGCAGGCTGCGGGCAGAAATTCGCAGTGCCCGGCCACCCGCTTGCGCTTCGGTGCTACAGGGTGTTAGCTGGTGCAGCATCGACTGGACCTGACCTATGAAATTGCCCGACTTCGATCGGTACGACGATCTCTACCGTGAATTTGCGTGGGACATTCCAGGTGATTTCAATATCGGCCGGGCGGTCAGCGACGATTGGGCTGCGAAAGAGCCTAGCAGGACCTGTCTCGAACATTTCAACCCTGACGGCCGCCATCAAGCGATGAGCTATGGTGAGCTTTCTCAGAGGTCGGCGTCACTCGCCAACGCGCTGGTTTCGCTCGGTATCCGGCGCGGCGATCGCGTGGCATTGCTGCTGCCGCAATCTTTCGAGACGGTCATTTCGCATGTCGCGATCTACAAGATGGGCGCCATCGCGCTGCCACTGGCGCTGCTTTTCGGTGTCGAGGCGCTGGAATACCGGCTGAAGACGGCAGGCGCATCGGTTGTAATCACCAATGCCTTCGGGATGACACGGATCGCGGAAATCCGCGACCGGCTTCCCGAACTGAAGACGGTCATTTCGATCGACGGCGGAGAAGCACTGTCCTTCTCGGATCTGGTCGCAACGCATTCGCCTGTCTTCGAGGTTGCCGAGACCGGGCCTGACGATCCGGCGTTGATGATCTTCACCTCGGGCACGACTGGTCCGCCGAAAGGCGCACTGCATGGCCATCGCGTGCTCGCGGGCCATGTTCCGGGCATGCAGTTTGCCCATGAGGGGTTCCCGCAGGCGGGAGACAAGGTGTGGACGCCATCCGACTGGGCTTGGGCGGGCGGATTGCTGAATGCGCTGCTGCCAAGCCTGCTGCTCGGCGTGCCCGTGGTTTCATCGCCGGCCCAGAAATTCGATGCGGATACGGCCTACCGGATCATGGCGGAGATGCATGTGCGCAACGCCTTCATCCCACCGACGGCGCTCAGGCTATTGAAGGCTGGCGGCGATCTGCACCGGAAATACCATCTTGATCTGCGCACGATCGGTTCGGCGGGCGAGTCTCTCGGCCGCGAGACCTATAACTGGGTGCGCGATGCGCTGGGAATGACCGTCAACGAATTCTACGGTCAGACCGAGTGCAATTTCGTCATCTCCTCGAGTGCCGCCGCCGGCGTTTCGAAGGCGGGGGCGATCGGGCGGCCAGCGCCGGGGCATCGTGTTGCCATCGTCGATGACAAAGGCAACGAGCTGCCGGTAGGGCAGACCGGGCAGATCGGTGTCAAGGCGCCGGATCCGGTGATGTTTCTCGGCTACTGGAACGATGAGGACGCGACGGAGCGCAAGTTCGCCAACGGCTGGCTGCTGACAGGAGATCTGGGGCATCAGGATGAAGAAGGCTTCATCGCCTTCGAGGGCCGCGACGACGATGTCATCACCTCCTCCGGATACCGGATCGGGCCGGCGGAGATCGAGGATTGTCTGTCCGGCCACCCCGCGGTGCAGCTGGCGGCGGCGGTCGGCAAGCCGGACCCGGTCCGCACCGAGATCGTCAAGGCCTATGTCGTGCTATCACAGGGTTTTGCGCCGAGCGCGGAACTTGCCGCCGAAATCCGCGACTGGGTGAAGATGCGGCTCTCGATGCACGAATATCCGCGTGAAGTGGAATTCGTCGATGCGCTGCCCTTGACGACGACTGGCAAGGTGATCCGGCGGACGCTGCGGGAGCGCGCCGCCGCAAAGACCGCCTAGCCGCGTCCGGCCAGCGACATGATCTTGGCGCGCAGCATTTTCGCCATGTTGCGGGTGTTGCTGTACATGTGCAACTGGGTTGCTGCCTGACGCACATCCCGGTCGCCGTTCTGCGACAGGCCGATGACCAGCGTTCCCATCTCTTCGCGCTCCTTCCAGAAGCGGCTCATGATCGGGTGGCCCGGAATGGCGCAGGAATCGGACCTGATGATGTTGGCGTCGTCGAGATGCCATTCAGTCAGCTCGCCCACTAGCAGCTTGCCGGGCGAATAGCGGGCAAACTCCTCGTCATAGGCGGTTTTCCAAGTGTAGGCTTCGCCGCCCATCATCAGCACGACGATGGCGGCAATCGCCTTGCCGTTGAAATCGATGGTGTGAATACGGACCGCGTCGATGGCTGCCAGATTGGAGACGGCTTCGCGGGCGAAGGCGGTGTGGTAGCGGTCGGTGGCGAGCGCGCTGCGCTTCTTGCCCTTCCATCCGCCGGCTTCCATGGCGAGAAACTGTTCGAAGCGCATATGCACGTCGCGCGGCTGGCGGGCGACGCTGTAGGTCACCGTGCCCTTGTCTTCGAGAAGCCGCCATTGCCGGCGCATCTCGCGCATGTGCGACGAGGATACGGAGCTTGTGAGATAGACGGCGGCGTCTTCCTCGCTCTGCAGCATCGGACGCTCGAAGGGGTTGGTCATGGTGATCGGCAGGTTGCGGCTCAGCGCGACGGCTTTGACGAGCCGGGCGAAAATGCCGTTCAGCCGCAGATCCGGCAGGACCAGAATGGGGGGCAGCCTGAGATCGCGGATCGTCAGGCCCTCGAAGAGATTGTCGAGCGTCTCGGCAGCATCCTCGGCATCGACAAGCGGTGTTCCAAGCGGCGCGAAGCTGTTCGACCACGCACGGATGATCGACGGGCCGACGGCAAAGCCCGGCTTCTCGACGGAGAACGGCATCAGGAAGCGCATACGGCTGCGGTTGCCGCCGGTATCGCGCATCAGAGCGAAGCTGACCTGCCGGTCGTCGAGGCGCGGCATGGCGGGCGCCAGAAAGCGGCCGGTGAAGAAGACGTTCGGTTCGATCGCCCGGTTCGACAGGAAGTCGAGTTCATCCTGCAGCTCGTAGCCGAGCTTGCCGGGATAGACGCAAAGCTCGCGACCCGGGCGGCCGATCTCGACGCGGGCCTCGGCCTGCGGTCCCTCGAAATTCAGCGAGGCGAGCTCGTGAACCATTCGGTTGGTGGTAGCGTCGGTGGACTCGGTATTCGGAGGGGTGCGCACCATCAAGGGGCCTTCCTGTCTGCCTGCGCAGTCGCCGGGCGGCTGAATGCAAAAAGTACGATGCCAAGCGTGCGCCGCACAGCGATATGAAGAAGTGTTGCCTCGACGGCCATCGCCGATGCCGTGGCGATCGCGGTGCCGATGGTTCCGAGGTGGGGGATAAGGGTCAGGTTCAGCGTGATATTGGCCGTCAGCGCGCCGGCATAGAGGGCAGCGCAGAGGTTCTGCTTGCCTGCCATCATCAGCAGCATTTCGGCCGGACCAACCAGCGCCTTGGCAAGAATGCCGGCAAGCAGGATCGCCATCAGCACATAGCCAGCGGTGAAGGCTCCACCGAACAGCGATAGAAGCAGGTGGCCAGCGGCAAGGACCGCGAGGCCGACGCCAAGTGCCGGCCAGAACGTCCATCGCGCAGCGTCGGCGGCGGCAGAGGCGAGCTCGCCCCTCGTGCCGTCGGCGATGATGCTGGAGAAACGCGGGCCGGAGGCAGCCTTTACCGAAAACATGATGAACTGCACCAGCGCCATGGTTTTGGCTGCAGCGAAATATATTGCGACATCATGCGGCTCAAGGAAGATGCCGACGATGACGACATCGGAGTTGGTTAGCAGGAAGCTGGCACCCTCGATCAGAAAGATCGGGAAGGCGACGCTCAGCCAAACGATGAAATCAACCTTGCGGTCTCCGGTGTCGTAGTGGTGGCGCAGGCGCAGCAGCGTTGCGGCATATTGGCCAAGCGCCGTGACGTAGGTAGCGGCGAGGGCGGCCTGCATCGCCGTGACCGCGGTGTGATCGGCACCCATCGCGTTCGCGATGAGCATAAAGACGATAATCAGTACCGGCCGGATGATATAGATCGGGCTCAGGGCCATGACCGGCCAGTGATTGGCGCGCGAAGTGCCCTCCAGAACGTCGCCGAGCGCAATCATCGGCAGAGCGAGAAGGCCAAGGAAGCCGGGGATCAGATAGTAGGTCGCAATCCTGTCGCCAAAGAAATGCAGGCCTGCCATGCCAAACACCATCAGCAGCGAACCGGAAAGGATCGCGAAAATGCGGGCGGTGCCAGTCAGACCGCGGATTTCCTCGAAAGCGCCCGATGCCTTGTATTGCGGCAGAAAGCGAACGATCGCGGTGTGGAAACCGAGGCAGGAGAGATCACCGAAAAGAACGATCAGTACCCAGATGAAGACGTAGATGCCGTATTCCCACTCGCCCATCAGCCGCGCAAGAATGATCTGGGAAACGAAAGCAAGGGCGGCGCTGAGGATGCGGATTGCGAAGGCCGTCAGCGCCATACGCTGGGCGGTCGCCTTGCCATCCCGCTGGGTCAGCACGGCGGCAAGCATATGCAGAACCCGGCTGCCGGCGGGACGCAGGCTCGCGGGCAGCATTTTTTCCGCCGTCTCAATGACTGCCATAATGAACACGCACAACCCAGAACTCAGGCAAATCGTATCGTCAGTCTTGCCAGATCAGGGTTAAGAAACGGTTGTGGCGCGTCCGCGGCGCTTAATATCGCGGTTGTCTGTGCCGCAAAAGAAAATGCCGCCCGGAGGCGGCATCTTCATTGTCTATCCAAGCTCTTACGCTTCGGCAAATGCGCCGTGGCAGTGCTTGAACTTCTTGCCCGAGCCGCAAGGGCAGGCTTCGTTGCGGCCGACCTTGCCCCAGGTGGAGGGGTCGTTCGGGTCGCGGTTCTCGGGAGCGACGATGACTTCCGAAGCCTGGTAGGCCGTCGCAAATTCGTTCTCGCCGGTCGCCGGGTCGAGGTGCTGTGCATGCATGACCGGAAGTTCCGGTTCGGCAGGCGCCTGCTGGACCAGTTCGACGCGCATCAGCTGAGCCGTCACCGCCTGGCGAAGGTTGTTCAGCAGCGACTGGAAGAGCTCGAAGGCTTCCGACTTGTATTCCTGCAACGGATCGCGCTGCGCATAGCCACGGAAACCGATGACCGAGCGCAGGTGATCGAGATTGACGATGTGTTCGCGCCAGAGATGGTCGAGCGTCTGCATGACGATCGAGCGCTCGACATAGCGCATGATGTCATCACCGAAGCGTTCGGCCTTTTCCGTGAAGGCGGCGTTGGAGGCTTCGGTCAGGCGCTCGCGGATATCGTCTTCGCCGATACCTTCTTCCTTGACCCAGTCTTCGACGGGCAGATCAAGGTTCAGCAGGCTGACGACCTGTTCCTTCAGGCCGGCAGCATCCCACTGTTCGGCATAGGCGCGTTCCGGAATATGCTTTTCTACGAGGTCTTCGATGACTTCGCGGCGCATGTCCGAAACGGTCTCGGCGATATTGGCCGATTCCATCAGCTCCAGGCGCTGGTCGAAAATGACCTTGCGCTGGTCGTTCAGAACGTCGTCATACTTGAGCAGGTTTTTGCGGATGTCGAAGTTGCGGGCTTCGACCTTCTTCTGGGCGCGCTCGAGGGCCTTGTTGATCCAGGGATGGACGATCGCTTCGCCTTCCTTGAGGCCGAGCTTCGTCAGCATCGAATCCATGCGGTCGGAGCCGAAGATGCGCATCAGGTCGTCCTGAAGCGACAGGTAGAACTTCGAACGGCCAGGGTCGCCCTGGCGGCCGGAACGGCCACGCAGCTGGTTGTCGATACGGCGGCTTTCGTGACGCTCTGTCGCGATGACGTAGAGACCGCCTGCGGCAATCGCCTTTTCCTTGAGCTGCTTGATCTCTTCGCGGATCGCCTCGACCTTCGCGTCGTATTCCGGGCCGGGCTCGACGCCATCGAGCTCGCGCTCGACACGCATGTCGAGATTGCCGCCGAGCTGAATGTCGGTACCGCGGCCGGCCATGTTGGTGGCGATCGTAACGGCGCCGGGAACGCCGGCCTGTGCGACGATATAGGCTTCCTGCTCATGATAGCGGGCGTTGAGGACCTGAAAGTCCTTGAAGCCCTGCTTGCGCATCATGTCGGCCAGCAGTTCGGACTTCTCGATCGAGGTGGTACCGACCAGAACGGGCTGGTTGCGCTTTTGCGCCTCGGCGATCTCGGCGATGATCGCCTTGAACTTCTCTTCGAAGGTCCGGTAGACCTCGTCGTCTTCGTCGATACGCTGGATCGGCAGGTTGGTCGGTACTTCGACGACTTCAAGGCCGTAGATGTTGCCGAATTCTTCCGCTTCCGTCTGCGCCGTACCGGTCATGCCGGCGAGCTTGCCGTACATGCGGAAATAATTCTGGAACGTGATCTGCGCCAGTGTCTGGTTCTCAGGCTGGATCTTGACCTTTTCCTTGGCTTCGAGCGCCTGGTGCTGGCCTTCCGAATAACGGCGTCCCGGCATCATGCGGCCGGTGAATTCGTCGATGATAACGATCTCGTCGTTGCGGACGATATAGTCCTTGTCGCGCTGGAACAGCTTGTGGGCCTTCAGCGCGTTGTTGACGTGGTGGACGATCGCGACGTTTTCGATGTCGTAGAGTGCGTTGCCCTTGAGCAGGCCAGCCTGCTTCAGCAGGTTCTCAAGCTTTTCGGTGCCTTCTTCGGAAAAATTGGCAGAACGCTGCTTTTCGTCGATCTCATAGTCGCCGTCCGAGAGGAGCGGGATATAGGCATCGATCGTGTTGTAGAGATCGGAGCGGTCGTCCAGCGGACCGGAGATGATCAGCGGCGTGCGCGCTTCATCGACGAGGATCGAGTCCACTTCGTCGACGATCGCGAAGTTATGGCCGCGCTGAACCATCTGGTTCTTCTCGTACTTCATGTTATCGCGCAGATAATCGAAGCCGAGCTCGTTGTTGGTCGCGTAGGTGATGTCGCAGCCATAGGCGGCGGCGCGTTCCTCGTCGGAAAGGCCGTGGACGATGACGCCCGTGGTCAGCCCGAGGAAGCCGTAGACCTTGCCCATGGTCGCCGCGTCGCGCTGCGCCAGATAGTCGTTGACGGTGACGACGTGCACGCCCTTGCCGGAAAGCGCGTTCAGATAAACCGGCAGGGTTGCGACCAGTGTCTTACCTTCACCAGTCTTCATCTCTGCGATATCGCCGGAGTGAAGGATCATGCCGCCGACGAGCTGTACGTCAAAAGGTCGCATGCCGAGTACACGGCGCGAGGCCTCGCGGACGACCGCGAAGGCGGGCACCAGGATGTCGTCGAGCGTCTTGCCTTCGGCGAGGAGCTTGCGGAACTCGACCGTCTGAGCGGCGAGCTGTTCGTCGCTCAATGCCCGCGTCTTTTCTTCAATCGCATTGATGTCTGCGACTTTCGGCTGGAAAGACCGCACGCGGCGGTCATTGGCAGAGCCAAATATCTTGCGGGCAAGGCCGCCAAAGCTGACCATATGACTGGTCCTTTCTCAATATTCTTCCCCGGCTTTTCTTATACGAATGCCCAGCCGAAAATCAGGCACGCGTCTCGAAACGCCAGGAAACTTTTCTGGACGCGAGGTTGCGTGACAGATAAGAGGGGGGTCGAATGATGTCAACGGATTTGGCTGATATAGAAAGGCCACATTCCAGTGTTGAACGCTGTTTTGGGCTGGATTCACACATGATGCTGAAGCCGGCGGTGTAACTCTGAAAGGTTATTTGATGTTGAGCTACAACAAACTTGCCGTGATGGCGGTCGCGACCTTCGTTGCGTTCCATGCGCCGGTCTATGCTGAAGACAAGCCGGATGCCGTCATTGCCAAGGTTGGCACTCTGGAAATTCATCAGTCGGAACTGGATCTGGCGATCGCCAATCTCGATCCGCAGCTGGCCCAGCTGCCTGACGATCAGAAGAAGGTCGCAGCGCTGTCCGCCGCCATCGACGTAAAGCTGCTCGCCGGCGATGCCGCCACGGAAAAGCTAGATCAGACCGACGAGTTCAAGAAGCGCCTTCAGTATCTGACGGACCGCGAACTGCACAACGCCTACTTCAAGAAGCATGTTGTCGACACCGTCACCGATGACGAAGTGAAGGCGCGCTACGACAAGGAAGTCGCCGCTCTTCCGAAGCAGGAAGAAGTCCACGCCCGCCACATCCTGGTGAAGACCGAGGACGAAGCCAAGGACGTCATCAAGCAGCTCGACGCCGGCAAGGATTTCGCAGAGCTCGCCAAGGAAAAGTCCACCGACCCGAACAAGGCTGACGGCGGCGATCTCGGCTATTTCACCAAGGGCCGCATGGTCAAGGAATTCGAAGACGCAGCCTTCGCGCTCGACAAGGGAACCTACTCGAAGACCCCTGTGAAGACCGATTTCGGCTATCACGTCATCAAGGTCGAAGATAAGCGCGACGCACCTCCGCCGCCGTTCGACCAGGTCAAGGATCAGGTTCGTCAGCTCGTCATGCGCGACAAGTATCTTGCTCTTCTCGCTTCCGCGAAGGAAAAGTCCAAGGTCGATATCATGGACGAAACCCTGCGCAAGGGTTACGAGGATGCGAACAAGCAGCCGGCGCCGGGTCAAGAGCCCGTCGTTCAGCCGCAGCAGTAATCATCACTATTCGGGCCCGGTTCTTCCGGGCCCTTCACTATCAGGCAGGTCCATCACAATGTCCGGTTCCGTTTCTCCACTCGCCCCGAAGACCTTCGCATCCATGCCTGCGCTACGCGGTGTGCGCATGGCGACCGCTTCCGCAGGCATCAAATACAAGAACCGGACCGACGTGCTGATGATGGTCTTCGACAAGCCTGCCTCGGTTGCGGGCGTTTTCACGCGTTCGAAGTGCCCTTCGGCGCCTGTCGATTTCTGCCGCGCCAACCTGCCGCATGGCATTGCACGCGCCGTCGTTGTCAATTCCGGCAATGCCAACGCCTTTACTGGCCTCAAGGGTCGCGCTGCGACCGAGCTGACGGCGAAGTCGGCTGCCGCCGCCGTCGGCTGCGGCGAGAATGAAATCTACCTGGCATCGACCGGCGTTATCGGTGAGCCGCTGGATGCGACCAAGTTTGCTGGTGTTCTGGATGCCATGCATCGCGATGCGAGCGGCGATTTCTGGTTCGAAGCTGCCAAGGCGATCATGACGACCGATACCTATCCGAAGGTCGCCACGCGCAGCGCCGAGATCGGTGGCGTGACCGTCACCATTAACGGCATCGCCAAGGGCGCCGGCATGATCGCGCCCGACATGGCGACGATGCTGTCGTTCGTGGTGACCGACGCCGATATCGCCCCGGCTGCCCTGCAGGCGATGCTGTCCGAGGGCGTCGGCCCGACCTTCAACTCGATGACCGTCGATAGCGACACCTCGACATCCGATACGCTGATGCTGTTTGCAACGGGTGCGGCTACGGCAGACGGTCAGGCCCGCGTCGAGCGCGCCGACGATGCCCGCCTCGCGACTTTCCGCGTAGCGCTCAACGAAGTGCTCAAGGATCTCGCCCTGCAGGTTTGTCGCGATGGCGAAGGCGCCACGAAGATGCTGGAGATCACCGTGACCGGCGCCGAGAGCGACGCTGCCGCAAAGCGCATCGCGCTTTCGATCGCCAATTCACCGCTGGTGAAGACGGCGGCTGCCGGCGAAGACGCCAATTGGGGGCGTATCGTCATGGCTGTCGGCAAGGCCGGCGAGATGGCGGACCGCGACAGGCTGGCGATCTGGTTCGGTGACGTGCGCGTTGCCGTCAACGGCGAGCGTGACCCCGGCTACTCCGAAGAGGCGGCCTCGAATGTCATGAAGGAGCAGGATATTCCTGTCAAAGTCGATATCGGCCTCGGGAATGGTCACGCAACGGTCTGGACCTGCGACCTCACTAAGGAGTATGTGGCGATCAACGGCGACTACCGGAGCTGATCGTTCATTGACTGAGACTTCTTCAAAAAGTGCAAATCTGCCGCTGGTGCGCAGGCTCGAGGCCGTCGGGTTCCGGGCCTGGCCGGCCTCGTCCGTGCAATATGACGGCAGCTGGCAGGTGCGTTTGACGGCCGGTCATCCGTCCAACCGTCTGAATTCCATCGTGCCGCTCGATCCGTCCGATCATCGCGACATCGAAATCCGCGTGGAAAAGGCGAGCCGCAAGTTCGAGGCCTATGGCCGCCCGGCGGTTTTGAGGCAAACGCCGCTCTGCTCGCCCTTGCTGGTGGATCTGGTGGCAGCGCAGAACTGGACGCATTTCGACGAGACGATCGTCATGACCTGCGATCTGACACAGGCAGATCTTCCGGATACACTCGATCATCTCCCGACCCATGATATCGGCCGCTTCGTCGATGCCAATCTGGCGACCGATCAGGTCTCGGCGAAACTGAAGCCGGCGCTTGCCGAAATCATCAATGCGATCAAGCCGCCATCCGGCTTGTTCATGATCGAGGATCCGGAGACCGGTCCGCTGGCGACGGTGCTCTGCGTTCAGGACAACGATCTCGCGGGCATCATGTCGCTTTCGGTCGCGCGGGAACGCCGCCGCGAGGGGCTGGGTCTCGAAATCCTGACATCGGCGCTGCGCTGGGCACGGATGCGCTCTGCGCGCTCCGCCTGGCTTCAGGTAAAGGCGGATAATGTGCCGGCGCTCGCTCTTTACGGGCGGATCGGCTTTCGCGAAGCCTATCGCTACAGCTACTGGCGCAAGGATCGCTGCGGATGAGCGAGGCCGGCAAGAAGATCCTTCTGGTCGTCGCCTGCGCGCTGATCGATTCCGATGGGCGCATTCTTCTGGCGCAGCGCCCGGAGGGAAAATCGCTTGCAGGGCTCTGGGAATTTCCGGGCGGCAAGCTGGAGCCCGGCGAGACGCCGGAGGAAACGCTGGTGCGGGAGCTCGAGGAAGAGCTCGGCATCAAGACCAAGGTCGCCTGTCTGGCGCCGCTGACTTTCGCCAGCCACAGCTATGACACATTTCATTTGCTGATGCCGCTTTATGTGTGCCGCCGCTACGAAGGCGTTCCGCAGGGCCGCGAAGGCCAGGCGCTGAAATGGGTTAAGCCCATGGCATTGCGCGATTATCCGATGCCACCGGCCGACGAGCCGCTGATACCGATGCTGCAGGATCTACTTTAGAGATTTCTCACGATTTACTTTCGCGGATGGTTTTTGTCCGCGGATATTAATCGATCGTTTATCACCTTCTGCCAAAGATCGGCCTCAATCAAGCAACCGGCGTGTGTGTGTAAAGGCTTGACGGATGGACGACGATTTCTGGAAAGCAGTCAGAGAGAAGCAGCAGAGCTCGAATGCCTCGCGCAGGACGGGTGCGCTTAATCTTGCCTTGCTGTTCGGCACAGCCGCGGTCGCCCTGACGTTGATCCTCACGCCGATGCTCGCCGATAAATCGAAGTCCAGCGTCTTTGCCAGCGTGCCGACGGAATTCGACAACATCACGACGGGCTCGATCCCCAAGACCGAGAACGGCAAGCGCTACACAATCCGCCGCAGTGTGCTCCAGGAAAGCCCTGGCTCCGTCTGCGTCGTCCAGGGGTACGGTTCGGGCGCCGGCTGCTGAGGGACGACCGTCTGCCGGGCGCAGAGGAAAAGGTCACCGCCATATGCGGGAAAGGTTGGGGGTAATGCGTTCTCTGAAGGCTTTGATCGCGGATATCCGCGGCGCTACCGCCATCGAATATGGCTTGCTGGCGGCATTGATCTCCGTCGGCATCATTGCCGGTGTCGGTACCTTCGGCAACAATCTCCAGACCATGCTGACGAATGTCAGCAACACGATAGCCGCCCACAACCCGTAAATCAGCGCTTCATTGCTTCAGCTTGTGCTCTTCGACGCGTAGAGCATCGGCGAGGCGTGCCTTCGCCGATCCCGGCTGCAGCGGCTTCTGCTGGCTCTCATGAGGAGCCCATCCCGAGACGTAGATGATCGAGAATGTCGCGCGGATCCGGCCATCCGGATCGGAGTAGCGCTCGGCGTAGATTTCGGCTGCGCGCAGAAAGAAGGCGCGGGTCAGTGGCTTGCGGCTGCGCGCGGCGAGCGGGTTCGCCATCCCCATCGCCCGCAGATCCTTCATCAGGGGAAAGATCGAGTCGTAGCGAACGGTATAGGTTTCGGCATCGATGACAGGCAGCGAGAAGCCGGCGCGCTGCAACAATCCGCCGACATCGCGCACATCGGCAAAGGGAATGACGCGGGGGCTGGCGCCGCCGGTCATTTCGGCCTCGGTCGCCAACAAAACGTCGCGAAGTTCCTGCAGCGTTCCAGCGCCGGGAATGGCTGCCAGGAACAGGCCGTCAGGCCGCAGTGCACGCTTGATCTGGATGAAGACGCCGGGGGTGTCGTTGGTCAAATGCAGGCTGAGCGGCGCGATGACGAGGTTGGCGGATTGCGGTTCGAGCGGAACGTCCTCCAGCGGCGCGACCTGAAGTTCGCCGGGAGCGCCGGAAACATCCTGCACTTCGATGCGCCTGAGATCGCCGATCTTGCCGGTTGCCAATGCGGCGCGCGCCGCCGCGCCCGTCGCGCCGTGCAGTTCGACGGCGTGCTCGAAGGTGCGCTCGACCACCGACAGTCTCTCGGCCAGCTCCTCGGCGGCGATATCGAGAAGGAACGCGGCCTTCGGATCGCCTGCCTGCAAGGCGCGGTGGCGGTGTGCGGCGATCGCCGCCCTGTCGAAAATGATATCCATGCGACGTGAATAGTCCCGTCATTCTCAAGCAGCAAGACGGATTTTCCTTTGCTGGAAAACCAGCTAGCTTTCGTCTATGGGGGCGATCGATTTCGGCAGGCTGAGAGAATCCGGACGGACGCTTGTCCTCCAGCCCTTTCGCATGCTTGCGGATCTGGTTTATCCACCGGCCTGTTCGGCCTGCGGGGCGCTGACCGCTGGGCATCGAGGGCTCTGTGCCAAATGCTGGTCTGGCGTGCGCTTCATCGAGCGGCCCTATTGCGAGGTTCTCGGACTTCCCTTCTCGCACGATCTTGGCGCCGGAATTCTCTGTGCCGAAGCGATCGCAAACCCGCCGCCCTTCGACCGGCTGCGCTCTGCCGCCATTCATGACGAGGCCGTCCGCGATCTGGTTCATGGCCTCAAATATCGCGACCGTGTCGATCTGGCGCCGATGATAGCGGGCTGGATGCTGCGAGCGGCTGACGGCACAGTCGAGATTTGCGACGCAATCATTCCGGTGCCCTTGCATCGCTCGCGACTGTTGTCGCGCAAGTTTAATCAGGCGGCCGAGCTGGCGCGGCATATTGCCAGCCTATCCGGCAAGCCGCTGCTTCCGGCAACGCTTTTGCGCGTCAAACGGACCGAGCAGCAGGTTGGTCTCGGCGCCCGTGCCCGCGAGGACAATGTCCGGGGAGCCTTCGCGCTGGCGCGCGGCCACGAAAACGATGTCTTCGGCAAACGTGTCGTGCTCGTCGATGACGTTTATACGACAGGGGCGACAGTGGCTGCGGCAACGCGCGCCTTGCGCAAGGGAGGGGCCGCCGACATCAGTGTTTTGACCTTTGCAAGGGCCCTTTCAGAACCTATATGACTAGTGAAAACAGGCACCCGTCTGGAGACAAAGATGACACCGGTAACGATCTATACGCGGCAGGCTTGCGGCTATTGTGCACGCGCAAAATCCCTTCTCGAACAGAAGGGTGTCGATTATGTCGAGCATGACGCGACCTTCTCTCCCGATCTCCGTCAGGAGATGATCGGCAAGTCGAATGGCCGGTCGACATTCCCGCAGATTTTCATCGGCAGCGAACATGTCGGCGGTTGCGACGACCTCTTCGCACTCGATCGGGCCGGCAAGCTCGACCCGATGCTCGCAGCCTGAGCCGAAACCATGGTCTTCAAGGCTGCTGCCGTTCAAATGTGTTCAGGTGTCGATCCGGCTCGAAACGCCGTGTCGATGGCGCGGCTGGTTCGTGAGGGCGCCGCACAGGGCGCGACCTATATCCAGACACCCGAGATGACCGGAATGCTGCAGCGGGACCGAGCCGCCGCCAAGGCGGTTCTACGCGGCGAGGCTGATGATATCATCGTCAAGACGGCGTCCGAGCTTGCTGCCGAACTCGGCATCCACATGCATGTCGGTTCGACGGCGATTGCGCTCGACGACGGCAAGATGGCCAATCGTGGTTTCCTGTTCGGGCCCGATGGCAAGGTGCTGAACCGCTACGACAAGATCCACATGTTCGATGTCGATCTCGATAACGGCGAGAGCTGGCGCGAGAGCGCGGCCTATCGGCCAGGCTCGGAGGCGCGCGTCGTGTCGCTGCCGTTTGCCGAAATGGGCTTCACCATCTGCTACGACGTCCGCTTCCCCGGGCTTTTCCGGGCACAGGCCGTTGCCGGTGCTGAGGTCATGACGGTGCCTGCCGCCTTCACCAAGCAGACCGGCGAGGCGCATTGGGAGATCCTGCTGCGGGCGCGGGCCATCGAAAATGGCGTCTTCGTCATTGCGGCGGCGCAAGCCGGCGTTCACGAGGATGGACGCGAGACCTTCGGGCATTCGATGATCATCGATCCCTGGGGTTGCGTGCTGGCTTCTGCAGGCGGAACCGGCGAGGCCGTCATCGTCGCCGATATCGATCCGGCCGCCGTCAAGGCGGCGCATGACAAGATCCCTAACCTGAAGAATGGCCGTGAGTTTTCGATCGAGAAAATACCGGCAGCAATGAGCGGGGGCGCGGCCGCTTGATCCGCTATTCCCTCAGTTGCGAGAATGCGCACGAATTTGAAGGCTGGTTCTCCGAGAGTGCTGATTTCGATCGTCAGCTCGCCTCCGGCTTTCTGACCTGTCCGGTCTGTCAGTCGGCAACGATCTCGAAGGTGCTGATGGCGCCTTCGGTTTCGACGGCGCGGAAGAAGGATGAAATCAAGACCGTCGCCATGGATGCGATGCGCCGCGAAGCGTTCCAGAAGCTCAAGCAGGCGGTTGCCGAGGTCAAGGCGAACTCTGAAGACGTCGGCACCAAGTTTCCTGAAGAGGCGCGCAAGATCCATTACGGCGAGGCGGATGCACGCGGTATCATCGGTCAAGCCACCGCGCACGAGGCGCAAGAGCTGATTGACGAAGGCATCGAGATAGCGGCGCTGCCGGTTCTGCCAGATGATGTGAACTGACATGACGGCGGAGCGCCTGGCTTTCTACAATTTTGGCCTCCACGTCGCTCCTCAGGAAAGCGAGACCATCCAGGGCTTTGTCCTGCGCGAGCCGCTGAACTTCGAGGCGGCGACGCGTGCCAGCGGCTTCCTCGGCCGCTCGGGTTATCCGGGCGTGCCCGGCACCAGAAGCTGGGGTGGGCAAGTCTTTCCGCGTTACATCGAGGGCAGCGGCTTCACGTCCGCGCCATCATCGCTCTCACTCTGGGCTGATATCGAGTCGCTGATGGCGTTCAGCTACAATGGCGTGCATGCCGAGGCGCTCAAGAATGCCCGCAGCTGGAATGTGAAGCCGGCATGGCCGCCGCTCGTGCTCTGGTGGGTTTCCGCAACGCATCGGCCGGATTGGGGGGAGGGTGCTCAGCGGCTCGAGCATCTCGGCGACCACGGACCAAGCCCGCACGCATTCACGTTCAAGCAGCCTTTCGGGCCTGATGGTGCCGAGTTGTCGATCGATCGGGAGCGGGTCAAGGAGCTTGCAGCGCGTAACGCCGAACGCCAGCAGGATCTGCTCGAACGGGTCGGCAAGCTGAAGGTCTGAAGGCGTCTCTCTTACCGCTGGCGTTTCGCCAGCAGCATGTAATTGACGTCCATGTCCTTCGACAGGTTCCATTGATTGGAAAGCGGATTGAAGAACACGCCCGTGCGGTCGATGATTTCGAGGCCGTTTTCCGTCATCGGCTTTTCCAGCTCTTCCGGACGCACCAGCTTCTCATATTGATGTGTGCCGCGCGGCAGCCAGCGCAGGATGTTTTCAGCGGCAAAGATCGCCAGTGCGGCGGCCTTCATTGTTCTGTTGATGGTGGCGACGAACATCATCCCGCCGGGGCGGACCATCCTGGCGCAGGTCGTCATGAAGAATTCAACGTCAGCTACGTGCTCGACGACTTCCATGTTCAGGACGATATCGAAGGTCTCGCCGGCCTCCGCAAGCTGCTCGGCCGTGACAGCGCGGTAGTCGACTGAAACACTCGATGCCTTGGCATGGGTGGAGGCGATGCCGATGTTCTTCTCAGAGGGGTCGGCGCCGACGACTGTGGCGCCCATCCGCGCTACGGGCTCCGACAGCAGTCCGCCGCCGCAGCCGATATCGAGAACGCGCAGTCCTTCGAGCGGCTTCGGGTTTTTCGGATCAAGCCCGAAGTTCTCCGCCGCCTTGTCGCGGATGTAGGTCAGCCGCACCGGATTGAACTTGTGCAGCGGCTTGAACTTGCCGGTCGGGCTCCACCACTCAGCCGCCATCGCCGAGAAGCGGTCAACTTCGCTCTGGTCGATCGTGCTCTTCGCGGCTTCGCTCATCGGTCTGCTCCTTGCATTCGTCAGCAGTGAAGTCGGACGATCGGCAGCATAAGTCAAGGGGCGGGCAGTCTCGGCACGGCGAGCCGGGCCTCAAGTCCCGCGGCCATCGAAAGCACGTTCTCATCCGCAAAGCGCCGCCCGACAATCTGCAGGCCGACAGGCAGGCCATTCGACGCAAGGCCGACAGGCAGCGAGAGGGCAGGCAGCTGCGGCAGCATGTTGAAGGGACAGGTCATGTCGAGACCGATGAAGCGTCCGTCAGCGCCGGTCGCGACATAGTCGTCGTCGCATTCGGTGGCGAGCGGTGCGGTGACGGCGCAGGTCGGGCAGAGCAGGGCATCGTAGGTCTGGAAGAGGGCGGCCATGTCCCGCCACATGCGGGTGCGCAGCAGCTCGACGCGCTTGTAGGCCGTGGCGTTCATCGCCAGACCGCGTTCGATCATCGAGACGACGGCCGGATCCATCCTTTCGCGGTGGCTCTCGATCGTATCGCCGAAGAAACCCGACATGAAGACGCACCAGATGTCGAACCACTCGTCATTGACGGCGCGGGTCCATTGCATAGGGACCTCATCGACAACAGCGCCGGCACGGCGAAGCTCCTCAGCGGCATTGCGGACAAGACGTTCGACCTCGGGCTCGATCTGGTAGTAGCCAAGATCGATCGACAGCGCGAAGCGTTTGCCCTTGAGGCTGCCTGTTCTCGCCGCATCAGAAGCGAAGCCAATGGGCAACGAGGAGATGTCTTCGTCGCTTGGGCCGGAGGCAGCTTCCATGAAGGAGACGGCGTCGGAGACGGTGCGGGCCAGCGGGCCGAAATGCGAGATGTTGTCGAAGACGCTGGGAAGAATGGTCATCGGGATGCGGCCGAGGCTGGGCTTCAGGCCGACAGTGCCGCTGAGCGCTGCCGGAATTCTGACCGAGCCGCCCATATCCGTGCCTTCGGCGAAGGGCACGACGCCGGTTGCGACAGCCACGGCCGAGCCGCCGGACGAACCGCCGGGCGTATGCTCGGAATTCCAGGGATTGCGGGTCACGCCCCAGCGCGGGCTGTGGGTGAAGCTTGCATAGGCAAATTCGGGGGTAGCAGTCTTGCCCATCAGGATGCCGCCGGCCTCCTGCAAGCGGCGGACGACGAGCGCCGTTTCGCCGGGAACCCAATCACCCCTGGTCCAGGAGCCGAGTGTCGTCAGATCGCCTTCTGTCGGTGTCAGGTCCTTGGCTGCGAAGGGTACGCCGTGAAGCGGCGCGGTGGCTTCGCCACGCGTTATCACGCGGTCGGCGGCGCGGGCGGCTTCCAGCGCCTGATCCTCGCGAATGACGGTGAAGGCGTTCAGCCTCGCGGTCACCAGCCTGGCGCGGCGGATTGATTCCGAAACGACTGATTCCGAGCTGAACTGCCCTTCGCGAATACCGCGGGCGATCTCGGTTGCGGAAAGGTCCAGCGGGTGAGAAGCGGCGCCTTCTGCCGGTTTCGTCGTCATGTGAGCATGTTCCATCGGGGTCATTGCATTTCGCTTTGAAAGAGTGCTTGCTGTGTTTAAAGGCCTATCGGGCCTGTGATTTCCAGGACGATCCATGAATTCCGTTTCGAGACCAACTGCCCAGATGCCGGCCTTCGACGTCTGGAATGCTGCTCTCGCTCAGGCAGCGAATGCCATCGGGTCGCGGTCCTTTCCGGATGCGCTTGCCGCGGCGCTCAGGCTGCTTTCGCCGTTCCAGATGATGAACGGCTTCATCTACTCGCCCGATGCCCACGCCTTCGACCTCTATAACGAGAAGATCGTGGCCGAGCGGGCGCTGATCGTCGACCGATATCTGGCCGGCGCCTTCGTGCTCGATCCCTTCTACGATGCGGTGCGTGCCGACAGTAGTGCGCGGATGATCGTGATGCGCGAGATCGCGCCAGACGACTTTGCGCAGACCGAGTATTTCCGCATTCATTACGCGACCACCGAGATCCTCGACGAGATCGGCTTCGTCCTGACGCTGGAGAATGGCTATATCGCCGTGCTTTCCCTGTCGCGGACCGGCAATGCGGCGCTGTTTTCGGAAGAGGACTTGCAGCGCTTGCGGTCGGCAGCGCCGCTGGTTTGCTCTCTGGCTGGCCGTCATTGGTTCCATGTCTCCGGCCTGTCGCTGGAGATCAAGAACGCGGCTCCGGCGGCGCGGATCGAGCATCCGCTGCTGACCAAGCGTGAACTCGAGATCGTGACGCTGATCCTCAAGGGGCATTCCAACCTCTCGCTTGCCGCCGTGCTGGAGCTTTCGCCCAATACCGTCAAGGTGCACCGCCGGCAGATCTACTCGAAACTCAATATTTCCAGCCAGGCCGAGCTATTCAGGCTGTTTCTGGCATAGCCCGGCCGTTGCCGGCCGGGCTGACGCTTGGCGGAAGTTATTCGGCAAAATCCATTTCGGGAGGCGCGGACTGGAAGAAGCGCGTCAGGTAGGCGAGATAACCGATACCGATTACCAGCCAGATCAGGCCGAGAACCTTGGCATGCTCGTCGAGGTTCCAGAGCAGGAACAGGTCGCAGACGGCGGCCAGAGCCGGGATGACGAGGCCGACAAGTGCGCCGAGCGGCTTCACCTGCTGGTCACCCTTCATGTAGAGCGCGATGACCGAGATGTTGACGGCGGTGAAGGCCAGGAAGGCGCCGAAGTTGATGAAGGAGGTCGAGGTGGTGACGTCCATGGTCAGCGCCAGCAGGCCGACGATGCCGACGAGGATCAGGTTGATGATGGGCGTGTGCCACTTCGGATGCAGGCTGCCGAAGATCGATGAGGGCAGCACGTTGTCGCGGCCCATGGCAAACAAAAGACGGCCGACGCTTGCCTGGGCAGCGAGACCCGATGTGAACTGGGCGACGACCAGCGTTGCGAGGAAGATGGTGACGAAGACGTCGCCGCCGATCATCTTGGCGATTTCGCTGGCGGCGGCATCGACCGAGACGAAGTCCATGCCGGGATGGGCGAGCTGCGTGATGTAGGCAGCCACGACGAAGATCAGGCCACCGGCAAGGGCGGTGATGAGGATGGCGCGCGGCATGGTGCGCTTGGCATCCTTGGTTTCCTCGGTCAGCGTCGAGACGGCGTCGAAGCCGAGGAAGGAATAGGCGGCGATCGCGGCGCCGGCGATCGATGCCGAGAAGGGCACGTCAGTCTTGAAGAACGGCGTTGCCGAGACGAGGCCTGCGGGACCGCTGGCGGCCATGACGTAACGGGCAGCCAGGAACACGAAGGCGATCAGAACGGCGAGCTGCACCAGCATCAGGATGAAATTGACGCGGTTTGCGAAGGCGATGCCGACGACATTGACCAGCGTGGTGAGCACGATGAATCCGATGATCCAGACATAGGCCGGGATCGTCGGGAATGCCGAGGTCAGATAGGCGGCGCCGATCAGCCAGATGACCATCGGCAGGAAGAAGTAATCGAGCAGAACCGCCCAGCCGACGAGGAAACCGATGCTGGGGCTGATCGAGCGGCGCGCATAGGTGTAGGCGGAGCCGGCAACCGGGTAGACGCGGGCCATGACGCCATAGCTGATTGCCGTCAGCAGAATGGCGGCGGCGGCAACGAGATAGGCCATCGCCGTCGTGCCCTGGCTTGCTGCGGCAAGTGCGCCGAAGGTGCCGAAGACGATCATCGGCGTCATATAGGCCAGACCGAAGAGCACAACGGACCAGAGGCCCAATGCGCGGTCGAGTTTTACTGTGTTGTTCATGTTCCGCCTCCGCGAAGAGTTGTTGATTGATCTTCCCGGGAGCTGCGCAGTGCAATTCTTATAGCTGTTCCGCGCAGGTCACCGCCCGCATTTTTTATTTATGAAGAAAAGATGAATGAGCGGAACGGGATCGAACATAACCCCAAGGTGTTATGACGAACGGCTGTAAAAGATGCCTGCGGGCCTTTCCAAATGCCTGTCCGGCTCACGATCGAAAACTTTGCGCCACCGTACCGCCAATCGCCTGAAGGCGACCTTGCCACCCCCCTGCAAAGCCGCTAAGAGACGCCCCAACTTGAGCCCTTGGGCGCCAAGGCTTCAGAAGCGTTCCAGAACTCCCAATTCGAGCGCTCCGGCCGGTGGTCCTGACGGCTCTGGATGCCGGGTCTGGCGATCGTCTCTCCCGGTGGTTTGTCAATGGCGCGCGAGCTTCCGGAAAATCCCGATCCGGTATCAGGCGCTGGCTGTGGTAGAGGCTTATGGCACGCATCGTTATGAAATTCGGCGGAACATCCGTCGCCGATCTGGACCGCATCAAGAACGTTGCCCGCCATGTGAAACGCGAAGTCGACGCGGGCCACGAGGTCGCGGTTGTCGTTTCGGCGATGTCGGGCAAGACCAACGAGCTGGTCGGCTGGGTGCAGAACATGCCGAAGGTCGTCGGCGCCAACTCCCCGTTCTACGATGCGCGCGAATATGATGCCGTTGTTGCCTCGGGTGAGCAGGTGACTGCCGGCCTGCTGGCAATCGCGCTGCAGGCGATGGACATCAATGCGCGCTCCTGGCAGGGCTGGCAGATCGCCATCCGCACGGATAATGCCCATGGCGCCGCCCGTATTCAGGAAATCGACGGTGCCGATATCGTCAAGCGCATGGGCGAGGGACAGGTTGCCGTCATCGCCGGCTTCCAGGGTATCGGCCCCGATAATCGCATCGCGACGCTCGGCCGCGGCGGTTCTGATACCTCTGCCGTTGCCGTTGCCGCGGCGTTGAAGGCTGACCGCTGCGATATCTATACAGACGTCGATGGCGTCTACACGACCGATCCGCGCATCGTGCCGCAGGCGCGCCGCCTGAAGAAGATCGCCTTCGAGGAAATGCTCGAAATGGCATCGCTCGGCGCCAAGGTTTTGCAGGTTCGCTCGGTCGAGCTTGCCATGGTGCACAAGGTTCGTACCTTCGTGCGCTCCTCTTTCGAAGATCCCGATGCTCCGGGCATGGGTGACTTCTTGAATCCGCCCGGAACGCTGATTTGTGACGAGGATGAAATCGTGGAACAGGAAGTAGTCACCGGCATCGCCTATGCCAAGGATGAAGCTCAGATCTCGCTTCGCCGTCTTGCCGACCGGCCGGGTGTTTCCGCCGCGATCTTCGGACCGCTGGCCGAAAACCATATCAATGTCGACATGATCGTCCAGAATATTTCCGAGGACGGCTCGAAGACCGACATGACCTTTACGGTTCCGTCGGGTGACGTCGACAAGGCGATCAAGGTACTCTCCGACAACAAGCCGGCTATCGGTTATGACGTGGTTCAGCACGAATCCGGTCTGGTGAAGGTATCCGTCATCGGCATCGGCATGCGTTCGCACGCTGGCGTTGCCGCAACGGCCTTCCGCGCGCTCGCGGAAAAGGGTATCAACATCAAGGCGATCACCACGTCGGAGATCAAGATTTCTATCCTGATCGACGGTCCGTATGCGGAACTCGCTGTCAGAACTTTGCATTCCTGCTACGGTCTGGATAAGAATTGATTCCCAGCGGGCGGGCCGCCCCTTCGAGATGAAGAGATGCGGCCGGTTCTGCTGGCCGCATTAGGCGTTTGTTTCGGGGAGCTTGAGACGCAATGAGAGACCTGTCCGGTGGTCCGCGCGTACTGCTCAAGCGGTTGCGCGAGTTGATGGCGGAACCGCTGGAGCCGCAGGAGCGACTCGACCGGATCGTTCGCCAGATTGCCGGCAACATGGTTGCCGAGGTCTGCTCGGTCTACGTGCTGCGCGCCGACGGCGTGCTCGAGCTCTATGCGACCGAAGGTCTGAACAAGGAAGCCGTTCACCTTTCGCAATTGAAGATGGGACAGGGTCTCGTCGGTACGATTGCCGCTTCCGCGCAGCCGCTCAATCTTTCCGATGCGCAGTCGCACCCGGCCTTCCGCTACCTGCCGGAAACCGGCGAAGAGATCTATCATTCCTTCCTTGGTGTGCCGATCCTGAGAACCGGGCGCTCGCTCGGCGTTCTCGTCGTGCAGAACAAGGCCAGCCGCAATTATCGCGACGAAGAGCTGGAAGCGCTGGAAACGACGGCGATGGTGCTCGCCGAGATGATCGCCACCGGCGAGCTCAAGAAAATTACCAAGCCGGGCCTCGAACTCGATCTGACGCGTGCCGTGACGATCGACGGCGATACCTATAATGAAGGCATCGGTCTCGGTTACGTCGTGCTGCACGAGCCGCGCATCGTCGTCACCAATCTTCTCAACGAGGATTCGGATAAAGAAATCCGGCGGCTCGCGGAGTCAATGGGCTCGCTCAGGCTGTCGATCGACGACATGCTGTCGCGCCGTGACGTCTCCATGGAAGGCGAGCACCGAGAGGTTCTCGAGACGTACCGGATGTTTGCGCATGACCAGGGCTGGGTGCGCAAGCTGGAAGAAGCGATCCGCAACGGCCTGACGGCGGAAGCGGCGGTCGAGAAGGTGCAGTCGGACACCAAGGCGCGGATGATGCGCCTAACAGATCCCTACCTCCGCGAACGGATGCATGATTTTGAGGATCTGGCCAACCGTCTTCTCAGGCAGCTGACCGGCTATAGCGGCCGGACCACCGCCGACGGCTTCCCGAACGATGCAATCATTTTTGCCCGCGCTATGGGGGCTGCCGAACTACTCGACTATCCGCGGGCGAATGTTCGCGGCCTCGTGCTGGAAGAAGGTGCGGTGACGAGCCACGTGGTCATCGTTGCACGCGCCATGGGCATTGCTGTTATCGGCCAGGCAGCGGGCGTCGTTGCGCTCGCTGAAAACGGCGATGCGGCGATCGTCGATGGTGACGAAGGTCATGTTCACCTGCGCCCGATGCAGGACCTGCAGCGCTCTTACGAGGAGAAGGTGCGCTTCCGCGCCCGCAAGCAGGAGCAGTTCCGCGCCTTGCGCGCTGTCGAACCCGTTACCAAGGACGGCAAGCGCATCGCACTGCAGATGAATGCCGGTCTGCTGGTGGATCTGCCGCAGCTGGCGGAATCCGGTGCCGAGGGCATCGGCCTGTTCCGCACCGAGCTGCAGTTCATGATCGCTTCGACGATGCCGAAGGCGGATGAGCAGGAAACCTTCTACCGCAACGTCCTGAAACAGGCGGCCGGGCGTCCGGTGACGTTTCGCACGCTGGATATCGGCGGCGATAAGGTCGTTCCCTATTTCCGTGGCCACGAGGAAGAAAACCCGGCACTCGGCTGGCGGGCTATCCGCCTGTCGCTCGACCGTCCTGGCCTTCTGCGCACCCAGCTTCGTGCGATGCTCAAGGCTGCCGCCGGAACCGAGCTGAAGATCATGGTGCCGATGGTGACCGAGGTTTCGGAACTGAAGGCAGTCCGCGAGTTGTTGCAGAAGGAAGTGCAGCATCTTTCTCGCTTCGGCCACGGCTTGCCGCGCAAGCTGCAGTTCGGCGCGATGCTAGAGGTTCCGGCGCTGCTCTGGCAGCTGGATGAACTGATGGAAGCGGCGGATTTCGTTTCTGTCGGCTCCAATGACCTGTTCCAGTTCTCGATGGCCGTCGACCGCGGCAATGCGCGCGTTTCCGACCGTTTCGATACGCTCGGACGTCCCTTCCTGCGTATCCTGCGCGACATCACCCGCGCCGGCGAACGCAACAACACGACCGTGACGCTGTGCGGCGAGTTGGCCGGCAAGCCGATCTCGGCAATGGCGCTATTGGGGATCGGCTTCCGCTCGGTCTCGATGTCGCCGGCCTCGATCGGACCGGTGAAGGCGATGCTGCTCGGGCTTGACGTTTCGGCGCTTTCGAAGCTGATGGACGAGGCGCTTGACGATACGCATGCCACAGAATCCGTGCGCGACATTCTTGTCCGTTTCGCCAGCAGCCACAATATTCCCCTTTAGAGAACGATAAGAAGAATTGGAGTGAAGGGTGGCGAAGCTTCCCCTGGAAAAGATGCGCGAGCTGGAACGCCGCTTCGGCGAGATCGAAGCGCGCATGTCCGCCGGTCCTGCGGCCGACGTCTATGTGAAGCTCGCCTCCGAATATTCCGAGCTGCAGCCCGTGGTCGGCAAGATCCGCGCCTATCAGAAGGCCGTGGATGAATTTGCCGATCTGGAAGTGCTGCTGGAGGACAAGTCTGTCGATCGCGATATGCGCGAGCTTGCGGAGCTTGAATATCCCGATGTGAAGGAGCGGATCGAGGGGCTGGAGCAGGAAATCCAGATCCTGCTGCTGCCGAAAGATGCCGCCGACGAAAAGAGTGCCATCCTGGAAATCCGTGCCGGAACCGGTGGTTCCGAAGCCGCGCTTTTTGCCGGTGATCTGTTCCGCATGTACGAGCGCTTTGCGGCTGCCAATGGCTGGAAGGTCGAGGTCCTGTCGTCGAGCGAGGGGGAAGCCGGCGGCTTCAAGGAAATCATTGCGACGATCACTGGCCGCGGCGTGTTCGCCAAGCTGAAATTCGAATCCGGCGTACACCGTGTTCAGCGCGTGCCGGAGACGGAAGCAGGCGGGCGTATCCACACGTCGGCCGCGACGGTGGCGGTTTTGCCGGAAGCCGAAGAAATCGATATCGAAATCCGGGCGGAAGATATCCGCATCGATACGATGCGCTCGTCCGGTGCCGGCGGCCAGCACGTCAACACGACGGACTCTGCTGTGCGCATCACGCACCTGCCGACCGGTATCGTCGTCACCAGCTCCGAGAAGTCGCAGCACCAGAACCGGGCGAAAGCGATGCAGGTTCTGCGGTCGCGTCTCTACGACGCGGAGCGCCAGAGGGCCGACAGCGAGCGTTCTGCCGACCGTAAGAGCCAGGTGGGCTCCGGCGATCGCTCCGAACGCATCCGAACCTATAATTTCCCGCAGGGCCGCATCACCGATCACCGCATCAACCTGACGCTCTACAAGCTCGACCGGATGATGGTCGGCGAGATCGATGAAGTCGTCGATGCGCTGCTGGCCGACTATCAGGCAAGCCAGCTCGCCAGCCTCGGCGAACAGCAATGACGGAAAGCGGGCGAACGGTTTCGGCGGTTCTTTCCGAAGCTCGCCGCCGCTTCACGGAGGCCGGGATCGCCGATCCCGCAACGGATGCCCGTTTGCTCGTGGCCGGATTGCTCGGCCTCTCGGCGACGGAAATGCTGACGCGGGCGAACGAGGCTCCGGCGAACGACAGGATTGCGGCGATCGACGCCGCCATCGAGCGGCGGCTGCAGCACGAACCCGTTCATCGTATTCTCGGTGAGCGTGAATTCTACGGCCTGCCGCTGTCGCTGTCGGCAGGCACGTTAGAGCCGCGGCCCGATACCGAAATCCTCGTCGACGTGATGCTTCCCTATTTAAGGAGCCTTGCAAGTTCGGGCGCCGATCTCCATATCCTTGATATCGGCACGGGAACGGGGGCGATATGCCTAGCGCTTTTGAGCGAATTCCCGCAAGCCAAGGGAATTGGCAGCGATATCTCTTCTGATGCACTGGCAACAGCGAAAGCAAACGCCGCAAGAAACGGGCTTCAGGGACGCTTCGAGGCTTTGCAATCCAGCTGGTTCGAGAACATCGATGGGCGCTTTCACGCGATCGTCTCAAATCCGCCCTATATTGCTTCCAAGGTCGTTCACGATCTCGCTCCCGAAGTGACGAAATTTGATCCTGTGGCTGCTTTGGATGGCGGTCCGGATGGGCTTGACGCCTACAGAGCGATAGCCAAGGATGCAGCGAGGTTCTTGCGGCCAGACGGTATCGTCGGACTGGAGATCGGATACGATCAGCGGGACGACGTCACTGCGGTTTTCGAAGCTGCAGGCTTCCAGCGTCTCGCGTCCATCAAAGATTACGGCCAGAATGACCGGGTGCTCGTGTTCGCACTTAATGTCTGAGCCACAAATTGCAGCATTAAACAGGACGATATTGCTATTGCGAAGAAAAGGCTTGGATTTCCCCGGGAAGCAAGATAGGTTGCGCTCACGCGTTGGGCACCCAAGAAGGAACGAAGATTCGTTCGGTACTTGGTCAGCCTCGGGGGGTCCACTCTTTTAAACGAGAGTTTCAAAGGTTGAACACGACCCAATGCGTGAATCAGTCAATATGACTTGAGAACAAGCGGCAGGTCGGCGCGAAGGCGCATCATGCTTGCGGCACGAAAGCTCTGACCGGTTTCCGGCATTGCGGTCGGTGCCTTAACTCCACACAAACAGAGAATTCAGGTGAACGATCGATGAGGCCAGGACAGCAGAACAAGCGCGGTCGAGGGCGTGGCAGCAACAACAATGGCGGCGGCGGAAGCAATAATAACAACAACTTCAACCGCAAGGGTGGCAATCCGCTGACACGGACCTACGACAGCTCGGGTCCGGACGTAAAGGTTCGCGGTACGGCCCAGAACATTGCTGAAAAATATGCTCAGCTCGCCCGTGATGCCCAGAGCTCCGGCGATCGCGTCATGGCCGAAAACTATCTTCAGCATGCCGAGCATTATAACCGCATCATCGCGAGTGCTCAGGCGCAGATGCAGGAGCGCTTCCAGCGCGACGAGCGCGGCGAATACCAGGACGGCGCCGAGAATGGCGACGATTCGGATGGCGATAACGACGATGTCGTCGTTGTTCAGCCGCCCCGCGATCAGCAGCAGCCGCGCGAACAGCATCAGCAGCGTGAACAGCGCGAGCCCCGTGAACAACGCGAACCCCGCGAGCAGCGGGAGCCCCGGGAACCGCGCGCCGAACGTGAGCCACGCCGCGAAGCGCCGGCTCCGGCCGTCGCTGCCGAGGTTATCGACGGCACGGGTCCGCAGCCTGAGATCGAGGGCATTCCTGTCGAGGTTTCGATGGAAGAGGAAGGCGGCCAGTCGAGCGAGCGCCAGCCGCGCCGCCGCAGCACCGGCAGCCGCCCCCGTCGTCCGCGCCGCGCCAGCGGTGAGGGTGAAGGCGAGGCCGCAGCCGACGCTCCCGCACTGGCTGACGCCGCTTCGGAATAAGCATTTCTGCTAACGGAATAAGAAAGGCCGCCTTGAGGGCGGCCTTTTTCGTTGAGTCTTCCCGTTCTAGAAAGCGATCGAGGCATTGAGGAAGAATGTCCGCGGGTGGCTGACAAATTTGCCGCGGTTGTCGCATCAGTTCTTGCGCTCTACCTTTGCCCGCAAGCCTGCAAGCCGGCGCTTTGTCTCGATCGCACGAGGCTGATTCCTGACGGCAACGCCGTAGGCAAGCATGTCGCCGGTGACGATGGCGCCGAGGGTCCAGCTTGCGAGCTTGGAGGGCGAACCGATGCAGGTCAGCAGCGCATCGACCTTATCTTTGTAAAGCGCACGCAGCTGAACGCCGCAGACGAGGATGAGCTTGCAGCCGATCTCGCTCATCTGGCTGGCAACCATCGAAAATTCGGGTGTTTCATGCACCGCATTGAAAAGCACGACGACATCGCTTGCACGGAGATCGAGCAGATCGTTGGCAAGCGTGAAGCCCGATGCGCCGGACCATCTTGTTCTCAATCCGGCGCGGCTGAGCGCCATGGCGCAATGGCGGGCTTCGATCTCGGCGGTCCCCATTCCAAGACACCAGACCGTATCGGCCCCCTCCAGGACCGACACGGCCGCGGAGAGCATGTGTTCATCGAGCTGCTCCTCGGTTGAGGTCAGAACCTCGCGGGCTGTCGCAAACATCTGATGCGCCACTTTCGGCAATTCGCTGCCGGTGCCGCGAAAGCGCTGTTCCAGGCGGTCGCTGGTCGGAATGGTCTTCGCCATCGTGCGGCTGCAGACGCGTTTCAGCTCCGGCAGGCCACTGAAGCCGAGGCGGCGCGCCGTGCGGATGACGGTGGCGTCGCTGGTGCCCGCATCGGAGGCAATCTCTTCGGCGCTCTTGAAGATCAGCACGTCGATCGGCAGCGCAACCAGATATTCGGCAACGGCAAGCTCCGAGCGGCTCAGCTGCGTTCTATGCTGGTCGAAATGCTGCTTGAGCACGGCAGAGGCCCGGTCGCTTGTTTCCATCTGCTTCCCCTCATTGCGATCACGGAATCGCGAATATCCGAATTTTCTGCTGATAGATACGGAAAATCACCGGCTTAGCCATGGCGGGGTGTCATCCCCGCACGGATCTGTGATTGCAAAGCTTGCGCTCGCGGCGCCCAGTTCATACCTTTATGTCAGTGCGCTGTCCTGACAGCCCCGCTTTCGGCCAGCGCATCTGCGGTCAGGATAAAGAGATGAATACAGATCAGATTTTGCGGTCAATTGTGGCCGTTCGCTCCTCCATAGCCGAGGATGCCTTTACCGCTGCCACGCTCGGCACAGTCAGAGAGGGCAGCGGCGTCGTCATTCGCGAAAACGGCCTTGTGCTGACCATCGGCTACCTGATCACTGAAGCCGAAGAGGTCTGGCTGACGCGCCAGGATGGTCATGTTGTTGCCGGGCACGCGCTTGCCTATGATCAGGAAACCGGCTTCGGCCTGATCCAGGCGCTCGGTGCGCTCGACCTTCCTGCACTGCCGCTCGGCAATTCATCGGACGCCAGGGTCGGTGATCCGGTGATGCTGGCTGATGGTATTGGGCAATTCGTCCGGGCCAATATCGTCGCCAAACAGGAGTTCGCAGGCTACTGGGAATATCTGCTCGACGAGGCGATTTTCACGGCGCCCGCCCATCCCTCCTCGGGCGGCGCTGCTCTTGTCGATGCCGAGGGCAAGCTGCTCGGCATCGGTTCGCTCCGGCTGCAAATGGCAAAGGATGGTGACGTCGCGGATATCAACATGACGGTGCCGATCGATCTTCTGCGCCCGATCCTCGACGACCTGCTCAATCGCGGCCAGATCAACAAGCCTGCGCGGCCTTGGCTCGGCGCTTTTTCGGCGGAGAACAACGGCGAGGTCATCGTCATGAGCGTGGCGCCGGATGGTCCTGCTGCCAAGGCGGGGCTGAAGCGGGGTGACGTTATCTCCGAAATCCGGGACGGCGAAGTGGAAGGACTTGCGGATTTCTATCGCAAGGTCTGGGAAAGCGGTTCGGCCGGTGCCGAAATCCCTATGCGCGTGCTGCGCGACGGGCGCGAAGCCTGGCTGCGCATCAAGTCCGCCGACCGCAACAGCTTCCTCAAGAAGCCGCAGCTTCAATAGGTCTTCGGCGTTCTGCGCGATGCGTTTCGCGGCTCTTGAAAAATCCTGAGCGAGCGGCAGCAATCGCTGCCGCTTTTCAATGTAATCCCCCTTTAAACTGCTGCGATATCCCACCATATTCGTCTCCGATTGCTTCGCCGAAATCCCATAGCGGTGGAGCCGGGCTTGCCTTTTCAGGGAGCTCAATCTCAATCATCGGCCTGTGCCTCTTCAGGGCAGGGCGATCCATGGAGGTACAGCATGAATATCGAAAAATACTCCGAGCGCGTTCGCGGCTTCGTCCAGTCCGCTCAGACCTACGCTTTGGCCCAGGGTCACCAGCAGTTTACGCCCGAGCATGTGCTGAAAGTGCTGCTCGACGACGATCAAGGCATGGCTGCCTCGCTGATCGAGCGTGCCGGCGGCGACGCCAAGGCCGCGCGTCTCGCCAATGATGCCGCTCTTGCAAAGCTTCCCAAAGTGTCAGGCGGTAGTGGCAACATCTATCTCGCGGCACCGCTTGCGAAGGTGTTCTCGACGGCCGAAGAAGCTGCGAAGAAGGCTGGCGACAGCTTCGTCACCGTCGAGCGGCTGCTGCAGGCGCTGGCGATCGAGTCTTCGGCTTCGACATCTGCAGCGCTGAAGAGTGCCGGCGTTTCGGCGCAGAGCCTCAACCAGGTCATCAACGAAATCCGCAAGGGCCGCACGGCAGACTCTGCCAATGCCGAACAGGGCTTCGATTCCCTGAAGAAATACGCACGCGATCTGACTGCCGAGGCCCGCGAAGGCAGGCTCGACCCCGTGATCGGACGCGACGACGAAATCCGCCGCACCATCCAGGTCCTGTCGCGCCGCACCAAGAACAACCCGGTGCTGATCGGCGAACCCGGCGTTGGCAAGACGGCCATCGTCGAAGGTCTGGCGTTGCGCATCGTCAATGGCGACGTCCCTGAAAGCCTCAAGGACAAGAAGCTGATGGCGCTCGATATGGGCGCGCTGATTGCCGGTGCTAAGTTCCGCGGTGAATTCGAGGAACGCCTGAAGGCGGTGCTGAACGAAGTTCAGTCCGAAAACGGCGAGATCATCCTCTTCATCGACGAAATGCATACGCTTGTCGGCGCCGGCAAGGCCGATGGCGCCATGGATGCCTCCAATCTGCTGAAGCCAGCGCTTGCCCGCGGCGAGCTGCATTGCGTCGGCGCGACCACGCTCGACGAATACCGCAAGCATGTCGAGAAGGATCCGGCTCTTGCCCGCCGCTTCCAGCCCGTCGTCGTCGATGAGCCGACGGTCGAGGATACGATCTCGATCCTGCGCGGCCTGAAGGAAAAATACGAACAGCATCACAAGGTCCGTATCTCGGATTCGTCCCTGGTCGCGGCTGCGACGCTGTCGAACCGCTACATCACCGACCGGTTCCTGCCGGACAAGGCGATTGACCTCATGGACGAGGCTGCTGCCCGTCTGCGCATGCAGGTCGATTCCAAGCCGGAAGAGCTCGACGAACTCGATCGCCGCATCATGCAGCTGAAGATCGAGCGCGAAGCGCTGAAGAAGGAAACCGACGTCGCCTCCGCCGACCGGCTGAAGCGGCTGGAGACCGAACTCACCGATCTCGAAGAGGAAGCCGATGCCCTGACCGCTCGCTGGCAGTCGGAGAAGCAGAAGCTTGGCCTTGCCGCCGATATCAAGAAGCAGCTCGACGAAGCCCGCAATGAGCTGGCGATCGCCCAGCGCAAGGGCGAGTTCCAGCGCGCCGGCGAATTGACCTACGGGGTGATCCCGGAGCTCGAGAAGCAGCTTACCGACGCGGAAAAGCAGGATGGCGATCGTGGCGCGATGGTGCAGGAGGTCGTGACCCCCGACAATATCGCCCATATCGTTTCCCGCTGGACCGGGATCCCCGTCGACAAGATGCTGGAAGGCGAACGCGACAAGCTCTTGCGGATGGAAGACGAGCTGGCCAAGTCGGTGATCGGTCAGGGTGATGCGGTACAGGCCGTGTCGCGCGCGGTGCGCCGTGCCCGCGCGGGTCTTCAGGATCCGAACCGGCCGATCGGCTCGTTCATCTTCCTCGGCCCGACCGGCGTCGGCAAGACCGAGCTGACGAAAGCGCTCGCCCGCTTCCTGTTCGACGACGAGACGGCGATGGTGCGCATGGATATGTCCGAGTACATGGAGAAGCACTCCGTGGCCCGGCTGATCGGTGCCCCTCCCGGCTATGTCGGCTATGATGAAGGTGGTGCGCTGACCGAAGCCGTTCGCCGCCGGCCCTATCAGGTCGTGCTGTTCGACGAGATCGAGAAGGCGCATCCCGATGTCTTCAACATCCTGCTGCAGGTTCTCGATGATGGCCGCCTGACCGATGGTCAGGGCCGCACGGTCGATTTCCGTAACACGATGATCATCATGACCTCGAACCTGGGTGCCGACTATCTGACCCAGCTTTCCGAGGGCGAGGACAGCGAAAACGTTCGCGAACAGGTGATGGACGTCGTCAAGGCGCACTTCCGTCCGGAGTTCCTGAACCGTATCGACGAGATCATCCTGTTCCACCGCCTGAAGCGTGAGGAAATGGGCGCAATCGTCGATATCCAGCTGAAGCGGCTGGTGGCTTTGCTCTCCGAGCGCAAGATCATCATCGATCTTGACGAGGATGCGCGCAACTGGCTGGCCAACAAGGGCTACGATCCGGTTTATGGCGCCCGTCCGCTGAAGCGCGTGATCCAGAAATATGTTCAGGATCCGCTGGCCGAACAGATCCTGTCGGGTGAAGTGCCCGATGGTTCGACGGTCAAGGTGACGAATGGCTCCGACCGGCTGCTGTTCCGGACCCGGCAGACCGTCAGCGAAGCGGCGTAAACCGCACGCGCTTGATGATGAGATGATGTGCCGTCCCGCGAGACATCCGGGACGGCATTTTCATGCGCGCCGATCGGTCATTTTGCGGTCTTCCGACGTGTCAGGCCGTTTCGCCAGCCGCCTGAACGCCGCGCAGGCTTGCCGCTTCCATCAGGGAGCGGGCAATGGCATTGCGCAGCAGAAAGGCGTTGGATTTGGTTCGTTTCTTGTCCAGGGCCTGTGCCGCGTCCATCAGGAGAAATCCTTCTTTCGAAAGGATTTCATGCGCCTTGCACAATGCCCACGTTTCGAATGTATCGCTCGATTCCATGTCGCCCGCCAAATCATTTAGCTAAACCGATGCCGAATCACTTTCGAATATTCTACTTCAAACGGATTTTACTTGAATCGAAAATTTTGGGGTGATTTCTACTCGCAATCAGGAGCATTGCCGCTCTCCGGAGTAGTAAAGGCTACTTGCTTGCGACCTGATCGACCGGCTGGTTGTTGAGCAGCGTATCGATACGCTTGCGCTCGTCCTGGAACTTCGCCAACGCCTCGCCATCCAGCGATTTTCCGCCGGGTAGGCGGATGCGAAGTGGATCGACCTTGGTGCCGTTGACGATCATTTCGTAGTGAAGATGCGGGCCGGTCGATTCACCTGTCGTGCCGACCCAGCCGATCACCTGACCCTGGCGGACCTTGGCGCCGGGAACGACGCCCTTGGCGATGGCGCTCTGGTGGTTATAGGAGGATTCATAGCCATTGGCATGACGGACGATCGTCTGGTTGCCGTAACCGCCGGAATCCCAGCCAGCCTTCTCGACGACGCCGTTGCCGGTGGCGATAATCGGCGTGCCGCGGGGTGCCGCCCAATCGACGCCGGTATGCATGCGGGCGAAGCCGAGGATCGGGTGACGGCGCATGCCGAAGCCGGATTTGAAGATGCCGTTCGGAACCGGATTGCGCAGCAGGAACTGACGGATGCTCTTGCCGTCTTCGTCGAAGTAGTCGACGCTGCCGTCATCGGCCTGGAAACGGTAGAAGCGGATCGCCGTGTCGCCGAAGCGGGCGTTGACATAGAGCAGTTCGGAATCGTCTGTGGCCTTGCCTGTCGAGTCGGCGACCGAGAAGAACGCTTCGAGGAAATCGCTCGATTTCAGCTGTGCCTGGAAATCGACATTGGCGGCCAGAAGCTTGATGATCAGCGCCGTCATGTCCTTGGTCATGCCGTAGGACAGAGCGGCCCGATAGATACCGTCATAGACACGCGGCAGATTCTGGCCCGATGGAACCGACAGCGTGTCGTCGCTGAAGGCGGTCGCCACAGCGTCGAGATGCGGCGGTTCGCTGGCGACGACGAAACGGCCCTTGTCATCGAGCGCGATGGTGACCAGATGCCTTGCGCCACGATAGACGCTGGCGCGGATCAGCCTTGCCTGTTCGCCCTTCTGGATGATGCCGATGCGCAGCACGTCGCCTTTCGAGAGCTCTTCGCTGCCGAGCGGCTGAGAGAGGTAGCCCGACAGCATCGTGGCCTGCGGCTCGGGATAGCCGGCATCGATCAGCGCCTTGGCGATCGGAACATCCTGGCGCGCCGGGATGATATCGTCGGCAAATTCTTCGGTTTGCGGGGTGATCGTTTCAGGCGCTGAGACGGTCATGTTCTGCTCGAGCACGCGGGCGGAAAGACCGGCGGTCAGATCGACATCGTTGTCTTCGTTGGAGAAGCGCTGCGGATCGACGTAGTAGAGCGCAGCCACCTGCGATGAGCCGTCCGTTAGAACGGAACCGTTGGAACGGACATTTTCTTCGACTTCTTCCAAAGACATGCCGGCGGCAACCTTGAGGTCGCTCTTGCCGGTCGGGAAGGGCACGGACTTAAGGGCGACTTCGGATTCGACATCGGAGCCGTAGATGGCGCCGGTGCGTTGTGCTGGTGCCGGTAGCGGCTCGTCAGCGGAAAAAATCGAGAGCGCGTCGAAATCGGGATAATCCTCGGTTGCGACATGGTTCGCGGCGAGGCGCATCTTCACATGCGAGAAAGGCTGGCGGCGCACCACTTCCTTGTCGCCATCGTGAACGACTGTCGAGACTTCCATGATCGCCTTGTCGGAAGGCTTGGCGGCAATTGCCGGCGCGATCAGCCGTCCGCCACGGGTTACCGCGGCATCGTCATGGCTGTCTGCATTGACGTTGGCATAGGCTTCCGCCGGGATCGCCAGCTGCTGGCGGCCGTCAAGGGCGGCGAACAGGGCGACGCCCATCAGGATGCTCGAGGTGATACCCGTCAGAAAGGTGCCGGAAAGCCAGCGGAGCGAAACCTCGCGCTTGTCGGGCGCACGCCTGCCATCGGCGAGAAGCGGCGGCTCGTTGCCCAACGAGCGGATCATCATCTTCTCCGTCATCATGGCAGCTGCGTCCGCGTCCTTTCATGGGCTTCTTCGGGGCCGTACCGGCTGGGCCTGAAGATGTGCATATTTTGCGCACGCGAGTCAAATCAGGTGCCTTATGACTGTAAGACCTGAAACTGGCTCGAATGCTGCGTCCTTATCCGTATCGATTGTGCTCCTGTCACGGCAGAATGATGGCGCCCCACAATTTTGAAGGGGTAAGCGGGCAAATACCGGGCGCTCTGGCTGCTTTCAGCACGTCCATCATCGTGCTCCGCGCCATCCATTTCGAATTATCGTACAATTGCAATGAGTTACACGAAACATTGGAATTCTTTACGTGTCAGTGTTGACTGCTCAGCGGTGATAGCCGTATAAGCCGCGTCACTGAACGAGGGCGGCGGCGCTGCAGGCGACGAAGTCTTTCGCTCTAGGATTTCTTGAAGGTTGGCCTTTGAGGCTGATTTGTTCCCAGGCTTTCGG